>NZ_JBHMBS010000004.1:0-610088 GCF_042428775.1 Streptosporangium vulgare | reverse complement strand
CGCCGTTACGAGCGCCGCGCCGATCACTTCGCATCTTTTGTCGCTCTCGCAGCGGCGCTTATCTGCTACCGAAGACTCACCAAATGAGTCACGCTCTAAGTCCCCAACACGCGGGAAGCGGGGAGACGTGGAGATGGGTGTCGGAGTTTCTCAGGGCACGGGCCTCGGCTCGCCGATCGGCTCCAGCCAGCCGGTCGCGGGTTCCGGAGGCATGGCGATCGACGTTTTTCACGACCCCAAAGTGACCCCTACCTGGGGTTATGTGATGATGGACACAGCCTCTACCGAATCCGGGGAACGATGTTACGATACTGAGACTTGTCCGGCTGTAGAGCGTGTCGCACCCGCCGTTGGCACAGCCAAAGATCAGTCCCCTGACCACGTAACGCTTTTAACGGCCCCCTTACAAGGTGCCTGCGAGCATCAAGTGCGCCGTCAGAAAGGGTGCGTCGCAACGTCGCCGGGCGGTAATGGGGGGAAGAGTACGAGGGGGGTCCAATGATCACGATGACGGAAGAGCAGCGCCAGGACTGGTTCGAGCGTGACGTCGTGCCGGTCACCAGCCAGCTTTACGCGTCCGCGATGCGTCTGACCCGCAACACCGCCGACGCCGAGGACCTGGTCCAGGAGACCGTCACCAAGGCCTTCACCTCGTACCACCAGTTCCGTGAGGGCACCAACCTCAAGGCGTGGCTGCACCGCATCCTGACCAACAACTTCATCAACGACTACCGCAAGAAGCAGCGCTCGCCCAAGCTCTCGGCCACCGAGGAGATCGAGGACTGGCAGCTCGCCGCCGCCGAGTCCCACATGTCCAGCGGTCTCAAGTCCGCCGAGACCGAGGCGCTGGAGCAGCTGCCCGACAGCGCGGTCATGAACGCCCTGCGTTCCCTGCCCGAGGACTTCCGGGTGGCCGTCTACCTGGCCGACGTCGAGGGCTTCGCCTACAAGGAGATCGCCGAGCGGATGGGCACCCCCATCGGCACGGTCATGTCCCGCCTCCACCGGGGCCGGCGCCAGCTCCGCACCATGCTCGAGGACTACGCCCGCGAGGAGGGCGGCCTCCGCGTGCCCGAGGAGGTCCAGGCCGCCTGATCTCCCCGAGGAGAGGCCGCCTGATCCCCGCTCCCTCCCCTGTTCTCCGATCTCTCGTACGGCCCGCACCCGAAGAGGGCGCGGGCCGTACGCGCGCCCGGGGCCCTCGCGCCGGTGGGGACGGACGGTCAGTCCAGCGCCATGTGGAGCCTGACCCGCAGCTCGCCGTCCACGCCGCGCACCTGGACCAGGTCGCAGAGCTGGCGGCTGATCCAGAGCCCGTAGCCGCGTGGCGAGCCGGGCTCGGGCGGGAGATAGCCGGGCAGCGGGACGTCCAGGTCGCCGCCACCGGAGTCGGCGATCTCGCACACGATCTCGCCGCCGGCCGCCCAGATGGTCGCCCGGCCGTGTCCCGCGCCGTGCTCCACGCTGTTGGCCGCCATCTCCGAGACGCTCAGCACGAGCGAGGCGACCAGGTCGCGCCGCATGCCCACCCGGTGCGCGTAGTCGGTGACGAGCGCGCGCAGTCGTCCCAGCTCCCCCAGGGTGAAGTCGGTGACCACCGCGGACGGGGGCGGGTCGGGGAGGGGGAGGTCGTCCCCCGGCGGCGCGAACCGCTCCGGGGAGACATAGCGGTCGCTCCGCCGCAGGCCGGCGTCGCTCAGCTCCGTGGGATGGGTGCGCGGGACGTGGTCGAGTGCCAGCGTCTCGTCGTACAGGCACCACAGGCTGACCGGGATCCCGGCGAAGGCGGCGTTGAGCACCGACTCGTAGCGGATCCACTCGCGGGCCTGCCGCTCGGTCCAGCCTGTCCACACCGGCTCCCCGAGGACCAGTGGCCGCTCCCGCCGGCGGATGTAGTCGTGGAAGGCGGCGAGGGTCCGCGTGGGGTGGGCGTACCACTTCCCGGAGGGGCGGCGGTCGATGAGGCGGGTGTCGGTGCCGAAGGCGTCACCGATCAGGTCGAGCCCGCGCTCGCCCGCGACGACCAGGATCCGCCGGCCCTCGCGGAGGGCGCCGGCGATCAGGGGCTGGACGAGTCTCAGGAAACCGGAATCGGAGCCGTACGCGACAGCCGTGTGCGCGAACGGCCCGCCGGAGTCGAGGAACGCCCGCTCGGGCTGCACGGGGATGACCGTAACAAGCGTCCGGCTTCAACACAACAGAGTCAGTCGGCGACATCGTGTCAACCGGACGCGATCAACGCGACCGCGGCGAGGGTGAAGCCGATTCCCACCACCTGCACCGGGTTGAGCCGTTCTCCCAGGAAGTGGCGGGCGAGCAGCAGGGTGCTCGCCGGGTAGAGCGAGACCAGGACGGCGACGAGGCTGAGCATCCCGCGCTGCTGGGCGAGCACGAAGAGCACGTTGGCGGCCATGTCGAGCGTCCCGGCCGCGAAGATGACGCGCAGCGTGCCGGACCCGGGGCGCAGGGCGCGGCCGGTGGCGAGGGCGAGCACGGCGATGGAGGTGACGGAGGTGAGGCGCGCTCCGAGCAGCGGCCACATGCCGGAGTCCACCGGAGCCTGGGCGATGATGACGAAGAAGCCGCCGAAACCCGCGCCCGCGGCGAGTGAGGCCAGGATCGGGCCGTACCCCCGGGTGGCCTTCCTGTCCGAGGAGCCGCGGCTCACCAGCAGGACCGCGAGCAGCGCGAGGACCACCCCGCCCAGCGCGACCGGCTCGGGGCGCTCCCCGACGGCGAGCCCGAACAGCACGGGCAGTGCCGCCGAGACGGTCGCGGTGATCGGCGCGACCACCGACATCACGCCGGTGGCCAGCGCCCGGTAGAACAGCACGATCCCCGCGGTGCCGCACAGCCCGGAGGCCGCGCCCCAGGCGAGGGCCGCGGGCGAGGGCGCCTCCGGCAGGAACGGCAGCAGCGCGACGATCACGGCCAGCCCGGCGACCTGGGAGAGGACCACCACCGCGAGCACCCGCGACCGGCGGGTGGCCAGACCGCCGAGGAAGTCGGCGGTGCCGTACACCAGCGCGCAGGCCGTCGCCAGCATCACAGCCGTCACGTTCCACCTCGGTTCAATAGACTGTACTGACAGGACAATATATGAAGTGCAATAGAGTGCAAATCGAGTTCACTACACTGAACTCATGGATCCAGAGACGATCACCGCCGCGGTCGCCAACAACGTGCGGGCGCAGCGGGCGCACCGGCAGATGACCCTCGACGAGCTCGCCGCGCGCTCGGGAGTGAGCCGGGGCATGCTCGTCCAGGTCGAGCAGGGCAGGACGAACCCGAGCATCAGCACGCTCACCCGCATCGCCGACGCGCTCGGGGTGACCGTCGCGCGGATGGTGGAGGTCGCCGACACGCCCGTGGTGCGGGTGGTCAGCGGCGCCGACGTCGTCACCTTCCCGCACGGGAAGTCCAGCACCGCGCGGCTGCTGGTCGGCACCGACGCGCCCGCCATCCTGGAGCTGTGGGACTGGCGGCTCGCCCCCGGCGACCATCACGACGGCGACGCCCACCCCCCGGGCACGCGCGAGATGCTGACCGTGCTCGAAGGGCGGCTCACCCTCTCGGTGTACGGCAAGAGCCACATCGCGGAGGAGGGCGACGCGGTCGTGTTCAGCGCCGACCGGCCGCACAGGTACGCCAACGAGGGGGACACGCCGCTGCGGTTCATGATGGTCGTGACCGAGCCCCGGGAGACGCCTGACCGCTCCTGACGCTTCGGTGGTTCCGAGCCCCGCGCCCCGGGAGCCGCGCCCCCGGAAGGCGCCCCGGGGCGTCCGCCTGTCTTGGGGGCTTTAAAGCTCTAACTGGGCGCATCGGATGAGAGATGGCCACCAGGGGGAGCATCTCGCCGAATGTGGCATGAAGTGGCGCGTCGGTACGAGCAACCGGCCGTTGATGTCCCATCCTGGTGGAATACCCGGTCATGATCTTGCGGGGGGACCCGGCCGGGCCGCTCGCCGTCCCCGCGGCGCTTTCGGGGGGAAGCATGCGGGTGTGGCGGGTGTGGGTCGTGCCGCTGGCGTTGCTGTTCGCGATCTGGGGCTGCACCTCCCCGATCACCCTGGTGGGTTCGGTGGAACCGGCGGCCGTGGAGCCCTCCGCCCTCGCTCCCTCACCCGCCCTCGCCCCGGGTCCCGCTCCCGCCCTCGCCCCAGGTCCTGCTCCAGGGCTCGTCCCGGACCCCGTTCCCGGGCTCGGACCCGACGCGGCACGGCCGCACTGGCCGCGGGACGACCTTCCCGTCTCCCCGCAGGCGCGCCGGATCGACTGCGACCGGATCAGGTGCGTGGCGCTGACCTTCGACGACGGGCCGGGGGCCTACACCGAGTCGTTGCTCGACATCCTCGCCGGGTACCGGGCGAGGGCGACCTTCTTCGTCGTCGGGCGCATGGTCCTCGGCGACGGCGAGAACACCCTGCGCAGGATGGTGGCCGAGGGACACGAACTGGGCAACCACACCTGGGACCACCCGCAGCTGCCCCTGCTGTCACAGGCCGCGATCAGGGAGGAGCTGGGCCGTACCCAGTGGCTCGTCAAGCAGGCGACCGGGGTCACGATGATCCTCATGCGCCCGCCGTACGGGTTGACCGACTCCAGGGTCGCCGCCGAGAGCCGCCACCTGGGGCTCGCCCAGATCCTGTGGGACGTCGACACGCTCGACTGGCGTGACCACGACCCCGCGGTCGTCGCCCGGCGCGCGACCGAGGCCGGGCCGGGGTCCATCGTGCTGATGCACGACATCCACCATTCCACGGTCCAGGCCGTTCCCCGGGTGCTGGACGAGTTCGCCGCCAGGGGCTACCGGTTCGTGACGCTGTCCGAGCTGTACGGTGGGCGTCCCGCGCCGGGGAGGAAGTACTACAGCAGCCGGTGACGGGCGCGCCCGCCCGGAAACCCGCCGGCGAGCGTGACGGACGGGAGGACGGACCCGCTGGAGACCCGGTCGAGGATCCGGCTGGAGACCTGGTCGAAGGTCCGGTTGGGGACCTGGTTGGGACCTGGTTGAAGGTCCGTTCGAAGGCTTGGAGAGAGAACCGGCGGAGGAGGCGTGAACCTGCCGCGCCCGTTTCCCGACTGTCCGGGGCGAGGAGGCAGGGTGACTGACGAACTGCTGGTGGTCCGGTGCCGGCTCGGCGAGCGCGAGGCGTTCGCCGAGCTGGTACGGACCTGGCACGACCCGGTGTGGAACTACGTACGGCGCATGCTGGGGCCCTCGCGGGCCGACGACGTGGCCCAGGAGGTCTGGGTGGCCGTGGTGCGCGGGCTGCCGCGCCTGAAGGAGCCGGGCGGGTTCGCGCCCTGGCTGTTCACGATCGCGAGGCGCGCGGTGGCCGACCGGCTCCGCGAGGAGTACGCCAGGCCCGAGATCCCACTGGAGGAGGAACAGGCGTCCGCCGATCCCGCCGACGCCCTCGTGGACCGCGCCGACCTGCTCGCGGGCCTGTCGGGGCTGCCGGTCAGGGAGCGGGAGGTCCTCGTCCTGTTCTACCTGCAGGACCTCTCCCTGGAGGACTGCGCGCGGATCTGCGCCGTCCCCGTCGGCACGGTCAAGTCACGCCTGTCCCGCGCGCGGCGCATGCTGCGCGACCAGCTCACGGAGAGGGGATACCGGAGATGAACCCCGAGGACATGATCGGCAGGCTGTCGGGGCCGCTGTCGCTGCGCCGCCGGATCGGCCACGTCGCGGCACTGCTCGGCGGTCTGGGCGGCGCGCTGTTCACCGGCCTGCTGTGGGCCACGGAGCCCGCCCTGCCGGGCCGCACACACCTGGCCTTCGGCGCGCTGGTCGCGCTCGGCCTGGGCTGGGCCGGTTACGGGGCCTGGGCGCTGACCCGCAGGACGCCGCTGTTCGCCCTCGACCGGGTGATCGCCGCCTGGCTGGCGGTGGCCGCGACGGGCCTGCTCACGGCGGGGACGGCCGCGGTCGCGGCCACCAGGGGCACCTGGGCGGGTACGGCGGGGGTCGCCGTCGCCGCGACGCTGGCCGTGCTCGCGGTGGCCGTCCTGCTCAGGGCCCGTGCCGAGCGCGCCGCCCTGCTGCGCCGCAAGCGCGAGCTCGGCGGCTGAGGCCCGCCACGGCCAGGGCCGCCGCGAGGCAGGCCGTCGGGATCGACGGCAGCACGTAACGGTGGTCGAAGTCCAGCGCGGCGATCGGGGCGAGGAGCAGGAAGACGGCCACCGTCCACGGCAGCAGGGCCGGGCGCCGTCGCCCGGCGGACCCGAGGCCGCCGAGCAGCAGCAGCGCGCCGAGCAGCGGGCCGTGCAGGACGCCGGGGTAGGAGTACGAGCCCAGGAGGCTCCCGTACGGCTCGACCGACGACATCCCCCGGATGTCGCCGTCGTACTCGCGGCGCACCTGGTCGATCAGCGGGAAGGGGGGCAGCGGCCAGGAGCCGACGGGGAACGTCAGGGCGGGGGAGACACGCAGAGGATGGCGGACCGGGGTCGGCGCGAAGGTGAGCGCGGTGTCGCGGGCGACCTCGCGGAGGTAGTCCAGCGGCTGGGCGGCGATGGCGCGCAGCGCGAAGGACCTGGCCAGGTCGTTGTGGGCGAACCGGCCTCCCGGCAACCTGTTGAGCGAGGCTCCGGGAGCCCAGACGTACTCGGACGCGGCGTCGACGACGGTGCCGTTCGGGCAGAGGACCGCCTCCCTCGCGGGCGGCCTGATCACCGAGCAGTCGGCGAACGTCATCGTGCGCGCCCACAGGGCCACGCCGTCGGAGCCGCTGAGCGCGAACCGCCCGTGGTGCTGGTGGTACCAGCCCGCGTAGGCGGCGAGCGGCAGCAGTCCGGCGGCGGCCAGCGCGACCACCCGCTTCCAACCGGCCCTCCGCAGGAGCAGGTGGAGCAGGACCAGCCCCAGCAGCGGCACCGCGACCGTGCGGGTGAGCCCGGCCAGCGCCAGCAGCAGCCCCGTCACGGCGAGCGCCCGCGCCGACGGCCTGGCCCGCCACATCAGGACCGTGAGGGCGGCGGTGATGAGGAAGATGAGCTGGGTGTCGGAGAGCACGGCGTGTTCGAGCCTGAGGAAGGCGGGGTTGAACAGCACGGGCAGGGCCGCCAGGGTCGCCCCCCACCCGGGGAGCGAGTGGCGGCGCAGCACCAGATAGATCATCAGACCCGTGGCGAGGCCCATGGCGTGCTGGACGCCCGCGACGAGTTCCACGCTGTGGAAGGGCAGCAGCAGCCGCAGCAGGAAGGGGTACCCGGCCGGGTGGAACGCGCCGGAGGGTGCCAGGTGGACGGCCGTGTTCAGATACGTGAAGGAGTCGTACCAGTAGAGCTGGGCGGTGTCGTAGCCGAGCATGACGAGGCCGCGGAGCCCGGCCGCCAGGACGATCGCGACGACGAACAGCCGGTGGCCGCCGAGGGCGCGGAGGGCGCTGGGTGTGCGGAGGGCGCGGGGCCGGTCGCGTGGATCGTTCCCCTCGGCGGGCGCGGGCGCGGTCCGGATCCCTCCGGATGAGGTGAGCATGGATGGTCCCCCGTTCTGGGCCGGGGACTCCCCGGCACGGTGGGAGCAGTCCAGCGACCGGCCGATAACCTTGCCGTCACCGAGTTTGGTTACGCCCGCGTTATGCCGTGTGTGGCACGCTGACGCGATTCGGAGCCGGGGGAGGCGTCTTGCGGGTGCTGGTCGTCGAGGACGAGCTGATGCTCGCCGACTCGATCGCGGAGGGACTGCGCGGGGAGGCGTTCGCCGTCGACGTCGCCTACGACGGGGAGGCGGCGCTCGAACGGCTGCGGCTCCACGACTACGACGTGCTCGTGCTGGACCGCGACCTGCCGGGCGTGCACGGCGACGACGTGTGCAGGACCGTGGTCGCCGACGGGGCCCTCGTGCGGATCATCATGCTCACCGCGTCGGGTGACGTGCGCTCACGGGTGGCGGGCCTGTCCCTCGGCGCCGACGACTACCTGCCCAAGCCGTTCGCGTTCGAGGAGCTGACGGCCCGCGTGCACGCGCTGGGCCGCCGGGTGCGGCCCGCCGACCCGCCACTGCTGGAGCGGGCAGGCATCAGCCTGGACCGGGCGCACCGGCAGGTGTTCCGCGACGGGCGCTACGTGCCGCTCGCCCGTAAGGAGTTCGGTGTGCTGGCCGAGTTGCTGCGCGCGGGCGGGGCGGTGGTCTCCAGCGAGACGCTGCTGGAGAAGGTGTGGGACGAGCACACCGACCCGTTCACCAACACCGTGAGGACGACGATGATGAAGTTGCGCCGCAAGATCGGCGAACCGGCGGTCATCGAGACCGTCACGGGAGTGGGATACCGCATTCCATGAGGATGAGCGTTCGTTTCCGGTTCGCCGTCGCCTGCTGCACGGTGGTCCTCTACATCGGCGTCCTCCTGGTCGCGGGACTCGCCCTGCTCGTACGGCAGAGCCTGGAGCCCCGCGACGGGCTGCGGCATCCGGAGTACATCCGGGTCGCGTACGTCTACTACACGCCGGAGCATTCCGAGTACCGGGTGGCGGAGCAGCGGGTCGCGCAGGTCAGGCGTGTCTACCAGGCCGACACGGTCAGGAACGTCCTCGTCGTGGGCGGTTTCGCGGTGCTCGTGGCCGCGGGGGTCGCGATGGCGAGCGGCTGGCGGGCGGCGGGCTGGACGCTCCGCCCCGTCAGGGAGGTCACCGCGAGCGCGCGGTACGTCGCCCAGAGCCATGACCTCACCGGGCGCATCACCTACACCGGGCCGGACGACGAGGTCAAGGAACTCGCCGACATCGTCGACGCCATCCTCGCCCGCCTGGCCCGGTCCTTCGACAGCCAGCGGCGCTTCGTCGCCAACGCCTCCCACGAGCTGCGCACCCCGCTCACCATCAACCGCACCCTGGTGGACGTCGCGGTCCGGCGCCCCGACGCGACCGAGGACGTCAGGCGGCTCGGCGAGTCCCTGCTGCTGGTCAACACCCGGCACGAGAGGCTCATCGACGGCCTGCTCGCGCTGACCGAGGGCGAGCAGGCGGTCCTCGACCGCCGTCCCTTCGACCTGACCGACGTGGTCGAGCACGTGCTCGACCTGGCGGGCGAGGAGGCGGGGGAGCACGAGGTGACCATCCACAGGCTGCTGGACCCCGCGCCGACCGCCGGGGAGCCGGTGCTGGTGGAGAGGCTCGTGCAGAACCTCGTGGAGAACGCGATCCGGCACAACCACGGCGGCGGCCAGGTGTGGGTGTCCACCCGGCAGCGCGCCGACCGGGTGGAGCTGGTGGTGGCGAACACCGGGTTGTCCGTCCCGCCCTACGAGATCGAGACGATCTTCGAGCCGTTCCGGAGGCTGCACGGGGACCGGCTGCGCTCCGACCGCGGCAGCGGCCTGGGGTTGTCGATCGTCCGGGTCGTCGCCGAGGCCCACGGCGGGACCGTGGTCGCGAGCTCCCGGGAGGAGGGCGGCCTGACGATCACCGTCGAGCTGCCGCGCGAGAGTCCCTGACACCAGGTCACCGGGTACCCGCCGGTGTCGGGCGGGCCGGGTGCCTGGTTCGAGGGTGAGGCGGCCGGACCGGTTCTTCGGCCTATCCGGTTTCTTCGGTTTCTTCGGCTTATCCGGCGCGGGAAGACTTCACGGGTGCCCGGGGCGGTCCGATCCGGTACGGCCCCGGGCGGCCCTGTTCGGTACGGCGCTGTCCGATACGGCGCTGTCCGCCGGAGGCGGCCGTATCGGAGCCGTACCGGAAGGGACGTTCAGGTGAGCAGCGTTACGAGCGCGGTGAAGGCCACCCACGCGAGCAGCAGGGCCAGGTGCATCCGGCCGGTCAAGACTTGCATGGTGATCCCCCTTTCGGTACGGAATCCTGCCCGGCCGTTCTTGCGGAGCGGTTGGGAGTCACTGGTTCCTGGTGATCACACCGCAGGCGACGCGCCCGCCGGAGTCTCCGGCCTTGAGGGTCTCCGCGTCCGGGCCGACACCGCTCGGAGGCCCCTGGTGGCTGTAGCGGTCGGGAATGTTGGAGTGGTTGTCCGGCAGGGCGTGGACGACGATGGAGCTGCCGTCGGCGTCGAAGAGCTGTCCCACCCGGAAGCGGTCGGTCACGACGGTCGCCTCGCCGGTGCCGTCGGCGCCGACGAGGAGGTTGGGCAGGTCGCCGGAGTGCCCGCTGTGCGTGGTCGGCGAGATGCTGAAGTGCGCACCCGCGCTGGAGAAGGGGCTGCGGGTGACCGGGTCGATCGCCTTGGGGTCGCAGACGCCCTTCGCGTGGACGTGGAAGCCGTGATAGCCCGCACGCAGGCCGGCGACGGTGATCGTCAGCGTGGACTTGCCGGCAGGCTCGTCCTCGATGCGCAGGGAGCCGATGGTCTTGCCGTCCGTGTTCTTGATGACGGCCTCGGCCGTCGCGGACCCCTGCGAGATCCGCGGCGTCCACGAGATCGCCTGGGCGGCCGCTACGGTGCCGGCTCCGGCCGCCGGCGCGCCGAGCGCGACGATCAGGGCGAGACAGGTTCTGTGAAGCATGAGATATCCCCCGTACGAGTCCTGGGCTCCCCTGCCGTGACGGGGAGCGGCCAGCACAGGGTTCCTACCCCAGGAGGAGGCGGGAACCGAGGGCACCACGCCGCCCTGCCAGGCAAAGTCGTGCCGGGCGAGGTCGTCCTGGACGAGACCGTCCCGCCGGGTGAGCCCGGCGGGACGGTGTGAAGCGATGTGAAGCGGTGCCACGGGCCGGAGGCGGCGCCGTGGACCGGGTGGACCAGACGGGTCAGTTGGTCCGCTTGGCGCGGGCGGTGGTCCGGGCGCGGGTCGAGGCGTCGAGGACGACCTTGCGGATGCGCACGTTCTCCGGGGTGATCTCCACGCACTCGTCCTCGCGGATGAACTCCAGCGCCTGCTCCAGCGAGAGCTGGCGCGGCGGGATCAGCGTCTCCGTCGTGTCGCTCGTCGAGGAGCGCATGTTGGTGAGCTTCTTCTCCTTGGTGATGTTCACGTCCATGTCGTCGGAACGCGAGTTCTCACCAACGATCATGCCCTCGTAGACCTCGGTGGTCGGCTGGACGAACAGGACGCCGCGCTCCTGCAGGTTCAGCATGGCGAACGGGGTCACCGGGCCCGGCCGGTCGGCGACCAGCGAGCCGTTGTTGCGGGTGCGAAGCTCGCCGAACCACGGCTCGTAGTCCTCGAACACGTGGTTCACGATGCCGGTGCCGCGGGTCTCGGTGAGGAACTCGGTGCGGAAGCCGATCAGGCCACGGGCCGGGACCACGAACTCCATGCGGATCCAGCCGGTGCCGTGGTTGGTCATGTGCTCCATGCGGCCCTTGCGGACGGCGAGCAGCTGGGTGATCGCCCCGAGGTACTCCTCGGGACAGTCGATGGTCACCCGCTCGACCGGCTCGTGGACCTTGCCGTCGACGAGCTTGGTGACGACCTGCGGCTTGCCGACGGTCAGCTCGTAGCCCTCGCGGCGCATCTGCTCGACCAGGATGGCGAGCGCCAGCTCGCCACGGCCCTGCACCTCCCACGCGTCGGGACGGTCGGTCGGCAGGACGCGCAGCGACACGTTGCCGACGAGCTCCTTGTCGAGCCGGTCCTTGACCATGCGGGCGGTGACCTTGGAGCCCTTCACCCGGCCGACCAGCGGCGAGGTGTTGGTGCCGACGGTCATGGAGATCGCGGGCTCGTCGACCGTGATGAGGGGCAGCGGGCGCGGGTCCTCGGGGTCGGCGAGGGTCTCGCCGATCATGATGTCCGGGATGCCGGCGATCGCGATGATGTCGCCGGGACCCGCCTCCTCGGCGGGCTTGCGCTCCAGCGCGTCGGTCATCAGCAGCTCGGTGATCTTCACCCGCTGGATGCTGCCGTCGGTGCGGCACCAGGCGACCTGCTGGCCCTTCTTGATGGTGCCCTGGTGGACGCGGCAGAGCGCGATCCTGCCCAGGTAGGACGAGGCGTCCAGGTTGGTGACGTGCGCCTGCAGCGGGGCCTCGGGGTCGTACACCGGGGCCGGGATCGTGTTCTTGATGACCTCGAACAGCGGCTCCAGGTCCTCGGAGTCCGGCATCCCGGCGTCCTCGGGACGGTTGAGCGAGGCGCGTCCGGCCTTGGCCGAGGCGTAGACGATCGGGAAGTCGATCTGATCCTCGGTGGCGTCCAGGTCGATGAAGAGCTCGTAGACCTCGTCCACGACCTCCTTGATCCGGGCGTCGGGACGGTCGACCTTGTTGATGCACAGGATGACCGGCATCTTGGCGGCGAACGCCTTGCGCAGCACGAACCGGGTCTGCGGCAGCGGCCCCTCGGAGGCGTCGACCAGCAGCACGACACCGTCGACCATGGACAGGCCCCGCTCGACCTCACCGCCGAAGTCGGCGTGGCCGGGGGTGTCGATGATGTTGAGCGTCATGCCGCCGTGCTTGACGGCGGTGTTCTTCGCGAGAATGGTGATCCCCTTCTCGCGTTCGAGGTCGTTGGAGTCCATGACGCGGTCGTCCACGTCCTGGTTGACGCGGAAGGCGCCCGACTGCCAGAGCATGGCATCCACGAGAGTGGTCTTGCCGTGGTCGACGTGCGCGATGATCGCGATGTTCCGCAGGTCGTCGCGGCTGTTCAAAGGCATGATGGAGTCTCACTCTGTGATCGTGGAGGCTGGCCGCGGACTGTGCGGCCTTCCCATTTTAGTTGATCCGGACAATCGCTCTCACGCCTCCGGCAGATGAAGTGCGCCAATTCACCCCCCGGACACCTCTCCGGCCCTCGGACGGCGACCCGGCGGCGACTCGTGGCCGGGACGGCGGACCGGGCCGTGGCAGGGCCTCCGGCACTCCCTAAGCTCGGATCCATGCCTCTCGCACCGTCGTTTCCCGTAATGCTCAGAACCCGGGACAACTTGCGGATAGACGCCGCCCACACCCCCTCGCGCGGCGCGGACGACCTCGGGATCGTCCTGGCCCACGGGTTCACCGGATCGCTCAGGGAACGCGCCACGCGCGGTATCGCCCACGTGCTCAGCGGGTTCGGCGGGGTGATCGCCTTCGACTTCAGGGGACACGGGCGCTCGGGAGGACGGTCGACCGTGGGCGACCTGGAGATCCTCGACGTGGAGGCGGCGGTACGGCACGCGCGGCTGATCGGCTACCGGCGGGTCGTGACCGTCGGGTTCTCCCTGGGCGGGGCGGTGGCCGTACGGCACGCGGGGGTGCTGGGCGGCCCGGACGCGGTGGTGTCGGTGAGCGCGCCGGCGCGCTGGTACTACCGGGGAACCAGGCCGATGCGCCAGGTGCACTGGGCGATCGAGAGGCCGATCGGGCGGCTGGCCGCGCGGCTGGGCAAGCGCACCCGGATCATGAAGGGCGTGTGGGACCCGCTGCCGCTGGCGCCGTACGAGGCGGCCGCGAAGATCTCACCGGCGCCGCTCCTGGTCGTGCACGGCGACGCGGACCGTTTCTTCCCCCTTGAGCACGCGTACCAGATCTACGAGGCCGCGAACGAGCCCAAGGAGCTGTGGATCGAGCCCGGCTTCGGCCACGCGGAGTCGGCGGCCACCCCGGAGCTGGTCAGCCGCATCGGGAGGTGGGCCGCGGCCCGTTCCGGCCCTCCGGAAGGTGTTTACTCCTCTTGAAGATTGGCTGACCGTGTGGCGGTGTGATGTGACGGCGGCGGGCAGCGGCGAGGAAAGGGACACATGCGGAGCATCTACGTTGCGGGTCTCGGACGGGGCGACGGCAGGCAGATCGTCGAGCTCGGCCTGATGGAGCTGCTGACCAGGCGGGTCGACCGCACGGGGGTCTTCCGGCCGATCACCGGGAGCGGTGAGGACCGCACCCTGGAGCTGCTCAAGGCCAGATACCGTCCCGCCGCCTCGGCGACCGGGGTGACCGCCGAGGACGCCGCGGAGATCTACGCCGAGCGGGGCGCCGAGGAGCTCATCGGCCGCCTGGTCGCCCGCTTCCACACCCTGGAGCGCGAGTGCGACGCCCTGCTGGTGCTCGGCAGTTCCTTCGACACCGACGACCTGCCGCGCGAGCTGGCCTTCAACGCCCGCCTGGCCGCCGAGTTCGGCGCCCCGGTGATCGTGGTGGTGGGCGCGCACGGAGACGACGCCGAGGAGATCGCGACGGAGATGCGTACCGGCTACCAGGTCTTCTCCGACCTGGGCTGCACGGTGCTCGCGGTGATCGCCAACCGGGTGCCCGAGGGCGCGGTCATCGAGTGCGACCTGCCGGTGCCCTGCTACGCCGTGCCCGAGCATCCGTCGCTGTCGGCGCCGACCGTCGGGCAGGTCATGCGGGCGGTGGACGCCGAGCTGATCCAGGGCGAGGAGGGCCTGTCGCGCGACGTGCTCGGGTTCGTGTTCGGCGGCGCCACGCTCCCGGTGTTCCTGGAGCACCTCGTCGACGGCGCGCTCGTGATCACGCCGGGCGACCGCGCGGACCTGCTCCTGGTCTCGCTGGCCGTAGAGGCGGCCGGTACGGCGAGACCGGCCGGGGTCGTCCTCACGGTGGGGGAGAGGCCCACCGAGGCCGTACGGGAGCTCACAGCCCGTCTGGCGCCCGGCGTGCCGGTGCTCGCGGCCGAGGCGGACAGCTTCACCGTGGCGACCACCCTGGCCGGGCTGGAGGGACGGCTCACCGCCGACAACCCGCGCAAGATCGAGACAGCCCTCGGCCACTTCGAGGCGCACGTGGACGCGGCCGGTCTGGCCGACAGGATCGAGCTGACGCGCTCCGAGCGGGTCACCCCGATGATGTTCGAGCACACCCTGCTGGAGCGGGCGCGGGCCGACCGGCGGCACATCGTGCTGCCGGAGGGCGAGGACGACCGCATCCTGCGGGCCGCCGACATCCTGCTGCGGCGCGGCATCGTCGACATCACCCTCCTCGGCAGGGAGGAGGTGGTGCGGCGGCGGATCGGCGACCTCGGCCTGGACCTGTCGGGCGTGACCGTCGCCGACCCGCTCACCTCGCCGCTGCGGGAGTCGTTCGCCGAGGAGTACGCCGAGCTGAGGGCGCACAAGGGCATGACCCCCGAGCTGGCCCTGGACGTGGTCGCCGACGTCAACTTCTTCGGCACGATGATGCTGCACCGGGGCCTGGTGCACGGCATGGTCTCCGGGGCCGCGCACACCACGGCCGCGACGATCCTGCCCGCCTTCCAGATCATCAAGACGGTTCCCGACACCTCGGTCGTCTCCTCGGTGTTCTTCATGTGCCTGGCCGACCGGGTCCTCGTCTACGGCGACTGCGCGATCAACCCCGACCCCGGCGCCGAGACGCTCGCCGACATCGCGATCTCCTCGGCCCGTACGGCGAGGCGGTTCGGCGTCGAGCCGAGGATCGCGATGCTGTCCTACTCCACCGGCGAGTCGGGCAGCGGCGCCGACGTCGACAAGGTCCGCGCCGCCACCGCCCTGGTCGCCGAGCGGGCGCCCGACCTGCTGGTCGAGGGGCCCATCCAGTACGACGCGGCGGTGGACGCCAGGGTCGCGGCCGCCAAGCTGCCCGGGTCACAGGTCGCGGGGCGGGCGACCGTGCTGATCTTCCCCGACCTGAACACCGGCAACAACACCTACAAGGCCGTGCAGCGCTCGGCCGGTGCCGTCGCGGTCGGGCCGGTCCTGCAGGGGCTGCGCAGGCCGGTCAACGACCTGTCACGCGGGGCATTGGTCACCGACATCGTGAGCACCGTCGCCATCACCGCCGTACAGGCGCAGGAGGTCACCCCTTGAGCGAGCGAGGCACGCGGACGGACGGGGCCTCCGGGACCTCCGGGATGGCCGGGACTTTCGGGACGGCTGGGATCTCCGGGACTTCCGGGGCCGCCGGGACTTCCGGGACCTCCGGACGGAGCTGTGACGAGGGCGGGAGCGGGAGCCCCGGGTACCGCTCAGGCTTGGGCCGGGAGGATGCTCTGAACGATCCGAACCGGGGGAGCGGCCCGGTCCCGGGCGGGGAGCCCGGCCGGGTGCTGGTCCTCAACTCGGGGTCCTCCTCCCTGAAGTACCGGCTCCTGTCCGGCGCCGAGCGGCTCGCCTCGGGAACGGTGGAGCGCATCGGCGAGCCGGGCTCCCCGGTGGCCGACCACCGGGCGGGGCTGGAGGCCGTCGCGGCCCGGCTCGCCGCCGACGGCCTGGGGCTCGACTCCCCCGAGCTCACCGCGATCGGGCACCGGGTGGTGCACGGAGGCACGGCCTTCACCCGGCCCACGCTGATCACCGACGAGGTGGTCAGGGGGATCGGGGAGCTCGTCCCGCTCGCGCCCCTGCACAACCCCGCCAACCTGGCGGGCATCGAGGTCGCCCGGCGGCTCCGTCCCGACCTGCCGCAGGTCGCGGTCTTCGACACCGCCTTCCACGCCACGATCCCCCCGGCCGCCTCGACGTACGCGATCGACCGCGAGGTGGCCGCGCGGCTGGGGGTGCGGCGCTACGGCTTCCACGGCACCTCACACGCGTACGTCTCCCGCGAGGCCGCCCTCCTCGCGGGCGGGCCCGAGGCCAACGTGATCGTCCTGCACCTCGGCAACGGGGCCAGCGCGTCGGCGGTGTCGGCCGGGCGGTGCGTGGACACGTCCATGGGCATGACCCCGCTCGAAGGTCTCGTCATGGGGACCCGCAGCGGCGACCTGGACCCGGCGGTGGTCCTCTACCTGGCGCGTACGGGAGGCATGTCCCTCGACGAGATCGACACGCTGCTCAACCGCCGCAGCGGCATGCTCGGTCTCTGCGGCGACAACGACATGCGCGCGGTGACGGAGCGGCTGTCCGAGGGCGACCCGGACGCCGAGCTGGCCGTGTCGGTCTACTGCCACCGGCTCCGCAAGTACGTCGGCGCCTACTACGCGGTCCTCGGCACGGTCGACGTCATCGCCTTCACCGGCGGGGTCGGGGAGAACTCCGCCCTGATCAGGGAGCGGGCGCTGGCCGGTCTCGGGGCGCTCGGCATCACCGTGGACCCGGTGCGCAACGCGCGTGGCGACACGCTCGTCTCCGCCGAGGGCGGGGCCGTGAAGGTCGCGGTGATCCCCACGGACGAGGAGTTCGAGATCGCCCGGCAAACTCTTTCCGTCGTTTCCCGAACCAATCGCGGATAAAAGACGTCTACCACGACAGCGGATGAATGAAATCCGCCGGGAGAAGTCCGCGGGACCCGAACCATCGCTCGGCGCTCGTCGTGGGACATACTTCTTGTGGTCGGATGGTCGCCCAGCGTCGCGGGGGTGCGCTGGGCGGTCCGTCCGGCGATGTGCTCGTACGGCTCGTCGCGAGCCGTACGAGCACACCTGAACGGCCTCCGCGTGGTTCTGGGCCCTGGCCGGCCCCGTGGAGCGGCGCGCCGGGACCCGCAGGGCACCCGTGGCCGGCCCCGGGACACCGGTTGGGGCTGTGCGGCCCCGGCCCGCTCGCGGGGCGTCTCAGCCCAGGCGGGCGATCGACTTGTACTCCAGGTAGGCCGACAGTCCCTCCGGGCCCAGCTCGCGGCCGAGGCCGCTGCCCTTGAAACCGCCGAAGGGCGAGCTGTTCTCGATCATGAAGAGGTTGACGCCGTAGGTGCCGGCACGGACCTGGCGGGCGACGTCCATGCCGTGCTCGGTGTCGGCGGTCCACACCGTCCCGGCCAGGCCGTAGTCGCTGTCGTTGGCGATCCGGATCGCGTCCTTCTCGTCCTCGTACGGGATCACCGCCAGGACCGGCCCGAAGATCTCCTCGCGGGCGATGCGCATCTCGTTGGTGGCTCCCGCGAAGACGGTCGGGGCCACGTACCAGCCGCGGTCGTGGGGACGCTCCAGGCCGCCGACGACCGGCTTGGCACCCTCGTCGATACCGATCTTGATGTAGCCCTCGACCCGCTCCTGCTGACGCTTGGCGACCATCGGGCCGATGCCGGTCGCCGGGTCGGACGGGTCGCCGACCGGCATGCCCCGTACCATCGCCGAGACCGCGTCCACGACCTCGTCGTAGCGGTTGCGCGAGGCCAGGATGCGGGTCTGGGCGACGCAGGCCTGGCCGTTGTTCATCAGCGAGGCGATCGACAGGAAGCCCATCGCGGAGGGCAGGTCGCAGTCGTCCAGGATGATCGCCGCGGACTTGCCGCCCAGCTCCAGGGTGCACCGCTTGAGCTGCTCGCCGCAGATCGCCGCGATGCGCCGCCCGGCGGCGGTGGAACCGGTGAAGGCGACCTTGTCCACGTCCGGGTGGGAGATCAGGTACTCGCTCGTCTCGCGCCCGGCGGCGACGATGTTGACGACGCCGTCGGGGATGCCCGCCTCCTTGACCATCTCGGCCAGCAGGTAGGAGTCGAGCGGGGTCTCGGGCGCGGGCTTGACCACGACCGTGCACCCCGCGACGAGGGCGGGGGCCAGCTTGATCATGATGACGAACTGCGGGACGTTCCACGGGACCACGGCGGCGACCACGCCCACCGGCTCGCGGCGGACGGTCACGGTGCCGAAGGTGCCGGGACGCTCCTCCTCGACGGGGAAGGTCTTGCCCAGCTCGGCGTAGTACTGGAGCATGCCGAGCGGCTGCGGGGCCTGCGCCAGCTGGGAGAAGGTGATCGGAGAGCCCATCTCCAGGGTGATGAGCTCGGCCATCTCGCCCTGGCGGGCCGCGTAGATCTCGGCGAGCCTGCCGACGACGGCCGCGCGCTCGGCCATCGTCATCCTGGGCCACGGGCCGTGGTCGAACGCCTGGCGGGCGGCGGCCACCGCCCGGTCCATGTCGGCGGGGGTGCCGTCGGGGACCCGGCCGACGACCTCCTCGGTATGGGGGGAGACGACGTCGATGATGCCGGTCCCGGCGGGGGCCACCCAGTCGCCTCCGATGAAGAGCGTGTCGTGCTGGCGCATGATGTGTTGCCTCCTGGTGGGCGGGCCAGAGTCGCGATTCTCGGACGGTTCCATCCGCGGGGCGGGGCGCCACGCGCCCCGCCGCTGCTTGAGACCGAATCATGTTCTGTCGCTGATGACAAGGGTGATCGGCGTCTTCGTGCCCTGAGTCGAAGCCGTCTTCGCGCCCTGGGTTGAGACGTTCCCGCGTCTTGAGCCAAAAGGCACTCACGCTTCGGGTTGCCTTGGGTCGCCTCGGACCGAGAGGGCGCTGGCGCCTGTGGTCGAGGCGCTCTCGTGCTTGGGTCTGAGGCGTTCTCGTGCACGAGCCTGAGGTGCCTTCGTGCTCGGGTCTGAGGCGCCTTCGCCCGCGAGTGGAGTGGTGCGTTCTGTGCGAGGATTCTTCAGAGTGACAGGAGTGATATGTCCTATAGTATTTGTTTGAATCACCCTAAAGCGGTAGGTAGTTCACCAATGGTGCGCGAGTTCCACCGTTCCGGTGGCGAGCTTCAAGATCGTCTTCTATAGTTTCGCTCCGTCCATGAGGGGCTCCGGAGGTGAGCGAAGCGTGAGGCAGACTCGCGCAGCCGCATTGGCTGTCGCACTCACCGTGCTGCTCCTGTCGCCCGCCGTCGCCGGCGCCGCCCCCCTCCGGGCCGCCAAGCCCAACCCCGAGGCCGAGCTCAAGAAGCTGACCCAAGAGGCCGCCGCGCTCAACAAGAGCTACCGGGGCCAGGTGCAGAGCCTGGAGGAGACCCGGGTCCAGGCCAGCAAGGCCACGGCCAACGCCAAGAGCCTCAGGCGTGCCCTGGCCAACGCCGAGACCGACATCGTGCGCTTCGCCCAGACCACCTACATGGGCGGCGCCCTCGACGACGGCAACCTGTTGAGCTTCCAAGGTGACGCCACCCTGGCCCTCGGCCAGGCCGCGACCATGTCCTACCTGGCCAGCCGCCGCGCCACCCAGCTCAACCGGGTCAAGGACCTCATCAAGAAGGCCAAGGCCGCGGAGAAGTCCGCCGACACGAAGATCGTCAAGCTCAAGAAGGACATCGCCGACCTCAAGCGGCAGCGGGTCAGGATCGAGAAGCTCCTGGCCAAGTACGGCTTCCAGACCCCCTCGGGCAGCGGCGGCCTGACCCCCCGCACGATCACCATGCGCAACCTCGTGCTGCAGAACTTCCCCATGCCGTACGGCTACGGCTGCCTGCGCCCCGGCGACCCCGGCGACCACGGCAGCGGCCGGGCCTGCGACTTCATGATGAGCACCGGCGGCAACGTCCCCGCGGAGGACGCCATGGACCGCGGCAACCGCCTCGCCCAGTGGGCCATCGACAACGGTGGCCGCCTCGGGGTCATGTACATCATCTGGCAGCAGAGGTACTACGACGTCCGCACCGGCGCCGGATGGAAGATGATGTCCAACCGAGGCGGCAACACCGCCAACCACATCGACCATGTCCACATCTCGATGTTCTGAGCTGCCAGGCTTCTGACCTACGGTGATTTCGTTTGACGGTTGTTCAGCATCTTGACCTGCCGCCGTACGTGGACGACTCCGGCCGCCAGGTCGATGTTCTCGACGGCCAGGCCGAACGCCTCACCTTGACGGAGCCCGAGCGTCGCAGCCGCCTGGATCGTCAACACTCTGGCCCTATCTTCGAGCGGGATACGGCCGAACTGCTGTAGGGCCTGTCAATCAAACGGCTCTGTCTCGTATTCGGCTCTGGCTCACTTTCAGTGGTAACGGAACGTGCGTATCAAGCTGACGTCGCGGAGCTGGTCGAGTTCCTCATCAAATGCCCGAAAGATCGTGCGATTGCCCGCGCCCTTGCGCGCCAGACCACGTCACGCCCCCTTTTGGCCGGCTGATTCGTCCCCAGCGCACCCTTATCGCCTGTGACCACGCTCGGTCACCACCGAAAGTGAGCCAGAGCCGTTTTCTCTACAGTCCCGGTGTTGCGGTTCACCGATCGGGCGCAGCAACGATCGAACCCGTGGTGTTCGGCATCGCGGTGAGCGCGGCCCTCGGTTGGCGCTGTTGTGGCCGGCCGGATCAATCAACCGTTCCTGGCGGCGGATTCGCCTCCGAGTTGCCACATTTCGTAGTTGCCGCATTCCGCTGTGATCTCGGCGGTCGCCCGAGCCGCGGCGACGAAGTCGTCGACCAGAGGCGAGGTGCGTGCCGCCGGCACGGCGAGGCACACCTGTTCGGCGGACAGGTCCGGGATGGGCACGTAGCTGACGTCCGGATGGGAGTAGAACACGGTCGCTGAACGGGCCAGAAACGAGATACCACGGCCGGCTGCGACGTGCTCGAGCGTCTCGTCCACCCCGCGCACCTGGTATCCGGCGTTCGGGTGCGGGCGCCTCGTGGGCTGCGTGCTCGGGTCGGCGTTCCAGACCAGCGGTTCGCCGGCCAGGTCGGCCTCGGTGATCTGTTCCTTGCCGGCCATCCGGTGGTCGGCGGGCAGCACCGCCACCCGCGGCTCGGTGTACAGCGGGGTGACGCGCAGGCCCGCCTCGTCGATCGGCAGTCGTACGTAGCCCACGTCGATGCGGCCGTCGAGCAGCATCGCGGCCTGTTCATCCCCCTCGATGCGCTGTACGTCGACGATCACATCCGGATGCCGGGTCTCGAACGCCCGTACCGCTGGTGTGACGGCGACACCGGCCCGGAAACCAACCGTCAGCCGCCGGGTGCCGCGCGCAGCAACGCTCACCCGGCGACGGACCCCCTGCGCGGCGGCCAGTAGCGGGCCGGCGTCGTCCAGCAACTGCTGGCCCGCGTCGGTCAGCGTCACGCCGTGGCTGTCCCTGACGAACAGAGGGGCGCCGAGGTCATGCTCGAGCGCGCGGATCTGGCGGCTGAGGGCCGGCTGCGCGATGTGCAGGTCGTCGGCGGCGCGGCCGAAGTGCAACCTCTCAGCGACCGCGACGAAGTAGCGCAGCTTGCGTAAATCCAGATCCATCAGGCCTCCCCGTCTGGTGATGCCTTCAGGGTATCGCCACCGTCACAAGAGGTCTTGGACACCGAGATCGGCCGGTGGCACGTTCGGGTCGAGCGCCGAACAGCGCGCTTCCCGAGGCGCCGATGACTTGTTCGTTGACGACCTTCGCAGCTTCAGAAAGGCATGACTCATGAGCGGCATCAGCATTGTCGGCGTGGGGGGCATGGCCCGCGCCCTGGGCGCCCGCGTGGTCGCGGGCGGCAACGACGTCGAAATCATCGGCCGTGACATCTCCAAGGCCAAGGAGATGGCCGCGGCGCTCGGCGGCGGCGCTACGGCCGGAACATTCGGCACCGCCCCAGCCGGCGACATCGTCATCCTCGCGGTCCCGAACGCCAGTGCCGTGCCCGTGGTCACCCAGTACGGTGACGCGCTGGCCGGCAAGGTCATCATCGACCTCACGAACCCGGTCAACGCCGACGTCACCGGGCTGGTCACCGCTGACGGCGCGTCCGCCGCACAGGCGATCGCCGACGCCGCCCCGGCGAGCGCACACGTCGTGAAGGCGTTTAACACCGTCTTCGGGCACACGCTGGTTCCGGGCCGCTCGCTGGACGTGTTGTTCGCCGGCGACGACGCTCAAGCCAAGGCAACCGTCTCGGCGTTCATCGAAAGCCTGGGGTTGCGCCCGCTGGATGCCGGAGGCCTGGAGATGGCGCACTGGCTGGAAGGGCTGGGCCTGCTGATGATCAGCCTCGCCCGAAACGGTGTCGGGACCTTCGACTTCACCCTCGGCATCAGCACTCTCCGCTGAACCGATCACACCCACACTTCTTCACCCACGGAGAGCCATATCATGCGCGTTCTTGTTACTGGTGGAACCGGCCACTCCGGTTCCCACATCGTCCCCGAGCTCGTCGCCGCCGGTCACGAGGTAACCGGCCTGGCCCGGTCGGACGGGGCGGCAGCGGCGCTGTCCGCGCTCGGCGCCAAGGTGCGTCGAGGCGACCTCGAGGATCTCACCGGGCTCCGGGAGACGGCCGCGGAGTTCGACGGCGTCATCCATGTCGCGCATCGACAGGATCTGCTCTTCTCCGGTGGAATCGATGCCGTGGCCGCCGCGGAGGTCCCCATCATGCTCGCCTACGGCGAGGCGCTGGAGGGAACCGGGAAACCGCTGGTCGTGGCCGGCAGCATCGGCTCGCCCGGGCAGCAGGACCTGGGCCGGCCGGCCACCGAGGAGGACCCGGCCCTGCCCGTCCGCGACGAGCACAAAGGCACTCTGCATGCTCGTAATGTCGTGGAGTCGGCCGTGATCGGGCTCGCTGAACGAGGAGTGCGGTCGTCGGTCGTGCGGATCGCGAACATCGCGCACAGCACCACAGACAGTCGCGGTTTCCTCGTACAGCTGATCGCTCTGGCGAAGGAGAGAGGTTTCGCCGGTTACCCCGGGGGCGGCGCGAACCTGTGGAACGCCGTGCACATCCGTGATGCCGCCTCCTTGTTCCGGTTGGCACTGGAGAAGGGGCCGGCGGGCCGGTATTGGCACGCGGTAGCGGATGAGGGCGTCGCGTTCCGGGAAATCTCCGAGGCGATCGGCAGCCGCCTGGGCCTGCCTGCCCTGAGTATTCCCATGGACGAACTGGTGCTGCCGGGATACTTCGGGTTCCTCGCCAACATCGTCACGCGCAGCTACCCGGCGTCCAACGCCATCACCCGTCAGGTCCTCGGGTGGGAACCGGTTCAGCCGCGACTGCTTAACGACCTGGACAACGGCCATTACTTCCCCGCCGGCTGACGGCAGGGTCTCGGATCGAAAGAGGCTGAGATCGTGACCACTGTGGGATTCCTGGGAAGCGGTGCCATCGGCGGCGCCCTCGCGCGGCTCGCCCTCGAAGCTGGGCACAAGGTCGTGCTCAGCAATTCGCGCGGCCCGGAGACGCTTGCCGACATGGTCGCCGCACTGGGGCCGCTGGCGTCCGCGGCAACCAGCACGGAGGCTGCGGCGGCCGGTGACATCGTGGTGGTCACGGTACCGGTCAAGGCCTTCGCTCACCTTCCGGCCGCGCCGCTGGCCGGGAAAGCGGTGATCGACACTTGCAACTACGGCGCCGAGCGTGACGGGCATATCCCGGAGCTCGACGGCACGTTCCTCACCTCGAGTGAGCTGCTGCTGCGGTACATCCCCGGCGCCATGATCGTGAAAGCGTTCAACAACATCTATTACAAGCACCTGCTGTCGCTTGCCCGTCCGGCAGGGGAGGCCGGCCGCTCGTATCTGCCGATCGCCGGAGACTCCGCGCCGGCGAAGGCGGTGGTGACCGGCTTCATCGAGTCCGTCGGGTACGGCGTGGTGGACTCGGGACCGCTGGCCGACAGTTGGCGGCAGGCGACGGGCACGCCGGTGTGGGGGACTCCGTACGGTCCGATGTCCGATGAGCAGGGCCGGTCGGCAGGGGAGGAGGCCATCCGAGCGGCATTGGCCTCGGCGAGGCGGTAATCGCAGGCGGCGTGAACCGGTTGACCTAGCCGGCTAGGAGAACCAGACCCCGGCGAAACACTTGGGGGGATTCGTTTTCACGTAACAGCCGTGATCTCTAGCGTTGATGGAAGGTCGCGATGGCCGCTTCGAGGAGGCGAAGGTACGGGTCGCGTCTGCCCCATAGGGCATGCGCCGATTCATTCCGGCAAGACTGGGACGCTCAGGTTCGGCAACGCCGGTCGACGCTCACCGGAACAAATCTGAACTGGATGCCTCGAGTACCCACCTTCCGGAGGGCCGGCTCGTCGCCGACATCGGCGGAGCGCACGGCGGCGTTCTGATCCAGTTGCTCACCGCCGCGCCGGAACGCCGCGGCATCGCGCGTCTCCGGAATCGGTCACCGAAGCGATGCCGCGGTGGATGACGAGGAGTCGGCGGCAGCCGTCGTGGTCGCGATCAGGTGACGAAGCGTGAGCGAGTCGTCATCAACCACCGATCGGAACCGGGGCGGACCCGATTTCGGTGCGGCGAGAGAGGTCTCTGATGCTTCCACCCTTGGGGATCATGCCCCATAGAAAGGGGATCGAGTACTGAGGTGGTTCGCTCAGAAGCACAGCTAACTCGTTCTCGGTGACGGTGACGGTGAGGGCGAATGCCGAGCCCTGTTGCCCGGGGTCCCACCCCTGTTCGACGGCCCACCGAATACAGTCGGCGGCAAGGAGGGGGACCGCGTTTGTTCGCTCTCCGAGCCAGTTGTACGGCCGGGCGCAGGGGAGTGGCACCACGAGAACGTTCCCTGGGTTTCTCGGCCCGCTCGGTGACGAAGGTGAGGGGACTTCAGTCTAAGTGGGCTTGTTTCGGACGCGCCGGCGGAAGACGGTCCCGTCGACGGTGATGAGCCGTGAGCCCCTCCTGGGCATCGCCACCGGCGCCTCCAAGCTTCTTCTCTGTTCCGTCGCTGTTTTGTGGGAGCACCGAAAGCCGCAAGACGAAATACACAAGGATAATCCAGGCCAGGTCACATGATCGAGCCATTCTCGCTGGTGACTGAATCGGATGTGGTAGATCACCTAGATCTACGGGGTAGGGCACACCCAGGGCACATGAGCACGAGAAGCAACACGAAACGATGAGAACCAGCGAAAGCCAAAAGCCCAGCTCAGAATGCTTTCTAGAAGATCACCGCAGGTCAGCCCCATGGCGGATCAGGTCTCGATGTTCTAACGTGATCGGTTTCACCGACACCGTTGATCCATCGGTGAAACCGCGAATGTAGCCCCACGGCCGGCGAGGTGTGCGTCATGAATCCTTTACCGGCTCACGGCAACAGTGTGAAGTGCCCGCCTTGTGCGTTTCGCACCGCTCCGAAGTGGCGGTGGTCGATGGTGGCGATTTCCTGGACGCCCAGTCTTTCCGCGACTGCGATCACGGCGGCGTCCACCGCTCCCAGAGGGAAGTTCGCGTACTTCACCGCCAGGACTTTCATCCTGGCGATGTCACCAGTGGTCAGTGGCTCCATGGTCAACTCGCCGTCCACGATGGACTGAAGGAAGTCGGCCTCCGCGGCCGGTCCTACCCGTGGCTCCAGCAGCCAGCAGACTTCCGCCAGCACCGGTCCAGGCAGGACCAGTGGGCCCGGATGGGTTTCGAGGAGATCAAGGCAGCGGTCGTGATCCTGGTCTTTCCGGTTCATCGCCGCATACAGGGGGCCGGTGTCACAGATGAGCACTAGCCGGTCCGGAACCTGTTAAGGAGGATCTCTTCCGAGCGTTGAGCACTGTCCGGCTCGTCGGTGATGATTCCGGCGAACGACAACCGACGCCGCCGACCCTGTGCTTCGGCGACGGGGGCGTCCTCGACGAGTTGCAGAGCGACGGCACGCAAGGCGCGGGCCTGATCCAGCGTCAAGCGGTCAACCAGGCGGTGCAGGTCGTCGTACTCCTCGGTCGTACTCCTCGGGTGCCGCACTCATACCGGAGAGTTTACGCTGGCCTAAAGATCATCAGTGGGTGCAGGGGATTTCGAGCCCGTTGTCTCGTGGCTGGTGGACCTGTGGTGGATCCGCTGGAGGGAAGAGTGAACCGCGCCGGGTAGGACAACTTGGGATCTTGCTGACACCAGGTCCTGCCGTATGGACCGCAGGCAACTCCGGCACCGTGCCGCCGGCCTACTCGTAGATCCGTCGGCCTTGCCCCGCGGGATCGGGCTCAGGCCGCGGTCCAGGCGTACGAACCAGGACCGGAGTGCCTGGCCTCCGACCGGTGGGCACCCGTACGAGCAGGGCCGGCCAGCCGGGCAACCACCAGTTCCATCGGCCTATCACCGCGACGAACGACGGCAGCAGCAGCGCCCTGATCACGGCCGCGTCCAGCAGCACGCCCAGCCCGAGCCCTGTCGCGAACATCTCGATCTCGGGCTGCGGGGCCGCCGCCAGCGACCCGAACGCCAGGAAGCGCCCCTCGGGTCTGCTCTTGTGCCGTAGACGGGCCGGACAGGGGACGGGACAACAAAAGTTTCGAGCTTTCTCGAAGTTTTCGTTATCCGCTCGTGGCCTGGGGGTCTCCTGTGTGGCGGCACATGCGAGCGCCGCCAGACGTCCCCTCCGAGATTTCCCAACAGGACAAGGACTTCATTCACTATGAGCACAACCGCCTCGCGCGGCATCCGAGCCGGACGCGCGTCCGTCGTACGCCAGGTCCGCCGCCTGTCGCTGGCCGGTGTTCTCGTCGGCCTCCTGGGCGCCTCCATGGTGAGCGTCACCTCCCCGGCCGCTGCGGCCGAGGTGCCCCTCTCGCAGGGCCGTACCGCCATCGCCTCCTCGGCGGAGCGCGGTGACCTGTCGGCCGCGGCCGCCGTCGACGGCAAGGCCGGCACCCGCTGGGGCAGCAAGTTCAGCGACCCGCAGTGGCTCGCGGTCGACCTCGGCAGGTCCACCGCCATCAAGAAGATCGTCATCAACTGGGAGAACGCCTACGCGACGGCGTTCCAGATCCAGACCGCCGCCGACGGTGACGGCCCCTGGAAGACGGTGCACAGCACCACGGCGGGCAAGGGCGGCGTCCAGACCATCAACCTGTCGGCCACCGGCCGGTTCGTGCGGCTGTACGCGACCAAGCGGTCCAGCCAGTACGGCGTCTCGCTGTGGGAGTTCCAGGTCTTCGGCACCGGCTCGGGCACCACGAACCCGACCCCGACTCCCACCTCGACCACGAAGCCGACTTCGACCCCGAAGCCGACCACCACCGCGACGCCCAAGCCGACGCCCAGCGCCACCCCGACCACCACCGCGCCCGCCGGTGGCTGGGTGCCGGTGAACCAGGCCGCGTGGAAGAAGGCCCTGGACATCTACAACAAGGTCGCGCCCCAGGCGGTCCCCGCGGGAATCGTGAGGGTTCCCGAGTTCCACACCAACTGCACGGTGGCCAACGAGGCCAAGGACGACCCGATCGTGCTGCCCGGCCTGGTCGGCGCCTCCCACCTGCACACCTTCTTCGGCCCGAAGGTGTCGGCGAACACCACGACGGAGGACCTGCTCAAGAGCGCCACGACCTGCGACGCTCTTGGGGACAACAGCGCCTACTGGGCACCGACCCTGCTGAAGAACGGCAAGCCGGTCCCGATGAAGAACTTCCGCGTGTACTACGGCTCCCGCCTCAAGGACCCGTCGGAGGTCGTGCCGTTCCCGCCGGGCCTGCGCGTGGTGCAGGGCGACGCGAAGCGGCAGGTGGCGACGCCGAAGGGTGCCTCCGGCCAGTTCTGGTGCGCCGGCAGCGCGGAGACCGGCCGTAGCGCCGACGGCAACTGGCCCGTCTGCGCGAAGGGCGGCAACCTGATCTACCAGCTGACGTTCCAGGACTGCTGGGACGGCAAGCACATCGACTCGCCCGACCACAAGTCGCACATGGGGCCGGCCAAGAACGGCACGTGCTCCGGCGACTACCCGGTCGCGGTCCCCAACCTCTCGTTCATGCTCGGCTACGACTCCCTCGGCGGTGACGACCTGGCGCTGTCGTCGGGCATGCCGTCCTCGATCCACGGGGACTTCATGAACGCGTGGACGCCGGAGACGCTCGGCGCGCTCGTGAAGGTCTGCCTCAACGCGAAGGCCAAGTGCGGCACCACGCCGGGCTGGGGCCGCTGACCGATCCTCGCCACCACCTCGCATGACATGCCGTGCCGGTGGTCCCGCGTTCCGTGGGGCCACCGGCACGGCCGCTTGGCGGTGGTCCCGCGTTCCATGGGGTCACCGGAACGCTCGCTTGGCGGTGATCGGCCAACGCCCCCGCCGGCACCACCGGTACGAACAGCGCGACGACGGCTCACACCGGCGCGCCGGTCGCGACCGGCCGCTCGAAGCGTCCGAGGTCGAACGCGCCCTCCTCCCGGTCCGATCGCCCACGCACCCTCAGGGGTGAGGACGATCGTCAAACCGCGTAGACGGGGGCGAGGTCGACGAATATGCGGTAGTCCGTGATCAGGCCGTCGTCGCGGGTGCTCCAGATCGACACGGCCACGACGCTCGCCTCCTTGCCGTCGAGCCGCCGGTAGGTCACCTCGGTCTCGGCGATGATGTCGGCGTCCACCTGCCAGTTCCGCACGACCCGGTGCCGCAGGCCGGCGATGGTGGAGAAGAACGCCCGCAGCCCGGCGGCGATGGTCTCGCGGCCCGTCATCGGCTCGGCGTTGCCGAACACCAGCGTGGCGTCCTCGGCCAGCAACCGTACGAACTCGTCGGGGTCGAACGAATCGACTATCCGGAAAACGTGTCGCACCACATCGTCGGTCACGCCGATCCTTCCTCACGCGGTCGGGATCACTGGTGGGGACGATACGGGGCGAGGAGCGGCGCGCAACTATCGCCAAGGTGGGTGTGTCGTCGCCGAGGGCTCGCCCTGGGGGCGGGGATCGCCGCCGGGGGTTCGCTCCGGAAGCGGAGATCGTCGCCGAGGGCTCGCCGCCGGCGCCGGGCTCGCGGGTGGCCGTCGTCGCCGAATCGTCGCCGAATCGCCGTCGATGCCGAGTTCCGCCGTCCTCGCCGGGCTCGAACGGCGGCGGGCGCGGGACCGGCTCCGCGACGAGGCCGATCGCGATGTCCGTTTGCCGGTGGATTCGCCTGACCTCGGACGACGCAGGCTGAACCACCTGGGGGAAGCGTACGTTCCTGGAGCATGAGACTACGAATGACCCTGCTCGTGGCGCTGTTGTCCTTGGCAGCGGCCTGTGGAGGAGTGGAAGCGGATATGTCGGCGACACCGGTTGACGACGGGCCGGCGGAGCCGGTCGCCCTGTGGGGAGCCGAAGGCGGGTTCGTGACCCCGACCACGAACGTGCTGCGCCCGCCGAAGGTGGTGCTGTACAGCGACGGCCTGGTGATCGTTGACGCGAGCAGGCAGTTGAAGCTCACCGATGCCGAGGTGGACGAGACGGTCACGTCGATGGAGACGTACCTGACCGGGCAGTCGCCGACCGCGACGCCCAGGCCGGGTGCGCCGATGGTGACGGACGTGCCGGCCACCGTCCTCGGCGTGCGGGGGAAGGACGGGAAGATGCTGGAGGTCCGGGTCCCGGCCCTGGAGCAGGTCTCGGGCTTCTACCCGAAGGAGCTTCTGGACGCGAAGAAGCTGATGGAGGGCCTGGCGACCCGGGCCGCCGCCTCGGGCACCGACTACGTCTCCACCCGCGTCCGGATCGTCGCCGAAGGGGCCGCGTCGGCGGAGGGTAAGCCGGCGCCGTGGCCCGCGGGGGTCCCCGAGCCCTCGGGCACGGTGGACCCGGTCTGGCAGAAGGACGTCGAGGGGGCGGCGGTGAGCGCGATCACCAAGGCGGTGCCCGCCGGGCAGGAGCACGGCAGGCCACTCTTCAAGACCGGTTCCGGGGCGCTCTTCGTGCTCTCCTGGCGGTACCTGCTGCCCGACGAGTAGCGACGCGGCTGCCCGGCGAGTAGCGCCGACGGGTCCCGGCTGCCCGGCGAGTGGCGACGGACCCCGGTTGCCCGGCGAGTGGCGGCGGGTCCCGGTCCGCGCGTCACTCCGCCCGGCCGGGACCGCGCCGGCGAGACGGACGATCGAGGTGCGGTCGAGGCGCGGTCGAGGTGCGGCCGAGGTGCGGCCGAGGATCACGGGCCGCCGGGGCCCCGGCGCGGAGTCAGAGGGCCCCGGCGGTGAGTGCCTCCTGCGGGAACAGGCCGTCGAACACCGCGGCCCGGTCGAACGCCATCGCGCGGGTGCGGGCGCGGAGTTCCAGGTCCTGCCGCTCGGCGGCGGGCATGTCCAGGACCACCCGGTCCACGGCGGCGGCCAGGCCGCCGATGTCCCGGGGCTCGACGATGACGGCGGTGTCGCCGACCGCCTCCAGGGTCCCGCCCGTCATGGTGGTGACGATCGGTCCGCCGCCGGCCAGCATCTTCTCGGCCAGGGCGATGCCGAACGTCTCGACGAAGTCGGGCTCGGGCCTGGTCGGCAGGACGTATGCCGCGCAACCGCGCATGAGCAGCGGTTTCTCGTGGTCGTCGACATCGGTGAGGACCATCACCCGGTCGTCCTCCTTGGCCAGCGCGCGCACCTCCTCCAGCGCGGTCCCGGTGCCGGCGACGACCAGTTTCACGCGTGACCGGCAGCGCATCCGGCCGTAGGCGGCCATCAGGTCGTCGATGCCCTTGGCCCGGGTCACCCGGGACAGGAACAGGATGTAGCCGTCGCGCTCCAGGCCGCGCTTCGCGAGCGCGGCGTCCACGTCCGCCGGATCCAGGTCGAGGAAGGCGCTGGAGTCGATCGGCGGGTAGCTGACGGTCACGCGGCGCCGGCACTGTTCGGCGAACCCGGTGCCGCAGTGGGCGTCCACCTGCTCGGCCGAGGCGATGATCTCCTCCCGGGTGTACTCGGAGACCGCGACGACCTCGTCGTTGGCCAGGAACGTGGTGAACAGCACGGTCGCCGCGCCGAACCGGCCCTCCCGCAGGCACGACCGGATCACGTTGGTCACGTCGGAGCCGACCGCCTTCGCGACGGTGCGCACGTCGGGCGCGAACCCGGCCGCGCGCGCGGCCCCGACCGCGTCCATGACCACCGAGGTGTGCGGGACGAGATACATGGACAGGCAGGTCGTGGGCACCGGTTCGGCGAGCAGCTCCACGAGGCGGCCGGTGAGCCCGGCCTGGTGGCGCCCGTCCGGCACCCGGTAGTCACCGACGGGCTCCGGACGCTCCACGGTGATCCCCGGACTGTACGGCAGCAGCCGGTCGAGCGGCTTGAGCGGCAGCCCGGCCGCCTGCAGCGTCGGAATCGGCCAGGTCAGCAGCCGTACGTCGTCGAACCCGCGGGTCAGCGCCACCTCGGCGAGGTTGCGGGCCTCGCCGGAGTGGCCGCAGATGACCGGATCGGCCCTGACCACGATGACGAGACGGCGGCGGGGGTTGGTCATCGTGTTTCCTTCGGTTTGGCGGGCGGATCGGAAAGGGACGGCGGGCGGGCCTCCCGCCCCCACCCCGACGGCTCCGGGCCCAGCCGCAGGTGCAGCACGCCGCCCCGGTGCACGGTGGCGGCGCTCAGGTGCGTTGCGTGCAGAGGCTCGCCGTTGAGGGTCGCCGACTGGACGTACTGCGCCGGCAGGTCGCGATCGAGGCCGTCGACACCGATCGGCGTCTCGCGGTGCCCGCTGGTCTCGACGACGAACTCACCGCCGCCGGTCCTGAGCACGGACCTGGCGAACGCGGGCGCGTTGACCAGGAACAGGTTCTGCCCGGCGATCGGGAACAGCCCCAGCGACGCCCAGACGTACCAGGAGCTCAGGCCGCCGGAGTCGTCGTTGCCGGGCAGGCCGCCGGGTCCGGTGCCGAACTGCCAGGTCAGCGCGGCGTGTACCACCTGGGCCGTACGGTCGGGACGTCCCGCGTAGTGGTACGCCCACGGCGCTTCCATGTCGGGCTCGTTGTTCAGCCCCTCGAACCGGTTCAGGGCGTATCCGGCGGCCATCTCCGCCGGCTGGGGGCGCAGGCCGGGTTGCGTCACCGGCGCGGCGCCGAAGCCGAAGAACCTGTCCAGCATGCCGGCGAACGCCCGGTCGCCCCCGGCCAGGGCGATCCGCGCGGCCATGTCGTGCAGCAGCCGGAACGAGTAGTTCCACTTGCCGCCCTCGTAGAACTCCGAGTCGCGCAGCAGCCCCGTGCCCGGGTCGAAGGCGTTGGCCCACTGGCGGCCGCGTTCCTCAAGATCGTCGGCGAGGCGCCGGTCGTTCAGCGCCCGCGCGACCTGCGCGGTGCAGTGGTAACCGTAGGCGAGGTCGAGGGTGTGGGTGATCGGGTGCACCACCCCGTGCTCGAAGAAGTCCTCGCCGTACAGGCGCCGCAGGTCGTCGACCATGTGCACGAGCGCCCAGTTCCAGTCGAGGCCCACCCTGCCGAGGGCGTGGGCGTCCGCCAGCGCGGTGTGCACGAGCGCGCTTCCCTGGCGGTGGAACCGGTCGGCGCCGCGGGCCATCCGGTAGCCGACGGGGAAGTTGCCCTCCTCCTCGCAGACCCGGATCAGCGACTCCAGCAGGTCCGCGGCCCGGTCGGGGACGATGGCCGAGAGCAGCGGCAGCTGCGTCTTGTAGATGTCCCACATGGTGCACACGTCGAACGCGAACGGCCCGGAGGTCGGCCAGAACGGGCTCTCGTCGTCGGCGAAGCACGGCTTGATCAGCGAATGGTAGAGCGCCGTCGAGAAGACGGTGCGGCGGGCCGGTGTGCCGCCCTCGACCTGGACGCGGTCGAGATGGTCGCCCCAGCGGACCCGGGTCCGGGAACGCACCGCGTCGAACGCCGTCCGCGCGTGCCCGCACTCGTTCTCCAGGTTCTGCCGTGCCTGCTCGCACCCGCGCAGCGAGAACCCGAGCCGCACCTCGATCGTCTGCCCCGGTTCGGTCGGCCCCATGAAGAGCATGCCGAAGGGCCGCAGCGTGGTGTGCCGGATGCTGTCGAAGTCCAGGCGGGTGCCGCCGTCGATGAGCCTGCGGTCGTACCAGAGCATCTGCCGCCAGCCCGGGCTGTCGACGTCCAGGTACACCGACAGCGGGACGCCCTCCATCACCACCGTGCCCTGGGCCCGGCCGTGGCCCATGCTCTCCACCTGCGCCCGCAACGGCACGGTGCGGCCGTGCTCGATGGCGAGGCCGCCGCAGGACAGGTCGATCACCACGCGGGCGCTGCTGTGCTCGGGGAAGGTGTACCGGTGGACGGCGACCTTGGTGCCCACGGTGAGCTCGCAGCGGACCCCGGTGTCCAGGGTGGCCGCGTAGTAGCCCGCCTCCGCCACCTCGTCGTGCAGCGGCCAGGACTCTCCCAGCGCGTCCAGCGGCTGCACCATCGGGGTGACCCGGACGTAGTTGTAGTACTTGCGGATCGCGCCGGTGCCGGACTGCTGGAAATGGCTGAACCCGGACGCCTGTAGCCGCCCGAACATCTCCTCGGGCACGCCCTCGGTGTTCTTGGTGTACCTTCCGTATCCGGTCGGGTACGCGCCGGAGTAAGCACAGGCCGAGACCATGCCCAGCGGCGATGTGGCGCCCGGGTGGGTGTTGCCCACCTGGGGTTTCGGGCGCCACCAAGTGGCGGCCAGACCGTGTGCCCGAGGCAGGTCGGTGGCCGCTACGCCGATGAAGGGGTCAACGTTGTCGAGGATGGCGGGACTCTACCCAGCTGTGATGCCGCCGTAGGTTTCGGTGAGGTGAAATCCTGTGTCCGGGGTCACAAAAGGTTCAGATCAGCCGGCGATCTCCGGCGTCTCCCGTTGGGAGAGCACCGCCTTCGAGGCGGTGGAGCGACATGTCAGCAACGTCCGCGTCTGACGCAGACTCTCGGAGAGTCGAAGAACTGCCAGATGCTGAACCTTCGCAGGTAGATGGGGGCGGAGTCCCGGCCGAGGACCTTGATCCGCCTGATGCGGGTCCTCTTGTTCATCGTGACCTTCACGCACGTCAGGCACGCCTTGTGGAATCCCGGCAGGGCGAAGTAGGAGATGGACACGGCGCGGTGCCCCAGCCCCCGGTTGGAGAGTCCCAGCCCCACCTCCCGGTAGATGCGCCTCGATCCCTTCAGGTTGAACGCGGTGGAGCCGATGATCGCGTGGTTCGACTTCGGGGGGCAGTGCACGAATATCCGGACACTGCTGGCCTGGCGGGGCCACATGGGAACGACGCGGAGCGAGGGGACCTTTTTCAGCCACGGGGGGATGGTGTTCCTGCCGCCGAAGGGAGGCAGCGAGACCGTGCTGTTGGTCCTGCTCTTAATGGTCGCGGTCGCTGTCGCGGTCGCGGTTGAGGTGGCGTTCACGGTCGCGGTGACGCTGGGGGTGGGAGTGGGCGTGGCGCTGGGGGCGGGGGTGGGAGTGGACGTGGCGACGGGGGTGGGGGTGGGGGTCGGCGCGGCTTTGGCGCCGACCGTGGCGACCGGGGTGGGTGCGGCTTTGAAACTGTTCGTGGCGGCGGGGGTGGGTGCGGCGTTGGCTGTGGCGACCGGGGTGGGGAGGGCTTTGATGTTGGCCGCTGCCGCTGCCGCTGCGGGCGCGGGCGCGGGAGTGGGCGGGCCGACCGGCTCGGCGGGGGCGCTCGGGGCCGCCATGAGAGCGGTGGCCACTCCGACTCGTATGGCGAGACGCATACGCTCCTCCTGTCTGACGCCCGGGTCGCTGGACGGTCGTCACGTGGTGTGACGTGGGTGTCGGTGGAGGGGATCCGCCCGCTGGTACGAACTGGACGAGAGCATCGCGCGTGCGTCCCGGCCAGGCTGATCGTCTCGATTATGCCTGTTGTGGTGCACAGCGGAGGGAGCCACGCTGTTACCGGCTCGATCGGGCCGTACGCGGGTATGGTCCGCTTCCCCGGCGGGCGACGCGCCCCGTGTCAGCCGGAGACCGCGCGCAGGGCGCCCGGGTGGCGGCCGGCGAGGCGGTCGAGCGCGGCGGAGGTGGCGCTGTCGGCGGGGAGATGGACGACGAGGCGCTGGTCGTCGTCGGCGGGCAGTTCGAGGGTTTCGTACGCCAGGCGCAGCTCACCCGCGTCGGGGTGGACCAGCCGCGTGACGCCGCTGGACTTGGGGAGGCCGGGCAGGGTCTCCACCCGTCCGGAGAAGGCCGCCCCGGCGGTGACGGCGAGTTCGTCGGCCAGCGTGGCGATGTGCCAGTCGGCCCGGAACGGCCCGTGCTTGAGGGCGGCGACCTGTTCGTCGGCGACACGGTCCCAGTCGGGGTAGGCGGTCCGCGCCCGGACGTCGGTGAACACGAAGCGGGCGAGGTTCGGAGGGCCGCCCTCCAGCAGGCCGATCGGCCCCGCCAGCCGTTCGTAGCCCGCGGTCCAGGCGAGGATCTCGCTCAGCCGGTTGAGGAGCAGGGCGGGGGTGGGCTCCAGCCGGTCGAGCAGTGCCCGCACGGTGGGACGGACCGCGCGGGCCGGCATCGTGGCGCCCATGCAGGTGAAGCCGCCGTCGGCCGCCTTGGAGAGCCGGTGCAGGTGGACGCGCTCGCTCGTGGTGAGCCGTAGCGCGGTGGCCAGCGCGGAGAGCACGGGCGCGGACGGGTGGCGGTCGCGCCCCTGTTCGAGCCGGGTCAGGTACTCGACGCTGACTCCGGCGAGCGTGGCCAGCTCGGCCCTGCGCAGGCCCGGCGTGCGGCGGCGGGGGCCGGTGGGCAGCCCCACCTCGGCGGGGGTGACGGCTTCACGGCGGATGCGCAGGAACATGCCCAGCTCGTTGTCGCTCACGTTTCGAACGTAACAGCCGTGGCCGCCGGGGTCGTGGCCCTGCCACTACCAGTCTCGGCCCGGTCTTCCTGGTCTCCGCCCCGCCCGGCAGGTTGATGGACGTGACCTCCACGGTCGCCTCCGACCTCGCATCTCAGACAGGGAGCACAGCGATGCCCAGTGAGACCCTCAACCTCGCAGTGATCATCGGTAGCGTCAGGGAGGGCAGGTTCGGCCCGGTGGTCGCGAACTGGTTCACCGAGCGGGCCGAGCGGCACGGCGGGTTCACGGTGGACCTCATCGATCTGGCGGACACGCCGCTGCCGCTCGAACTGCCGCGCCTGCCGCCCGCGCTCGAACCGAACATGGCCCGTCCCGCGGAGATGGCGGACCTGACCCGGCGGATCGCGGCGGCCGACGCGATCGTCGTGGTGACGCCGGACTACAACCGGAGCTTCCCGGCCTCGCTGAAGGCCGCCATCGACTGGCACTACACCGAGTGGGAGGCCAAGGCGATCGGCTTCGTCGGCTACAGCGGGGGGAGCGGCGGCCTCCTGGCGATCGAGCAACTGCGCCAGGTCTTCGGCGAGTTGCACGCTCACACGGTCCGCGACTACGTCACCTTCCCCCGGTACTACGAGCTGTTCGACCTCGACGGCGTCCTCAAGGACCCCGACGGCCCGAACCTCGCCGCGAAGGTGCTGCTCGACCGGCTCCTGTGGTGGGGCTCGGTCCTGCGCGACGCCCGGCGTGACCGCCCGTACGCCGCCGAGGAGTAGAGGAGTAGAGGAGGGGCAGCCGAGAGGCCCGGGGCAGGGCCCGCCGGAAAAGCCGTTTGCCGTGGCCGCGCGCCGGGTTAGGCTGCCGTCACGCTCTGGCTGATCTTCGCGAATCTCACGGATTTCACGAAGATGACGGATTTCAGGGATCTCGTGGACCTTCGATGGGTTCAGGGGGAGATGAGGTGCATTTGGAAGACCGAACGTCATATCCCGGAGGGGTGACCGCATGACACTGTTCGTCCATCTCACGGCGGAGAAGAACATCCGATCGGTGCGGCGGGCCGGAATCCGCGCGCGAAGCCGCGACCGCGACGGCCTGCCGGGACTGTTCTGCCTGCCGATCCTGCCCTCCTACCAGCTCACCCACCAGTGGGTCCGCGAGCTGAAGCGCGGCGGGCGCCGTACGGTGACGGCCGTCGACTTCCGGGTGCCCGACGACGAGCCGGTGTTCGTGGGCCATTACGGGCGGGAGCACGGGCGGCTCCCCAGCGCCGAGGCCGCCGCCCTGATCGCCGGGTGCGACGACGCCCGGGGATACGAGGTCTTCATCCCCCGGGCGATCGGCGCGAAGGAGATCCACCGCGTCCGCGCCGTGAACCAGGTGACCGGCTGGAGATACATGCCCAACGCCCACGGCATTCCCCCGTGCCCCGGCTGCCTCGCACCCGGCGAGTACGGGGCGGCCAGAATCCGCCGGGCGGCCATGGGGGCCAAGCGCTCCGTGAGCCCCGGGTGGACGGACGAGGACTAGCTCCCGCCCGGTGGCGCGGTCTCCACGGTGCCCTCCTGGAGGACCTTGCCGAGCCTGACGGCCGTCTCGTCCATCAGCCCGGCGGTGACGTGCTCGCCGCACGTGCCGTTCATGAGCCCGAACACCCGGGGACCCCGCAGCTCGCCGGGCAGGTCGCCCATGCGCGGCACGACGTGGAAGTGCACGTGCTCGAAGCCTTCGAGCTCGGCGAACTGCACCACGTACGTCTTCACGCAACCCGTCACCTCGTGGAGCGCCCGCGACAGCCGGACCTGCCAGAGGCCGAGGGAGGACGCCTCGGCGTCGGTCAGGGCCGCGACGGTCGTGACATGGCGGCGGGGGACGAGCACCAGCCATCCGGGCAGCGCGGTGTTGATCGCGTGTGCCACCCGCCAGTGGTCGTCGAACGCGACCCGCTCCCGCGGGGGCGACACGTCGAACCGCGCTTCCTGATCACACGGATAGCAACCCGTGGAAGTCATCATGATGCCGATGTTACGAGATCTCATGACTTCGCTTTCCAGTTCGAGTCAATGCGAACGCGGGACACGGGAGATGTCGTTTCCGGGGGGTGCCCGTTCGTCATGAAGATGGGGCCCCCGGGTCCGGCCGATGGGGCGGGCCGGACCCGGGGGCCCGGGGGTTCTCAGTGGAGCAGCTCGAAGAGTGTGAGCCACCGGTCGGGATGGACGAACGCCACCACGGCGTCACGCTCCACCCGCGCCTCCGCGAACGCGGCGTCGACCCGGCGAGGGGCGTACCGCATCCGCAGCGAGGCGCGCAGCGAACCGCCCAGCCCGGTGAAGCCGTACTCGACGAACTCCCGCCAGGCCGCGTCCCGGCCGCCGTCCAGCAGCGGGACGGGGCGCGACGTGATCCGCAGGAGCGCCGAGTCGACGGCGGGTACCGGCCGGAAGCTCTCACGCCCGACGCGCCCGGCCAGCTCCCAGGAGTGACCGGGCCACGTCAGCACGGTCAGCTTGCTCCAGCGGCCGAAGTCGCCGGAACGCTTGCGCGCGTACTCCAACTGGGTGAGCAGGGTCGCCGAGGTGAGCGCGGGCGCGCGCAGACACCAGTCGACGATCCTGGAGGTGATCGAGTACGGGATGTTCCCGGCGACCGCGAACGGCTCGCGCGGGACCCGCGTGGTCAGGAAGTCACCCCTGACCACCTCGATCCGGTCGTCGTCGCGGGTGCGGACGGCGAGCCTGCCCGCGTACCGCGGATCGATCTCGTACGCCACGACCCTGGCGCAGCTTTCCGCGAGGGCGAGGGTGAGAGCACCCTCTCCCGCGCCCGGCTCCAGGAGCAGCTCGTGCGATCCGGCCGCCCTCGCCATCTGCCGTACGGCGTGCGGATCGACGAGGAAGTTCTGCGAGAGGGTGCGTCTGGCCCGGTCGCGGTCACTGCGGCCACCGCCGTTCCTGACCTTTCTCTGGGTGTGTGAATGGTTTCCGTGCGCGAAGGAGTACGCCACAGCTTTCGCCCTTTCGGGTCCGAGATGAGAAGAGGTCTCGGAGGCCCTGGGCGCGCATCGGGGACGCGTGGACAACGGGAAAGAGGTGACGCGTCCCTAGCGGGCCAGAGCCCGGCCGCCGCGGGGACGGATCACGTAGCCGGACAGGTGACAGGCGAAGTACATGCACATGGCGCTAGACGGTACGGCCCGTCTCGTTGTCTTGCAACGGGTTTTCCGTCGGCTCCCGTGGGGGGTGGGTGGGGTGGTCAGTGGGACCGGTTCGAGGAGGGGACGGGTTCGGTCCTTGGTTCCCGGTCTGTCGTGCCGCTGGGTGGCAGGGCCGGAGGACGCCGGAATCGGCCCGGGAACAGGATGTCGAGATCAGTCGCGAACAGGACGCCGGGCTCGGCCGCGAACGGGATGTCGAGGTCAGCCGGAGAACAGGCGCCACGCGGCGTCGCGGGCGACGAGGAAACCGACGATGCCGAGGGTCCAGCCGATCGCGGAGGCGGAGTGCCTGCGCATCCAGGCGCGCAGCCGTTCCAGCTTCGGGTCCAGCCGGCCTCCGGCGACGGTCTTGACGCCGAGCAGCACGAGCGGCGGCAGGACCATCACGAGCACGTAGCCCGCGAGCAGCGGCACCCACTGGGCGGCGGGCAGGTCCGCGCCGGTCATGAAACCGATCGCGCCGAGATAGGGGATCATCGTCGCGACCTCCAGCAGGGCGGCGGTCAGCCCCAGGAGGACCATCGCCCCCGGCCCGCCGAGGCGGGGCTCCCAGCGCCCCGGCTTGTCCTTCCGCTTCTTGGAGTCGAAACGGAAGCTGAGCAGGAACAGTCCCACGCCGATCACCAGCTGGATCCAGTAGGCGGTGCGGCTGTACAGGGCCTCCTCGAAGGTGTCGAGGGCCGCGGCCAGCCCGAGCATCAGGGCGACGCCGACGGCGAAGTAGAAGGCGGCGACCGTGGCGAGATAGACCAGCAGACGGCCGGCCGGTGACCGGTCCGAGGCGAGCAGGAGGTAGGCGGGGATGCCGAGGGTCCCGAAGCTCGTGCTGTCGACGAGCGCGAGGGCTCCCAGGGTCAGTACCAGTTCGGTGGTCAACTTCAGTCTCCGTCGGTGACGCCAGGGGACGCGGCGACCCCGCGTGCCCTTGTGCTCCGCGTCCGCGTCCGGGTCCGCACCCGGGTCCGCGTCCGGATCTGGGTCCGGGCCGGGGTTCGCTTCCGCGTCCACGTTCGCGACCGCGTCGCGCGGATCCCGGGTCCGCGTTCGGGTCCGGGTTCGCGTGCGAGCCGGGGTCCGGGTCCGCGTTCGGGGCCGGTGCCGTGGCCGGGGAGGCGGGTAGGGGGATCGGGTTCCGCTTCTTCTCACCTACGATCATGTGACGCCGGACCCCGCGTGACCTCCTGCGTGACGCCGAAGCCGCCGTACATCTTTCGGACTACGGCCGGTCGTTCGTCTTTCCGTCCACGTCCACGTTCGCGACCACGTCCACGTTCGCGACCACGTCCACGTTCGCGACCACGTCCACGTTCGCGACCACGTCCACGTTCGCGACCGCGTCGCACGGATCCCGGGTCCGGTACCCGTCGGGCGCGAACCCGGGCGCGCGGGGGACTCCCCGCGCGCCCGGGGCGTCACGGCTGGGAGGGCGTGCCGGTCAGGCCCCGCGAGATGCGGTCGCGCAGCCAGTGGTAGGAGGACTTCGGGGTGCGCGTCCCGGTGGGGAAGTCGACGTGCACGAGCCCGAAGCGCTGGCTGAAGCCCTCGGCCCACTCGAAGTTGTCCAGCAGGGACCAGACGTAGTAGCCGCGCACGTCCACCCCCTCGGCCCGCGCCTTCTCGACGGCCCCGATGTGGCCGTCGAGGAAGGCGATCCTGCCCTGGTCGTCGACCGTGCCGCCGGGGCCGGGCTCGTCGGGCTGGGAGCAGCCGTTCTCGGTGACGTAGACCGGGGGGAGGGCGTCGCCGTACCTGGCCTTGAGGCCGGAGAGGAGTTCGCGCAGGCCGTCCGGGACGACGGGCCAGCCGAAGGCGGTGGTGGGGTAGCCGGTGACGCCCGCGTCCTCGAAGGGGAGGCCCTCGCCGGTGGGCGCGGCGATCCGGGTGGGGTTGTAGTAGTTGATACCGAGGCCGTCGAGGGGGGCGCCGATCAGCTCCAGGTCGCCGTCGCGGACGCAGTCGAGGCTCACCTCGTACGCGGACAGGTCGGGATAGGCGCCGAGGAGGACGGGATCGTTGAACAGGCGGTTGTGCAGGACGTCGTAGGCGTCGGCGGCGGCCAGGTCGGCGGGGTCGGAGGAGGCGGGCCAGACCGGGGTGCAGTTGTTGGTGATCAGGACCTTCTCCGCGCCGCGCGCCCTGAGCTCCCGTACGGCCAGGCCGTGCCCGAGCAACTGGTGGTGGGCGGCCGGGAGCGAGTCCAGGACCAGGGTCCTGCCCGGGGCGTGGGTGCCCAGGGCGTAGCCGAAGACCATGTGGATGAAGGGCTCGTTCAGGGTGATCCACAGCGGGATCCGGTCGGCGAGCCTGTCGGCCACGGCGGCGGCGTACTCGGCGAAACGGTACACGGTGTCGCGGTTCAGCCAGCCGCCCTCGTCCTCCAGGGTCTGGGGCAGGTCCCAGTGGAAGAGCGTGGCGGCGGGGACGATGTCCTTCTCGCGGAGCGCGTCGGTCAGCCGGTCGTAGAAGTCGAGGCCCGCCTGGTTGATCGCGCCCTTCCCGTCGGGCTGGACGCGCGGCCAGGCGATGGAGAAGCGGTAGGAGTTCACCCCGAGGCCGGACATCAGCGCGATGTCCTCCGGCCAGCGGTGGTAGTGGTCGCAGGCCACGTCTCCGGTGTCGCCGTCGCGGACGCGGCCGGGCTCGTGGGTGAAGGTGTCCCAGATCGAGGTGCCCCGCCCGTCTTCGGCGACGGCGCCCTCGATCTGGTAGGACGCGGTTGCCGTACCCCACAGGAACATCCCGACCTCCAAATAGCGTGAGTCTGGCTCATGTTAATCCCCCGGGTCCGTCGTGGGGGATGATGGGGAGATGACGAACGTCTCCGGGGGAACGCTTCGCCGCCAACCCGCTCAGCGCCGCAGCCTGGAACGGGTGGAGCGCATGCTGGACGAGTGTGCGCGGTTACTGGACGAGGTCGGCTACGAGGCACTGACCACCAAGGAGGTCGCGCGCCGCGCAGAGGTGCCGATCGGCACTTTCTACCAGTTTTTTCCCGACAAACAGGGTCTCGTACGCGCGCTGGCGCTGCGCAATCTGGAGGCGTTCCTCGGCCGGGTCACGGTGAGGCTCTCCGAGGTGCGGCTGTCCGAGTGGACGGAGATGGTCGACCTCGCGATCGACGAGTTCGTCGCGATGAAACGGTCCACGCCGGGGTTCGCGGTCGTCGACTTCGGGGGAGTGCTCGCCTCGCCCGGCGGTCCCATCCTCATGGGGACCCGTCGCATGCTCGACGCCGCCCTGGAGAACAACGCCATCGTGGCCGACCGGCTCCGCACGATCGTCGTCGAGCTGCTCGGCGCCCCGCTCGGCCCCGAGCTGGACCGGGTCCTCTTCGTCGCCGTCGAGGCCGCCGACGCGGTGCTCAAGCTCGCCTTCCGCTCCCTGCCCGACGGGGACCCCGAGCTGATCGCCGAGTGCAAGCACCTGGTCCGCCGCTACCTGTCGGCGCACCTGCCGCAGGAGTGACGGCGCCGGCCGTCGTCGGCGGGCGCCGTCAGTGCGGGCTGTCAGCGGGTGGTGTCCGGGTGGGCGTGGTACGGGGGCGTCGGCGGGAGGTGAGGTCGAAGCGGGTGCGGGTCGTCAGCGGGTGGTGGTGTTCAAGCGTGTGCGGGTGCGGGTGTCAGCGGGGAGTGGTGTCCAGGCGGGTGCGGGTCGTCAGCGGGCGGCGTCCAGGCGGGCGCGGTGCTCGTCGTCGAGTTTGAGGTCCAGGGCGCCCAGGGCCTCCTCCAGCTGGGCGAGGGAGCTCACGCCGACGATCGGGACCGTCGTCACGTCGCCGCCGATGAGCCAGGCCAGCACCACCTGGTTGACGGTCGCGCCCAGCTCACCCGCGATCTCCCGCAGCACGGCGAGCCCGCGCTCGGTGCCCGGGTGATCGTAGATGTCCTGGATAGGCCGGTCCTCGCGGGTGTAGGCACCGAACATGAGCGTGTTGTACGCCCACAGGGTGAGGTCGGACTCCGAGCGCAGATAGTCGAGCATGTCGTCCTGGACCAGGACATGGCCCCCTTCCCGCAGCCGTACCCCCGGCCGGGGACGCAGGTAGGTGTGGCGGAGCTGGACGTTGGTGTAGAGCGGCCAGCCGTTCGCCCGCGAGGTGGCGCGGGCGCGCTCCAGGCGCCAGGCCGGTACGTTGCTCGCGCCGATCTCACGAACCTTGCCCGCCGAGGCCAGCTCGGCGAAGGCGCCCAGGGTCTCCTCCAGCGGAACGGAGCGGTCCTCGATGTGCGCCCAGTACACGTCGATGTGGTCGGTGCCCAGTCTCCGCAGGCTGCCCTCGGCCGCGGCGGCGATCGCCGTGGCGGACAGGCCCTCGGCGGAGTCCAGGGTCCGGTCACCGGGGACGGTCGGCCGCCCGCCGCACTTGGTGCTCAGCACCATCCGGTCACGGTTGCCCCGGGCGGCCAGCCAGCGCCCGATGGCCAGCTCGCTCTCGTCACCGGTGGCGCCCTCGTTCCAGAACGGGTAGTTGTTCGCGGTGTCCAGCAGGGCGCCTCCGGCGTCGGCGAACCGGTCGAGGATCGCGAAGACGGCCTTGTCGTCGAGGGCGGTGCCGAAGGGGATGGTGCCCAGGGCGAGGGGAATGCGTGTCATGAAGGCCACCCTGAATGCTGGAGTGGACTCCAGGGCAAGTGAATTTCCGAGAAATGGTAGGACTTGACCTTGAGTGGGTTCCAGGTGAAATGCTGCCCGGTGTGAGTGTGTACACACCGGGACAGGTGGTGGAGGAGACCGGCTTCAGCCTCGACACGCTTCGTTACTACGAGCGGATCGGGTTGCTTGAGTCGATCAGCCGTAACGCGGCCGGGCAGCGCAGGTTCACGCAGGAGGACGTCGGCTGGCTCGGCATGCTCCGTTGCCTGCGTGACACCGGCATGCCGATCGCGGAGATGCTCCGCTTCGCGGAGATGACCAGGTCGGGTGACCACACGGTCCGCGACCGCATCGCGCTGCTCGAAGCCCACGACCGGCGGGTGCAGGAACAGATCGAGAACCTGCGCGAGAGGCAGGTGGCGATCCGGAACAAGATCGCGTACTACCACTCGGTGGTCGACTAGGAACCGAGCGCCCCACCTCGGGGGTGCCGGGACCCGCGCGGCCCGCGTCGGCGGGTGCCGGGAAACCGCACGCCCCACCTCGGCGAGGAGCCGGACGTCGTGCGGCCCGCGTCGTCGGGTGCCGGGAAATCGCGCGGCCCGTGCCGGCGGGAGGCCGGACGGGCGCGCGGTTCGTGCCCGCGACGAGCCCTTGGGCCTCCGCGACGAGCCTTGGAGCCTCTGCGCCGAGCCCTGGGGTCCCTGCGGCGAGCGCTGGGGCTTATGGCCGTTCGGAAGCCGTACGACGGCTTTGCCCCTGGTCGAGGTGCCCTTTTCGGTCCGGCTGTTAAACCGGTATCGAGGTCGGGTGTCCGGGGAGGGGCCATGGTCGCACCGCGCGCGCGCCGGATCAACATTCCGCTGCGCCACGTCGCACTGATGTGCGGGGGGATGCTGTTCGCCCTCCTCGCCAACGTGACCTACCTCCAGGCGCTGGACTCCGAGCGGCTCAACGAGGACCCGCGCAACAAGCGGACGATGATCGCGCGCTTCGAGAGTCCCCGGGGCAGGATCCTGCTCCACGACGGCACGGTCATCGCGACCAGCCGCAAGGCCAGAAGCGCCACGTACCGATACCGCAGGGTCTATCCCGGCGGCCCACTCTACGCGGCGATCACCGGGTATTTCTCGCTCCACGGCACCGGCGGCGTCGAGCAGGCCGAGGAGGCCCTGCTGTCCGGCAACGACCCCCGGGTGAAGGTGCGCGGGCTGGTCGACGGCACCCGGGGCGGCGCCACGCTCAGGCTCACCGTCGACCGCGGTGCCCAGCGGGCCGCCTACGACGGGCTGCGCGCCACGGGGAAGCCCGGCGCCGTCGTCGCGATCGATCCTCGCACCGGCGCGATCCTGGCCATGGTCTCCCTGCCCTCGTACGACCCGAACCTCTACACGAGCTTCGACGCGGCCAAGCTCGACCGGGTGGACAAGCGGCTGCACGGCGACCCCGAGGACCCGCTGCTGAACCGGGCGATCCAGCGGAACTACCCGCCGGGACCCACCTTCAAAATCGTCACCGGTGCGGCGGCGCTCGGTTCGGGGCGCTACGACCTCGGCACCCGCGTCAGCGCCCCGAAGTCCTTCCGTCTCCCCGGCACCGGCACCTACCTGCGCAACCTCGGCGGCGCCGCCTGCGGTCGCGGCACCCTGCCCCTGCTCCAGGCGTTCAGGCTCTCGTGTGACACCCCCTTCGCGAAGCTGGGCGTCGACCTCGGCCAGGACGCGCTGCGCGAGCAGGCCGAGGCATTCGGGTTCGACACCGACGACCTGCAGGTGCCCATGCCGGTGGCCAGGAGCGTCTATCCCCCGACCCTGGACGACGCGCAGACCGCGATGTCGGCGCTGGGCCGGTCCGACGTCCGGGCCACCCCGCTCATGATCGCGATGATCGCGGCGGCGGTGGCCAACGACGGCTCGCTGATGCGCCCCCACCTGGTGGACGAGGTTAGCCTCGCCGACGGCACGGTGATCGACGTGACCGAACCCTCGCCGTACCGCCGCGCGCTCGGCGCCGAGGAGGCCGAACGGCTCACGGAGATGATGGTCGCCGTCACCGGGAGGGGAGGGGCCGGTGTCGCCGCGGCCGTCCGGGAGGTGAGGGTCGCGGGGAAGACCGGCACGGCGGAGAACGCCGTCCGAGGTGAGGAGCACGCTGTTTTCACCGGCTTCGCCCCGGCCGTCTCTCCCCGGATCGCCGTCGGGGTCCTGGTCGAGGGCGGCGGGCCGGGCGGGCGGGTGGCGGCCCCCATCGCCAGGGCCGTCATCGAGGCGTTCCTGGGTGGTCAGACCGGGTAAAGCCCTCGCGCTGGGGAGGTCCCCGGAGGCCGTCGAGGTCGTCGCCGAAACAGCCGTCGAAACAGCCGTCGAGACCGTCCCGGCATGGTCAGGCCGAGTAGGCCCTGGCCTGGAGGCCGTAGAGGTCGGCGTAGAGGCCGTCGAGAGCCATGAGCTCGTCGTGGGTGCCGTGCTCGACGACCTCGCCGTGGTCGAGGACGTAGATCCGGTCGGCGTAGCGGACGCTCGCCAGCCGGTGGGTGATCAGCAGTACGGTGCGCCCGTCGGCGTGCCGCCGGATGCGTTCGAACAGGGCGTGCTCGGCGCGGGCGTCCAGGGCCGCGGTGGGCTCGTCGCAGATGAGCAGCGGGGCGTCCCGGTGGAAACCGCGGGCCACCGCGATCCGCTGCCACTGGCCGCCGGACAGCTCGTGGCCGTCCTTGAAACGCCGGTCGAGCAGGGTGCTGTAGCCGTGCGGCAGCTCGGCCACCACCTGGTCGGCGCCCGCGACCTCGGCCGCGGCGACGAGCGCGGGCTCCCCCTTGTCGGTGCCCATGCTGATGTTGTAGCGGGCGGTCAGCGGCCAGCGCGTGTGGTCCTGGGCGATGACCGCGATGCGGTCGCGCAGCTCGTCGGGATCGACGTCCGCCAGGTTCGTGTCGTCCCAGCTGACCCGGCCGTCGTCCGGTTCGTACAGCCCGGACAGGATCTTGGCCAGCGTGGTCTTGCCCGAGCCGTTCTCCCCGACGAGGGCGATCACCTCGCCCCTGCCGATGGTCACCGTGAGCCCCTGGAGCGCCGGGGCGGTGGAACCCGGATAGGTGAAGACGACGTTCTCGGCGGTGATCCGCTCGAAGCTCTCCGGTGCCTTCGCCGGGCGTCCGGCGGGCAGCCTGCCCTCGGCCTCGGAGCAGAAGTCGAGGAAGTCGGTGAAGTAGAGGCCCTCCTCGTAGAGGCGGTTCGTGGCGTACATCAGGTTGGCCAGATAGGTCTGGCCCGAACGGATCGCCAGCACGGCGGTGCCCGCGACCGCCAGGGGGACCGCGCCCACCGCCAGCAGCACGCCTAGGGCGACGTAGACCATGGCGGTGCCGATGCCGCCCAGCGCCTCGCCGACGACCCGCGCGAGGACCTGCCGCCGGGCCAGGCCGAGCATGACGGCCTGCTCGGCGGTCGCCACCGCGTCGTACATCCGCATCAGGAAGCCGCGCATGGTGAACGAGCGCACCTCCGCGGCCGGGTCGCGGTCCGCGAGCAGCTCCGCGATGATCCACTTGCGGCGCCTCGCCGGGATCAGGGCGTACATCGTCGTGTAGCGCATGCGCGCCGAGCGGACCGCCGCCCACGCGTCGGGCAGCACCGCCAGCACCAGCAGCGGCAGCAGGACCGGGTGGAGCACCCCCAGCACGCCCGCCGCGGCGACGATGCCGATGATCGCGGTCAGCGTGTTGATGGCCGTGCCCACCACCTCGTCCGCGACGGCGACCCCGCGCGACCTGGCCCGCTGGAGCGCGTCGTGGAAGTCGGGGTCGTCGAAGGCCGCGAGGCCGACCCGGCTGGTCAGCCCGTACAGGCGCTCCTCGGCGATCCGGCCTACCTGGGGCTCCAGCCGCGACTGCGCCCAGCCCGCCCCCGCCTGCGTGAGGGTGCGCAGGGCCGCGGCCACCCCCACCAGGATCAGACCGGGCAGGGCGGCCCGTACCCGGTCGGGCGTCGGCCCCGCCTCGAACAGCGCCGACAGCACCCCCGTCGTGGCGAGCAGCCCGAACGCGGTGAACGCCCCGCTCAGGAGGCTCAGGGTGATCGCGACCGCGGTGTCGCGGGGACTGGCCGCCCACGCCAGCCTGACGGCCTGCGACACCAGCGCCGGAAGCCTGCGGGCGATGGTCAGGAAGCCGACCTTCGCCATCTTGTCGGTGTGGGCGTACCAGCCGGAGACGCTGATCTCACCGATCTCGGGAGCCGGGTCGGCGGGGGAGTCTGTCATGGGAGCAGTGTGAGTCGCCGCACCGGCGATGGCCATCGGATGAGCGCCGGATGGCCGTGTGCGGTCACGGCGGGGCAGGATAATCCATAGGCCGGAAAAGGCCTAAGACTGGGCATGGTTCGGTAATTGATGTCACACTTTCTGTGACGGTTCTATCCGCGACCTCTCCTAAGAGCCGATGACCCAGGACACCGCACACGCCTCCCTCACCGGAGGCAACCTCCCCCTCGAACCCAACGGCTTCGTGGGGCGTGAAGCCGACGTGGAAGAGCTCACCGACCTGCTGGGCGTCGCCCGGGTGGTGACGCTCTGCGGGGCGGGCGGCATCGGCAAGAGCAGGCTCGCGGTCCGGGTCGCGAGCCAGGTGGCGGGAGAGTTCCCCGGCGGCGTCTGGCTGGTCGAGCTGGCCGACGCGGTGCGCGGCGACCAGATCGAGCCCCGGGTGGCCGCCGTGCTCGGGGTCAAGGCCGAGCCGTCCCGCGCGCTGGCCGACACCCTGATCGACGCGCTCGGCGACCGGCGGCTGCTGCTCGTGATGGACAACTGCGAGTCGCTCATCGAGGAGTCGGCGCGGTTCTGCCGCGCCGTGCTCAACGTCTGCCCCGACGTACGCGTGCTCACGACCAGCCGCGAGCCGCTCCGGGTGGCGGGGGAGACCGTGTGGCGGGTGCCGCCGCTCACCCTGCCCAGGAGTGACGGCCACGACCTCGGCACGAGCGAGGCGGTGCGGCTCTTCCTCGGCACCAGCGAGGCGGTGCGGCTCTTCGCCGACCGCGCCACCGCCGCCTCGCGGGCCTTCTCCGTCACCGAGCAGAACGCGGCCGACATCGCCGGGCTCTGCGAGGCCCTCGACGGGATGCCGCTCGCCATCGAGCTCGCCGCGGCCCTGTGCAGGGTGCTGACCGTGGAGCAGATCAACGCCAGGATCAGGGACAGGTTCCGGCTGCTGTCGGCGGGCGACAGGACGGCCCCGGCCAGGCAGCAGACGCTCAGGGCGACCGTCGACTGGAGCTACCAGCAGCTCAACGAGCCCGAGCGGATCCTGCTGCGCCGTCTCGCGGTCTTCACCGGCGGGTGGACGCTCGACATGGCCGAGCAGGTCTGCGCGGGCAACGCGCTGTGGGCGGAGGACGTCCTGGGGGTGCTCTGCGACCTGGTCGACAAGTCGCTGGTCCTGGCCGACGCCGAGGTGGCGGGCGAGACGCGCTACCGCATGCTGGAGACGATCCGCGAGTACGCCATCGAGCAGCTCGACGCCTCGGGCGAGGAGGCCGAGTTCCGGCGGCTGCACCGCGACCACATGATCGAGGTCGCCGCCCGGATCCACCAGACGATCGTCCGGTGCCCCCGCCCGGCCTGGTCCGAGATCTGCCCGATGCTGGTCATGCTGGACGAGCTCCAGGCCAACGTGTGGGCGGCGGTGCGCTGGTCGGTCGAGTCCGCGGGCGACCCCGAGAGCGCGCTGCGCCTCCTGGTCCTGCTGCGCTGGCCGATCATCGCCGGGGGAAGGTTCACCCCGGCCGACAAGTGGCTCGACCGCCTGCTCGACGCCGCCCCCGAGGAGCTGACGCCGTGCGTGCGCGGCGACGCGCTCGCGCTGCGCGGGCAGGTCGCCTTCGGGCAGGGCGACCCCGACACCGCGCAGATCGCCTGCGCCGCCGCGGTCGACCTGTGCCGCGAGGCGGGCCTGTACGGACCGCTCAGCGGCGCGCTCGCCATCCTCGCCTGGGTCGCCATCTACCAGCGACGTCCCGAGCGGGCCAGGTCCCTGCTGGACGAGGCGCTGGAGGCCGTGCGCATGGTCGACGACCCCTGGCACGAGACGGTCATCCGGTCCATGGAGGGCACGTTCGCGCTGTCCGAGGGCAGGGCGAAGGAGTCGCAGCGGTCCTTCGAGGCCGCGCTCGCCATCGCCCACGATCTCGACAACCACTGGGCCGCGCCGGTCGCCCTCATCGGCCTCGCCCAGGTCGCCTGGCTCCGCGGCGACCTGGCGGAGGCCCGCGCCCACTACGAGCGCGCCCTCGACATGCTCCAGGACATCACCGCCCACTGGCAGGCCATCACCTGCCTGTCGGGGCTGGGCCGGATCGCGCTGGCCCAGGGAGACCTCCCCACCGCCCGGGGCAGGCTGATCGAGAGCCTGCGGCTCTGCATCGGGACCGGCCAGCGGCTCGGTGTGGCCCGGCGCATCGAGACGCTCGCGCAGCTCGCGCTCGCCGAGGAGGACGACCGCCGGGCGGTGCGCCTGGCCGGGGCCTCCGCCGCGATCAGGAGCGCGATGGGCGGCGCCGTGCTGCCCCCCGGCTTCGGGGCGCGGATGGAGGAGCTGCTCCAGCCCGCCCGGGTGCGCCTCGGCGACGCGCTGGTCGCGCAGCTGTGGGCGCACGGCCAGGAGATGTCCCAGGAGCAGGCGGTCCGCTACGCGCTGCAGTTCGACGAGCCGTACGAGACGCCCCTGCTGCTCGGCAAGCAGGCCGTCGCCCCCATGACCACGCTCACCTGCCGGGAATGGGAGATCGCCGAGCTGATCGCGAGGGGGATGAGCAACAAGGCCATCGCCGACGAGCTGGTGATCAGTCCCGCCACCGCGGCCCGGCACGTCGCCAACATCCTGGCCAAGCTCGGCTTCTCCTCCCGCACGCAGGTCGCCACCTGGGTCATCGAGCAGAACCGCTCCTAGCGGGCACGGCCGCCTGTTCGCCTGTTCGCCTGTTCGGCGGCTCGTCCGGCTTCACGGGCACGGCCGGCTTCACGGGCTCGTTCGGCTTCACCGGCTCACCCGGCGCCCGTGAGTTCCACCGAGTTCTACACACACCGGGCTACACATTCGCGGGTGTGAAGATACATCCCGGGATACGCAGTCCGGAGCATGTGTCGTGCCCGCCGCGCACCGTACGTTTTCCTGGTGTTCGACCGATGACGTCCAGCCTTCCGCACCGTGCCGGTCACAGTTCCGGTCCGGGACGGCAGGTCCACACCATCCCGGGCGTCTCGGTCGAGCACGCTGCGGACGTCGCGTGTCCTTGTTGATGGTCGAGGTCTCCTCGGAGGGGTGGGGGCCTGGGCCATGGGTCATGCGACAGCGGGCTCGAGTCGCGCAGGGCTCGGGCCCGCCCAGCCGTTTCCAGGTTCTTCTTCCGATTTCTCCTTCCAGCCGCGGCGTCGGGGGGCCGCGGACCGGGCACCGTCCAGGGGACGCCGGTGTTCGCGGGCCGGGCACTGTCCCAGGGGCGTCAGGGACTTCCAGGGGCGTCAGGGCCCGCGGATCGGGGACCGTCCGAGGAGCGCCGGGACGTGCGAGCCGGGCACCGGGCTCGTGGGCCGGGCACTTTCGAGCCGCAGGGGGCGAATACACAGTCATCTACATACATCTGCGGATGCCCGCGTGGATCGAGCGGCCCTACCGTCGGCGGAATGAGACCCACCTCCCCGTCCACCAGCTGCACCCTCACCGAAGCGGTGTTCGGCTACGCGCACGGTCGAGGTGACCGGCCCGCACTGATCGACCTCGGCGCCGGAGTGGTGTACGGCTACCGCCGGCTGGCCGCGGAGGTGACGCGGGGGGCTTCGGGTCTGGTGAGGCGGGGAGCCCGGCGGCGCCAGGTGGCCGGGATCCACGTCGACAGCGCGGTGGCCCAGACGCTGGCGGTGCACACGGTCATCGCGGCGGGCGGGGTGGCGGCGCCGATCACCTCCGGATGCGAGGAGATGGCCGACCTGCTGGCCGAGTGGGACGCACGGCTGCTCATCACCACCCCGCGCCTGGCGGACGCGTCCCTGCGGGCCGTCGAGGACTCGCGGGTCCGGCAGGTGATCGCGTTCGGCCAGGCCCGTGACACCGTCGACTTCGCCGACCTGCTGCTCCTTGAGCCCGTCCCGCTGCCCTTCCTCGACCCGGCGGTGCAGCCCGCCCTCCTGGTCGACGACGGGGGCGTGCTCACCCACCACGACCTGATCGTACGGATGAACGTGCTCGACGAGGGCGCCGAGCTGGGGAAGTCGGACGTCCTCCTGGTCACCTGGCCCCTGCGGTGCAGCCTGGCCATGACGACCCTGATCGGGCTGGCACTGATGCGCGGCTCCCTCGTCGTCGTGGCCCCCGGCCTCTTGCCCGACGAGCTGTCGGCGACCATCCACGACTTCGGTGTCACCGTCGTGGCGCTGTCCGACGGGGCGGTCCAGCGCGTCTGAGACGCTCGCCCGGCTTCCCGGCGGTTCGGGCCGTCTCGTGAATCCCTGACGGACGGCGGTTCCCGCACGTCCCCGGATCTTCGCGGGACGGCGGTCCCCGCGTGTCGCGGGGCCTCGGTAGATCGCTGACAGGGGGTGCCACCTGGGCCGATGCGTGTCCGACGGCGTGTGCTCCCGCCTCGTGGGTAGTTAACGACCAGCATGTTCTGCAAAAGGGGATCGTTCTCATGGCGCGCATTCTGATCACCGGCTCCACCGACGGCCTCGGGCTGATGGCCGCCCGGCTGCTGGTTCACGACGGCCACGGCGTCACGCTGCACGCGCGCAACGAGACCCGCGCCGACGACGCGCGCGAGGCGCTGCCGGAGGCGGAGGCCGTCCTCGTCGGAGACCTGACCACCATCGAGGGGATGCGGTCCGTGGCGGATCAGGCCAACGAACGGGACCGCTACGACGCGATCATCCACAACGCCGCCGTCGGATACCGGGAACCGAGCAGGATCGAGACCGCCGACGGCCTGTCCCACGTGTTCGCGGTCAACGTGCTCGCCCCGTACCTGCTCACGGCACTCATCACCCCGCCCGACCGGCTGGTCTACCTCAGCTCCGGCATGCACCGCGGCGGGGATCCCAAGCTGGACGACCTCCAGTGGAGAACCCGGAACTGGGACGGCTCACGGGCGTACGCCGACAGCAAGCTGCTGGACGTCGTGCTGGCGTTCGCGGTCGCCCGCCGATGGCCGGACGTGCTGTCCAACGCGCTCGAACCCGGCTGGGTCCCGACGAAGATGGGAGGGCCGGGCGCGCCCGACGACCTCTCCCTGGGCGCCGTGACGCAGGTGTGGCTGGCCACGAGCCAGGACCCTGCGGCCACCGTGACCGGCGGCTACTTCCACCACCAGGAACCCTGTTTCGCCCACCCCGCCGCGCGGTCGCCCGAGGTGCAGGACGGCCTCCTCGACGCGTGCGCCGAACTGACCGGCGTCCCGCTCCCGTCGCACGCGACGTGAGCGCGTCGTCACGTGAGGAACCGCCGGCGCTTCGATGCTCCGGCCTTCCCGCGTCCATCCCCGCGACGGTCGTCCATGCTCTTCTCGGCCGGTTCTCGCACGGTTCCACGACCTGGCGGCCTTCGCGAGACTGAACCGGACGAGGCCCGCGGACGTCTCATGATCATGCGATTGATCGTCCTCACGCCTCTCATCGCGTTGACCGCCTGCGGCACACCCGCGACCGTGGATCGGAGCACGGGCGCACCGGCGGCCTCCACCCCTGCTTCGGCGCCGGCCTCGATGGGGCCGCGGGCGGAGGCGGAGTCCGGACCCAGGTGTGCCCCAGCCCCCGCCACGAGGCTGGACGTCAAACTGCTCCGGCAGGTCGCCTTCGACTACGATCCCCTCAACTCCCCGGAGGAACTCGCGGCGAAGATGCCGCTGGTCGTCGCGGGAACCGTCAAGGACTTCGTACCGGGACCGGTCGTCGAGGAGGGGATTCCCGGCGACCGTACGCACTATGTGCTGATGCCGGTGCGGGTGACCGAGCGGTTCAAGGGGCGCTCGGCCGGTCTGGTCCACGTGAAGTTCTTCCAGGGCGGGACATGGAAGAAGCAGACCCCGGTTCACTCGGTGGCCGACTTCCGGAGGGGGATACCCGAGGGCACCAGGATCCTGCTGTTCGTCTCCCAGGACACCCGGGAGGAGTGGCCTGTGATCAAGGACCGGACGGTTCTCCCGGCCGGGACGCCGATCTACACGACCCATCCGCAGGGAGCGCTCCTCGGCAGGGGACCGCGGGTGATCGGCGGGATGGAGAAGATCAACCCGGCCTCTCGCTGGGGCGATCCCTGCGGTCTGGACGGTATCGCCACGCGGCTACGCGCCGCCGGGTATCGCGGTACCCCCTGAATCGGTCCTGGCGCTCCGGCCTCGGGTCGCCGGGCAGTCTGTTTCCTGACGGTTCCTCAGGGCCGGAGTCCCGAGGGGCTGACCAGGGAGTCGCCCAGCGCGGTGCGGTGGTACAGGACGCCCCGGCCGGTGCGGCTCCCGGTGACCAGGCCGGCCTTGCGCAGGGCGGCGATGTGGCCGCCCACGGTGCCCAGGCTCAGCTCCAGCAGGGGTACGAGCTGGGTGGTGGTCGCGGGGGTCGCCAGCTCCAGCAGGAGGCGGCTCCTGGTCCTGCCGATCAGCCCGGCCAGGCCGTCCGGCGTCTCGGGCGGGATGCCGGTGCCCCGGGCCGGATAACTGATCGCGTACGGCCAGTCGGTCTCCAGGTAGGAGCCGATCCCGGTGGGGAACACGGTCGGCACGAAGAGCAGCCCGCGTCCGTCGAGCCGGTAGGTCTCGTCCGCGTCCCTGGAGAGCACCTCGATGACACCGTCGGGACGCCAGCGGACCCGGGGGTTGAGGTCGTCGAGCGCCGCCGCCCAGCCGTAGGTGGCCAGGCGGCCCGCCCGCTGGACCACGTCCCGCTCCAGGATCGCGTGGAAGCGCGGCCACGCGGGAGAGACGATCTCCTGCCAGACCGCGGTCAGCGCCTCGGCGAACAGCCGTACGACGTCCGGTGAGAAGAGCACGTCCCTGACGGGATCCGGGAGGCGCGGCATCCCCTCCAGGTTCCTGGTGATCTCGGCGTGCGCCCGCGCCACCGGGGTGGCGCGCACCACCGCGAGTTCCGCCTCGACCGGGGTGTTCACCCCGGTCGGCGGCGGCGCGGGGAAGTCGGCGTTGTAGTCGCGCTCGCGGAACAGCGCCACCATGGGCCCCAGCCCGGGGTGCGCGAGCAGCAGTCTCCCGTACGGCTCCCGCATCCTTCCGGCCCACGCCCGCCACTCCCCGGCCTCCCGCCGGCCGGAGAGGATCCAGAGCGCGTGCTTGGTCACGATGAGCGGGGAGATGGCGAACCTGCTGGCCATGATGTCCTGCGGGGTGACCTCGATGCGGAAGACCATGAAACGACCTTTCGGATATATCCGAAAGCTTAGCCAGCCGTCCGGACACCTCCCAGCATCGTCTCCATGACCACACAAGAACGCGGCGCGACCTACACGGAGGTCTTCGCGAGCCGGGAGTTCCGTGTCCTGTTCGGCAGCTTCACCCTCCTGGTGGCGGGGGACCAGGTCAAGATGCTGGCCCTGTCGGCGCTGGTCTACGCGCGGACCGGCTCGCCGGGGTTGTCGGCGGCGACGTACATGGTGGGTTTCCTTCCGTACATCGTCGGCGGGACGTTCCTGCTCTCGCTGGCCGACCGGATCCGGCCGCGTGCGCTGATGGTCGCCGGTGAGCTGCTGCGGGTGGTGACCTGCCTGCTCCTGGCCTTCGCCGGGCTGCCCGTCTGGGCGACGCTGGTCCTGGTCCTGGTCACCGGATTGTTCTCGCCGGTCTTCGGGGCGGCGCGCAGCGCCCTCCTGCCCGACCTGCTGCCGGGCGACGCGTTCGTCCTGGCCAGGTCCGTGCTGAACGTGACGTCCGCCGGGGCCCAGATCGGCGGCCTGGCGGCGGGCGGCGCCATCCTCGCCCTCGCGGGACCCGCGGGGGCGCTCGCCGTCACCGCCGCCCTGTCCGCCCTGGCGGCCGCGGTGCTGCGCTACGGCCTGCCCGACTTCCCCGCCAGGAACGCGGGGGACTCGGGGCGCGCGGGGAGCGCGAGGGACGAGGGCTCCCCCGGCGCCGGTACGGAGGACACCGGTCTTCCCACCACCGTTCTCACCGACACCGGCCTCACCGGCGGCGGTGATTCCGCTGCCGGGAAGGCGGGGAACGCGAGCGTCGCGGACCCGAAGGGGGACGGTGCCGTACGGGAGACGCTGCGGGTCAACCGGGCCCTGCTGGCGGACCCCCGGGTGCGTGGCCTGCTGCTCGCGCAGTGGCTGCCGGTCTCGCTCGTGGTGGGTGCCGAGGCGATGATGGTCCCCTACCTGGGAAACGCCGCCGGGCTCGCGCTCGCCGCCGCCTCCGTCGGCCTGGCGGCCGGGAGCTTCGTCGTCGGCCGGTTCGTCTCGCCCGCGGGCAGGGAACGGCTGGCGTTTCCCCTCGCGGTCGTGTCGGGCGTCCCCCTGTTCGCCTTCGCCGTCCAGCCGGGGCTCGCCGGGGCCGCGCTGATCGTGATGCTCTCCGCGGCGGCGTCGACCGCCTGCCAGCTGGGGTTGCAGCGGTGGTTCGTGGACGCGGTGCCCGAAGCGGTCAGGGGGCAGGCGTTCGGCCTGGCCTCGGCGGGAATGATGACCGGCCAGGCCCTGGGCGGCGCCCTGGTCGGCGTCGCCGCCGAGGTGACCTCCCCGCACATGGCGGTCGTCGTCACGGGAGCCGCGACCGTCATCTCCTCCCTCGCCCTGCACCGGTCCCTGAGAGCGGGCGGACAGCGCCCCGCGTGACGACGTCCGCCGGCTCGCCTACGGTTCCGTCGGCGAGCCGGATCCGCGAACCCGGCGCTCTCGGGCTCCCGCCGGGGGCCTAACGGCGGGTGCCGAGCCATCCGCGTGAGGGACGGACGCGCAGGCGGCCGTACTCGAGTTCTCCGGTGATCCGAACGTGAATACCGCCCGGACGCGGGCGGCCGGGCGCCCCGCAGGTCACGCTGCCCCACCCGATGCGGACGCCGTCGGTGTTCGCGGTCGCGCCGGGCGGGAGGACGATCGTGGCGGAGCCGTACGCGAGCCGTAACTCGATGTCGATCTCCGGATACCGGACGAGGGCTCGGGACAGGTCGAGCCGCACCCTGCCGTACTCGGACTCGACGCGCAGCAGGCGCGGGACCCGCCAGTCGCCCGACCGTTTGACACGTCCGGCCGTGGGGGTCAGCCGGACCACGTCGTCCGGGGCGTCCAGGTCGTCGGGCAGGTCGGCGACCGCCGGCAGCAGGTCGCCGTGGGAGGTCGCCGTGAGCGCGCGTTCGAGCCGTTCCTCCATCTCGCCGGGGCCGAGGCGGCCGTCGGCGAACGCCTGCTGGAGCCGGTGCACGACCCTGTCGCGCTCTCTGCCGGAGACGCGTGTCCGCGGTTCCATCCGATCCGTCACCTGCCCTGTCTCGTCGAGGCGGATCACTGGCTGACCGCCTTCTTGTACAGCCGGATGGAGAGGGGTACGAAGACGACCAGGAGGAGTACCGACCAGAGCAACGTCGCCGGCACCGCGTGCTGGAGTGGCCAGGCGCCGGGCGTCGGCATGGCCGCGTTGGTGTTGCCGAAGAGTTCGCGGGTGGCCTGGACGACCGTGGAGACGGGGTTCCACTCGGCGACTACCCGCAGCGGTCCGGGCAGGCGGGTGCTGTCGACGAAGGCGTTGGACAGGAAGACCAGCGGCATCGACACGATGGTGGCGATGTTGTTGAACACCTCGGGCTTGCGCAGGGCGAGCGCGACCGTCGCGGTCACCCACGAGAACGCGTACGCGAACAGCAGGAGCAGCAGGAAGCCCAGCACGGCCCGGTAGGGCTCCGAGTGGACGCGCCAGCCGACGGCCAGCCCGACGAGGGTCATCGCGATGACGCTGCTCGCGTTCATGAGGACGTCGCTGGAGGTCTGTCCGGTCAGCACCGCCGACGGGGCCATGGGCAGCGTGCGGAACCGGTCGAAGATGCCCTTCTGCAGGTCCAGGGTGAGCGTGTAGCCGGTGATCTGCGCGCTCGTCACGATCGTCTGGACGAAGATTCCCGGGATCATGTACTCCTGGTACGACATGCCCGGCAGCTGCATCATGCTGCCGAAGACGTACGCGAACAGCAGCACGAACACGATCGGGAGGATGATCACGCCGCCCAGCAGGTCGGGCGCGCGCCTGATCTTGAGGACGTTGCGCTTGGTGATCGTCATGCCGTCGGCGATCGCCAGTTGGAGGGCGTTCATCGGGTGTGCTCCTTCGTCTTCGTCGTGGCCGGTTCGCCGGTCGAGTGTCCGGTGAGGGTGAGGAACACCTCGTCCAGCGTCGGCCGCCGCAGCCCGGCGTCGCGTACGGCGACGCGTTCGGCGGCCAGGTGGCCCAGGGCCGTGGTGAGCGAGGCCGTGCCGTCGCCGACCGGGATCGTGAGCCGGAGCGTGGCGTCGTCGGTCCGCGGGTCCCCCACGGCCAGGGGGGCGAGCACGCGCCGCGCGGTGTGCAGGTCGGCCGCGCTCGTCATGGTCAGCTCGACGCGGTCACCGCCGACCTGGTCCTTGAGCTCGTCGGCGGTGCCGAGCGCGATCACCCGGCCGTGGTCGACCACCGCGATCGTCCTGGCCAGCCGGTCGGCCTCCTCCAGGTACTGCGTGGTGAGCAGCACGGTGGTGCCGTCGGCGACGAGTTCGGAGATGACGTCCCACAGGCCCGTGCGGGCCCGGGGGTCGAGGCCGGTGGTGGGCTCGTCGAGGAACAGCACCGGCGGGGCGGCGACGAGCGCCCCGGCCAGGTCGAGGCGGCGTCGCATGCCGCCCGAGTAGCCCTGTACGGGGCGGTCGGCCGCCTCGCCCAGGTCGAAGCGTTCCAGCAGCTCGCGGGCCCGCTGCCTGCTGCGTTTGACGCCGAGGTGGTAGAGGCGGCCGACCATCTCCAGGTTCTCGGCGCCGGTGAGGTGGTCGTCGACGGCGGCGTACTGACCGGAGGCGCCGATGTGGGCGCGCAGCCGGTGCGCGTCGGCGACGACGTCGAACCCGGCGACCGTGGCGCGTCCGGCGTCCGGTTTCAACAGGGTGGTCAGGATCCGCACGGACGTGGTCTTTCCCGCGCCGTTGGGGCCGAGCAGGCCGAACACGGTGCCCTCGGGGACGGACAGGTCCATCCCGTCGAGGGCGACGACGTCGCCGTACTTCTTGACCAGCCCTTCGGCCGTTATCGCGGGGGGCATGTGGTCCTCTCCTTCGGTCGTTCGTACCGGTGAGATGAGGGGGGATGAGGGGGATGAGGGCGTGACGGGGTAGCGGGCGGTCGCGTGGCGACCGTCCGGTTGCGGTGAGCGGATGGGGCTAGATGTCGAGGTCCTCCACGGCGGGACGCTCGGCCATGTCGGCGATCAGGTCGTAGAACTCGTCGGGGATCCTGCCGCGCAGCTCCTGGAAGGTGTTCAGGACCTCGAGCGTGGCCTCGCCCTGGACGAAGCCCCAGCTGGAGTCGGTCAGGCCGAGATAGCTCCGCCACGCGCCGCGCGAGAGGAGACCCTCCAGCCAGTTGTCGGACCCCGAGGTCAGGCTGTCGGTCCAGTCGGGCGAGCGGTCCACGTGCAGGACGTACTTGTCCTTACGGGAGCGGTACACCCGGAACATCTCCACCCGGCTGCCCGTCGTGCGTCCCCACTCGCCGAGCAGCACCCCGGAGAAGCGCTGCTTGCGGCCCGTGCCACCCTGGCCGACCTGCACGATGATCTCGTCGTAGCCCTCCTGGCGGCCTTCCTCCATCTCCACGTAGCGCCGCAGCGCCACGCTGATCGCCGTCGACAGCTTGCCTCCGGCGAGCTCCTGCGCCCGCTGGAACAGGGGCAGGTCGTCGTCCGAGACGTAGATCGTTTTGTTGGGCATCGTTTCATCCTCATCCCGTATACGTATAAGGCTACGTATAGAACGGGGAGGGCGGCAAGGCCCTCCCCGGATTTCGCGTTATGTCGTGACTTAACGGTGATGAGCGCCGCCGGGCAGCACGTCGGCGAGGGCTCGGCCGCCGGGTCCGGGGATCAGAGTTCGACACTCTCGCCGGGCTTGAGCCGCCGGATGTCGGCGCCGAGCTTCTCGGCCTCACCGGCGAGCACGCCCTCCAGCACCTTGACGCCCCACTCGTTGATCAGACCGTCGTGGATCGCGTACGCGCGCCGGGGCGCCATCGTCCGCAGGTAGGCGATCATGTCGGGGACCGTCATCCAGGGAGCCTGGCCGGGCACCAGCAGCGTCGGCACGTCGACGACGGTCAGCGCGTCGCCCGGGTGGAGGACCTCCCCGTCGACGACGAATCCCACATTGTCCACCGGCGGTACGTCGGGGTGGCTGAAATGGTGTTTCTCTCCCACGACGGTCACCTCGAATCCGGCGATCGGCAGCACGTCCCCCGCCCGCACGACCCGTACGCGCTCGCCGAGCCCGGTCAGGTGCCGGGCCACGCCGGGGCAGGTATGGACGACGAGACGCGGGTCCTCGGCGACGGCCGCGCGCAGACGCTCGGGTTCGAAGTGGTCGAAGTGCTCGTGCGTGACGAGTACGGCCTCGGCGCCGGTGACGGCGTCGGCCTCCGGGGTCATCGCGCCGGGATCGATGACGAGGCTCCGCCCGTTCTTCTCCAGCCGCACACACGCATGTCCGAATTTAGTGAGTTTTATCGTCATGCGCCCCATGCTGCTCGCCCGATGGCGTCTCCCCGTTCGGATCTGCCGCAGGCGAACGCCGTCCCCCGATCGGCGGTCGTACGCGGAAGGGAAGCCACGGCCGATCAGGGCCGGGTCAGAGCCGGGTCAGGCGGTCGTACACGGTCGCGGCCGTCAGGCCGTAGGCGAGATGCGGGACGATGTCGGACACCCACGACGACGCGCTCCAGTCGCGCGGGTCGGTCAGGCGCAGCGCGGTGAGAGGGGTGACGCTCGCGGCCATCGCCATCGCCGACAGCCCCAGTGCGGCCACCGGCGGGGGAAGGCGCCGGTCCCCGGCGAGCAGGCCGTAGAGCCCGCCGACCGCCAGGCCGGTCGCGTACCCGAGCAGCGCGCCCAAGCCCTCGCGCCTGCTGTCGGCGGTCTCCCCGGAACCGAGATCGGCACCGGCACGCTCGGCCAGCTCGCCCGCGGCCCGGGCCGGTAGCACGCTCGCCGGTCGGCCGCGTACGGTCATGTCCAGGTAGCCGGCGATGTTCAGCGCGGTGGTGCCCGCCGCGCCCGCGAGGATCCCTGCCGTCAGGCTCACGGCCGCCTCCCCGCCGGGAGCGGGCGTACCGGACCGCGGGCGCGTCCCGGTCCCGCGATGCTCCGCGCCCGTGGGCGCCGCCCCTGGACGGCCGTCTTCCACCCCTGTGACATGCGTTCTCCCCCGAGTCGGCAGTGAGGTCGGTATGCCCGCCGTCGTCACGGCCAATCCCGCACCCGAGTCGCTGGTCTCGACCGCGTCGCCGCCCGGCCGCCCCGCCGGGCCCTCGGCCCCGCGGCCAACGCCCGGCTGTGGGCCGAGGCCGGACGCCTCACCGGCGTCGCCCTGCCCGCCCACGTCGCCTGACCGCTACCGGATCTCCGGGCGGATCCGTACGAAGGAGCCGGTCACGGCGGGAGCTCTCCCGAGCCGCGGGGGATGAGCCGGGTCGGCAGCTCGATTCGTTCGGGAGGGCCGTGGTCGCCGGAGAGGCGGCGGAAGAGCAGTTCGGCGGCGGTGCCGCCGAGCCGGACCGGGTCCTGGGCCACCACGGTCACGCCGGGGTCCAGCAGGTCCGCCAGCTCGAAGTCGTCGAAGCCCACCAGGGCGGGCCGGTGTCCCGTGCGCAGCGCGGCCACGGTGATCCGGCCGTTGCCGGTGAACACCGCCGTGGGCGGGTCGTCGCCGGAGAGCATCCGGACCAGGGCGGGACCGGCCTGCCGGGCCGGGCCGGTCGCGACCAGGGAGGCGTCGAAGGGCAGGCCCGCCTCCCCGAGGGCGCGACGGTAGCCGCGCAGGCGCTCGCCGGAGGTGAAGATGGGCGCGCTGTCGCCGACGAAGGCGACGCGGCGGTGACCGTGCCTGATCAGGTGGGCCACCCCCGCCCGCGCGCCCCCGGCGTTGTCGCAGAGCACCGTGTCGGTGTCCAGCCCGCCCGGCCGGTCGGCGAAGACGGCGGCGACGCCCGCGCCGAGCTCGGGCCGCAGGTAGTCGTGGTCGGTCCCGGCGGGCACGATGATCAGACCGTCGACCCCCCGGGAGCAGAAGGCGAGCGCCAGTTCCCGCTCGCGCCGGGGATCCTCCCCCGAGGAACCGCTGACCAGCAGCGAGCCGTGCCGGAGCGCCACGTCCTCGACCGCGCGGCTGAACCCCGAGTAGAAGGGGTCGGCGAGGTCCTCGATGACCAGGCCGATGCTCGCGGTCCTGCCCCGGCGCAGGACGCGGGCGCTCTCGTTGCGCCGGTAGCCGAGCCGCTCGATGGCGGACGCGACCCGCTCGGCGGTGGCGGGATTCACCCCCGGCTCGCCGTTGACGACCCGGGACACGGTCTTCAACGCCACTCCGGCCACCGCCGCGACGTCCTTCATGGTGGGACGTCCCCGCGAACTCTCTGTCACGGCCCCGATCATCGCCCAGGTTCGGCGCGGTGACAACGTTGTCATCCAGGTGATGTGCCAGGGGACGAGGCCGGGGTCAGCGGGGGGACAGGGTGCTGCTCCTGACGCCCGAGGCGTGCAGGTCGGCCTCCACCCGCGCGGCGGTGGCGAGCAGCGGCGGGAGCAGGTGGCGGCGGGCGGACTCCGAGGTCGTACGGCTCGCGTGGGAGGAGATGTTGATCGCGGCGGTCACCCGCCCCGAACGTTCCCTGACCGGGACGGCGATCGAGCGCAGGCCCTCCTCCAGCTCCTGGTCGACCATCGCCCAGCCCTGGGCGCGGACCCTGTCGAGCTCGGCTCCGAGGGCGTCGGGAGAGGTGATCGTCTTGGGGGTGAACCTGTGGAGCTCGACGTGCCCGAGGTAGGCGTCGAGGTCGCCGGGCGGCAGCCAGGCGAGCAGCACCCTGCCCATCGAGGTGCAGTGGGCCGGGAAACGGGTGCCGATGTTGATGGTCACCCGCATGATCCTGCTGGTCGCCACCCGGGCCACGTAGACGACGTCCTCGCCGTCGAGCACCGCCACCGACGCCGACTCGTGCACCTCGGCGACGAGGCGTTCGAGGTGCGGCTCGGCGACCTCGGGCAGCGAGAGGCTGGACAGGTAGGCGTACCCGAGGTCCAGGATGCGGGGGGAGAGCGCGAACAGCCGCCCGTCGGTCCTGACGTAGCCGAGGTCGACGAGCGTGAGCAGGAACCGCCGGGCCGCGGCCCGGGTCAGGCCGGTCGCGCGGGCCACCTCGCTGAGTGTCAGCTCGGGGCTCGTCGCGCTGAACGCCTTGATCACCGAGAGCCCGCGTGCCAGCGACTGCACGTGGTCCGAGCCACGGTCAACCGGTTCGACCATCCCCGCCCTCCTCGTTCCGGTCGAACTCTAGCGCCGCCCGTGCCACCGCGAACGCCCGGTTCGCGGCGGGTACGCCCGCGTAGATCGCGGTCTGCAGCAGCACTTCCTTGATCTCCTCCTCGGTCAGGCCGACGCGGAGCGCCGCCCGCACGTGCATGGCCAGCTCGTGCTCGTGCCCGAGCGCGGCGAGCATGGCAAGCGTGACGCAGCTGCGGGTCCGCCGGTCCAGGCCGGGACGGGTCCAGATCTCACCCCACGCGTACGTGGTGATGAACTCCTGGAAGTCCGCGGTGAACGGGGTGGTGCCCGCGACGGCGCGGTCCACGTGCTCGTCGCCGAGTACGGCCCGGCGCGTCGCGTCCCCGGCGGCCCACCCGGTCGTGCCGTCCGTCTCCCCGGTCTTCCCGCTCACGTGTCCGCTCTCCCGTTCATGTGTCCGCTCTCCCGTTCGTTCGTGCCGGTGTCCCGTTCGCTCATCCGCCGGCTCCCGTGAGGTTGTCGTGGGCGGCGAGCGCCCGGTCGACGAAGGTGGCGGCCGAGCCGAGGGCGCCCGCCGGGTCGAGGGCCGCGTCGATCTCCGCGGCGGTCAGGGAGACGGCGGGGTCGGCGAGCAGGACCTCGCGCAGCTCCGCGCCCTCCTCGGTGGCGCGGGCGCAGGCGGCGTCCACCAGCCGCCGGGCCTCCGGGGTGCCGCCGAGACGCACGACGACCTGCTCGGCCATGAGCAGCCCGCGGGTCGCCCCGAGGTTGGCGCGCATCCTGGCGGGGTCCACGGTGAGGCCCTCCAGCACCTCGCGGAGCCAGGAGGCCGCGCTGCCGGTGAGCCGGAGCAGCTCGCCCAGCGTCTCCCATTCGGCCTGCCAGGGGCCCGTCGCGCGCTCGTGTTCCTGGACCATGCCGTCCAGGACCGAGGCGACCAGCCCGGGGACGCGCTGGACGCAGGCGAGCACGGACATCGAGCCCACCGGGTTGCGCTTGTGCGGCATCGCGCTGGAGGTGCCCCGGCCGGGACCGGTGGGCTCGGCGACCTCCGCCACCTCGGTCTGGGCGAGCAGCTTCACGTCGTTCGCCACCTTGCCGAGCGTCCCGGCGGCGGTGCCGAGCGCGCAGGCGAGCCGGGCCACCGGGGTCCGGTCGGTGTGCCAGGGGAGGACCGGCTCGGCGAGCCCCAGCCGGGCCGCCAGGAGCGGCGGCACCTCGTGGCCCCGCTCGCCGAGGACCGACAGGGTGCCCGCCGCCCCGCCGTACTGGACCGGAAGCGGCACCTCCGCCAGCCCGGTCCGCGAGCGGTCCAGCGCGCTCAGCCAGCCCGCCGCCTTCAGCCCGAACGTGATGGGCACGGCGTGCTGCAGGACGGTGCGCCCGGCCATGACGGTGCCGCGATGCCCGGACGCCAGCCGCGCGCAGGCGTCCGCGCAGGCGGACAGGTCGGTCAGGATCGGGGTCAGCGCACGGCGGGAGACCAGCGCGGCGGCGGTGTCGTTGATGTCCTGGCTGGTGGCGCCGTAGTGGACGAACCGCCGCAGGCCGGGTTCGATCCGCTCCCGCAGGGCGGCGACCAGGGGGATGACGGGGTTGCCGGTCCGCGCGGCCCGCTCGCCCAGCTCGGCGATGTCGTAGAGGCCGGGGCGGCAGGCCCCCGCCAGCGCGGCGGGCACCTCGGCGGGGACCAGGCCGATCGCGGCCTGCGCGCCGGCCAGCGCGGCCTCGACGTCCAGCATGGCGGCCAGCCACGCGACGTCCGACACCTCCGCCGCGGCCCCGCCCCTGGCGAACATCCCGGAGAACAGGCCGGGGCGCGGGCCGTCGTTCGTGGGGGAGGGGCCGTTCGAGGGAGAGGGTTCGTTCGTGGGAGAGGGAGAGGGAGAGGTCATGTCCACCTCCGGGTGGTTCGGGCGCCGGTCATGGCCGCTCAGGAACCGATTCCCTCAAGGACGACGGCGAGTCCCTGGCCCACGCCGATACAGATGGCGGCGAGGCCGTACCCGCCGCCCCGGAGGTGCAGCTCGTGGGCGAGGGTGCCGAGGATACGCGCCCCCGAGGAGCCGAGGGGGTGGCCCAGCGCGATGGCGCCGCCGTTGACGTTGACGATCTCGGGGTCGAGGTCGGGCCACTCGGCGAGGCAGGCCAGCGACTGGGCGGCGAACGCCTCGTTGAGCTCGACCACGCTCAGGTCGGACCAGCCGACGCCCGCCCGCTTGAGGGCCGTACGGGCCGCGTCGACCGGCCCGATGCCGAACAGGTGCGGCTCGACGCCGATCACCGCGCGGGAGACGATCCTGGCCAGCGGGGCCCGGCCGGACCGGGCGGCCCCCGCCTCGTCGCCGACGAGCAGCGCGGCGGCGCCGTCGTTGAGGGGGGAGGCGTTTCCCGCGGTGACGGTGCCGCCGGAGCGGAAGACCGGCTTCAGGCCGGCCAGGGACTCCTCGGTCGAGTCGGCCCTGACGGACTCGTCGTGGCCGAGGGCGTCGAGCGGGACCACCTCGCGGCCGAAGACGCCGCGCTCCCAGGCCGCCGCCGCGCGCCGGTGGCTGCGCAGCGCGAACCGGTCCTGGGCCTCGCGGCCGATGTCGTAGCGGTCGGCGAGGATCTCGGCGCCCTCGCCCAGGGCGACCGTCCACTCGGCGGGCATTCGGGGATTGACCATGCGCCAGCCGAGGGCGGTGTCGTGCAGGGTCCGCTCCCCGCGGTCGAAGCCGCGTGCCGGTTTGGGCATCACCCACGGCGCGCGGCTCATCGACTCGGAGCCTCCGGCGATCACCAGGGACGCGTCGCCCACGGCCACCGCGCGGGAGGCGGCGATCGCCGCCTCCAGGCCGGAGCCGCACAGCCGGTTGAGGGTCGTGCCGGGCACCGTCACCGGCAGTCCGGCCAGGAGCACGGCCATCCGCGCGACGTCCCGGTTGTCCTCGCCCGCCCCGTTGGCCGCGCCGAAGAACACGTCCTCGACGGCGGCGGGGTCGAGGGCGGGGGCGCGGCCGACCAGCGCGCGGACGACGTGCGCGGCCAGGTCGTCGGGGCGGACGCCCGACAGCGCCCCGCCGTAGCGGCCGATGGGCGTGCGGACCGCGTCGAGGATGTAGACGTCGTTCACGATCGGAAGCTCCTGTCCGCCCGGTGCCTGGGTGTTCGGGTGTCACGGTCGCCGGAACGCGTGTTCGTTATACGAACGAGTGTTCTCTCAATGAACATACTGATTCGCCGTCCGGGTGGTCAACTCGGCGGGGCGCGCTTCCTTGACACGCTTGACGTCGGCGGCGTAATTTCCGCGATATGCCTCGTTCGTCCGGAGAATCATTGTTCGCATAACGAACGCCTCTTCCCATCGGGAGGTCCTGTGCGCCGTCCCCCAGCCGTCCTGGCCGGCCTCCTGACCGGCCTCCTGGCCGGCTCCCGGGTCGACTTCCTGGCCGGCTTCCTCATCGGCGGCGGGCGCGTTCTCCCCGCCGGACGTGTGAGGCTCGGCCGGGCAGCCCGCCGGGGACGGCCAGGGTGCCGGGACAGGGGCGGCGCCGCGAGCATCTCCGGCACCGTCGGCAAGCGGTTGTGCAGTTGAAAATGACGAAGGAGACGCTATGCCGCTTATGGAGGCGAAGACGTGGGCCGGGCAGGTTTTCGGGGACGGCTGGGTCACCTCGCATGCGGGTGACGCGCCCGTGATCGAGCCCGCCACCGGCGCGGAACTCGGCCGGGTCGGCGTGGCCGGGGCCGAGGACGTGGCGGCGGCGGCCGTGCGCGCCGTACGGGCGCAGCGGGAGTGGGCGGCGACCTCGTTCGAGGAGCGGGCGGCCGTGCTGCGGCGGGCCGGGCGGCTGTTCGAGGAGTACGCGGAGGAGATCCAGGACTGGCTGGTCCGCGAGGCCGGGTCGATCCGTCCCAAGGCGGGCGTGGAGACGCACGTCGCCGCCCAGGAGTGCCACGAGGCCGCCGCGCTGGCGTCCCAGCCGCTGGGGGAGATCCTGCCGACCGTCAAGCAGCGGCTCAGCCTGGCCCGCCGCGTACCCGCCGGGGTGGTCGGGGTGATCTCCCCGTTCAACTTCCCGCTGATCCTCGCCATCCGCTCGGTCGCCCCCGCGCTCGCCCTGGGGAACGCGGTGATCCTCAAGCCCGACCCGCGCACCGCCGTCTCCGGAGGCGTCGTCATCGCCCGCGTCTTCGAGGAGGCGGGACTGCCGGCCGGGCTGCTCCACGTGCTCCCGGGCGGGGTGGCGGCGGGGCAGGCGCTGGTCGGCGATCCGCTGGTACGGGTGATCTCCTTCACCGGCTCGACCTCGGCGGGGCGCGCGGTCGGGGAGGCGTGCGGGCGGCTGCTCAAGCGGGCGCACCTGGAACTCGGCGGCAACAGCGCGCTGATCGTCCTGGACGACGCCGACCTGGACCTCGCGGTCTCGGCGGGTGCCTGGGGCTCCTTCCTGCACCAGGGGCAGATCTGCATGACCACCGGACGCCACCTGGTGCACTCCTCGATCGCGGAGGAGTACGTGGCGCGGCTCGCGGAGAAGGCCGACCACCTGCCGGTCGGCGACCCGGCGGGCGGGCAGGTCGCGCTCGGCCCGCTCATCGACGCCGGTCAGCGGGACAAGGTCCACGGCCTGGTCACCGCGAGCGTCGACGCCGGGGCGCGGCTCGCCGCGGGCGGCACCTACGAGGGGCTCTTCTACCGGCCCACGGTCCTGGCCGACCTGCCCGCGCACTCTCCCGCGTACGTCCAGGAGGTGTTCGGCCCGGTCGCGCCCGTCGTGCCGTTCTCCACGATCGAGGAGGCCGCCGCGCTGGCGTCCGACAGCGAGTACGGCCTGTCGCTGGGCATCCTGACGCGCGACGCGATGCGCGGCCTGGCGCTGGCCGACCTCGTTCCCACCGGGATCGTGCACGTCAACGACCAGACGGTGGACGACGAGGCGGTGGCCCCGTTCGGCGGGGTCGGCGCGTCGGGCACCGGCTCGCGCTTCGGCGGGGGACGGGCCAACATCGAGGCCTTCACCGAGACCCGCTGGGTGACGATGCAGGGGAACATCGCGGCGTACCCCTTCTGACGAACTGACGGACCGGTTCCAACGGGGTATGCCCGGTGGACCACCGGGGGAGCGGGAGATTGTGGGTAACCTCCCCCGGCGGTGCGCTGTGAGGTATATGGGAGAGTTGGGCGGTGTCCGAGCCAGGGGGAAGTGTGTCGCGGGTGTCGCCGGTGTCGCGGGTGTTGCTCATCGCGGGGTTCGTGCTCGCGGCGCTCAACCTGCGGCCCGCGCTGGCCGGCGTCTCCCCGGTGCTGGACGAGATCATGGACGATCTCGGGCTGAGCGCCGCCGGGGGAGGGGCGATCACCACGGTCATGGTGGTCTGCCTGGGCGTCCTCGGCCCGCTCGCCCCCCTGCTCGCCCGCCGCTTCGGCCTGGACCGCACGCTCATGGCCGGGCTGCTGATCCTGGCGGCCGGAGTGGCGCTGCGCAGCACGGGAAGCGTCCCCGCGCTCTACGTGGGCGCGGCCGTCGCCGGCACGGCCATCGCCGTGATGAACGTCGCGATGCCCGGCGTGGTCAAGCAGCACTTCCCCACGCGGGTCGGGCCGTTCACCGCGATCTACGTCTCCTGCCTGGTGCTGGGCGCCGCGGTGGCGTCCGGCTCGGTGGTCCCGATCGAGCGGGCCACCGGGCTCGGCTGGCGCGAGGTGACGGCGATGACCGCGATCCCGGCACTGGCCGCCGCGGCGCTCTGGCTGCCCCAGGCGCTGCGTCGCCCCGCCCGCCCGAAGGTCGCGCCCAGGTCGTTCGCCGTGCTGCTCCGCAGCCGGGTGACCTGGTACGTCACCGTCTACATGGGCCTGCAGTCGCTCACCTTCTACATCATGCTGGCCTGGATACCGACGATCTTCAAAGACGCCGGGCTCCCCGCCGACCAGGCCGGATACATGCTCAGCCTCACCAACCTCGCCCAGATGGCGGCCACACTGACCGTCCCGGTGCTCGCGGGACGGGCCCGGTCGCAGGTGCCGTACGTCACCGCCGCGACCGTCCTCACGATCGCCGGATACCTCGGCGTGCTGATCGCCCCCGCCGCCCTGCCGTGGCTCTGGATGATCCTCCTCGGGGTGGGGCAGGGTGCCTCGATCGCGCTCGCCCTGCTCATCATCACGCTCCGCGCGCCCGACCCGGTATCGGTCACCGCGCTTTCGGCCGTCGCCCAGTCCGTCGGCTACACGCTGGCCGCGCTCGGACCGCTCCTGATCGGCGTCCTCTACCAGCTCTCGGGCGGCTGGACGCTTCCACTGCTGGCCGGGCTCGGCGCGTGCGGCCTGCAGCTGGCGGCCGGGTTCCTGGCCGGGCGATCGGTCGCGCCGTCCGGCGCCGACGAGCCCCGCCCGTCCGAGGACTCGCCCTCCCTGGCCTGACCCGCGCCGGATGTTCGCCTTCCCCGGCCCGACCTGCCGAGGGAATCCCTCTTCCCTGGCCTGATCCGTGCCGGGGATCCGCCTCGCCCGGCCTGAATCGCGCCGGGGATTCACCCTTCCCGGCCTGACTCGTATGCGGTAAACGCGCTGGTCAGCGGGGTTATGTGGCCTCTTGTGGCTTTCCTGGCGGGCGCGTAGCGTTGGACGGGGCCGCCACCGGATGACCGGGGGGCGGAGCCGCGTTCCGCGGCACGCCGTACGGCATCGCGTTCACCCGGATCAGGGTGGCCATCATTCCATTCTCTTCGCGCCTCCCTTCGCGACGGACCCCTGTGTCACAGGGGTTCCTCGCGACGCGGACGCGGACAGGGAGGCGGACATGGTCGTGACGGCGCGACGGCTCGTGAGGCGAGTTCCCGCCACCGGCGCGAACCTGCTGGTCGGCTGCCTGGAGAAGTCGGGGATCGAGTACGTCTTCGGCATCCCGGGCGCCAAGATCGACGCGGTGTTCGACGCCCTGGTCGGCGCCGGGTCACGACTGGTGGTGTGCAGGCACGAGCAGAACGCCGCCTTCATGGCCGCGGCGGTCGGCCGGCTCACCGGACAGCCCGGCGTGGTGCTGGTGACCTCCGGGCCCGGCACCTCCAACCTGGCCACCGGCCTGGCGACGGCGACCACGGAGGGCGACCCGGTCATCGCGTTCGCCGGGGCGGTGCCTCGCGCCGACCGGCTGAAGCGGACGCACCAGTCGATGGACTCGGTCGGCCTGCTCCGGGCGGTCTGCAAGTTCACCTGGGAGGTGGGCGACGTGGCCGCCCTGCCCGAGGTCGTGTCGAACGCCTACCGGGCGGCCACCACCTCGCCTCGCGGGGCCGTGGCCGTCATCCTCCCGCAGGACCTCCTCGGTGACACCACCTCGGAGCCCCCCGCGGGGACGCCGGACGTGCCGCCGCTCGGAGCCGCCCCTCCGGAGGCGATCGACCGGGCCGCGGACGCCGTCAGGCGGGCACGGACACCGGTCGTGCTGCTCGGGGCCCGGACCGGCGACCCGGCCGCCGCCGAGGCGGTGCGCGGCCTGATGTCCCGCACCGGGCTGCCGGTGGTGGAGACCTTCCAGGCAGCCGGGGTGGTGCCACGAGGTGACCTGGAGGGACGCTTCCTCGGCAGGGTCGGCCTGTTCCGCAACCAGCCGGGGGACGAGGCGCTCGCCCAGGCGGACCTCGTCCTCGCCATCGGTTACGACCACGTCGAGTACGCCCCCGGCCTGTGGAACCCGGGCCCCGGGGCGGGAGTGGAGATCGTCCACCTGGACGACGGCCCGGCGGAGATCGACAATCGCTACCGGCCGTCGGTCGAGCTGCGCGGCGACGTGGCGGCCACCGTGACGGAGCTGGCCGACCGGCTGGACGGGCTCACCCTCGCACCCGGCGCCGCGGCCCGTGTCGCGAGGCTGCGCGCCAGGCTCGCCGACCTGGACGCCGCGCCCGACGAGTCCCGTCCGGACCGCGTCCACCCCCTGCGGATCGTCCGCGCCCTGCGGGAGGCGGTCGACGACGACGCCACCGTGGTCTGCGACATCGGTTCCCACTACATCTGGATGGCCCGTCACTTCCGTACCTACCGGCCGCGCGGCCTGCTGTTCTCCGACGGCCAGCAGACGCTCGGTGTGGCACTGCCCTGGGCCGTCGCCACCGCGCTGGTGCGGCCGGGCCACAAGGTGGTGTCCGTCTCCGGCGACGGGGGCTTCCTGTTCTCCGCGATGGAGCTGGAGACCGCCGTGCGCGTCGGCGCCGACCTCACGCATCTGGTGTGGCGCGACGGCGCCTACGACATGGTCGCCTTCCAGGAGCGGCTGAAGTACGGGCGGACGTCGGGGGTCGACTTCGGCCCGATCGACATGGTGCGCTTCGCCGAGAGCTTCGGCGCGACCGGGATGCGGGCGACCAGCGCGGACGAGCTTCCCGCGGTGCTCCGCCAGGCCCTCGGCACGCCGGGGCCCGTCGTCGTCGACATACCGGTCGACTACAGCGACAACGAGAGCCTCGGGGAGGTCCTGCGCCTGGAGTCGTTCGAGTGACATCCTCCCGGGAGGGGTGACGGCACGATGGACGAAAGCCGCGGACACCGCGGACGCCAAGGACGCCAAGGACGCCAAGGACACCACGGCCTCCTGGACGGGCTGGTGCGCGCCTTCCTCGCGCACCGGGACGGCGACGGCGCCCTGCACCGGGACCCCACCCGAGCCCGCGAGATCTTCCAGTCGTCCACGATGGACGCGCTCCTGGACGGGGTGTACGAGGGCGATCTCACCATCGGCGAGCTGCGCCGCCACGGGGACTTCGGTCTCGGGACCTTCAACGAGCTGGACGGCGAGCTCGTGGGGTTCGACGGCCGGTTCCACCATCTCCGGTCGGACGGCACCGCCGTACCGGCCGACCCCGAGGAGAAGACCCCCTTCGCCGCCGTCACCTTCTTCCACGCCGACCGGGAGGCCGAGGTCGGCCCCGGCACCTCGCGCGCGGAGCTGGAATCGCTGTGCGACGAGCTCACCGCCGGACGCAACCTCTTCTACGCGGTGCGTCTCGACGGGCTGTTCACCCGGGTGACCACCCGCACCGTGGCCAGGCAGCACCGGCCCTACCCGCCCCTGGTCGAGGCCACCCGCGGTCAGCGCCTCACCACCTTCACCGACGTCGAGGGCACCATCGCGGGTTTCCGCACGCCGGACTACGCGCAGGGGATCGCGGTCGCCGGCTGTCACCTGCACTTCCTGGACGCCGGCCGCACCGGCGGCGGTCACGTGATCGACGTCACGGTAGGGCGGGCGACGCTGCGGATCGGCACCGAGGCCGAACTGCACCTCAGCCTCCCCCGGACACCGCAGTTCATGAACGCCGACCTCACCGGTCATGACGTGGACGCCGAGACGAGACGGGCCGAAGGGGGAGGGGCCGGCGGCGCCTGAGGCGACCCCCGCCACCCGGCGCCCGCCGGAAGCGGCCCGCCGTCCGCCGGAAGCGGCCCACCGTCCGGGGAAAGCCGCTCGCCGCTCGCCGGAAGCCGGCCACCGGAGGCCGAAGGCGCCCCGAAGGCCCGGACTCGCTCTCCGGGCCGGGGTGTGTCACCGGCCGCCCGCTCCCCGGGCCGGGACGGATCACCGGCCGCCCGCGCGTCCCGTTCCCTTCGCGAGTCGTTGTTCCAATGGTCATCCGGGCGGCTTACGTTCCTGGACATGATCCGTAGGCTTCTGGCCGCGGCGCTCGCGGTCCTCGCGACCGGTACCGTCGCCGTTGTGCTGCAACAACCCGAACCCGCCACCGCCGAGCCCCGCGGCCGCGAACCCGTCGTCATCGGCCACCGGGGCGCCAGCGCGCACCGGCCCGAGCACACCCTGCTCTCGTACGAGACCGCGATCGCGCTCGGCGCCGACTACATCGAGCCCGACCTGGTCTCGACGAAGGACCACGTGCTGGTGGCCAGGCACGAGAACGAGATCGGCGGCACCACGGACGTCGAGAACCACCCCGAGTTCGCGGCGCGCCGGACGACCAAGACCATCGACGGCACCCCGATCACCGGCTGGTTCACCGAGGACTTCACGCTCGCCGAGCTGAAGACGCTCAGGGCCGAGGAGCGCATCCCCGACCTGCGTCCGGGCAACACCGCCTTCAACGGCCTCGCGGAGATCCCGACCTTCGACGAGGTCGTCGCGCTCGCCAAGCGGAGCGGGGTCGGCGTCTACCCCGAGACCAAGCACCCGAGCTACTTCGACTCCATCGGCCTCTCCCTGGAGGAGCCGCTGCTCGATGTGCTCGGCCGGCACGGCTGGCGCGGGAGCCGGGACCCGGTCTTCATCCAGTCCTTCGAGACCGCCAACCTGCGCGAGCTGAGCAAGAGGACCAGGCTTCCGCTGATCCAGCTCGTCACCGCCACGGGTGCCCCGTACGACTGGGTCGCCGCCGGAGACCCGCGCACCTACGACACCATGGTCACCCCGGCCGGGCTCCGCGACGTGGCGGGCTACGCGGACGGCGTTGGTGTCGACACCAGGCGGATCGTGCCCACCGGCCCCGACGGCCGCCTCCTGCGGCCCACCTCGTTCATCAGCGACGCCCACCGGGCCGGTCTGAAGGTCCACACCTGGACCGTGAGGAACGAGAACTCGCAGCTCCCGGTGGACTTCCGGCTCGGGAACCCGGCGAGCCCTGCCTACCCGCGCGCCACCGGCGACGTGATGGGCTGGCTGGAGAGGCTCTACTCCCTCGGCGTCGACGGCGTCTTCGCCGACGACGCGGGCATGGCCAACGCCGTCAGGGCGCGCGTCTTCTAGCGTCCACCGGCCCCGCCCCCGGGTACGGCGACCCGTACGGGGTCTCGCGACGGCGAGATCCCGTACGGGTAGGCGACGCGGTCGGCCGAAGGAGGGGAAGAGGCAGGCGGCGGCTTTTCCCCGGAACCCGTCTGTCTCAGGCGACCTCGACCATCTGCTCGGCGTCGTCCATGGGGCGCAGCTCGTCGGCGTAGCTCACCGAGACGCGGCGCATCACGCCGCTGTCGCTGATGGAGTACTGGCCCAGGCGCCACAGCGGCGGCGAGTAAGCATGGATCGAGACGCTGCCGTGCACCGCGCCGGTGAGCCGGTGGATGTGGTCGGGGCCGAAGGAGAAGGACTCGCCCTCCGAGATCACGGTCTCCAGGTGCTCGCCGCCGATGCGGGGGTTGCACTCCAGGAGCGTCCCGGCCACCACGCGGACGGCGCCCGAGGAGGTGTCGTGGTCGTGCCAGCCGGTGTCGTCCTCGGGACGCCAGCACAGCAGCCAGACGTCCACGTGGGAGTCGCGGTAGAGGGAGGCGAAGTGGCGCCCGCCCTCCTCGGGGAACTCCACCTGGTCCTGCCACCCGGACGGGTCGGCGGCCAGCTCGTTGACCAGGTCGAGGAGCTCGCGCCGGTCGAGGGCGCGGGCGGGCAGGGCCTCGTAGCTCATGAGGTCTCACCGCCGGACGGCCTGGAGCCCGCGATGTCCACTCGCCAGGCGTGACCGACATGACGGGCGTGACCGGCGCGGTCGGCGGGCCCGGCGGCTCGTGCGCGCCGCTCGCTCACGGCTTTCCTCGCCGGGAGCACACAGCTCTCGCGGCCCTGGTACTGGTTCACTTGCGCGACTCCTTTCCGTTCAGCAGGCGGTTCGGGTTGGTGACCGCGATGGCGTGCCAGGCGGCGTCGCCGAGCGCGGGGTCGGGTGCGGTGGCGTAGGGCTGGTCGGAACCGCTCACCACGACGTCGACGCCGAGTTCGCGGACGACGGCGTCGATGGCGCGCGGGCCGTAGGAGGAGGTCTCCAGGAACATGTCGGGATCGACCTGTCCCCGGCCCTCGCCACCCCGGTTGGCCAGGCGCTCGGAGTGGAGCGGGGCCAGCCCGGCGAGCAGTGAGAAGCAGACCCGCAGGCGGGGGTGGCGGGCCCGCCCGAAGGCGGCGAAGGCGTACCACGCGGCGTGCATCTGCTGCACGTACGGCACGACGGCGGGCCACCAGCCGGGCCCCTCGGGCTCGGCGGCGGGACCGGGGTGCACGAAGAGCGGCAGGTCGCGCTCGGCGAGCACGTCGAGCAGCGGGGCGACCCTGGCCAGGCCCGCGGCGTCGCGCACGGCGGTGGCGGGCAGCTGGAGGCCGACGAGCCCCGGCCTCACGTCCCACACGCCGTCGCCGTCGCCGTCGCCGTCGCCGTCGCGCACGTCGCCCCGTACGCCGTCTCGCGCGTCGAGGGCCTTGGCGAGCCTGGCGGGGTCGATCTCGCTGAGGCAGGTCGCCGCCCAGGCGCCGAAGGGCGCGGGCAGCGCGAGGGCGTCCTCGTGGTAGGCGTCGATGATCGGCCACGCCTCGCCGGGGGGCAGTGACTCGACGCCGAGCGGGCTGGACAGCGACACGAGGGCCAGGTCGAGCCCCGCGTTCAGCGCGAGGCGCCCGGCGAGGTCGTGGTCGGCGGGGTCGACCTCGTAGGCGGGCTCGCCGTCCAGGTGGAGGGTCCAGCCGTCGAGCCGGGGCGCGGTCGTGCGACGTCTGAGCGCGTCCACGAACGCGGGCGTCCACAGATGCTGGTGAACGTCGACGGTCACGACGGGTCCCCTCCTTTCACGTCTTCGAGGTATTCCCTACCTAGAATAGGGGTAAACGTCTTCACCTCACCACATCCAACAGTGACACGGTTCAGTGAACCGTTTCAGTGAACCGCTTCACCTGGCTTCGTGTCAATACCCCCCGACGCCCCGCGACACCTCCGATCGGGTGGGTGGCGCGCCTGCGGAGGCCCCGAGGAATAGGCTGGTCCGATGCCCCAGCCCCGGAAACGAGCGACCATACGGGAGGTGGCGAAGGCCACCGGCCTGTCGCCCGCCGCCGTCTCGTACGCCCTGCGCGGTCTGCAGGTTTCTGAGGAGACCATCGAGCGGGTGCGCCAGGCCGCGGCCGAGCTCGGCTACGAGGCCGACCCCATCGCCCGCGCCCTGGCCAGCGGCCGGACCGGCATGATCGGCCTGCTCTGCGGCTCCCTGGAGGACCTCTGGCAGCAGGCGCTGGCCGTCGGCATCGGCCGCGCGCTCAAGGACAACGACCGCTACGCCCTGATCCTGGACGCCGCGGGAGACCCGGCCAGGGAGAACACGCTCGCCAGGCAGCTCCGCGACCAGCGGGTGGACGCGCTGATCGTGCAGCCGGTCGACCCCGCGGCGCCGCTCTGGGCGGAGCTGTGCGAGGGGTTGCCGGTGGTGTCGATCGGCGACGCCCTGGCCGGGGCGCGCGCCGCGGGCGAGGTCGTCTTCGACAACCGCGCCGGGGTGACCCTCGCCCTGGAGCACCTGCGACGGCGGGGCCACCGGCGCCTGGCCGTCCTCACCTCGACGCGGGCCAGCACCCCCGACCGGCCCGCCGACGTGCACGTCCTGGCCGAGGCCAAGCGGCTGGACCTGGACATCGAGATGGTCACCGCCTCCCAGTCGCTGGGGCCCGCCACCCGGGTCGCGGGCGAGATGCTCGACGCCGGCCACCGGGCGTTCTTCTGCTTCGCCGACTCGATCGCCTACGGCGTCTACGCGGCCTCGGCGGAGCGGAAGCTGGGCATCCCGTTCGAGGTGTCCGTGATGGGCTACGACGACCATCCCATGTCGGGCCTGCTCACCCCCGGCCTGACCACGGTCGACTGGGACATCGACGGCATCGTCCGGGCCGCCGTCCGCATCGTGGTGGCCGCCGCCGACGGCAACACGCGCCGCCGCCGCATCGTCCAGGCGCCCCAGCTCCGCGAGCGCGGCTCGGTCGGCTGACCCGCGGTCGGCTGACCCGCGGCCCCCGGCGGCCTCGCGGGTCTCAGGGAACGAGGCCGGGCAGGAGCCCGCGCGCCGCGTCGAGGTCGGCGTCCAGGGGGCGGTCCTCCATCGCGGGGTCGAGCGGCAGGTCGCAGGGCAGTCCACGCCGCCGCAGGGCCCGTACGGAGGCCACCAGCTCGCACGCCAGGACGATCTCCAGCGGTTCGGCGGCGGCGAGCGCGGAGCGGGCCGCCTGCGGGGTGAAGCTCGCGTGGTCCTCGGTGCCCAGGGAGAGCACGGCGCCGCCCAGGGTGACCGGGGCGGCCAGGTGGCGCAGCTCGGCCAGCGCGGAGTGCGCGACGTATTCGAGGATCATGACCCCGGACAACCCGGGACGTTCGGCGAGGAAGGGGAGCAGGCCCGTGTGGGCCGGGTCGTTCAGGGTGGCGAGCCTGGCGACGCTCAGCGTCGCGGTCTGCACGAGCGCGGCCCGCAGGGCGTCGAGGACGAGCGCGACCCGCGCCGAGTGGAAGTTGCCGTTGTGCCAGGCCCGGCCGTCGGCGATCAACGGGTTCTCCGGCGCGGCGTTCATCTCCTCGGTGATCGTCCGCTCCGCCCGGCCGAGCGCGTCGAGGACGGCTCCGTGGACCTGCGGGAAGGCGCGGTAGCCGTACGGGTCCTGGACGCGGCGCGGGCTGGTGGAGCCGACCAGGGCGCGCAGCGCGGCCGCGACCCCGGTCTGCTCGGGGCCCCGTTGCACGACGGGGGAGAGCGGTTCGAGCGAGGCGTCGACCGCCCGGAAGGAGTGGGCCGCGACCGCCGTGGCGGCGGACAGCAGGACGCCCAGGCGATGACAGGCCAGCGCCGCGTCGGCCAGGGTCGCCGCACCCGAGCTGATGAACGGCAGCGCGTCACCGGAGGCGAGCGCGAACCGGGGCACCGGATCCCCCGCCCGCGTCCCCGGCGGACCGCCCTCGGCGCCGCTCCCGGTTTCCGAGGCGGGATTCCCGGTCCGGCCGCCGGTGTCTCCGGCCCGCGCCCCGGTCCGTACGTCCTCGGCGGGCGAGGTCCAGGGAAGCTCGCCCAGGAGGCAGAGCGCGGTGGTGGCCAGGGCGGTGAGGTCGCCGGTGCCGATGGCGCCGTAGGTGCGGATCGGCGGGGTGAGGCCCCGGTTGACGGCGGCGGCGAGCACGGGCAGGAGCGCGGGATCGACCCCCGAGCCGCCGGCGAGCAACTGGTTGAGGCGGACCACGAGGGTCGCACGGGCGCGGAACGCCTCGATCACGGGACCGGCGCCGCCCGCGTGGCTGCGGAGCAGGTCGAGGCCGGTGTCCTCGGTCGTCACGTCCTTGTTGGCGCCCACGCCGGTGGTCCGGCCGTACACGGGCCCGTCGAGCAGGCCGGCCGTCCGCCACGCCGCCTCCGCGCGGCCGGTGGAGCCCAGCGCGACCCCGGAGCCGTGGGCCGCCCGGCCGACCTGCTCGCAGGTCAGGTGGGCGCCGTCAAGGACGACGGTCATCGGCTCAGTCGCCGACGATCGCGTCGAGGATCAGGTCGAGCAGCCAGCTGACCAGGCCGATGACGATCGCGCCCCAGAACGCGGCCCAGAAGCCGTCGACGTGGAAGGGCAGCGAGAGCTTGCCGGCGATCCAGCTGGTCAGCAGCAGCAGACCGGCGTTGACCACCAGGGCGAACAGGCCGAGCGTGAGGATGTAGAAGGCACAGCCGAGCGTCGCGATGATCGGCTTCAGGACCGCGTTGACGATCCCGAAGACGAGGGCGACGGCGACGAGCGTGCCGATCTCCTTGACGGGGGTCCGCGCGGACACCGTGATGCCGTCCACGAACTGGGTCGCCGCCCACAGAGCGGCTGCTACCACCAGTATTTTGATGATTATTTTCACGTTTCGGGATCCTCGCATGGATGGCCGGGCGGGCGGTAGGTTCGCGCCCCGAATATGGATATATAGGCATAACAGGTGATTTGCCGATCGACCGCGCGCCTCACCGATCCGGTCACCCCGGACGACGAGGGCACAGCGGTCGCCACGGTCGCCAGGACGGTGAGCCGACCCGTCACCCGCGGAAAGTTTCGCATCCGTGACCGTATGCGGTCATGAAAGTGGCGAGATCATGTCAGGCGCGCCGTTCCCCGGCGGGGAGAAACGCCGCCGGATGGGAAGGTCCCAGGTGAGGAGCACGAATCGCCGAGGGGGCCTCATGACGTCCAACGCCCGATCATCCACCGGTCGACCGGAGAAGCCGTTCGCCGGAGCCGGGAGAACGCCCGGAACCGGAACCGAGGCTCACTCCGTTCCCAAACCCGGCCCCCCGCCCAAACCTGGACCTCCGCCCAGGCCCGGCCCCCCGCCGAAGCCCGGTCCGCCCAAGCCCGGCCCCCCTCCCGGCCCCGGTCCTGACCCCGATCCGGGCACAGGGCCAGGACCGGGCACAGACCCCGATCCGGGCGCGGGCCCCGATCGGGGAACGGAGAGCGGGGAGAGCGGGGAGGGAGCCGGGGCCGGACCCGCCCCCGGGTCCGCGTCGCAGGCCGGGCACGCCACCGCGAACGGCACGAAGACCGGACCCGCCGGTCGTACGCCACAGGGGGAGGGGCGTACGACCTCCAGGGAGATCCGGCTCGCGTCGCGGCCCTCCGGGTGGCCGACCCCGGAGAACTTCGAACTGGCGGAGGTCCGGCTGCCCGCCCCCGCCGAAGGGGAGATCCTCGTCCGCAACCTCTTCATGAGCGTCGACCCCTACATGCGGGGCCGCATGAACGAGGGCAAGTCCTACACCCCGCCCTTCCGGGTCGGCGAGCCCCTCGACGGCGCCGCCCTCGGTGAGGTCGTCGTGTCACGCGCGCCCGGCCTCGCGCCCGGAGACACCGTCACCCACAGGTACGGCTGGCGCGAGTACGCCGTCCTCGACGCGAAGGAGGCCCGCCGGGTCGAGGAGATCCCCGGGGTACCGCTCTCCGCGTACCTGGGCGCGCTGGGCATGACCGGCCTCACCGCGTACGTGGGCCTGCTCGACATCGCCCGCTTCAAGGACGGCGAGGCGGTGTTCGTGTCCGGCGCGGCGGGGGCGGTGGGCAGCATGGCCGGGCAGATCGCCCGGCTGAAGGGCGCCTCGCGCGTGGTGGGCAGCGCCGGGTCGCCGGAGAAGGTGACCCACCTGGTCCGCGACCTCGGCTTCGACGCCGCCTTCAACTACCGCGACGGCGAGATCCACGAGCAGCTCGCCAGGGCGGCCCCCGGCGGGATCGACGTCTACTTCGACAACGTCGGCGGCGAGCACCTGGAGGCGGCCATCGACGAGCTGAGGACGTACGGCAGGGTCGCGATGTGCGGGTCGATCTCCTCCTACAACGCCACCGAGCCGGTCCCGGGCCCGAGGAACATCGGCCTGGTCGTGGGGAAGCGGCTCACCCTGCGCGGGTTCATCGTGTCCGACCACCCGGCGCGCCTGCCCGACATGATCGCCGAGGTGGGCGCCTGGCTCCGCGAAGGCAAGATCGCCTTTACCGAGACCGTGGTCGACGGCCTGGAGAACGCTCCGAAGGCGTTCATCGACATGCTCCACGGCGCCAACACGGGAAAGATGCTGGTCCGGTTGGCGCAGTGACGGTGCATACCGTCAATTGCGCATGATGGCCATATTCTCGGGGCAGAAGGGGCGTGAGGGGGTGGGTCTGTTGGAAACGGACGAGCTTGAGTCGCTGTCGGCCCAGGAACTGCATGATCGCGCGGTCCACTACGCCGTGCACCACGGAGATCTCGGCTTCCTGTGGGAGCTGCTCACGTTGATTCCCGCGGCGGAGGCGTCCTCGGGGAACGAGGACGAGACGACCAACGACCTCAGCCGGGTCTCGGCCCTGCTCAGCGACGCGATGGCCTCGGGCCACGGGCAGCTGGGCGAGGCACTGCGGCCGTTCTACATCGAATACCTGTCCAGGCATCCGGAGGCCTGAGGCGGGCCGGGCTCCCGCCTCACCCGGGCGTTCCTCTCCTCGCGGGCCTCTGTAGGGTGATCCGCAGATTCAGGGGAGGAACGCCATGGCACAGGTGAGGGTGGAGCGGACCGACGACGGGTTCGTGGCGCGCAACGACCGCGGAGCCGAGGTCGCCATGGGCGGCGGTGACGAGCAGGGGGTGTTCACCCCCGTCGAGCTGCTGCTCGCGGCGCTCGGCGGCTGCAACATCGTCACCGTGGAGCCCCTCACGGCCCAGCGGGGCCACCGGATGACCCGCCTGGCGATGACCGTCCAGGCGGAGAAGGTCGACTCGTCCAGGCTGGGGACGATCACCATCACCTACGACGTGGAGCTGCCCGAGGGCGACGAGAAGGCCGCCGAGGTCCTCCGTGCCGTGGCCCACCGCGTCGAGGAGAAGTACTGCACGGTGAGCCGGGCCCTGAGGGACAACATGGAGATCGACCTCGAAATCCCCTGACGGCCCGCGACCCCGCCGGCCCCTCCCTGGGCTCTCGCCACGCCCCTGCCGGGACCCCGCTGCGATCTCGCTGCGATCTCGCCGGGAGAATCCGCCGTGACCCCGCTGGGAGACCCCGCCGCGACCCCGCCGGGGGAGCCCGCGCCCGCGTGTTCTCCGCACCCCCCGCCCGGAAACCTGATGATCACCACGATCCCGGCCCGAACGGCAGGCGGGCCCTGGCGAGTGCCCGGAAACCAATGGAATCGCCTCCTCGATGCCGAATCCTCGCGTATCCACCGGGGTTCACGGCGCTTCGGTGATACCGGGTCAAGGTTGGGTGTAGGCGCAAAATCAACCTTTGGATGACGCGCACGTTACATTTGGCTAGGTAGTGTTGTTGCAGGTCGAGGGGTCTGCGAAGCCCGGGGGGAGCGTTGCAGAGACTTTTCACCGGATAAGAACGCGAGGGGGATCGCGTTCCTGAGCGGAGCCGCCGGAGTCTTGGGGGAGACGATGGCAAAGCCCGCGAAGAGGTCGGGGCCGGACAGTTGGGGGACTGTCCGGCCCCGCACCTGTTTCAGGACCCGCACCTCGCAGGGACCCCGTATCTGTTCAAGGACCGGACGGCTTCAAGACCTGTTCCAGGACCGGACGGCGTCGGACGCCCTGGTTCCTCCGGGAAACGGACAGGGTTCCCCGGGAGGCCGGACAGGGGCCGAACGGGATCAACCGGGGTGCGAGCGCGCTGAGGCTGCTGCTAGAGTTACCCCCGTTGCAAGCGCCGCTAGCTCAGTTGGTTAGAGCAGCTGACTCTTAATCAGCGGGTCCGGGGTTCGAGTCCCTGGCGGCGCACCACCGGCTGAAGCCGATGACCTGGGCACCTTCCACATCGTGGAGGTGCCCTCAGTCATTTCCGGCCCCCGTCGGGACCCTGCGGCCACGACCGCCCCTCACGTGATCGCCGATCTCTCTCCGGTGGGTGCCCGGGGGCGTGCGGATGGCGAAGGACCTGAGCGCGTACGGCGTCGTCGAGGCCGTTGAGCAGCCGGTCGGCGCGCCCGTCGGAGGACGCCTCAAGCAGTTGGGCGATGATGACCGGGGGCACGTGGTCGAGCACGTCGCATGCCCTTCTTGTCGGCATGGTCTCGATCAGGCGGATGGCGAGCGGGGCCGCGGCGAGGACGCGGACGATGCCGGCCGCGGTCCGGGCGGCGGTGCGCGCGAGGATCTTCGCGACCTCACCGGGAGGGATGGCGCCCAGCAACGCGCCGCCCTGTCCCGGATCGATGTGGTTCAGCGCCTGACCCGCGCGGGCCGCCCCCATCGCCCGGAGAACCGCGGCGGTCTCCTCTCGCCTGGCGGCCATCATGTTCAGCGCGGCACCGACGGTTCTCGCCGGGATCGCGTCGAGGAACGAGGCGGCCCGCTCCGCGGACATCTCCAGCAGGATCGCTCCCACGGCCTCAGGTTCCATCCGGATCAGTACCCGCTGGACGACCTCCGTGGGGAGGCGGGCGAGCAGCCTCGCGGCGGGCGAGGCCGCCATGGCGTTGACGACCCGGGCGGCCTCCGCCGGATCCAGCCCGCCGAGGTCCACGGGTCTCTCCGGGGTGTGCTTCGCGGCCCTGGGCGAGGGGGCGGGCCGGAGCGAGGGGGAGCGGGAGCGGTCGGGAGAGGGTGACGGGAGCGGTGAGGGTGGTGAGGCGGCAGGCCTGGACCGGCGCGGCGGGGGAGCGGGGTCGGCCGAGGGCGGCCGGGGAGTGGATCGGGGCCGGTGCGAGGGAGAAGCGGGGCCGGCCGGGGGCGGTGGGGGAGCGGGGCGGGGTGAAGACGGTGAGGGCGAGGGCGCGGCGACGATCGACCGCAGCACCCCGTCCAGCCCCCGCGCGTCCATCCGTCGGCCGGGGTCCTTGCGCAGCAGACCGGCGATCGCGTCGGACAGCGGCCCGGTACGGGTGACGCGAGGAGGGTCGTCAAGGGTGATGGCCTTCATGGTCGCCGGTACGTTGCCGCGGAGGAACGGGGAGCGTCCCTCCAGGGCGTGGAAGAAGGTCACTCCCAGTGACCACAGGTCGGCGGGCGGCCCCGGGGAAAGGCCGTTGATCCGTTCCGGTGCCATGTACTCCAGCGTGCCCGCGAAGGCGTTCTGCGAGGTGAGGCGGCTCTCGCCGACGATGTGGGCGATACCGAAGTCGACGAGAAACACCTCGCCCCCTTCGGCGATCAGAATGTTGGCGGGTTTCACGTCACGGTGCAGTACGTCGGCCCGGTGCGCGGCGGTCAGCGCGGCCAGCACCCGCCGGCCGATTTCGGCGATCCGGCGCTCGCCGAGGGGGCCGTGCTCGATCAGGTCCTGAAGTGAGCGGCCCTTGACGTAGGCCATCACGATCCAGGAGAGATCGTCCTCCACGAACATGTCGTAGATCTCGACTATGCCCGAGTGCCTGATCCGCGCTGCCGCCCGCGCCTCGCGCCGCACGCGCTGGTGACGTACGGACAGGCGCTCGCCGTTCGGGGCCAGGACGAGCTCCTTGAGCGCTACACGGCGCCCGAGCACCTCGTCCTCGGCCAGCCAGACATGGCCCATCCCGCCGCTGCCGATCATGGACAGCAACCGGTAGCGGCCGTTGACCAGGCGGCCGTTCATCACATACCTCCAACGTGGAGACCCGCGGCTTCGGCCGTGGAGGGTGTCAACCGGGGGATCCCGCAGGGTCAGTCGTCGTCATCGGGGAACAGCTCGATCTTGCCGTGGCGCTCGGCCGCCGGGCCGGTGGAGTCGGATCTGTGGAACACCCGGGTGCTCTGCATCTCGCGCAGCATGTCGTCCTCGGCGGAGTAGTGGTCGCTGTCCGGGTTCTGAGGGTCGGCCAGATGCGCGGTCTCCGACGGCCCGGACGGAGCCTGCGTCCCGCGGGTAGTGCGCAAGAAGTCTGGTTTTTCCCAGATATCCCATATTGATGAGGAGTCGTCGTCCTGCCTCGGCGCGGAACCCGCCGGGGGGGCCTGGTAACCGAACTGGGAGCTGTAACTGTCTCGCGCGTCGCGGAACTCCTGCTTCGCCGCGAGGTTGAGAATCCTCTCGTAGTTGCCGGGCTTCTGCATCAGCTTGACCGTCACCGGCAGGCACTCGATCAGCAGGAACACCAGGAACAGCAGGAGGTGGGTCGTTCTGAGGGTGACATCCTCGCCGGACACCTCGTTGAGGGCCTGCAGCCGGATCAGCAACCCGTTGGTGGTCCTGTTCTCCGTATCGAACGCGTCCTGCAGGTCGCGCTGGCGCTGCACCGCGGCGTCGAGCAGCTCCTGGGTCTTGGGCAGTGCCTGCGTCGCCTGGGCGAGGCGCTCCTTCTTGCTGTTCTCGTCCGTGGCGGTGAGCTCTGCCTTGCGGTCCTCGATCTGCCGGTTGAGCAGGTCGACCCGGTCCTTGGCCTTCTCGTAGGTGCTCTTGCTGGCCTGGGCCAGCGGACCGTTGCCCTTGCGCGGGCACGTCTTCCCGCCGTAGAGCTGACACTGCCACTCGTCGTAGAGATTCCTGGCCTGCGCCTGCTGGGCGTCGCGCTCGGCGGTCAGCGATCTGACCTTCGGATCCTTGGCGGGATCCAGCGGGACGTCGCCCTCGGAAGTGATCACGTTCTGGAGGGTCGTCGCCTCCTTGCGGAGGCGGGCGACCTCCTGGGCGACGCTGCCCGAGTTCTGCCGGACGGAGAAGTCGTTGGCGCGCTGCTGCTTGATCTGGACGATCTGCGCGTCGATCTCGGACTTGAAGATCTGCAGCACCAGCGGGGTCGAGATGACGAGGCCGAGCAGCACGGCCATGAGGATCCGGGGCAGGGCCACCCGCCAGCGCCTGGGCCCGTCGGCGTGCATGGTGCTGACCAGCCAGCGGTCGAGGCTCATGATGGCCAGGCCCCAGACGAGGCCGGCCAGGACGGCGAGGACAAGGGAGGTGCCGAGCGCGGAGTTCAGGGCGAACGTCATCGACACGAACGCCAGCACGCTGGTGGTGAGCACGGCTCCGCCGATGCCCTCGAATTTGCCCTGCTCGGTCGGGCAGAGTTTCAAGATCTTTGGACGTGCGCCGGACAGGGTGATCAGGAGTGTTCTCATCTATTCCCCTTCCGAATGGCGCCCACGCTCGCGGTTATGAACTTTAGATCATGGGCTGGGGGCGTCGCCATGCCGTCGACACTATTATAATTCCGTAAGGTGTGATTCCTTATACCGCAGGGAAATCAAGTCCGTGGGGCGCCGTGGAGGTGATCTTCGGCGGGGTGGTGCGACGCTGACAAAAGACAGAAAGACAATCGCACCGCGGGTGTTCGGAAATTCGCCAGGAGATTCCGGGGCGGGTGGAGTCGTCGCGCCGGCAGCAGTTCATGCCTTTCTTTGGACGCGTTACGGAGGCTTTCAGGTGACCGAGCCGGGTGAGGATCTGCTCCGCAAGGCCCTCGCCGGGGCGGTCGCGGGTCTCGACGAGTCCAGGCGGCTGACCGTGGTGGAGGTGGCCGCTGACGGCCTCACCACCTTCGAGCTGTATCGCGACGACCTGGGCAGACCGCGTTGCCGGTTCGATCCGGTGACGCCGTGGACCTCCCTGGCGGGTGAGCGTGGATGGGACCGTCCGGGATACGCCTCCACGCACCCCGACCTCGGGCGGCAGGATCCCACCGAGGAGGCCGTCATCCGCGCCGCGGGCATTCACCCCCATGCCGCGCTGGTCCTGGTGTGCTCCTTCCCTGACAGTCCCCTGGCCGGCCAGGCGCTGGCCTGGCTGCACGCCGCGTTCCCGGAGGCGATGGCTTTCGTCCAGGCGGACGTGCGGGTCGACGCACTGCTCCGCGAGGTCGTCACGAACGACCCGCTGGACCGCCCGTACGAACTGGTCGTGCTGAAGCGGAGCGTGGTGACGGGCCACCTCGAACTCAGTGCCCATCAGCTGTTCACCATCGGGGCACGGCCCGGCGCGGTCGCCAGGGTCACCGCGCGCTGCGAGGCGGGTGACGAGAGGGGCACCGCCTTCGCCGTGGTCGCCTGGGGCCGGAGGCCGCTGCTGCTTTCACTCCAGTCGGCGAGGCTCGCCCCCGGCCGTTACGACTTCACGGTTGAGCTGGAGAGGCCGGGCCGGGTCCGTCTCACCGGCCTGCCCGGCCTGGTGAAGGACGATCGCGACTGGGCCGACCTGGTCGCCGCGGTGCCGCGCCGCCTCGACACCCGGGCCGGGTCGCAGCACCTGATCTGCGCGGTCGAGATCAGCGGCGCCCCGGGTGACGTCGGGAAGCGACTTGAGCGCCTGCACCAGATGATCGCGACGATGTCCGCGGGTGCCTCCGGCCTCCTCGAGGTGTCGCTGGTCACCTATGGCGCGCACTCCTACGACCGAAGGGTCCCCGAGCGGAAGGTCGAGGTCGTGGACTGGCTGGTCTCCCCCGGGCACGCCCTGACCTCGCTGGCCGGCCTGGAAGAACGCCCCCCGGTGTCGAAGGGCCATCCGCACGGCGCACAGCTGGAGGACATGCTGGCCGCGGTGGCCGGCCGGATCGTCCCGGGCGAGGCCGAGCGGACGGTGCTGCTCACGGTCGGCGACCGGGGGCCGCATCCGGCCAGGGTGAACGGGACGATCCTGCCCTGCCCGCACCGCCATGACTGGCACGCTCTGCTGAACCGGCTCGAACAGTATCCGGGCATGGCGTTCGGAGCGATCTGCGACCGGGACGTCGGGGAGACCGATCCCGTCTGGTCCCGTCTGGGCGCGACGGCGCTGACCTGGCTGGACGCCCTGGACATCCGAGAGTTTCGCGCCGAACTCGGCTTGGCGACGCCCCAAGACCGATCGATTCCCTTCCCCCTGATCGAGGTGCCATGACGAACATGTGGAGCGGGCAGCGTACGGCCCCTGACGCAGGATCCGGGCGTTCGCAACCCAACATCACGATGTGGGGCGCTCCGGGTAGTGGTAAGACCACGTTTCTCGCCGCGCTCAACACCGCCCTGCTCCGCCAGGAGGACAACTGGAGGGTCGTGGGCGCGGACGCCCCGTCCACCAGCTTCCTGATGGAGAAGACCACGGCGCTGGTGCGGGACAAGGTGTTCCCCGAGGCGACGCAGAGTCTGGACAACTACAACTGGTTCCTGATCGGGCGCGAGCGGCAGCGGCGCGCACGCTGGTTGCGCAGGTCGAGGGAGGCCCGCGCCCTCAAGATCGGCATCAACCTGCTCGACCCGCCCGGCGGGGCCTTCGGCAGCAACCGGGGGGGCGCCAGCCAGCAAGATCTGCTCCGCAACCTGGTGCACAGCAGAGGCGTCGTCTTCCTCTTCGATCCCATCAGGGAGAACGAGGACGGCGACGCGTTCGAATACTTCTACGGGGCACTGGCCCAGCTCGCCGAGCAGGTGATCGCCGGATCCGAGGTGACGGACGGCAGGCTGCCGCACCATCTCGCGGTCTGCATCACCAAGTTCGACGACTTCAGGGTTCTGGAGACGGCGAAGCGGCTCAGGTTGCTCACGACCGACCCCGAGGATCCCTTCAGGTTTCCCCGGGTGGCGAACGAGGACGCGAAGGAGCTGTTCCAGCACCTGTGCAGAGTGTCGGCCAGCGGGAACGCCGATATGGTATTGAATGCTATTGGGCGATTTTTCCGAGAAGACCGAATTAGGTATTTTGTCACTTCGTCAATCGGCTTCTATGTCGGGCTCAAGAGTAGGACTTTCGACATGGACGACTATCAGAATCTCGTTCCGACGTTGTCCGAGTCCGCGGATGGTCAATCGGTCTCTGACATCAAGTACAACACCGAGATCCGGATACGCGGTGAAGTGCGCCCCATCAATGTGATGGAGCCGATGCTCTGGCTCGGGCAGCGGATTTTCACGCCGTAGCCGATCAGGAGGACTGGCCGATGAGCACGGTGCGGTTGCCGTTCGAATGGGCGGTGGGGGGCAAGCTCCCGGGCAGCGGTGACGACTACAAGATCCTCGCCTGCAGTCAGGGGCTGCTGAGCTACGACGACTTCGAAGAGATCAGAACGGTCTACACGATCGGCACTCCGGAGACGCTGCCCCAGGTCATGATCGCGTGGGTGGGCAGCGGCGACGACGCGCACCTGGTCCTGGCCATCCAGAGGTGGTCGGACGAGGAGGACAGGCAGCACCGCAGGATCGCCCGCACCAACTACTTCTGCGTGCCGTACTCCCACATCGCCCGGTCTCCCCGCCCGGTGTCCTACGAAGACCTCTACCACGTTCTCAAGGAGTGCCCGCTTCCCATGGAGGGCCAGCTCGTCGTCTCGGTTCCCACGCTCGACTCCGGCGCGCTGGCGGCAAGGGTCGACGGGAGTGCCATGACCACGGCCGCGTTGCTCATGACCGGTCAGCAGGTCTGCGTCGTCGAGGGCGAGGCCGTTCCGATGATTGAGCGCCTGCGATTCCTCGACATGGTGGCCGCGCTGCTCCCGTACGGCATGCGCGCGAGGCTGGCGGTGTCCACGTGGGCCAGCAGTACCGCCGATCACAAGATCAGGTTGGCGTTCACCCAGCATGTCCCGGCCAGGACATACCCGGTCGTCTGGGGGCACTTGGCGCACATCCCCGATGTTGAGGAAGACGCGTACCACTACCTGGCCCTGCTGGGACGTCACGATCCGGACGCCAAGCTGATCGACTGGCTCGCCGCGCGGACCGAACCGCTCACGTTCGGCAGGAACGGGAGGGGACGTGCGCTGGACCTGCTCCGGGGGTTCGCCCCTTCGTCCGCACCGGCACTCATGCCCCCGCCCGCCCCCGTGCCCGCCCGGCCGCCTGTCCAGGAGCCGCTGGAAGGGCTGCTGACCGAGTGCGCCGACGTCCTCGAAAGCGGGAGAACGGCCGAGATCAGGGCCGTTCTCGAACGGCTGGACGGCGTTGTCGCGAGCCGTGGACAGATGATCTCGGATGACGAGCGGGCCCGGTACCAGAAGATCATCGAGGATCGGCGGTTGCTGGCGCCGAGGGTCAACCTGCCCGAGGACCTGGAGGCTTACCTGCATGTGATGGTCCGGATGGCCGGACAGGGGCCGACGTCCGCGCAGGCGGGTGTGTCCACCCAGGACGAGGGCCTGCGGACCGGGGCGCCGACGACGGCGGTCGTTCGCAGGCCCCCTCCCGATCCGGTCGCCTCCATGAAGGCGGCGTACCAGCAGGGACGGGAGGAGCTGGACGCGAGGCTCAGGCTGCTGCGGACCACCGAGCTGGTCGCGGAGGCCGCGCGGCGGCCCTACGAGATGCGGACGGTGAGGATCGCCCGTGACGAGCTCGTCAAGCGAGGCGACGGCAACGCCAAGGACCCGAACGTCGCCGAGGCCCTACGCGAGTACGACTACCTCGCCGACGCGATCGACGCGCTCTATTCGGCCGGGAGCCGAGCCGGGTTCGACCTGCTCTCCGATCTGCTGAGGGCGGCCTACGGGCAGGAGCTCGACTCCCGGGCGTTCGAGCAGGTCTTCCCCTCACTGAGCAGGCGGCAGGGGACGCTGATCGCCGCCGCGGTGGTCCTGTCCGGCGTGGACGCGGGGGAGGCCCTGAAGCAGTCCGTCGTCAGGCTCGTACACGACTCGGGGCTCGACCGCGAGATCGTCGAGCGGGTGGAGGAGCGGCTGCGCGAATCCGAGCCCTCGAAGAAGCGGTGGTCCAGGCGCGAACGCCAGGGCGTCAAGGACGTCAAGGGTGGCAAGGACGTCAGGGATCTCAAGGATGTCAGAGGTCTCAGGGACCTCAGGGATGTCAAGGAGGTCAGGAACAAATCTCTTGTACCTACGCTGACCCTGTACTTCCTGGTGTTCCTGTTCGCCACCATCGCGCTGGTGGAGTTCTTCATGCTCATCCCGGGCTCCTGAGCGGAAGGCCGGTCATGTCGATAAAAGCCGAGTGGGCCCTGTGGGGCGTGCCCCCGGGAAGCAAGGACACGCACGACGTACTGGCCTGCAGCCGAGGGCGGATCGGCCGCTCGGGCTTCTCCGCGCTTGTCGACCGCTACGCGAAGGTGACCCCGAGGAAGCTCCCCCAGGTGACGATCGCCAGGGCGAGCGCCGACGAGGGCGCGCACATCTTCCTGGCCGTCCAGGAGTGGTCCGGCGCGCTCGACGGGCTGTTCCGGCGGATAGCGGTCACCCGCTGCTTCTGTGTGCCCTACGCGCAGGCCGCCTCCGGCCCCTTCTCCTATGAGGGGCTCTACCAGGCGCTGAACGGTCAGGTGCTGCCGTCCGGCGGTGATCTGCTCGTCATCGACCCACCGGCACTGGACGCCGAGGCCACCGCCGAGGCCGTGGACCAGACCGCCATGGGGGCGGCGGCCCTCCTGCTCACCGGCCGACGAATCTGCGTCGTCGAAGGCGGCGGAGCGCCGCTGCTCGACCGGCTCCGGTTCCTGGACACGGTGGCCGCGCTCCTCCCGTACGGCTTCAGGACCAAGCTGATCGCCTCGACGTGGGCCCCCTTCGCGGCCGGGCACCGGAACCGGCTGTTCTTCGCCGAGCATCCGTCGGAGGACGCGCTCAACATCACCTGGAAACAGGAGGTGAGCGTTCCCGAGAGCCACGACGTCGCCCACCGCTATCACGAGCTGCTGGTGAGCAGGAAGGAGAAAGGGCTCGCGGAGCTGATCGCGCGATTTTCCCGCGAGACCGGGCAGCGGAAGTTCTCCACGGAGACCCTGGAGGCGGTCCTTCCGATCGCCGAGTCCGGAACGGGGGCTCCCCGCACGCCGATCGACGACCTGCTGAGCGCCTGTGCCGACAGCATCGAGTACGGGCACGCCGACCTGATCCCCGGTCATCTGGCCCAGCTCGACGCGCTGCGGGGCTCGGCCGCCGTGAACGGCAGCGTGCGCCGCCGGCGCAACATCGTGAGTGACCGCCGCCTCCTGGCTCCACATCCCGCTCTGGTCCCGGCGGTTCAGGAGCATCTCTACGATCTGGTGCTGCACGTGGCCTACGGGCCCGAGCTCACCGTCGACGGGCTCGACCAGATTCTTGAGGAGGTGAATCCGATTCCCGCCCGGCTGCTGACCGCGCTGACCCGGATGCCGCCGGCTGATCCGGCCGTCAGGCTGAGACTCGCCGGCCGTCTCGACCCGCACCGGTCCGCACCGGTCCTCGCGCCGCTGTCCGTCGAGGAACTCGTCGCCGAGGGGGAGCGGGCGCCGGCCGACGCGCCCGTCGTGCGGCTCGTGTGCTCGGAGCTCGCCGCCCGCTGGGCCGAGCCCCTCCAGCGGACCGGCATCAGCGCGGCCCTGCGAGGCCGCGTGCGGCTCATGGCCGCGATCGAGCGGCTCGACGAGTCCGATGCGGACAGCCAGTTCGAGAGATGGCTCGTCCTGCTGGTGGCCGGATACGGCCCGTCCCTCGACTCGGACAAGGCGCGGAAGGCCTTCACCGTACATGCCGAGGCGTTGTCGGTGCCGCTGCTCGCCGCGCTGGCGCTGCTGTGCGACGCCCCTGCCCGCCGGCTGCTCCCGCACCTTCTCTTCCAAAGGCTTCTCGGCCAGGGCGGCATCACCTCGAAGACCTTCGAGAAGTTCCAGATCGAGCACGACACTCCGGAGCCTCTCCCGCCGGGGACGCGCACCACCCGGCCGGAGGAGTCCGGCGCCGACTCCTCACTCCTGCGACGCCTCGGGTTCACGTATCGCAAACGCGTCTAGGACGGGCCGGTTCGCCTCACTGCCGCGCCAGCCAGAGGAACGGCTCCAGCACGTCGATCGGACGCACCTCGCCGCGTATCCGGAGCCCGTCGGCGGGGTCGGTGCCGAATTCCGCGGAGAAGGCCGGCCGGTCACCCGCGGGCCCGGACCTCGTCGAGACGAGGTTCTGGTAGTCCTCCATGTCGAAATGCCCGCTCTTGGAGTTGACGTAGAAGCCGATCGACGAGGTCACGAAGTATCTGGTCCGGCCTTCGTGGAAGAAACGGGCGATGGCGTTCGGCACCATGTCCGTGTTCCCGCCGGGGGATAACCGGCACAGCTGCTGGAACAGCTCCTTCGCGTCCTCGTTCGCCACCCGGGGAAACCTGAAGGGATCCTCGGGGTCGGTCGTGAGCAACCTGAGCCGCTTCGCCGTCTCCAGAACCCTGAAGTCGTCGAACTTGGTGACGCAGACCGCGAGACGTTGCGGCAGGCGGCCGGTCGTATCGAGGTCCCGGCCGAGCCGCGGCAGCGCGCTCAGGAAGAAGCCGTGGGCGTCGTCCCCCTCCGACTCACGGAGGGGGTCGAAGAGATAGACGAGGTCATCGCAGGCGGCGAGCCATCGTGTCGTGTCCTCGCGCGGCCCGCCCGAGGTGTCCATGACGCCGAGATGGAGACGGACGCTGGTCTCGCGGCGCCCCATCCCCCAGAAGCCCCGGGAAGACAGACTTCCCCGGATCGTCAACTCCGTGTCGTCCAGGACGATGTTCGACGGGGGGAACCCGCGTTCCTGTACGAGGGCGTTGGTGAGCGTGACGAGCTGACCGGCCGCCGCCTGGTCGGCACCCAGCAGCGACAGGTCCGAGTCATGGCGCAGGGTCGCCACGTTGAGCGCGGCGAGAAAGGTGGCCTTACCGCTGCCCGCGGGGCCGAGCAGCCCGACACGGCGCACGCGCTGGCCGGGTTCCGGCGCCGGGCCGCGCTCGGCCGTGAACCTGCGCGTGGGAGCCGGCCTTCTCGCGGGGGCGGCGTGCTGTATGGCCATCGCGTCCACGAGGGCGGCAGGGTCGGCCCGGCGGAGTTCCACGAAATGGTCGGCGCCGAACCGCCTCAGGTGCGGGGACGTCCGGCCCGGCGCGTTGTCGGAGACGGTCATGAGGCGCACCCCGCGTTCGGCGAGTCGGCGGGTCAGCTGCTGGTGGTCGTAACGGTGCGGGCACGGGAGCCCCGCTTCGCGGCTGGCCCTGGCCGGATGGGGCGGCTGCCTCGCCAGCACCACGAGGACGACGGGACGGCCCGTCCCGCCAGAGGGGAGGAGGCTGTCTATGCGATGCAAGGCGTCTTCCAGGGGGGCCGCCCCCGGGAAGCTCTGCGACGTCGACCTCAGCTCCGCCAGTGATGCCAAGGCGTTCTCCGCGGGCTCCAGCCAGGAGCAGGTGACCACGGCCCGGCGCCCGTCGCCGCCGCGGCTGAAGTCGTGGTAGGTGTAGCCGACGAGCGCCACGTTCACCTCGCCGGGATATCTGGTCGTCAGCTGTTCGATCGTGGCCGCGGCCAGCTCCCGGCGTCGCAGGACGGCTTCGTCCCTCCCGGACATCTCGATAGCGAAGATCACGTCTGCCCGGCCTCGGTGAGCGAGGGAGGGCCGCGCGGCCTGTTCGCCCAGCAGGCCGTCCAGCGGCCTGGCGTCGGAATCCGGTGAGACATCGTCGTCGTGGTCCCGCGGGACTCCGGCGCGCACCGGGACCAGGTGACCCCGCCGGTCACGGACACCGGGTCCCCTTCCACCGCCCAGGGACAACTGTCCGGGAAGCAGCGCGTCCACCTCCCGCATCGTGATCGCCACACAGCCGCTCGGCCCGCGGACCTGCGTGACCATTCCGACGACGGCTCCGTAGCCGGGCGACCACACCGCGGCGCCGCTGAGGCCGGGGTCCAGCCGGTGGCCGGGATCGGTGGTCAGTGTGACGCTCCCGTGGGCGAGAGCGGCGTCCATCACCCCCTTGACGATCACACTCCGGCCCTTGGCGTCGGGCAGCCCCGCCGCCGACCACCGTCGTCCCACGAGGTCGTCCACTTCGTCCAGCCGTACGGGCGCCGTGACCACCTCGGGGGAGGGAGACTCCGCGAGCACCAGGACCGTCAGGTCACCCGAGGGTGTTCCCGCTCTCGCCCCCGTCCCCGATCCTCCCGAGGTCCTTGCGGCCACCGAGGCCCCGTACCGGTGCGCGGGCCGGTTCGCCCTGGGGAAGGTCACCCACAGCCGGTCCGTGGGCCGGTGGCCGGCCAGGATGACATGGGCGCAGGTCAGCACCCGATCGTCGTCGATGAGCACCCCGGCGCCCACCGGCGTCGGATCGTCCCCCCGATGGATCGCGGCGATCCAGGTTCCCTCCTCCCCCGGCCGCCTGCCGGGCCGAGGTCTCCCCGGCACGGTCTGGAGATCGGGCTGAGGATCTTCGTCCTCAGGGTTCGGCGTGGTGACGCGTACGGGCAGGATGTCGATCCTGACGGTGGCGCCCCGCTGGGTGCTGAGGCTGAGCCGGAGCTCGTCGTCCCCGGCGTCCCCCCGCGCGGTCACGACGAACCGGGCCGGTCCGTACGTGCCGCCGAACCGGTGGAGGATCACCGAGATGTCGTCCACCGACTCGACCGCGATCCGTTCCCCGCCGTCGAGCATGCAGCTGAAGGCGAACTCCTCCTCCCGGTAGGGCCACCCGTCGCCGGGCGACGCGAGCCTGAGATCCACCGTGACCAGGTACTCCTGACCCACCAGCATGGTCTGCGGCCAGCTGACCAGCGGTTCCAGCTGGACGGTGGGCGGACTCACCTGGCCTCCTCGCGCGGCCTCAGGGTGGTCTGCGGGTTTCCGAAGTACGTGTACATGAAGGCGTAGAAGAACGGGAGCAGCCGCGCGGCGGCCTCGGCGTCGTTCTCTGCGGGGACCTTCATGCTCGGTTCCGAGGCTTTTCTCCGGCAGTCGCGCAGGGCCACGACCACGGGCGTGTCGGGGTTCTCGGTGAGCGTGTGGAGCAGGGCCTTCGCCAGGTCGTATCCGTGCTCCCGGCCGACCTCTCCCATGGTGCCGATGAACCCCGAGGCCCCCGCGTCGAGGAAGACCTTGGCGAAGCTGCGCAGTGTGGTGTTGTCGAGGTCGGGGTCGACCCTCTCCCTGCCTGAGTGACAGGTGTTGAGGAAGACGAGCCCGCCGGTCTGTTCCAGGCGGAGCAGGTCGTGCGCGTGGATCTCGCGGAGACTGATCCCGCGCCCTGAGTCGCGAGGGCCCTCGATGAGCCTCATGTCGGCCCTGGCGTACGGGGTGTCGACCCTTCCGTACTCCCCATGGCAGGCCACGTAGACCAGGGAGACGGGATCGCCCTTCGCGTCCAGGGAGTTCAGCAGGGTTCTGAGGGAGACCTCCCGGGTGGTCACCTGGAACCGGTCAAGCAGGGCACGGTCGCCCGCCATGTCGGGAGCGACATAGGTGAGGATCTCGCCGGTGCATCTGGTCACCGCCGCGGTGGGCCTTCCCACCGAGCGGGCGATCGGGAACAGCGCGCCCAGCCATTCGACGGTCAGGTCCTTGTCGCGGTGCCACAGCAGTTCCCAGGGAAGGCCGTAGCCCGTCAGGTCCTCGATGATCATATAGACGTCGTCACCGTGCGCCCGGCGGATCTTGGAGAGAAAGCCCTTGAGGTCCTCACTGGCCTCCTTCGACCAGGTGATGAGGCGTATGAGTGTGCTGTTGGGAGACTCCCCGCCGTCGCCACCGTGGATGAGGTCTCCCAGTGTGAGCCTGGCGGGTCTCACCTGACGCGGCTGCCGCCGGTAGGCGAGTGCGATGCCGCAGCAGCAGACTCCCTCGATTCCGTAGCTCTCGGCGCCGCCGTCCCTCCACACTTTCAGGAAGGCGGTTTTGGGGGGCAGACTCGCGCTGAGCGCGATGGGGCTCGGGGGGAGAGGCCTCGGTTCGGAGACCACCGCGCCGAGGGCGTCGACCGGCGAAACCCGTCCCTCCGCAGCCTCGGGTGAGGAGTCCCTCGCTCGCGCGCGCCCGGCGCCGTGCGGCTTGAAGGAACGCCCCTCGTGGAGCAGGGCCCTGCGCAACCCGTTCGGCATGCCGGTCATCGGGATTCACCGCCCTGCTGGAGCCGGGCACCGCAGGCTTCGGCCAGCGCACGGGTCAGGGCCGCGCCCGGCCGGGGTCCCGGATCGAGGACGACGGCGTGGATCCGTTTCATTCTGCTCAGCTCACGTGCCATCGCCAGCGCGTCCTCCACCCCCTCGCTGCCGACGCGGTCGGGCAGCTCGCCCGTCGCGCTCGCGCGCAACGGTACGTTTCCGCGCCCGTCGGTGACGATGACGAGCAGCACGTCGTCGGCCGGCACCCTCCCCAGGTGGAGCCGGTGGCGCAGTGTCTCGACGGCGAGGTCGAGCCCGTGCGCGAGTGGGGTGCAGCGGCCCACGGGCCGTTCCAGGGCTCGTACGACCCGGGGGTCGAGCAGGCTGGACGCGCTGAACCGCTGGGCGCGGAGTTCGTTGGCGACGTCCGCCGCGCCGACCTCGATCACGGAGACGCCGGCCCTGCCGGTGTAGGCCCACTGCAGGTAGGGGGCGAGGGCGTCGAACCAGTCCCAGCCGATCCTGCACGTGTGGTCGAGGACGAGGACGAGGAGCCTGGCCGGGGCGGCGCCGCGGCGGTGAACCCTCAGGTCCGGCGGGATCAGGTGCAGGGAGTGCGGCGGGCGGGAGTGGTGGTCCTCGCACCGCCGTGCCTGCAGGGGAGCGGCGCCGAGGATGGTGGCGACGATGGCGAGATCGCCGAAGGTGCCCGGTCGCGACCCGATGGATCGGCCATGGCTCGGCCGCGACGAGGAGTGCCGCGTGGCCGGCGAACGGAGCGACCCCGGGTCTCGCTCGGGCTCGGCGTCGTCCTCCGGGTAGGGGCCGCCGGGGTCGGCGGGGGAGATGGGACCCGGATCGAGCGGCTGGGCGGGGCCCGGGGCCGCGACGTGGAACCCGTCCGCCCGAGGCGAGGGGGACGGTTCCTCTCCGCCGCGCCTCCCGGCTCCCCGGTCCCCTCCGGGGGCACGTCGTTCGCAGGCCTCACCGTCGGGGCCGGAGCCCCGCCCCCGGTCGCGCGGGGAGGGGAGTCGCAGGAGTGACGCCGCCAGCTCGACGTCGGCGTTCGTGGTCCGCGTACGGCCGTCGAGGGTCGCCAGCGCCCGGCCGATCCTGGCGAGGGCGAGGTCGCGGCGCGCACCGGTCGTGCCCGCCCGGACACGGTCGAGGACCTCTCCGACCACCTCGTCGGGCACCGTCGCGAGCCGGCCTCGGGCCAGCGCGCGGCGCCACTTCCCGGCCGGAGGCTCCAGCACCGAGGACAGCCCGGAGGCGTTGACGCGCAGGGGGAAGCGGTCGAGGAGATGGGGTGGGACACGGCCGGCGTCGGCGCGGGCACAGGTGGCCACCCACCGGGTTCGTGGCATCCAGGTCACGCTGAGCCCTTCGCGCTCCAGGTGGGCCACATCGGCGTCCAGGAGGGTGATCGCGGCCCGCTGCCCGGTGAGCGAGAGTCTCGCGAGATCGGAGACGAGGACGGTGCGGGGAGGAGCGCCGTGTTCGTCGACCAGAGGTCCGGGGGAGACGCCGAACGCGGGACTGGAGGTCAGGCCGATCCACGCGTTGTCGGCGACGGCCGACGTTCCCAGTACGTACGGGTGGGGATTTCCGAGAAGTGAGCCGAGCCAGTGCCCGATGTCGAGGAGCAGGGCGGGCTCCAGGTCGAACAGGAGCACCCCGCGGAGCCGCGGGTCGAGCGCGGCACACGCGAGGGCGTATCTCACCCGCACTGCGGTCGGCATGGCCATGGTCACTCCAGGATGATCCTGTTCAGCTGGTCCCGCTCCTTCGCGGTCCATGTGATGGACTCGCCGTACACCGCCTCGGGCAGACGGTGCGCCAGCGCGAACTCGGCCACCGCGCGGACGTCGTCGGGGGTGACGACCTCGTGTCCGTCCAGTGCCGCCCGCGCTCTGGCGGCCAGTGCCATCACCTTCTCGCCGCGGTGCCCGGCCACCTCGAACCTCGCCGAGATCCGGGAGCAGAGACCGAGGATCTCGTCCGGCATCTTCACCTGGCCCACTCTCGTCCTGGCCCGGTCGAGACGCGTCCGGATCTCCCGATCCCGCGCGGCCCCCTTCGCCAGCCACGGGGAGTCCGGCCTGGCGATCTCCTCCTCGAACCGCAGGACCGTGCGGAGGATCTCGTGCCGCTGCTCGACCGAGGTCTCGGCGCTGACCGGCACCAGAAGGCCGAACCGGTCGAGAAGCTGCGGGCGCAGCCACCCCTCCTCGGGGTTCATGGTGCCGACCAGCGTGAACTTGACGGCGACCGTCGGCCTGTCGAGCCCTTCCCGGTGGACCACCAGCACATTGGTCGAGGTGACGTCCAGGATGATGTTGACCAGATGATCGTCGAGGAGATTGACCTCGTCGATGTAGAGGAGGCCCTGTTTGTCGGCGGCTTCGAGCAGACCCGCCTGCCACTCGGTCTTGCCCGTCATCAGCGCGTCGATGCTCCAGCCGCCCAGCACACGGTCCTCGGTGGCGTTGATGGGCAGCGTGACCGGAAGCCCGCCGTAGGCCATGAGGCTGAAGGACCGTACCGTGGTCGACTTGGCCGTGCCGCGCTCGCCGCTGACCAGCACGCCGCCGATGCCCGGTGCGACGAAGGCCAGCTCCAGGCAGCGGCGCAGGTCCGTCTGCCCGACGACGTGGCTGTAGGGCAGAATGCGTACCTCGGTCATGGAATCGGCTTCCTCCAGCGCAGCGTCACCAGGAGCTGTGCCCCCGAGCTCAACTCCACGATCTTCGCGCCGACCTTGCCGTCGACCTTCACGGCGAGTTGCATCTCGAACTCGTCGGGACGCGCCTTCTCCGCCATCGTCGCGATCTGGTCCCGCGCCTCGTAGGCGCAGCTCGCCACCATCTGGATCGCCTCGCTGAACAGGTGACGGCTGATCACCAGCGGCTTTTCCAGCGGTCCCCGGGTTTCGCCGTCGTAGATCGATGAGAGGTCATTCGTCGGTAATTCGTCGAGCTCGATTTGGATGTCCCCGTGACCGGACGCACTCGGGACCGCCACCACAACCATGAAACCTCACCGGAGATTGACGTTGTTTCCCGTGCCGTATGGCAGGTCACTGATTCTGCCGTAGATGCCGGTGCGCGTCACCATATCCGATGATGTGCTTTCTTTGGAATGCGACTCGGTTGATTATCCGGCCATCGGGGCTTCGGGCGAAACAACTCGCATTCATCGGGGCCGGGGCGGATCTCCTGTGTTCTTGCAGTTCGTGCGAGGTGCCCGTCCAGCTGGGGAGCCTTTCGTGATCTCTTCCGTCAGGGGGAGAGGAGGGGGCCTGGTTCGTGCGGGGTGGCCGGTACGGGCGGGTTCTGCGCCGGTACGTGGCCACGAAGATCTATAAGTGTATTTAGGGGGAATAGTATGAAATATCGTCCTAATTCTGGCGGGGCACCCAAGGGATTCCGGCTGGGCGCCCGAGAGGACACGGAACAGCCGGTTCCCGGCCGTTCGTCGCCCCTCCAGACCTCCGCGGGCGCCTGGCCGGAAAGCCGGAACGGCTCCGCCGGTGTACGGCCGGAAAACGCGCCCCGACCCTGGTGGTCTTTCTTTGGAATCCTGTTCTTTCGTGTCAGGGCCTGTCGATGATCTCCCGACCCGTGGAACGGGTGAACTCCGCGGACGACCGCGCGAATTTCTCGTGTCCGCGGGGATCCAGACGTCCACGGCCCGCTCGGAACCAGCTGTGAGCGGGCCGTTCGACGGACTTCGATGTCACCGCACTGCCAATGCGGTTCGGGTTTACCGCCCGTCCGGGCTCGAACTCCCTTCCGTACTCCGCGGGCCCTCTCCAAGGACCGGGAGGGGACCGCGGCCACCGGACCCCGCAGGGTTCCGGTCGCGGTCGCGGTGAAGCCCTGACTCGGTGACGCGGCGACATGGAAGACCACGCCCGGCCGGACCGGTCGCGTGTGATCACGCCACGGCATGGAGAAGTGCGGGCTCCTGTCCCGGATCCGCGGAAGGTGGGGGGACGGTAAGCCCGGAACCGGGTGTTAGGGGTGAGGCCGTGTTTGACGACACGGTGGTCCGGGGTCTCACTCCGGGATCGCGGTCCGAGGCCGCGGCCCGACGGGCGTGGTCCGGAGCGGCGTGGAGGGGCGTGCCGTACGCCGGCGAGTTGGCGATCATGAAGAGAGCGCTCCCTGGCAAAGGATGATTGCGTTCACGTTTCCCGTCAACGCCGGAGCCGGTTCGGCCCGCCGACGTACCCGGCGAAGGTGGGAAAGCGCTTCCTCTGAAGGACCCCGATTCGGCCAGGTCAGCGGCGATTGGCACGATGCAAAGGGGAGTGAGGGAACGTTCCCCGAGATACGCCGGTACCCGCCCACGGTGTACGGGCTGTTTCCGTCAGGTTAAACAACCCCTTGACAAGGATTGTCGGGCAAGAGCAATCTCGGGTTGGGAGAGCGCTCCCTCAGATTTTTCGGTGTCCCCCTCCAGAGACCCCGGACCACCGTCCCGAGACCTTGACCACCGGTCCACCCCCCACAGAGACCTGGAGTCTCGCCCATGGCCTCGCTCCGCCGATGGTTACCACCCCTCACCGCTCTCCTCACCCTCACCGCCCTCCTGTGTCCGCTCCCTGCCACCGCGACCACTACGACGTCCGACACCGCGATCACCACGGCGGCCGACGCCGCGACCACCGCGGCCGCGCCGCCCGTCGATCCCGCCAAGTTCCAGCAGGTCACGCTGGCCAAGGGGGTCGCCGAGGTGGGGGAGCCCATGACGATGGCGGTGCTGCCCGACCGCTCCGTCCTGCACACCGCCCGTGACGGCACGGTCCGGATCACCGACGCCGCCGGGAACACCAAGGTCTCGGGCAAGCTCTCCGTCTACTTCAACGACGAGGAGGGCATGCAGGGCGTCGGTGTCGACCCGGGCTTCGCCACCAACCGGTTCGTCTACCTCTACTACGCGCCGCCGCTGTCCACACCGCCGAACGGTTCCCCGCCCGACGGGACCCCGGCGGAGTTCGCGCGTTTCGACGGCGTCAACCGGCTCTCGCGCTTCAGGCTGAACACCGACGGCACCCTCGACCTCGCGAGCGAGAAGAGCGTGCTGGAGGTCAGGGCGAGCCGCGGCGCCTGCTGCCACGTCGGCGGCGACATCGACTTCGACGCCGCGGGCAACCTCTACCTGACCACCGGCGACGACACCGAGCCCGGGTTCAACGACGGCTACGCCCCCCTGGACGACAGGCCGAACCGCAACCCCGCGCTCGACGCCCAGCGCGGCGCCGCCAACACCAACGACCTGCGCGGCAAGGTGCTCCGCATCAAGGTGAACGCCGACGGGTCGTACTCGATCCCGGCCGGCAACATGTTCGCCCCGGGCACCGCGAACACCCGTCCGGAGATCTACGCGATGGGCTTCCGCAACCCGTTCCGGATGAGCGTCGACAAGGCCACCGGCGTCGTCTACCTCGGCGACTACGGCCCCGACGCCGGCACCGCCGGCCCGCGCGGGCCCGGCGGGCAGGTCGAGTTCAACCGGATCACCGAGCCGGGCTTCTTCGGCTGGCCGTACTGCACGGGCAACAACACCCCGGCCGAGACCTACGCCCGCTACGACTACGACACCTCGACGATCGGCGCGAAGTACGACTGCGCGGGCGGTCCCGAGAACACCTCGCGCAAGAACACCGGCCTGGTCAAGCTGCCCGCGGCGAAGGCAGCCTGGATCACCTACGACGGCTGCACCCTGGTCCCGGAGTTCGGCTGCGGCGCGGAGTCGCCGATGGGCGGCGTCGTCTACCGCTACTCCGCCGCGCTGAACTCGCCGGTCAAGTTCCCGCAGTCGCTCGACGGGCACTTCCTCGCCGGTGAGCTCCAGCGTCAGTGGATCAAGGACATCGAGGTCAACGCGAACGGCACCCGGGGCACCATCCAGCCCTTCCCCTGGTCGGGCAAGCTGGTGATGGACATGGCGTTCGGCCCCGACGGCGCCCTCTACGTGCTCGACTACGGCACCGGCTGGTTCAACGGCAACGAGGACTCGGCGCTGTACCGCATCGAGCACATCGGCACCGGCGGGCGGGCGCCCATCGCGAAGGCGACCTCCGACAAGGTCTCCGGGAAGGCGCCGCTGACCGTGGCGTTCTCCTCGGCGGGCAGCTCCGACCCGGACGGCGACGCGCTCACCTACTCCTGGGCGTTCGGCGACGGCGGCACGTCCACCGCGGCCAACCCCACCCACACCTACACCACCGACGGCAGGCGGATCGTCACGCTGACCGTGCGCGACGGCACCGGCAACACCGCGACGGCGAACATCGAGATCAACGTCGGCAACACCGCGCCCGTCGTGCGGATCGACCTCCCGCTCAACGGTCAGGTGTTCGGCTTCGGCGACGCCGTGCCGTACCGGATCACGGTCACCGACGCGGAGGACACGACGATCGACTGCACGAGGGTGAAGATGAACTACATCCTCGGGCACGACACCCACGGGCACCCGATGGCCACCGCCAACGGCTGCACCGGCACGATCCAGACGCCCGGCAACGGCGAGCACGACGGGGCCGCCAACCTGTTCGGGGTCTGGGACGCCGAGTACACCGACGCGGGCGGGCTCACCACCCACACCCAGCACGTCACCCAGCCGAGGAACCGGCAGGCCGAGCACTACACCACCTCCCAGGGGGTGACCCAGTACGACAAGCCGGCCGCGCACGGGGCGAAGACCGTGGGCAGCATCGAGAACGGCGACTGGATCTCCTTCGACCCCTACGTCCTGAGCGGCGTCACCGGGTTCACCGCCCGGGTCTCCTCGGGCGGGGTCGGCGGGACGATCCAGGTCAGGGCGGGTTCGGCGACCGGGACCCTGCTGGGTACGGCCACCGTGGCGCCGACCGGCGGCTGGGAGACGTTCGTCGACGTCTCCGCCACCCTGGCGAACGCCCCGGCGGGAACCACCAGGCTCTTCCTGGTCTTCGCCGGGGGGACGGGCGCGCTGTTCGACGTGGACGACTTCACCCTGACCGCCGGGACGGGCCCGCCGCCCACCGGCACGCTGCTGTCGGCGGGACGCCCGGTCACCGCGTCCTCGACGGAGAACGCCGCCTCGGCGGGGTCCAACGCGGTGGACGGCAACCTCGGTACGCGCTGGTCGTCGGCGTTCTCCGATCCGCAGTGGATCTCGGTCGACCTGGGCTCCGCCCGCCAGGTGAACCGGGTGAGGCTGCAGTGGGAGGCCGCCTACGGTACGGCGTACCGGATCGAGACCTCGACCAACGGCACGACCTGGTCGCAGGCGCATGCGACGACCGCCGGAGACGGCGGCGTGGACGACGTGAGTTTCGCCGCGACGAGCGCCCGCTACGTGCGGGTGTACGGAACGCAGCGGGCTACCCAGTACGGCTACTCCCTGTGGGAAATGGAGGTCTACGGTGCGTAATATCATCGCGGTCGTCACCGCGTTGTTCGTCGTCATGATTGGTCTGGGGGCTCCGGCCATGGCAGCTGATCCGGCATACAAGGTTCTGGTCTTCTCCAAGACGGCCGGATTCCGGCACGACGCCATCCCCGCGGGCATCACCGCGCTGCGCGGGCTGGCGACCGAGAACGGCTTCACCGTCGACGCCACCGAGGACGCCGGCGCCTTCACCACGGCCAACCTCGCCCAGTACCGGGCGGTCGTCTTCCTGCTCACCACCGGCGACGTGCTCAACGCCACGCAGCAGGCGGCGTTCGAGTCGTACATCGGGGCCGGTGGCGGATACGTGGGCGTCCACGCCGCCGCCGACACCGAGTACGACTGGCCCTGGTACGGCAACCTCGTCGGCGCCTACTTCGCCTCCCACCCCGCCATCCAGCAGGTGACCGTACGGGTGGAGGACCGCACGCACCCCTCGACGGCCCACCTCCCGGCGACCTGGGTGCGCACCGACGAGCTGTACAACTACCGCACCAACCCCCGCTCCACCGCCCACGTGCTCGCCACGCTGGACGAGTCGACCTACTCCGGCGGGTCGATGGGGGCCGACCACCCGATCTCCTGGTGCAAGTCGTACCAGGGCGGCCGGTCCTGGTACACCGGCCTCGGCCACACCATCGCCTCCTACACCGAGCCGAACTTCCGGGCGCACCTGTACGGCGGGCTCCGCTACGCGGCCGGGGTCGTCTCGGGCGACTGCGGGACCACCCCGAACCCGACGCCCACCCCCACCCCGACTCCCACGCCGAGCCCGGGTGTCGTGCTGCTGTCGTCCGGACGTCCGGTGACGACCTCCTCCACGGAGAACGGGTCGTTCGCCGGGAGCAACGCGGTGGACGGCAACGGCGGCACCCGCTGGTCGTCGGCGTTCTCGGACCCGCAGTGGATCTCGGTGGACCTGGGCTCCGCCAGGCAGGTCAGCCGGGTCCGGCTGAACTGGGAGGCCGCCTACGGCAGGGCGTACCGGATCGAGACCTCGGCCAACGGCACGACCTGGACGCAGGCGTACGCCACGACCACCGGTGACGGCGGCGTGGACGACGTGAGCTTCACCGCGACGAGCGCCCGCTACGTGCGGGTGTACGGCACCCAGCGGGCGACCCCGTACGGCTACTCCCTGTGGGAGCTGGAGGTCTACGGCAGATAGGCCACCGGGGCCGCGAGGTCGGGCCCCGAGGTCTCCCGTTTTCTCCTGGACGATTTTTCCCGGACGAGAATCCCGGGCCGGTTCACCGGCCCGGGATTCTCGGCGTTTCCGGGCGGTCGCGGCCGAGCGCGACCGAGGGCTTCCGGCACGCCGTTCCCGGCCGGGCGCGAGGGCGGGGGTCAGGAGATGGATAGGGCGGGCATGGGACGCGACACGTCGCCGACTCGTGGCCGGACCAGGGGCGAGACGTTTCACCGCACGACCGTGTCGTCTTCGACGGGAAAGGCGGGAAATCGGCCGCGCCGAAAGAGACACCGTGCGCGTCTGCGACGTAGGTAATTCTTTCTATGGCGATAAACGGCGTGCCGGAGTCGGGTCTCCAGCATGTCGAACAACGAGGGTGAAGGTGACGATTAATAAGATCGGAGGCCGTGGCGCATCATCAATAATGCGCTGATGTGAGAAATGTCAAAAGAAAAGTTCGTTCGGTGACGAACAACAAAAATCCTCGTGTCGTGCGACGACGCGACGCCCGCTCCTGGCTGGCGGGGCCCTCACCGCCCTCGTCGCGCTCGGGTGCGTCGTCGCGACGCCACGTGCCGCGGGCGCGGTGGTTCTGACGGCTGCCTACACCGACGCGGCCTCGCGTACCCCGGCGGCCACGGTGGGGCGGAGCTGGGCGGGACCACGGTGACGCCGGGGGTCTACACCTCCGCGGCGGGCACGTTCGGGATCACCGGCACGCTGACCCTGGACGCGCAGGGTGATTCCGGACGAGGTGTTCGTCTTCCCGGCGGCGTCCACGCTGATCACCGCTTCGGCGAGCAGGGTGGTCCTGACCGGTGGCGCTCAGGCGCGTAACGTCTTCTGGCAGGTGGGCAGTTCGGCCACGCTGAGGACGGGCCCGATCGTCTTCACCGCGACCGTGGAAGTCCGTCGAGTCGACGGTCGCGATCCAGGCGGCGTCCGGGGAGTAACGAGTGTCGGTCACGGTGACATCACCGAGAGAGGCCGACACGGTGGCGGTGCCCGCCACCACGGATCCCAGGTCCGCGGTCGCCGGCACGCTGATGGAGAGGGCGCCGGTCGGCCTGGTGACGGTGTTGGTGTCCAGGGTGACGGCGCGGTTGCGGGCCAGGACGCGGCCGTTCACGCTCGCCCCGGTGGTCACGGTGATCGAGGTCAGCGCCAGGATGTTGCCCGCGAAGGCGGAACCGGTACCCAGCGTGGCCGGACCGGCCACCTGCCAGAAGACGTCGGCCGCCTGGCCGCCGCCGATGAGGGCCACCGTGCTGGCGGACGCGGTGACGAGGCTTGAAGCTGGAAGACGAACACCGCGTCCGGATCACCCCGCGCGTCCAGGGCCAGCGTGCCGGTGATGCCGAACGTGCCCGCCGCGGAGGTGTAGACCCCCGGCGTCACCGTGGTCCCGCCCAGCTCCGTCGCCACCGTGGTGGCGGCGGGAGGAGAGGTCGTCGACCGCGGAGCCCGGGTGATGGGCCCACGGCCGGACGGTAAGCCTGTTACAGCACCTGGCCGGACCGGCACATCGGTGACGTGCGGCGAGGACGACAGGTCGTCCGACCCCTGCACGTCCCTCGCGATTTCGGAAGACCCTGAGCCTTCTCTGACCACATGAGGTCAGCGCGAAAAGCTGGCGAGGATTGACGTTGACTCAGGTCCGGCTATCACCCAGATTTCGGACATTCCTGTTTTTCGGGGGATGTACGGAGGTAGCAATGAAACGTGCGAGATTAGTCATTCTCGCAATCGCGGTCCTACTCCTGGGCTTGGTCGTGAGCACACCCGCGTCGGCGGTCCCCGATCCGCCCGCCGGCGACGACGGAGTGAACGTCTACGTCGGCGAACTCACCGCGGAGCAGCTGAAGGAGCTGCTGAAGTCGGGCGTCGAGCGCGAGGAACTACGGTTCACCAAGTCCGCGGACGGCAAGAAGGTCACCGTCGAGGCGATCCTCGGCGCGGCCCAGGCGGAGCAGCTCCGCAAGGCGGGCCTCGGCCTGAAGGTCCAGCGGTCCGCGGCGGCGAGCAGGCAGGCGGCCAAGGGGGACGGCGTCTTCAAGCCGTACAGCGGCGCCGGAGGCATCCGCGACCAGATCGTCACCGCGGCGAACGCCAAGCCGAACATCGCCAAGGTCGTCGACCTCGGCACCACGGTCAAGGGACAGCCGCTCACCGCGATCAAGGTGACGAAGGACGCGCGGCAGCTCAGGGACGGGTCGCGCAAGGCCGTGCTCTACATGTCCGCCCAGCACGCCCGTGAGTGGATCACCCCGGAGATGACCCGCAGGCTCCTGCTCCACTATCTGAACGGTTACGGCACCAACCCCGAGATCACCCAGTTGGTCGACACCGTCGAGCTCTGGTTCATCCCGGTCTCCAACCCCGACGGCTACGACCACACCTTCACCGGGAACAACCGCCTCTGGCGCAAGAACCTCCGCGACAACAACGGCGACGGCCAGCTCACCAGCGCCGACGGCGTCGACCTGAACCGTAACTTCGACTACAAGTGGGGCTACGACAACGAGGGCTCCTCCGACAACCCGGCGAGCCAGACCTACCGGGGCCCGAAGGCGCAGTCCGAGCCGGAGACCATGGCCGTCGACACCCTCGCCAAGAAGGTCGACTTCACCTACGTCCTCAACTACCACTCGGCCGCCCAGCTGCTGCTGTACGGCGTCGGCTGGCAGCAGGCCACCCCTTCTCCCGACGACCTCATCTTCGAGGCGCTGCTCGGCGACGACGCGACGCCCGCCGTGCCCGGCTACGACCCCGACATCGGCGCCGAGCTCTACACGACCAACGGCGAGACCGACGGTCACATGACCAACAAGCGCGGCGCACTGACGATCACGCCGGAGATGACCACCTGCGAGGTGGCGGTCGAGAGCGTGCCGGACGACGAGTGGACGCTCGCCGACTGCGCGGGCGGCTCGGGCTTCACCTTCCCCGACAGCGAGGCCCTGATCCAGGCGGAGTTCGCGAAGAACATCCCGCTCGCGGTCGACCTCGCCAAGTCCGTGCAGAACCCCGACAGCCCGGTCTCCCCGGTGAACCGCACGGTCCCGGACTTCCGCCCCGACAGCTTCACCGTCTCGTACGGCGACCCGCAGCCGGTGGCCGTGACCATGCGGCGTTCCCTGTCGGCCAAGCAACTGCGCTTCCGGATCAACGGCGGCTCCGTGAGCGTGCGCGACCTCGAGGAGTGGGACGGCGGCGAGCGGTACGGCGACGAGAACGACCTGTACTTCGCCGAGTACCGCGCCAAGGTCGAGGGCGCCCAACCGGGGGACGAGGTAGAAGTCTGGTTCACCGGCGACAAACCCGGCACCGGGACCGTGGAGAGCCAGCACTTCACGTACAAGCTGGAAAAAAAGTCCAACGCCAAGGTGCTCGTCGTGGCGAACGAGGACTACACCGGCTTCAACCCCGACTACCCGGCGTCGGTGACCGCGCCGAAGTACGCGGCGCAGTACAAGCAGGCGCTGCAGACGGCCGGATACTCCTCGGAGACGTGGGACGTCGACGCCCAGGGCGTGCCGCACCACCTCGGGGTGCTCAGCCACTTCAAGGCGGTGGCCTGGTACCTCGGTGACGACCGGCTCGCGATGGACGCCCAGGACGTGGAGACCGACACCCCGTTCGGCCCGCTCCCCGACATGGACGTCAAGCGGCAGCAGCAGGACCTGACCATCTCCGTCCGCGACTACCTCAACGAGGGAGGCAAACTGCTCTACACCGGGGAGACCGCCGCGTACTTCGGTTTCTTCGGCACCAGCCTCGGCGGCATCTACTACGGCCTGGACGGCGCGCCGGACTCCGACTGCGTCATCACCAGCCAGGACGGCTTCTTCGAGGAGTGCCTCATCCTCGCCGACGACTTCGCCCAGTACTACCTCGGCGTCTACGGCCGCAACCCGCGCGTCGGGCCGACCGGGTTCACCGGCAGCGGTGCCGCGATGAACGGCACGAACGGCACCTTCGGCGGCCCGGCGCTCGCCGACAACCCGCTGGACGAGGCGGGCACTCTGCAGGTGACCAGCGACACGCTGCCACCCGCGCAGTTCCCGCAGTTCAGGAGCTCGGCCGTAGCCGACTACATCGGGGCGACCGGTCCGTTCGACCCGGTCGAGGGCGACTGGTACGTGGCGGGCCCGCACACCGACGACGCGTACAAGAGGCTGACGCGCACGGTCGACCTCGCGGCCGTCACCGCCGCGCAGCAGCCCAGGCTCCAGTTCCAGCTCTCGTACGACACCGAGGAGGGCTACGACAACGTCATCGTCGAGGCGCACACGGTCGGCCAGGACGACTGGACGACCCTGCCCGACCTCAACGGCGGCACCAGCGCCGACGTCCCCGCCCAGTGCGAGGCCGGCTTCCTGCTGGACGAGCACCCGTGGCTGCTGCGCTACCTCACCCCGGGCAACCCCTGCACGCCGACCGGGACGAGCGGTTCCTGGAACGCCTTCACCGGCAGCTCCGGCGGCTGGCAGCAGGTGGCCTTCGACCTGTCCGCGTACGCGGGCAAGCAGGTCGAGGTGTCGATCAGCTACGTGACCGACCCCGCCACCGGCGGCGTCGGCGCGTTCGTGGACGACACCAGGATCACCACCACCGGCGGCCCGCTCGCCGCCGAGGGCTTCGAGTCAGGTCTCGGCGCCTGGACGATCCCCGGGCAGCCCCCGGGCAGCCCGGCGAACGTCGGCGACTTCGCCAGGGCCCAGGCCGACAAGACGGCGGCCGTCTCGACGAAGGACACCGTGTTCCTCGGCTTCGGCCTGGAGCAGGTGGCCTCCCCGGCCGATCGCGCCGCCACCCTCAAGAAGATCATGAAATACCTGGTCGGGTAGCCGGGCTGTTCCACCGGTAACCGGTGCTTCCACTGACCGGGTCCGACCGTGAGGCCGGGCGTCACACCCGTGGCGCCCGGCCTCCGCGCGTCCGGGGTCCCCGTCCCGCCGCGGCGGTCGTCGTCCTCGAAGGCATCGGGCATCGAAACGGAGCACCACGCGGGATGAGCACGGTTGTGCGGTCGTCCGTGGTTCGAATGCCCGTCAGGGCAGCCGGTACTCCCATCCCTCGCGCCAGCCGAAGTCGGCCTCCACCAGCTTCTCCAGGGGGACACCGTCGATGAGGTGGTCGAACGCCCACCGTGTCGCGACGTGGCCGATCACCAGGACGCGCGTGTCGGACCAGCGCAAGGACAGGTCACCGAGAAAGCGGCCCACGCGACGCACCGCCTGCCGCCAGCTCTCCCCTCCCGGATACGGCGTGTCGAGGTGCTCGGACCGGTTCCGGTGCATCCGGATCGCGGGCATGCCGTTGCCGGTGCCGTAGTCGCACTCCCGGAGCCGCCAGTCATGCAGGATCGGGATGCCGGTGTCGGCGAACGCCAGGGAGGCGGTCTCGACCGCGCGGGCGAGGTCGGAGGTGAAGACGGCCGCCAGGCCGTCCCCGCGCCGTCGCCCGCCCAGTTCCCCGGCCAGGTGCCGTCCCCGCTCGGACAGTCGGCCGGGCAGCCATCCGGTGGCGATCCCCCGGTCGTTGTCCTCGCTCCACGAATGCGTCTCGAACACGATCTCCATCGGCATGCCGTCACGCTAACGCCGCTTCTGGCGTGCCTCCCGGCTCTTCTCGCAAAGCGGATCACCTGGCGGAGGCGACGATCGCCACCCCTCCGGAGAGGTCCAGGCCGTGTTCAGTCCTGCGAGTCGTCCCAGTAGTCCTTGAGCATCTCGCCGGGCCAGCCGGCCCTCGACTCGTCTACTTCTTGGACAGGTCGAGCACCAGGGCGTCGCTGGCCCTGGCGTCGGGTGCGGCCCGTACGGCGCCCACCAGCCGCCAACCCCAGCGCTGGTACATGGCGTGAGCGGGAGCGTCCCGATCAGCCAGCAGCGTCGCGTACGGCACGTCCTGCTGGGCCAGCAGCGTCTCCAGGAGCCGCCGACCTATGCCACGCCACCGGTAGTCCTCGCGGACGTCCAGCTCGATCACCGCGAACCTCGGCGAGCCCGCCAGCTCGGCGGGAGCGGGAGCGGCCTCTCCTGCCCACCACCGGTCTACCCCGAACGTGAGGCCGAAGGAAAATCCCACGAGCTCCGACCCGTCTCGCGCCGACACCAAGGCGAAGCTGTCATTCTTCACCTGCCTGCCCGTGCGTTCAAGAAACCGCTCACGGCTGTAGAGCGGGCCAGACAGATAAGGGGGTTCGGCGTAATTCTCCAGGTACAGGCGGATGTACTCATCACTGAGCACTTCGGCGGCATCATCGCCGGTCAGACACTGGTACTTGATATCGGTCACGTATCCTTCTCCGCTGCCGTCAGTGCGAGGTGTTCCCGGTACTCCGTAATGGCTCGTTGTGCCTTGTGCCCTGCAGGCGCGGCGTCGGCCACACCGTGAGCGACATGCAGCACGAACTGCGTCACATGCTTAGGTTCGAGGCTTGCCAGGATCGAGGCAGCGTTCTGGAGCCCATCGTCAACGGAGCCGTCCCGGACCGCCGAGGCCGCTTGGTGGAGACGGATCTGTACTACCGGCCGAGCGAGTCCGTGAGGATAGGAGTCGAGCGCCTCCTGCTGGGCCGAAGCGGCGTCCGGGGCGCCGGTCATGGTTCGGATGAGAGATCGGGTGTGCAACAGCCGAGACTCCGACCATCCCTCAAGGGACATCCGGTCGCGGGTAACGGTGTCGGAGAGCGTGGTGAAAACGTCGGCCTGCCGCTCCAGGCTGTCGCGCGCACCGGTGTGGTCGCCCATGAGGGCCAACGCGTAGGCGCGGGCGCAAAGAGCTTCTGCCGCGGCGCGTCCTGGCTGCTTGGCGGTGAGGGCGAGAGCGGTATTCGCGCGTGACAGCACCAAGGCTAGCGGTCGCCTCTCGTACACGGCCTGAACGGCTTCCCACGCGTATGCCGCTGCGGTGACCTCGTCGTCGCCGGTCTGGGCTGCGGCCCGGCGTGCGGAAACCCACCAATGCCTCGACTGGTGGGCGTATCCGGCCGCCCCGAGTACATAGGCCAGCAGGAACGTCAGCCGAGCGTTCACCATCGCCCAGCCAGCCGCGTCGCGGCTGGGGGCGGTCGGCAGTGTTTGCTGCAAAGTCAGCAGGTCCACCGACAGGTCACGGATCACCTCGGCCAAGGGACGCGATCTGACCCCATGGGCATGCTCCCACGCGATTTCTTCCCACTCGTCCAGGTCCGGTCCGCCGAGCCGCGTGTCCACGATGGTGCGCAACGGTTCCAGTCCTGGCAGTAGGACGGATGCGCCTGCTGTTGCGGCACCGAGTAGGAGCCGCCTCCGTACTTCGTCCATAACGACAGGATCAGGCAGGCCCGTTGATTCTGCTAGCGGCACCGGCCCGGTTTTGGTCGCCTGGACGAGCGCGTGTAGAGAGGTCAGGGCGCCGTCGGCGCGGTAAAGCCTGTCGAGGCTTTCGACGGCTTCGATCGGCGCGAGGCGCTCGCCACGCTCCTAGCGGCCAAGAACCGACCAATCGGTATTGATTTGCGCCGCAACGCCTTTGAGAGAGCCTTCGCGAAACTCTCGCCAATGCCTTAGGGAAGCGCCGAAAAGGGCAATTGGTGACTTCGAGGGATCAACCGTGTCCGGTCGACGAGGCATGACGACCTCCCGCTGTATTGGCCAATTTGGCTGCTCCTATTAGCCAAAACAGATCTCTAGATGAGCTCTTATCTTCCCTTCACTATGGCACGTAAGGCAATACCGAACGTGCCCCTTACGTCCAGCTGGTGCCACATTTACTTTTTTCTTTTTGGGGCCCAAAGGGACGTGAATGGCATCTGCTCTTGTAGCAGCACCTCAGTGGACGGTCGCATCGCCCCATCACGAAAGGAACAGGTGAATGATCAGGGAGTATCGCAAGACGATTCCGCCCTTAAGCAGGGCGGATGGGGACCTGAACATGGTCCTGGCCAGCGACGCCCTCAACCGCCTGCGTGCAGTCCTGCACGGACACCGGATCTACCCGTCCATCAGCTACTTCGACGGGATCACGCTGCACGTGGCGAACGAAATAGCGGTGCGCGTCCGGAGTGACGACGACGGCGGCCTGTTCTACCGCTGGAGGGACGAGCGTCCAGGCGCTTCCCGTGAGGAGTTCGAAGCACCCGCCGCCGACGTGGACGACATCGCCTCCCGGATCGCCGCCGCTCTCTACGGGGCGCCGAACGCGCAGATGACGCCATGAGACCGCCATGGCGACCTGCGGAGGAACGCTCAGGTCGTCACGCGGACCTGATCCTCACCGCTCGACCAGGAGGCGCGCCATGACAACCGCCGCGCCGACACAGCTGCGTGTCCCCTACGTCATCGCCCACGCGGACGAGGTCGCACCGCAACCCTTGTGGTTCGTACGGCGTCCGCTCGGCGGGATGCAGCTTGCCTACAAAGATCCGCGCCGGGGCGATGCGGTTCGTGGGGTGTTGCGCGTCCGCGTGCTGACCAACCGCCGAGGGGCGCCGCAGTGGCGGAAGCTCAACACGCTGCGTCAGTGGCGTTGCATGGAAAGGATGCGGTGCCAGGTCTGCGGGAAGGCCGCGACCGACCCCGCCACCGGACGCATCCCCTGGATCATGACCGATACCGCGTTCCGCGAGATCCCCGACGAGCCCACCGGGGGCCTCGCCAGTGCACCCCCGACCTGCTGGGCCTGCATCCCGGAGGCGCTGGCCACCTGCCCCCAGCTTCGTATCTCCTCGACCGTCTGCACCGTCGCCCGCGCCGAGCCCGTCGCCGTACTGGCCGACATGTTCACGCCCGGTCCGGGCCGGAGGGCCATCCCCACGGGGGAGCGCAACGTCGAGATCAGCCTGAAAGACGAGACGGTGCTGCCCTACGCGCTGGCCACGCAACTGATCGTCCACGTCCACGACCTCCAGCCAGCGGTTCGGGACTGAGGGACATGATCATCGAATCTACCCGCACGAAAAGTGAGGGCTGTAAATGATCAAGGAAGGCGCGTTCACCTACATCGACGGCCGCGACCTGGTCGTCCCCTACACCGGGAAGTACGCGGTGAAGGTCCCCGACGTGTTCGACCGGATCCGCGATCGCTGGGCCCAGGCGGGTTTGGCCGAGACGCCGTACCGGCCGTTGAGGGTCGAGTTCGAGTTGACGACCAAATGCAACGACACCTGCCCGAGCTGTGGCATGGGAGCCCTTTCCCTGCAGACGGGCCGGTCTCTGAGCGACCGGCAGTTGGAGCACCTGGTCGGAGAGTTCGCCGACGTCGGCCTGCCGTGTGTGGCCATCACCGGCGGGGAACCGTTCGTCGCGATGCGCGCGCTGTTGCGCTTCATGTCGCGGGCGCGCGGCGCGGGCGTGGAGGTCAACAAGCTCACCACGAACGGTGTCTGGGGGTCGGCCAAACGCTGTGGCCGCACCTTCGAACAGCTCGTGAAGGCCGGGCTGCTGGACAACGAGCTGTTCGTGCCGCTGCTGATGGTGTCGATCGGGGAGCAGACCACCCGGCTGGAGGACGTGGCCCGGATCATCCACCACACGGTCACCGAGTTCACCGAACGGGACCTGAACATCGCGATCAGCAGCCTCGCCGATCCAGCCGACCGCGAGCACAGGATCTACCCCCTCATGCGGCTGTACGAGGAGACCTACGGCGACTTTCCGCACGATCGCGTTCACTCCACGATGCGCGTCTACCTCGACAACGAGCGCCTGGAGGATCAGGCGCCGATCCATCGGCCCGGTCAGACACCTGTGGAGAAGTGGATGGACCACTGCTACGACTGTTTCGCGCCCACGGTCGGCTCCTACGTGCTGCCCACCGCGCTGTTGAAAGCCTCCGGTGACCTGTACACCTGCGCGGCGTTCAACGTGCCGGAAAAGCTCGGCTTCGGCAACCTGTTTCGCGAGCGGCTGCGCGACATCATCGCTCGCACCAACCGCTCGGCCTACGTCGCCCAGGTTCGTGCCGGCGGCGGCCTCAAGGCGCTGCACGACGTGATTCCTCGCGCCGAGACCGCGCAGATGACGTGTGACAGCTTTTGCGGCTCCTGCTCTCTGCTGATCAACGAGTTCGAGCAGCGCACCGGCGAAACCGGCCCCGGAGGACCGGCGTTGCCGTTCGTACCCACCGGCGCACTGTGGTCACGCACCGGCGCGGCCGGTGGCCGCCGTGGATGACGAGCTCTCGCCGCGAGCGGGGGTGGTGGCCGCCATCGCCCATGCCGCCCGGCGCACGCCACGCGACTGCGCCGATCCGGGTCTGGACCTGTGGAATGACCTGGGCATCGATAGCCTCTCGCTGCTGGAGCTGATTCGAGACCTCGAAAAGCGGTTCCAGGTGACCATCCCGGATGAGGACACCGGCCAGGCCAACACGGTCGGTGACCTCATCAGGACCATTCAGCGTCTCGCGGGCTCCGACCCGCCTGCGGACCCGACCAGATAGGCACACGATGACAAAACGACTTATCGAACCTCGCGGGCGCGGGTTCCTGCTGTTCGACTCCCACCCAGGCGGATGCGAGAAGATCGTCGGCGACATGTGGGATCGTGTCGCTCCCGCGATCCCGGACACGAAGGCCGAGCGCCGTCCGGTCGCCCTGGTCATCGGCTCCAGTGCCGGCTACGGGATGGCGACCACGATCGCCGGGATCCGCCGTTACGGCCTCGACGGTGTCGGCCTGTGCTTCGAGCGCCCGCCTACCGAGCGGCGTACGGCCACCGCGGGCTGGTACCGCACCGTCGCGACCGCCGAACTCGCGGCCAAGGCCGGTCGTGACTGGTCGTTCGTCAACGGCGACGCCTTCGCCGACGACACCAAGGAACAGGTGCTCGACCTGCTCGCCGAACGGTTCGGCGGCATCGACTACCTGATCTACAGTGTCGCCGCGCCTCGGCGCGTCGACCCCGTCACCGGGCAGACGCACCAGTCGGTGATCCAGCCGCTCGGGGCGGGGTACAGCACCAAGACCCTCGACGTCAGCGGAGACGAACCGGTGCTTAAGGAGATCTGGGTCGAACCGGGCAGCGACACCGAGCGGGCCGACACCATCAAGGTCATGGGGGGTGAGGACTGGGCCCTGTGGGTCGACGCCCTGAGCGACCGTGGTCTGCTGCGTCCGGGGTTCACCACCGTGGCCCTGTCCTACATCGGCTCGCACCTGACCGGGCCGATCTACCGGGAAGGAACGATCGGTGCCGCCAAGGCACACCTGGAGGAGACCGCGCTCACGCTGAACGGCGACCTGGCCGGGGTCGGCGGGCGGGCCATGACGTCGGTCAACGGCGCCGCCGTCACCCAGGCCTCCACCGCGATCCCCGGCATCGCCCTGTACGTCAGCCTCCTGCGCGGCGTCCTCGGTGAGGCCGTGCAGTCCCCGCTTCAGCAGTCCGTCGAGCTGTGGGACCGGCTCACCGGCGCCCAGGCGCTCGACCTCGACGACCAGGGACGCATCCGCCTGGACCAGTGGGAACTGCACCCGCGCATCCAGGAACAGGTGACCGAACGGTGGGAGGCCGTCGCCCCCGACACCATCGGCGACCTGGTCGACATCGGCTGGTTCACCGCCGAGGTGCACCGCCTGTACGGCTTCGACGTGCCCGGCGTGAACTACGGCGCGCCGAGTGAGCCCGACCTGCCCTGGCCCACCCCCACCGAGTAGCGCCCGACTGGAGGACACGTGACGACCGCAGGCGACCGCATCCGGCAGTGTGAAAAGTACATCCACCGGCCGCGCACCCCGTACAGAGCGCGTAAGGCCCGCTACGACGCGACAGCCGACCAGCTGTTTTCCGCGGGTATCTCCAACCGCGACATCCTCGTGGACGTCGGCGCGGGCGGGACCGAACTGGATGTGTGCCTGCGGGTCGACTACGGCTGGCGCGGCCGGTACGTGCCCGTCGACGGATGGCTCGACGGGGTGGATCTGGAGGCCTGGCAGCCGCCGCGAACCTTCGACTGGTTCGCCTGCCTGGAGGTCCTGGAGCACCTGCGCGACCCCGGCCGCCTGGTCGAGGCGCTCCAGGACAACGCGACCTGCGGTGTTGTCATCACCACTCCGAACCCCGAGGTCTGGGACGTCCTGGCCATGGACTCCACCCACCTCACCCCCATCAGCCAGGACATGTTGAGGGAGTGGGGTTTCCGAACCACCCTGCACACCTTCTACGGCAAGTACCAAGACGGCATCACCGGCTTGTGGACCGGGGCCACGTAGGCCGACCGCCTGTTTCGACGTGAAAGCGGCTTGCCTGCCGCGTGGGCCCCGGCCGGGGCCGATGACCTGCCCTTGTTCTAGGTCGATGCCAGCGCGGCGCGGACCAGTGAGTCGTAGGTGTCGGTCACCCGCTCCAACTCGACACCGAGCGACCGTGCGAAGGTGTCGAGCTCGACCTGCACGGCGGTCCCGGCTTCCTCGCCGCTCACCGTGCGCTCGATCTCGACGAAGGCCCCGGCGTGCTCGACCTCGTCAACGCAGATCGTCATGTTTCCCAGCGTCGCGGTGCGCCGGGTCTTCACGATGCGGACCGTGGGATGAAAGCCCATGAGCGTGATGGCGTGGTGCATCTGCTCGCGGTCGGCGACGGTCGTCTCGTGCTCCAGGCACGCCATCGCGTTGTCGACGGGTCGCTTCACGGTGAACAGGTGGCGGCCCTGCTGGGTGCGCAGCCGGGCGAACGACCTGCCGATCTTGCTGTCGGCATAGGTCCACCCGTCCTCGGCGTACGCCTGATCGTCCTGGTGCGCGGGGGCCGACAGCAGAGCTCCCCGCTGCGCGAGAGCGTCCTCCAGCGCCGCCAGGTCGCCCACCCGGTATTTGACCTCGATCTCCTGCACCCCGTGCGTCACGACGACCTCCCCGGTCTCTGCTACGACTCGGGGAGCCTACCGAGATTGCCAAGGCCCTCACGCGAGGAACGTCGCAACTGGTCGCGGCGGGCTGGTGGCCGGTGTCGTGGATGACCCGGTGGGGTGAGACCGTCCACACCCTGCCGTCGTAGGTATCGCGCCGGATCGCTGTGGCGCCGACGGCGGGGTACCCGGGCGCCCTGAATACTTAGCCCTTGCGCTAAGTATTCAGGGCGAGCAATACTTAGCCGCATGGCACAGTATTCGGCCGAGCTCGACGGTGTGTTCGTCGCCCTCGCCGACCCGACGCGGCGCGGCGTCATCCGGCGCCTCGGCCGCGGCCCGACGAGTGTGGGCGACCTCGCCCGTGAGTTCCCGATGACCCTTCCCTCCTTCATGAAGCACGTGCGGACGCTGGAGGCGAACGGCCTGATCCGCACGGTCAAGCTCGGCCGGGTGCGCACCTGTGTGCTCAACCGCGACCGGCTCGCTCTCGTCGACGGCTGGCTCGAAGAGCAGCGCCAGGTCTGGGAGGAGCGCACCGACCGGCTCGAACGCCTCGTCACCGATCCCAAGGAGAAACACCCGTGAACCCCGATCTCGACCTGAGCCTGCAGCGGGTCATCCGCGCACCCCGCGCCGCCGTGTGGAGAGCGTGGACCGACCCGTCCCTCTTCGGGCAATGGTGGGTCCCGGCGCCGACCGTGTGCCGCGTCGACCGTCTCGACGTCCGGCCCGGCGGCGCGCTCGTGACGCGACTGAGCGACGACGGGGTGGACTTCGTCCCGCACATGGACGCGAGCTTCCTCGTCGTCGACGAGTTCGAACGGATCGTGTTCACGAACGCGATCGACAGCGCCTGGCGCCCCGCCAACCCCGCGCCGGTGCCCATGACGGCCGAGATCACGCTGAGCGATCATCCGGACGGCACGGACTACCGGATCATCGTCCGGCACGGCGACCCGGCCGCCCGCGCCCACCACGAGGAGCTCGGTTTCCTCGAAGGCTGGGGCACGGTCACCAAGCAACTCGCCGTGTTCGTGGAAAGCCAGGTCGCGGAGAGCCAGGCCGTGGAAAGCCAGGTCGCGGAGAGCCAGGCCGTGGAAAGCCAGGTCGTGGAGAGCCGGGCCGCACGATGAAGATCACTCTCACCGAGTTCGTCACCCTCGACGGGGTCAGCCAGGGCCCCGGCTCGCCGGCCGAGGACACGAGCGGCGGCTTCACCCGGGGCGGCTGGCTCGTGCCCCACCTGGACGAGCTCTTCGTCCGGCGTACCTCCGAGTGGCTGGACCTCGCCGACGGACTGCTGCTCGGGCGGCGGACCTACGAGGCGTTCGCCCGGGACTGGCCGCGGATCACCGACCCGGACGACCCGTACACCGCGCGGATGAACTCACTGCCGAAGTACGTGGTGACCAACACCCTCACCGAGGGGAGCTGGCATCCGACGACCGTGCTGCGCGGTGACCCGATCCGGACCGTCGGGGAACTCAGGGCGCGGCCGGGACGGGAACTCCAGATCCACGGGAGCGCGCGACTCGGCAACGCCCTGCTGGCGGCGGGCCTCGTCGACACGCTCCGGCTCGTCGTCGCCCCTGCCGTGACCGGTTCCGGGCGGCGGCTGCTCGACCACCCGGGCCCACCCCTCGGCCTGCGGCTCGCCCACCACGAGGTGACGGCGACCGGCCTGCTGCTGCTCCGGTACGAGACCGCCGGCACCGCCCCGGTGGCGGAGTACGAGGGCGTCACGGCCTTCGTCTAGCGAAGTCCGGTGAGGTGACCAGGGGCGGACACGTCATACGAGTGCGTCACGGCCTTCGTCCAGCGCCGGCCGGTGAGGTGACCTGGGCCGGACTCGTCAGAGGAACGGCGGCTCAAGGCTCAGGTCGGGCTTGCCCGACAGGCTTCCCGTCTTGCTCCACTGCTCCAGCACGAGCGGTGAGAAAAGCCGCTCGTAGAGCAGCTCCGCGGTGCCCTGGACGCCGCCGGCCTCGCCGAGCGCGGCCCTGCGCACGAGCAGGTCGCGGCTGGCCAGCGGCAGGGCCCGGGCGTAGAGGCTCTTGCGGACCGACGACAGCAGCACGTCTCCGGAGTAGGACAGGCCGCCGCCGATGACCAGCTGGGAGGGATTCAGCAGGCTGACGACGAAGGCGAGAACCTCGCCGATCTGGGCCCCGGCCAGCTGCAGGACCTCCAGGGCCTCGTGGTCGCCGTGCTCGGCGGCGCGTGCCAGCGCGGCGGCGTTGAGCGGCCCGTTCTCCCGCATCGCCGCCAGCACGCTGCTGCGGCCGCTGTCGGCGATCTCCTCGGCCACCCGTGCGAGGGCGAATCCACCGGCGACGGCCTCCAGGCAGCCGATGTTGCCGCAGCGGCAGGGCAGCGTCTGGCCCGGCACCGGAAGATGGCCCACGTCACCGGCGCAGCCCCCGTCTCCGTGCTGGAGGACGCCGCCCATGATGATGCCCGAGCCGATCCCGCTGCCCAGCTTCACGTAGACCATGTTGCGGTGGCCCTTGCCGGCGCCGTACCGGTACTCACCGAGGGCGATGGCGTTGGCGTCGTTGCCGAGCCAGGCGGCCAGGCCGAGCTTGTCGCCCAGCCAGTCGCGGATCGGGAACTGGTCCCAGCCGGGCATGATGGGCGGGGACACCACGATCCCGCGATCGATGTCGACCGGGCCGGGGACGGTGACGCCGACCGCCCACGGGCGGCCGCCGACCTCGTCACGGACCCGCTGGCACAGCTCGACGCACACCCCCAGCACCTCGTGAGGCCCGGCCGCGATGTCGACCGGCTGCGACTGGTCGTCGATGATGGCGCCCGACAGGTCGACGGCGGCCACGGTGACCCCGCTCGCGCCCAGCGCCACCGACAGGACGTAACCCGCCCGCCTGCGCAGCGCTATCGCGCGTGCGCGCCGTCCTCCGGTGACGACCGACCCCGATCCGTCCTCCACCAGGTCCAGCTGGCGTAACTGCTCCAGGCGCTGGTCGACCTGGGCCCGGGTGAGGCCGGTGTGCGCCATCAGGTCCTGTCGCGTGAGCGGACCGGCGCCTCGTAACACCCTGACGACGTGCCCGGTATCTCCACTGCCCCGTTCCATCGCAGCCTCCCCCGTTACTGCACCACATGGCCTGCGCCACGAAGCTAGCCAGCAGACTTTTTCCTGTCAATCCGCAACATTTGCCGGTAATCTACATAAGTGGGGTGCTGGACGAAAATATCGAAGACGATCGAGGTGGCGAGGGGTGTGCCCGCCTCGGCCGCGGCGAAGCCGGGTAGCCTCCGCGTGTTCTTCGTGTCGCGTCCACGACGGCCCGCGGGTTCCCGCGGGGGGCCTCTCGCGCGTCCTTCGTGCTCTCGCCGCCGGCGCTCGTCGACGGGGCCGGGCGAGGTGGGGCGGTGGTCGATTTCCGCTGCTCAACGGCATGAATCTTTGGATCATCCGCAAAAGTTTGAACTTCTCAGAGGCGTTGATGTCGGACAGACTCATACTTTCATTGACGAAGTGACGTTCCGGCGTTCACAATGACTAACGGTGCAGATGAGCGGTAGTGGTACGTCAGAGGTTCCCACTGCCGGGTGATCGGCACCGGTGGCACGCTGAAGCCTCCCGGGTATTTCATTTTTCGTTGTGACGTCGGTCAGCGCCCGCGTCTTCCCCCCGAACGGATATGTGTGAATACTTTCCACGCGCACGATGACGACCAGGTCGAAGGCGGTGCCCTCGGGCGCAAGCTGGGACTGAGCCGTCGGCAGTTGTTCGCGGCGACCACGGGTATGGCCGCCGCCGCGGCCATCACCGCGCTGCCGGGCAGGGCGTCGGCCGCCGTCTCGGCCACCGCTCTGGGCACCCCCCTGATCCGCGACAGCAAGCGCGGCATCATCCTCTACACCGTCCGCGACGCCATCTCCCGCGACCCCAACACCACGACCCTGCCGTCGGGGTTCAAGGAGGTGCTCAAGGCGCTCAGCGAGATCGGCTACGAGCGCATCGAGTTCGCCGGCTTCACGCAGCACGCCAACGCCGAGGGCGGGGCGAACCTGGACAGCGTCGCCGGGGCGACGCTGCTGCGCTCGTGGCTGGACGAGTACGGGCTGCGGGCCGAGGGCAACCACGGGTTCATCCCGGGCTCCTGGCCGCTGACCCAGGCCGACCTCGACCGCTTCAAGGTCAGCCTGGAGATCGCCAACATCCTCGGCATGGACCACATGGGCACCGGCAACGACCCCACCGGCAGCAACTACAAGGCCGACTGGGACATCGCCGCCCAGAAGTGGAACGTTCTCGGGGAGATCGCCCGTAACTCCGGCTACGTCAAGCTGTACACCCACAACCACGACGCCGCCTACAACTTCCTGCTCGACAGCGGGCCGCTGGACGCCCAGGGCCGTCCGACGCGCTCCTCGGGGATCCGGAAGCTGGAGTACTTCCTGGGCATCACCGACCCCAAGTTCGTGAACCTGGAGATGGACATCTACTGGGCGCACGTCGCCCAGTACAAGCACCGGACCTACACCGCCCCCGACGGCTCCGTCCAGACCAACATCTTCAACCCGCTCGCTCTCGTCCAGGCGCAGGAGGGCCGGTACCCGCTGTTCCACGCCAAGGACGGAAAGATCAACACCGCGACCGCCAACGGCTACGACATGGTGCCCTTCGGTACGGGTGACATCGACTACACGACGTTCTTCCGTGGTCTGGTCAGCCAGCACCACTACCCGATGTACGAGCAGGACACCGCTCCGGGTGGTACGGCGAACCCGGCCCAGTCACTGCAGTTCGCCCAGATCAGCTACAACAACCTGTCCGCCCTCACCACGGAGTGATCCGTCGGTGGGTCCGGCGACCGGGCTCGCCTCCGGACGGGCCCGGAATCCGCCCGGCCATCACGCGGACCGGTACGACACCGGTGAGCGTGATGGCCGGCGACCTCCTTCGCGGCCGCTCAGGCACGACGGTCCGCGGCCGGTTGGACGTCCGCCGACAGGTCGGTGCGCAGGGCGAACGGCACGAAGGCGGCCAGGGTGACGACCGCGAGCCCGGTGGCGACGGCGAACACCGTCCGCACGTCCCACACCTCGGCCCCGATCCCGGCCAGCGCGGCGCCGGCCGGGATGACGCCCCAGCTGAGCACCCGCGACGCGGCGTAGACCCGGCCCAGCAGCTCGGGCGGCGTCAGGTTCTGCCGGAGTGTGGCCACGAGGATCCGCCAGACGCTTGAGCCCGCGCCGGCGATCACCATGCCCATGGACACCGGCCACGCGTCCGCGTTCAGGGCGACGGGCGCCACCAGCAGGACGGTGCCGACGGCGTCGGCGATGAGCAGCGTGGCCACCCCGAACCGGCGGCGCAGCGGCTCGACCACCATCGACGCGAGCAGCCCGCCGACGGCCATCGCCGTCATCAGCAGGCCGTACTGGGCCGCGGTGAGGCCGAGCGGGCCGGGGCTGACGGCGTGCACGACCATGAGCGCCGTCGGGACCGCCCAGACCACGTTCATCGCGGCGGTGAAGAGGGTGAGCGTCCGCACCACCGGCTGCCGCCACAGGAAGCGGAATCCGGCGATCACCTCGCCGCTCCCGGTGGGCCGCGTTCCCACCGGCGCGCGCCGGAGCGTCATCATGGCGAGTCCGGCGACCGCCAGGAGGTAGAGGGCCGCGCCGGTGCCGGTGGCCAGGGCCAGGGTGAGACCGGCGAGCAGGCCCGCGAGCGGCGGCCCCGCCAGCTGGTTGGTGACGTTGATGGTCGCCTCAAGCCGCGCGTTCGCCCTGTTGCGGCCGGCGGGCTCGACGAGCATGGGAACGGTCGAGGTCAGCGCCGTGTCGGCGAGTGTCTCGGCCACGCCGAGCAGCACCGCGGCGACCAGGATCGTCGGCAGCGAGAGCGCGCCGGCGAGGTGGCCGGCGGTGAGACCGGCCAGCACCGACGCCCGGACGAGGTTGACGCCGCCCAGCAGCAGCCTGCGGTCGACGCGGTCCACGATCCAGCCGGCGTGCAGCCCGAAGACCGGCCAGGCCAGGGTCAGCGCCGTCGTCACGGCCGCGACCCCGCCGGGGGAGGCGCCGGACGCCAGGGCGAGCAGCGGGAGCGCGAACAGGACCATGCCGTCGCCCAGGTTGGCGGTGCCGGTGCCGAACCACAGCCCGTTGAACGACCGGCCCAGCGAGATGGGGAGGACGCGCATGCCATTCTCACCTTTCAACACCATTTGAATGGTCATAGCGTGCTGGAGGTCGTCTTACCTGTCAACTGCTGTTGATCAGTGAGACAATGGGTGGATGATCGACGTCGAACTGGTCGGCAACGCCCTGTGCCTGGACTTCACCAACACGGTCAACAGCCGCCCGGTCGCCCGGCGCGACTGGCTGGCCACCCCTGAGGAAGCGGTGACCTGGGCACACGCGGCCGGTCATCCGATCGAGCGGCGGACGGGCCTCGCCGCCGCCCTGCCCGAGGCCCGCGACCTGCGCGAGACGGTGTTCCGGGTGTTCCGGCCGTTGACCGACGGGGACGACCCGCCGCGCGCCGATCTCGACGCGCTCACGGCCACGTACGCCGGGGGCCTCGCCCACGCCCGGTTCGAGCACGACGAAGGACGCTTCCGTTTCGTGTGGCCCGCCCCGCGAACCGTCGGGACGCTGCTCCGGGAGGTCGCCGCCTCCGCCGTCGACCTGCTCGCTCGCGGGCCGCTGGAGCGGATCCACGCCTGCCCGTCGTGTTACTGGCTGTTCCTCGACACCAGCAAGAACGGCCGCCGCCGGTGGTGCAGCATGACCACCTGCGGCAGCCGCGACAAGGCGCGGCGCTACTACGCGGCCCGCACCTCGCCCTGAGGCTTCCCGCACCTCGTCCTGAGGCTCCTCTCGGCCGGACTCCTGCCCGGACTCCTGCCCGGACTCCTGCTCGGTCGCCGTACGACGGGCGGTGCCCCTTCGCGCCCGGAGCGGGTGGGTTGACCTCAACAGCGCTTGAGGTCGCAGGCTGGGCGACGGCGTACACGAGCGAGGTGTACGCGAACGAGGTGTGCACGAGTGAAGGGGAATCCTGTGAAGGCGGCTGCTTTCTTCGAGTTCGGCGGTCCCGAGGTGTTGCGGACGACGGAGCTTCCGACGCCCGAGGCGGGCGAGGGGCAGGTGAGGGTGCGGATCAGGGCCGCGGGCGTGCAGCCGTTCGACCTGGCCGTCCGGGCGGGGTGGACCCCGGAGGGGATCGGCGGTGAGCTGCCGCGCGTGCCGGGCAACGAGTTCGCCGGGGTGGTCGACCAGGTGGGCGCGGGGGTGGACGAGATCTCCGTCGGCGCCGAGGTCCTGGGCTTCAACCTGCTGAACGCCTACGCCGAGTACGTGGTCGTGCCCGCGGAGAACGTCACGCCCAAGCCCGCGAACATGCCCTGGGACGTGGCGGGCGGTTTCACCGCGGGGACCCAGACCGCCCACATCGCGCTGCGGCAGCTCGGGGTGGGGGAGGGGGACACGGTCCTGGTCCACGCCGCCGCGGGCGCGGTCGGCACCGCGGCGGTCCAGCTCGCCCGGCTCTGGGGGGCGACCACGGTGATCGGCACCGCCCGCGAGGAGAACCACGACTACCTGCGCGAGCTCGGCGCGCTCCCGGTCACGTACGGCGAGGGCCTGCTGGAGCGGGTGCGCGCCCTCGCCCCCGGCGGGGTGGACCTGGTCCTGGACGGCGCGGGCGGCGAGGCGCTGGAGGTCTCCCTGGAACTGGTGAAGGCCGAACGCGTCCTCACGCTCGTCGAGCACGGCAGGGTCGACGAGCTGGGGATACAGCGGACCCAGGGGGTGCGGCTGGCGTCCCGCCTCGCCGAGCTCGCCGCGCTGTACGCCGAGGGCCGGCTCGTCTTCCCGGTGCGGAGGACCTACCCGCTGGAGCGGGCCGCGGACGCCCACCGGGAGGTCGCCACCGGGCATGGACGGGGCAAGGTTGTGCTGGTCATGGACTGATATGGCCGTATCGCTGGTCTTATGACCGGAATCCTTAGTAAGGTTTCTTGTTAATAACGTGCTATCCGTCGGCTCGTTGGACAGTCCTGCCTCCCATTCATCGCTCCAGGAGGAGTCCACGTGCATCTGCGACACAAGCTGGCCACCGGTACCGCCGCCGCGATCAGCGTAGGGTCCCTGTTCGCCCTGCTGCCGTCCACCGCGGCGGTCGCCCACGGGTCCATGTCGAACCCGCCCAGCCGAGCCTACGTCTGCAAGAACGAGGGCCCGGAGACCCCCAAGTCGGAAGCGTGCAAGGCGGCCGTCGCGGCCGGGGGCACCCAGGCGTTCTACGACTGGCACGAGGTGTCCCGGCTGGAGGCCGGCGGCAACCACCGCCAGATCATCCCCGACGGCCAGCTGTGCGGTGCCGGGCGTGACAAGTATCGCGGCCTCAACCTCACCAGGAACGACTGGCCCGCCACCTCGGTCTCCCCGGGACCGCTCACGGTCACCTACCACGCGACCGCGCCGCACGCGAACAGCAACTTCGAGTTCTACATCACCAAGCAGAGCTGGAACCCGACCCAGCCGCTGCGCTGGTCGGACCTGGAGCACATCAGGACATTCAACAACCAGAACCCCACCCAGTTCACGAACTGGACGATCAACCTCCCGCAGCGGAGCGGCCGTCAGCTCATCTTCTCGATCTGGCAGCGCATCGTGGGCAGCACAGAAGCCTTCTACACCTGTTCCGACGTGAACTTCGGCGGGAGCAACCCCAGCCCCTCGCCGACCCCGACGGTGACGCCGACGGTGAACCCGACCCCGACACCCACCCCGACCCCGACCCCGACGAGCCAGCCGGGCGGCACCTGGCAGGCGGGCACCGCCTACGCGGTGGGCGCCACGGTGACCTACGGCGGCGCGACCTACCAGTGCCTGCAGGCGCACACCGCGCTGGCCGGTTGGGAGCCGCCGAACGTCGCGGCCCTGTGGCGACGCCTCTGACCCGGTGAGATCCGGCCGGGGTGGCCGCCGCCACCCCGGCCGGACCCGTGGTCTCCCGAGAATCTCCCGACAGTCGAGGAGTTCGTCATGAAGCGCGCGGTTCCGGTGGTCCCGACGGTCGTCCTGGGGATCCTCCTGCTCTCCGGCTGCGGTGCCGACAGCATCCAGGAACTCCGCGGAGGTCCGGCCGGTCACGGGGCGCACGGGGCCTCCGGCGCCCCCGTTCAGGTGACGTCGCCCTCCGCGTCCGGCCAGGGTTCCGATCACGCCGCGCACGGTGGCCCCGGACAGGATCCGGAACAGGGCTCCGGACAGGATTCCGGGCAGGATACGGAACAGGGCTCGGGGCAGGGCGGCCACGGTTCCGACCACTCGGCGCACGGCGCCGGCGCGGGACTGCCCAGCCCCTCGCCCGCCCCGCCGATGGGGACCGCCGCTGGGGTCGCCTTCAACCCTCCCGACGTGATGTTCCTGCAGATGATGGTGCCCCACAACACCCAGGGCGTACGGCTGGTACGGCTGGTGCGCGAGCGGCCGGTCCGCCCCGAGGTCAAGGAACTCGCCGAGGCGATCGGCGTGACCCAGGAACGCGAGTCGGCCTCGATGTCCGGCCTGCTGACCGCCTGGGGGCAGCCCGCGACCGCGAAGGACGACGAGCACGCCGCTCATGGCGGGATGCCCGGGGTGAGCGAGGAGGAGATGGCGGCGCTGATCGCCGCCCCACCGGCCGAGTTCGAGCGGAGGTTCCTCGACATGCTGATCGCCCAGCAGGACGACGCCGCCCAGATGGCCAAGGTGGAGATCGCGACCGGGCTGCACTCCGAGGTCACCGAGATGGCGAAGCGCGTCGACGTCTCGCGTACGGCGCAGATCGCGCAGATGCTGGCCCTGCGCGGCCAGTAAGGGCGCGAGGGCCGGTGAGGGGCGCTGAGGGCCGGTTGACGGCCAGGTGGAACCGGTGAGAGGCGCCGAGGACCAGGTGGAACCGGTGAAGACCAGTGAGGATTTGTCCTCACACTCCCTTATGTGAGATATATTTCCTACTTGATATAAGGGGAATTAAGGGAGAGTCATGCGCAAGATCTTTGGGGTCGTGGCCGGATTGATCCTGGCCGGAACCCTGGCGGCATGCGGGGGGACGTCCACCGACACGGCCCAGCCCGGCGCCGCCGACACATCGAAGGCCGACGCCCCGCTCAAGGTCGGGGTGAACCCCGTGCCCCACGGCGAGGTGCTCAAATACGTCAAGGACAACCTCGCCGCCAAGGCCGGGCTGAACCTGGAGATCGTCGAGTTCACCGACTACGTCCAGCCCAACACCCAGCTCGACGAGGGCAACCTGGACGCGAACTACTTCCAGCACATCCCGTACCTGGAGGAGTTCTCCAAGGGCAAGGACATCAAGCTCAGCTGGGTCGTCCCGGTGCACATCGAGCCGCTCGGCCTGTACTCGAAGAAGATCAAGAACGTCTCCGAGCTCGCCCAGGGCGCCCAGGTGGCACTGCCCAACGACGCGAGCAACCTCGGCCGCTCGCTCAAGCTCCTCGCCGACAACGGCGTGATCACCCTCAAGGAGGGCGTCGGCGTCAAGGCCACCGAGCGCGACGTCGCGGGCAACCCCAAGGAACTGGAGTTCAAGCCCCTTGAGGCGGCCCAGCTGCCCCGCTCGCTGGAGGACGTGGACGCCGCGATCGTCAACGGCAACTACGCCCTGGAGGCCGGGCTGCAGCCCGCGACCGACTCCCTGATCCTGGAGAAGGGCGAGGGCAACCCGTACGCCAACGGCCTGGTCACCGTCCCGGCCAAGGTGGACGACCCTCGCGTGAAGAAGCTCGCCGAGATCCTCACCGGTCCCGAGGTCAAGAAGTTCATCGAGGACAGGTACAAGGGCGCGGTCCTGCCCGCCGAGTGACCCGCCCGGCTGTCCGTCGGGCGATCCGCCCCTGGGCGGTCACCACCTCACGCGCGACGCCTCGGCCGCGCCTCCCGCACGTCTCGCGGAGGGCGCGGCCGACGGCTTTCCCGCTGACGGCTTTTCCGGGGCCCGCGGGCCTGTGACGAGGAGCGGGAGGCCGCGGTCCGCATTTACGTCCCCCGGGTGACGTTTGAGATCCGCACGAGGGATAGATGGGGTGCGTTGGCTCGAAGGAGGAGATCCCATGACCATCGCAGGCGGCATCGTTCTCATTATGCTCGGCGCCATTCTCACGTGGGCGGTCGAATTCGACATCGCCGGATTCGACATCAACATCGTCGGTGTCATCCTGATGATCGGCGGTCTCGCGTGGCTCCTGTTCGCGGTGTACCGGCTCAGCCTCGCCCGCCGGGCGGTGGCACCGAACTCCACGGCCACCACGGTGATCGAGGACCCGGTCACCCAGCGCCGCACCTACCAGGAGCGCCACTACAACGACCCTCCGGCGGTGTGACCCCGCAGATCTCTCCCGCGAGAGAACCGCGACCCCGCGAGAGAACCGCGACCTCAGCGGATGCCACCCGCCGCCCGGATCCGTTAGGACCCGGTCCCCACGGGTAGGCGTGCCGTTTCAGTGAACGCCGAACGGAGGGCAGGACGTGAGCAGAGTCGTATCCCGCGGCGCGAGCGCCGTGAGCGGAATGCTCGGTGGCGCGATCGCCGGGGTCATCTTCAAGCAGGTCTGGAAGCTCGCGTCGGGCAAGGACGACGCCCCCCAGGCGACGTCGGACGAGTACGGCTGGGGAGAGATCCTCGTGGCGTCGGCCATCCAGGGCGCCATCTTCGGCGTGGTCAAGGCCGCGATCGACCGTTCCGCGTCCCGGAGCATCCACAGAGCCACCGGAAAGTGACTCCACGAGGTCGCCACCGCCACCGGTGACCGGCCTCGCGCCGGAGGCCCCCGGTCCCGTTCACGGGACCGGGGCCTCCGCGCGTTCAGAGCCGTCCGGGGGTACGGGCTCGGGGTTTTCCGTGCCTTCGCGCGTCCGGAGGCCGTGCCGGGTACCACCTTCACGGGGCGGTGGTCGGCGATGGTTCCCGCGCGCCCGAAAGCCGTAGCGCGGCGAGGAGTGCCTTGGAGCGGACGGGGTCTCCCGTCCCGGGGGCCCGGGACGGGAGTGAGAGGAGCCGTCAGGCGGCTCCGGGACAGGGGCCGGCCTCGGCCGCCCGCCGCGCCGGGGCGCGGGAGGAGAGCACCTCCGCGTACACGGCCGACGTCTGGGCGGCGATCCGGTGCCAGTCGTAGCGTGAACGTGCCCGCGCGACGGCCGCCGCCCCGTAGGCCGCCAGCAGGGACGGCGCGGCGAGCAGCCGGCGCAGCGCGTCGCCCAGCGCGTACGGCTCGCGCGGCGGGACCAGCAGGCCGGTGACCTCGGGGACGACGGTGTCCAGATGCCCGCCCACCGCGGACGCCACCACCGGCACTCCGCAGGCCATCGCCTCCAGGGGCACGATGCCGAACGGTTCGTACCAGGGCATGGTGACCACGACGTCCGCCGAGCGCATCAGGGTGGGGACGCTCTCCCTGTCCACCCTGCCGAGGAACCTGACGCGGTCCGCCACGCCGGCCCTGGCGGCGACGCGCGAGAGCCGGCCCGCCTCCGGGTCGTCCGGGTCGCCGCCGGCGACGACCAGGGTGGCGCCGGGGATGCGGGCGAGGGCGTGGATCGTGGTGTCCACGCCCTTGCGGCGGACGGGACGGCCGATGGCGAGCAGGACGGGACCCGGCCCGAGGTCCCTCTTCGGGCCGGAGGGGGTGAAGGAGCGTACGTCGACGCCGCAGGGAACGACCCTCGTCCGGCTCCGTGGAACCCGCATCCCGCGCAGCTCCGCCACCTCGTCGGCGCAGGTCGCGACGACCGCGTCGACCTGCGAGGCGACCATCGCCTCGATCCTGAGGCGTTCGGGCGGGCTGGAGTCGGCCCTGCCCTGGTGGCGGCGCTTGACCGTGCCCAGGGCGTGGAAGGTGTGCACGATGGGGACGGCGGCGTCCCTGGCGGCGGCCAGGGCGGCCAGGCCGCTCATCCAGAAGTGGCTGTGGACCATGTCGGGCGGTGCCGCGCTCCATCGCCTGGCGAGCCACCGGCCGAAGTCCGGGATCCAGGGGAGCAGGTCGTCCTTGGACAGGGTCATGGCGGGTCCGGCGGGGACGTGGACCACGGTGACCCCGGGGGCCAGGGAGGTCTCCTCAGGCTGCGAGGGGCACTCCCTGCGGGTGTAGACGGTCACCTCGTGCCCGCGCTCGGCGAGCGCGAGGGACAGGGCGGCGACGTGGACGTTCTGGCCCCCGGCGTCGGCTCCGCCGACGGTGGCGAGGGGGCTCGCATGCTCTGACACCATTGCGATCTTCATGGACACGGCTCCACCGGGTGTACGGGGCAGGCGTGCCTGCGTCCTGGGCATACCGGCCTCCCCTGCCCTGGCAGAGGGCTTTAAACGTGTTTGACCTTGGGTTTCACGGGAAGGCGAGCAGTTTTGGACGGAAAGGAGTTCGACGATGGAGGCTCCCCAGTACGTCGCGGCGCGCGTTCAACGCGCGCTCGCCGAGGACGAGAGAACCACGGAACTCGGCATCCGGGTGGACATCCGGGGTGATCAGCTCTATCTGCGCGGTCAGGTCGTCAGCGCCGACCGCAGCGAGCTGATCGCCGAAGTCGCAGGTGAGGCGGCCCCCGGGCTGAACGTCCACAACGAGATAGACGTCATGGACGTACGGGACCCGGTGGGGGAGGAGAGGCTGTGAGAGACGTGCGGATCGCGGCGGTCGGGGACGTACACCTGGACGAGAGCCGCAGGGGGAGCTATCGCAAGCACCTCCACGACATCGGGGAGAAGGCCGACGTCCTGCTGCTCGCCGGGGACCTCACCCGGCACGGCACCATGGAGGAGGCCCGGGTGGTGGCGGACGAGTTCAGCGACCTGCCGATCCCGGTGGTGGCCGTGCTCGGCAACCACGACCACCACTCCGACCAGCCCGCGGAGATCGCCGCCCTGCTGCGCGACACCGGGATCGAGATCCTGCACGACGACGCGATCGTGCTCGACGTCGACGGGGTGCGGCTCGGGGTGGTCGGCGGCAAGGGCTTCGGCGGAGGGTACGCGGGCAAGTGCGCCAGCGACTTCGGCGAGCCGGAGATCAAGGCGTTCGTCGGGCACACCAAGCGGATCGCCGACCGCTGGCGGGTGGCGCTGAAGGAGCTGCAGGCCGACCACAGGGTCGTGCTCTCCCACTACTCGCCGGTCAAGGACACCCTCGCCGGGGAGCCGCTGGAGATCTACCCCTTCCTGGGCAGCTACCTGCTGGCCGAGGCGGTCGACGCCGAGGGCGCCGACCTGATCATCCATGGGCACGCCCACGCCGGTACGGAGAAGGGCGTCACGCCGGGCGGCATCCGGGTGCGCAACGTGGCGCTGCCGGTACTGGGCCGGGCGTACGGCGTGTATCTCCTCTGACATCTCCTCTGCCGCGGATCCGGTGCGCGGATCGATCCGGCGCACGGATCCCGGCGCACGGAACCGGCGGGCGAGTCTGATGTGCGAATCCGACGGCGGGAGTCCGGTGACGCGGAGTCCCGCCCGAGGAGAGACCGCGGCCGGGCTCGGGCACGCCTTGGGCGCGTCCAGGACATTCCCTAACCTTTTAAACCTTCTTGAATCTTCTCTGACCTTCTCCGACTTTCTTGAACCGGCCCGGGACACGCCTCGGACGTGAACCGGGACGTGAACTCGAATACGCCTTGGACCTGAAGCCCTGGACATGAAGAAGCGGGCCGGGGGATACCCGGCCCGCGAGGCTTCTTTTGGGAGTTCGGGGCGCTTACGTGCTTCTTGCGGTGTCTCTTTGTTCTTTGTTCTTCGTGAGCGTGGGGCTCATGTCGAGAAGTGTGCCGGCCCTGTCAGGCCCGCACCGGACGGCGTACGGACATCAGGCCGTACGGAACGGTGTGCGGGTCGTGTGGCCCGCACCTGGGCGGTGTGCGAGCGCTGGGCTCGCACCGGTCATGTGCTGCGGCGAGCGCTGGGCTCGCGTCACACGTTGAAGATGCTCACACCCCCGGGACCGACGAGGAAGCCGAGGACGATGAGGACGATCCCCCAGAGGAGGTCGCGACGGGCCAGGATGACGTAGATCCCGGAGATGACGAGGACAACTGCGATGATCCAAAGCAAGGTAGCCATAACCGGCCTCTGCCCTCACAATTCACTACTTAACATCTTCATCATCCTTGGTTCTGTACAGATCAACTATCGGCTGGATGAACCACAGCCAGGCGCTCAGCAGGGCCACGACCCCGGCGAACACCGCCGCGGGCCAGGCGTTGAGCACCGTTTCCGCGACGAGCGCGACCGAACTCGTCATCGCGACCGCGAGCCCGGCGAGCCCCGCGATCCCGAGCGTGTTGGAGCGGTGCAGCATCCTCTCCTTCAGCCCGGTCCTGAACAGCAGGCGATGCTGGGCGGCGGGGGTGATGAAGCAGACGGACGCGACGCCCGCGCTCAGCAGGGCGATGAAGAACAGCCAGTGCCCCAGGTCGTCCACTTTGTTGAAGCCGGCCGCGAACGGAAGGGTGAACAAGAAAGCGAACAGCACCTGCACGCCGGTGACCGCGACGCGCAGGCCCTGTAACAACTCGCCGAGTTCGCGGTCGACCCGTTCCTTACGTGTTTCTCCGGGTTCAGGATGCTCATTTTGCACATCTTCGGGCAGAATCATGCGCTCCGTTTACCCAAGGAAAGGTTTGGCATGCCTACCTGGGTAGCTACTTGGCATGCCTACCTGGGTGGCTACGGGGTACGCGTGGGCTATGGGAAGCCACAGTCACGAGGTCACCGACGCGATCCTGGAAACGCTGAAGCGAGCGAGCAGCGGGCTGAAGGACGCGGACGTCAGATTCGCGCTAGCCGGAGGCTGTGCCGCCTACGCGCGCGGAGCCGCCCCCTCGCTCCATGACGTCGACTTCGTCCTCCCCCAGGAGGACGTGCCGCTCGCGCTGGAGGCGCTGGGCAAGCTGGGATTCGAGACGTCCAGGCAGCCGCCGGAGGACTGGCTGGTCAAGGCCTTCGACGAGGGCCGGCTGGTGGATCTGATCTTCTCGATCTGCGACCATCCGGTCACCCCCGAGTTGCTGAAGCGGGCGGAGCCGATGAAGGCCTCGGCGGTGATCCTGCCCGTCCTGGAGGCCACCGACCTGGTCATCTCGTGGCTGCTGCCGCTCTCCGAGCACAGCTGTGACTACGGCTCCCTGCTGCCCCAGGTCCGCGCCCTGCGCGAGCAGGTCGACTGGGACCGCGTCGCCGCCGTGGTCCAGGACTCCCCCTATGCCTCCACCTTTCTCATCCTCCTCCAGCGTCTTGACGTCATCCCCGGCCCCATCGACTCCTCGGGCGACCCGACCTGGCCCTGAGCCGCGACCGTCCCGCGAACGCGGAGGGGCCCCGCCATCCTTGGCGGGGCCCCTCTCGTCGTCTCGTCCGGCGTGCCGGGTCTGCCGGGTGTGTCGGCCCCGACCGGTGTACCGGGCCTGCCTGGTGTACCGGGCCGGAGATCCCGGGCCCGAAGGCTCCGGGTTCGACGATTCCCCAGGTCAGAAGGTGCCGGGGCCGCCGCCGAAGGGGAAGCGGCCGTAGTACTCGCCGACACGGTCGCGGTATCCGGGCTCCCTGAAGTTCGACTCGTCGAACTCGGGAGCGTCCTTGATCTCCTGCTTGGTGCGCGCGATGTAGACCTTCTTCTCCTGCGGGTCGATCTGCGTCACCGTGCTCGCCGGCAGGAGGACCTTCTTGCCGAAGATCCACGGGCCCGTGTCGACGACGAGGTAGCTCTCGCCGACCTCGTAGGTCGCCTCGTCGATGGAGCCGATCTTCCCGTCGGTGGCCTCGACGTGGTACCCGGCGACGTCGAGCGTCCTGTCCTGGTCGTACACGTCGGCTCGATAGTTCCAGAGCTCAGGTTGCATGGTCGAACATCTCCCTTGACTTGATACTCCGGGCTCCGGTTCACGTACCCGAGCGAGGAGCCCTAAACGGCATTTCCCCAAGTCAACGGCTATGGAACACCGTTCGTCCGCCTTCGTTTCCCCAGGTCGTCGCAGAGTTTCGCCGGCCGTCCCCGGAGGCGGATCCCGCCGCCCGATGCTCTCTGTCGGCATATATCCGCTCATGTGCGGACCACAGTGCCGGGTCCGGTAGGCTTGTCGAAGTCAAGCGCCGCTAGCTCAGTTGGTTAGAGCAGCTGACTCTTAATCAGCGGGTCCGGGGTTCGAGTCCCTGGCGGCGCACCACATCGAAACCCCAGTTCAGGGCGCTGAGCTGGGGCTTTTCGATTTTTGAGGGGCTCCGGCGGCGTTGAGGTGCTCCCGTGGCCGGGGTTACCGGGAAGATCTCCGCCCATCGGGAGCGGCGGGGTATCAAGTGCGAGAGCGTCGCCGGCCACAGGCGCTCAGCCGGTTCGTAGCGCACCCACGAGACTTGACGGCGCAGGACCGCGTTCTGATGCCGAAGCACCGGCAGTTCCGCGTCCTTGGAGACGCTCCTTCGTGGCAGCGGCGCGGGCAAGGACAACAGGCGCCGGGTGACGGCGTACACGGTGGACAAGATCACGAGGCGTGATCCCAGGCGATCCGGACCGGCCATTCGGCGCCCGACCCCATCCGCACATCGAGCGCAGGGCTCAGCGCGGAAGTGATTCGAGTTCTTGAGCCCCGCAGGGGTCAGTGCTTGCAGCCGTGTACGCGGGGCTCACCCAGATGGCCATCCGGTCGGGGGAGGTGGCACAGCAGCGCGCTCCGGAATGGGAGGGAGCGCCAGGACGCAAGATGGGATGCCCTCCGGGGCTGCCGGCGTACGGGAGGCGACCTGGCGGGTTGCCCGTAAGGCGGGAATCCTGGCGTTCACGCTGGTCGTTGTCGGCGTTCTTGTCCTGGTGCTGCGAGACCGAGGGCGGTTCGGCCTCCTGGTGTCGACCGGCGCCATCGCTGTGCCTTCCTGCACGCTCTTGCTTGGTGCGGCTCCTTCATCCCCGGAGGTTCGACCTTTTTGATGCGCCGGACTTCGACGAAGGGGCTTCCCCGGTGGCGATGGGGGACGCCGTTCATGTTGTTGGCTACCGCGCTGGCACAGGGCGTGGGCCTGGCTTGGAAGGCCCGCGTCGGCGAGGAGCCGGGCCCCGGTGATCGCGAAGCACCGAAGTGAGGCTCATCGAAGCCGCCTTATGATCGATTCGCCGGCGCCCACGCAGAGCGGAAGCGCCTGGACGATCAGCTTGCTCGTCGCTTCGACAGAGGAGTCGTCGACGGCCTGCCCGGTGTTGAGGACACGCCACTGTGTGAGCCCGACCAGTAGGTCGAGGGCCAAGTCGAGGTCGAGGTCTGCGGGCAACTGGCCACGCTCCACCGCGCTCCTCAGGAACCGCTCGCACGCGGTCCTGCGCGGTTGCCGGATCGCGGTGTCGAACGCCTCGGAGAGCTCGGGGTTGCGGGCGGCCTCGGCTGTCAGATCGAGCACGATGCGCATGACCACGGGATCCGACAGCGTATCCGCCACCGCTCGGACGTAGGCTCGCACATCGCCACTCAGGTCACCGGCCCCGCCTGCCGGGACCTGCCGGGAGGCGACGACGTCGATGAGGTCGACCACCATCGCCTCTTTCGACGACCACCGCCGGTAGAGCGCGGCCTTTCCCGTACCGGCCCGCCGGGCCACCGCACCCATTGACATACCGGCATAACCTGTCTCCGCCAGCTCGGCGACCGCCGCCGCGACGAGGGTGTCGGTGACTGTCTGGCGCAGCACGGCGGCGCCGCGACCACGCGGGCGGATCTCGGCCATACCGGCGACAGTAACACGAGACGGAACGGTTGCGTTCCAACTTCAGGGCCGCTTATTCTCCAAACGGAACGGATACGTTCCGTCCTGAATCGGGGGAAGACATGACCGACGTAGACGTACTCGTCGTCGGAGGCGGACCGACCGGACTGACGCTGGCTTGCGAGCTGGCCCGGCGCGGTGTCACCTTCCGGGTGATCGACAGATCTCCCGAATTCCACCACCAGTCTCGGGGCAAGGGCATACAGCCGCGCAGCCTGGAGGTATTCGATGATCTCGGCGTGGTCCAGGACTTTCTGGACGCCGGGGCATCCGAGATGCCGGCGCGGATTCACATGGACCGCCGGTTCATCGCGGAGCTACACCTCCTGGCCGGTGCCCGCTCGCGGCCGGATGTGCCGTACCCGACGCTCGTCCTGTTGCCGCAGTGGCGCACCGAGCAGATCCTCCGTGCACGCTTGGCCGAGCTGGGCGGTCACGTGGAGCGCGGCCTGCGACTGACCGGCCTCAAGCAGTCCGACAGCCAGGTCGTCGCGCAGCTCGCCACGGGTGAGGTGATCCACGCCTCCTACCTCGTAGGCTGCGACGGCGGCGGTAGCGCCGTGCGCGAGGCCGCCGGGATCACCTTCCCCGGGCTGGTGTCGGAGACCGAGCACTACCTGCTCGGCGACGTGGAGGTGGACGGTCTGCCCCGCGACGGCTCCTATGTCTGGTACGCGGCGGATGAGTCCTCCGTGGGCCTCGCACTGCTGCCAGGTACGTCGGCGTGGCAGTTCGGCCTCACCGTACGCCCTGGTGAGGAGGGGGCCGGCCAGGAGCCCTCACTCGAGCTTTTCCAGCGCCTGTTCGCGCAGCGCACCGGCCGGACGGATGTGCGCCTGCACAACGCCACCTGGCTGTCGCGCTTCAGCTACAAGGTACGGCTCGCCGACCGTTACCGTGCCGGCCGCGTCTTCATCGCCGGAGACGCCGCCCACGTCCACCCGATCGCGGGCGGGCTCGGCATGAACACCGGCATCCAGGACGCCTACAACCTCGGCTGGAAGCTGGCCCTCGCGGTACGCGGCCAAGCCCCCCACAGCCTGCTCGACACGTATGAGCGAGAGCGCCGCCCGGTGGCCGAATCCGTGCTCAAGACCAGCGGCGCCGGCATGACAGCGCTGTTCTCCACCAAACCTCTGATGACCTTCCTGCGCGACTGGATCATCCTGCCGCTGATGCGCAACCCCGCGGTGACCAGGGCGATCGTGAGCAAGACCTCCCAGCTCAGCGTGAACTACCGCGACTCTGAGCTGTCGGTCGGCGACAAGGGCAAGGTCCGTCCCGGCGACCGAGCGCCCGACTCGCCGTGCCGGCACCCAGTGACCGGCGAGCGGTCGCGGCTGTTCGACCTCTTCCGCGGCCCCCACTTCACACTGCTCCAGTTCGACGCGGTGGTGCCGGGTCTGGCCGAGTGCCTGGACAGGCTCCACGGCAACGACATCCGCGTCTACCAGCTGGAGTCAGGCCCCCCGAGCAGGCGCTACGGTGCCGGCAGGGGCACGCTCGTCCTCGTCCGACCGGACGGCTATGTGGCCGTACGGACCCGGTCAGGCGACGCGGTGGTCGACTACCTGAAGACAATCTTGGTCGCCTGAACGGGAACGAGCCGCTCCAGCCCGCTACTGCCAGTCGTCGCACCGGGCCAGGTACGCGAGTTCTGGAACCTCTTCGCCCTGCCCGACACCGCCGACACCCTCAAGGCCAAGATCGGCCCGTTCCGCGATCTCCTGGTTCCCATCCGGTGACGGCATGCGGGGGTCACAGCCCGGCCAGCCCTCGCTCATGGAGGTCCGGCGGCCGATCCCAGGGACCGCCCCACGATGGGAGTGCTCGCCCAGGCCTCAGGGATCGTTTGACGTAGGCGGCGGACACACGCCAGACGCGCTCCCGGCCCTATACGCGCGTGCCTTCCTGCGTTCCCAGGAGCGGCAGGCCCGCCGCGTACCGCCGAAGGAAAACCGCGGTCGGGGTGTCCGCGGTCGCGACGGCGTCCGGGGTGCCCTCTGCGACCACCGCACCCCCATCCGGACCGGCTCCGGGCCCCAGGTCGATCGCCCAGTCGGCGGACGCGGCGACAGGGATGTCATGCTCGGCCACGACGACGGTGTTGCCCGAGTCGAGCAACACATCGAACGCGTCAACCACCCGCTGAATGTCAGACGGGTGCAGGCCCGAGACGGGTTCGTCGAGAACGACAAGGCCGGCCCTGCGGCTCGCAGCACCTCGCTGGATCGCCGACGCGAGTTTCAGCCGCTGCGCCTCGCCCCCGGACAACTCCGTGGCGCTCTGGCCGAGTTGGAGATAGCCAAGCCCGACCTGGTCCAAGGCTCCCAGAATCTCCGCGAGCTGTCGGGGCTCGGAGAACCGCTCCACGGCCTCGGCGACGGTCAGCTCCAGGACCTGATCGATGGCCAACCCCTGATACCTGATTTCCAAGGCCTCCGGCTTGTAGCGCCGCCCCTCGCACGCGTCACAGACCACCCACACATCCGGCAGAAAGTGCATGTTGACCAGCTTGCGGCCGTATCCCGTACAGGTCTCGCAGCGGCCGCCGTTCGCGGTGTTGAAGCTGAACCAGGAGGCGTTGACCCCGCGCCCGCGCGCCACGTCGGTTTCGGCGAACAGCCTGCGGACAATGTCGAACGCCTTGCTGTAGGTGGCCGGGTTGGATCGCGGCGTCCGCCCAAGCGGTTCCTGATCGACGACGGCGACCCAGCTGAACCCCTCGATGCCGGTCACCTCCCGCACCACGTCGGTCACCGTTCCGTCCAAGGCGGCCTCCACGCTCGCCGCCAGCGCACCGAGCAGGCTGCTCTTGCCGCTGCCGCTCACCCCGGTCAGGCAGGTGAGCCGACCGGCGGGGAAACGCACCTGGTCTGCGGTCACGTTGCGCGCACGCAGGCCGTGCAGCTTCACCCAGCCGGTGTCATCCCCGACCGGGCGGCGGGTCCGGCGTAGCCGCGGCCCCTCGCCGGCGAGGTAGCGCCCGGTCAGTGACCTCGGGTGGGCGGCGGCATCGGCGGGAGGCCCCGACACCAGGACCTCACCGCCGAGGCGACCGGCACCGGGCCCCATATCGATCACCCAGTCGGCCCGGCTGATCAGCTCGGGATCGTGCTCGACGAGGAGCACCGTGTTACCGGCCGCGCGTAACTCCAGGGCGATGTCGAGCAGGTGCGCCTTGTCCGCGGGATGCAGCCCGGTCCCGGGCTCGTCCAGAACGAAGATGATGCCGCTCAGTTCGGTGCTGAGCTGTGCGGCGAGCCGGGTTCGCTGCAACTCGCCCCCGGACAGAGTCGCCGCGCTCCGGGACAGCTGGAGATGGGCCAGGCCGAGCCGGTCCAGGATTCCGAGTCTGCGGCCCAGGTCCTGCAGCAGCGGCTCGCCCACCTCTCGCTGCCGGGAGCCCAGGTCGTCCGCCACCCGTTTCGCCCAGCCGCGCACCTCCCGTACTTCCACCTCGATCAGGTCGGGGTAGGTCAGCCCGCCGAGCCGCACGGACCGGGCCACCTGGTCGTACCCGCTGCCGCCGCAGGTGCCGCAGGACTGCTTGCGCATGTACGGCAGGTAGCGCTGCTTGGCGCTGGCGGTCTGGGCGTTCACGAACACCCGCTCCACCTCGGCGAGCGCTCCCCGCAGCGGCTGGCTCGAGGTGTAGGTCACCAAAGCCGTCTCATTCTTGTTCGTCATGTCGATGGTCGCCTCGATCTTTTCGTCGCCCGTGCCGTACAGCACGCAGTGACGGAACTCCTCAGGCAGCGACTGCCACGAACGGCCGAGGTCCACGCCGCGCTTCTCGGCGAGCGCCGGTACGAACGCGTGCTCCCCTGATCGCCACTTCGCATACCAAGGCGAAGCCCCTTGGAAGAGCGGAAGCTCCGGATGGGTGATGACCAGGTCCTCCTGCGCCTCCCAGCGCCCGCCCACCCCGTGGCAGTCCCCACAGCTCCCTTCCGGCGAAGCGCGGTCGAAGTGAGCGGTTGTCAGATGTCCGTCTCCGCTGCCCGCCGCCGGGTCCGCGTCGATCCCCGGAAGGCGCGAGTACAGCAGCCCCAGGTGCCCGTCGATGCCGGTGATCGTCGCGACCGTGGAGCGCGGGTTGCGGTTCAGGCGGCGCTGGTCGACCGCGAGCGTCGCGCCGAGTCCCAGGATGCGGTCGACCTTCGGCCGATTGCGCTGGGTGATGTATTGCCGGACGAACGGCGAAAGCCCTTCCAGATACCGCAGTTGGGCCTCGTTGTGCAGCGTGTCGATCGCCAGCGAGGTCTTGCCGCTGCCACTCACCCCGGTGAAGGCGACGAGCAGCCCCTTGGGGATGCTCACGGACACATTCCGCAGATTGTTGGTACGAGCCCCCACCACGTCGATGGTCTCGCGCACCATGCTCGCAATGTCTCGTACGAACGCAGTCAATCTTCTTCCACCTTTCACAACGCAGCAGAACAGGGGCGGACAGGCCCTCCGCCCGTGCCGAACAAACCGATATGCGGCCACCGCTCGTCATCAACTTGACTGAACGGCTCTTATCGGACCCCCATCACATGGCTGAGGTCCTGACCCATCCCGTTCGGGTCCACGTCCGCCGCCGACCGGTGAAGCCATGCTCGCCTCAAAACCCGACACCGCATGTCATGTTTTCCGCGCCGCCTTGCGAGCCACACTGGGCCATCTGGCCGGACACCGCACACGGCGACGACGCCTTCGCGCCCATCCGGACTGGGCGGCGGCGGGTGCCGTGGGCCCCTTGCCGGGGGTGTGCCGGGACCGACCCCCGCCCGGTCGCGTCAGGCTCGCCGGCCCACGGCGGCCCTGGCGCCGCGACGCCGCCACAGCAGCCCGGAGACGGCGCCGAGGGTGATCAGTGAGCCGGTGAGCACGAGTGCCCGCCCGTCGGGGCCGCTCTCGCCGCCGCCTCCGGTCTCGGCTCCTCCGGCCGGTGTCTCGTCGATCCCGCCGCCCGCGTCCTGCGGGGTCTCGGCCGTCTCGGTGTCCTCGTCCGCCGGGGGCGGGCTGACGGGATCGGTGGCCGTGTCCGTCGGGTCGGGGTCGGTCACCTGGCCGCCCGCGGTGACGGTGAGGGGATAGGTCGTCAGGGTTTCCTCGTTCAGGGACTCGCACTCGATCAGCGGGTTGGTGGGCAGGGTCCCGAAGTTGATGGCGGCGGGCTTCACCGCCGCGGTGCCCGGGTTGTTCGACGTGGTCGCGAGCGCGATCTCGGCCGTCGGCAGCGGGATGGTCTGACCCGCGCCGACCGCTTCGAGGGTGCCCACCCCGGTGGCGGAGGTCAGCCCGGGAAGGTCGCTGATGGAGGCGTACGCGTACAGCTTGGTGCCCTCGGGCAGTCCCGCGGCGGGCGCCGCCAGCCCGGTGCCGACGTAGGTGCCACGCCAGCCGATCGTGAACCGCTGTCCCGTGGCGGCGGTGGCCGGCACCGTCATCTCGACGTTGATCTCGATGCTCTGCTTCTCGGCCACGCCGTCGGTGGTGCACTCGTACTCCACGACGTCGGCCGCGACGGCCGAGCCCTGCCCCGCGGAGGAGGGAAGGGGATGCCAGAGGAGCACCAGCCCCCCGGCCAGGGTGGCGGCTGAGAGAACCGAGCGGACGCGCACGTCGCCTCCTGCTTATGACGGATGGGGCACAAGGGGAGACGGTGGGGGCGGAGGTTCGGTTGACACCAATGACACCAAAAGCCCTATCTGTGCGGCGGTTCCGTCTCGTGTGGGTGGCAGATGTTTGCTAGCCGGGACGAGAAAAGCACCGGATGGGAGACGTTCGTCCCATCCGGTGCCTTGGTCGACTGTGAGGCCACGAAACTACGAGGCTACGAGGCGTAGACCTCGAACTCGGAGAGCTGGCCGGCGGGCCAGCCGCTGTTGGCGGTGAAGGTCAGGCGCAGGTGGCGCCTGCTGGTGGCCGGGAAGGTGATGGTGGCCGTGTTACCGGTGGCGGGGTTGAAGGTGTAGGTCGCCGAGCCGACGACGCCGGTGAAGTTCGTCCCGTCGGTGCTGCCCAGGAGGGCGATCGCCTGGGTGCGGGTGGCCCAGTCGGCGGCCGGGGGCAGCTTGAGGACGACCCGGCCGACGCTCTGCGTGGAGCCGAGGTCGACCGTGACCGACTGCGGGAAGGCGTTGTTGTTCGACTCCCAGTAGGTGCTCGCGTTGCCGTCCACGATGTTGCCCGACCCGTACACCTGCGCGTGGCTGGTCTCCGTGGTCGGCTTGCCCTGCGCCAGGTTGGTGACGGGCGCCGAGCCGCCGGTCCCGGTCAGGGCCACGGTCAGCGGCCCGTTCGGGTCGTTGCTCGCCACGCTCAGGGTGCCCGTGCGGGTGCCCGTCGCGGTGGGGGTGAAGGTGACGTTGACGGTGCAGGAGGCGCCCGCGGCGAGGGTGGTGCCGCAGGTCCTGGTCTGGGCGTAGTCGCCGGTGGTGGCGACCGTGCCGAGCGTCGCCGACCCGGTGCCGGTGTTGGTGACCGTGACGGCCTGCGCCGGGCTCGTGCTGCCGACCGTCCCGGCGGCGAACGTCAGGCTGACCGGGGAGGCGGCCAGCGACACGGTCGGCGTGGGGTTGCCGCCGCCCGGGAAGATCTGGAACTCCGAGATCTGGGCCGCGGGCCAGCCGGTGTTGGCGGTGACGTTGATCCGGACATAGCGCACGGACGAGCTGGTCAGCGGGATCGTGACGCTGTTGCCCGAGGCCGGGTCGAAGGTGTGTCCGGCCGAGGCCTTCAGCGTGGTCCAGGTGGTGCCGTTGGTGCTGCCCTGGACCGACAGGGTCTGCGTCCTGGTCGCCCACGCGGCGGGCGGCGGCAGCTTCAGGGTGACGGAGCCGACGCTCTGCGCGCTGCCGAGATCGGCCTGCAGCCACTGCGGGAAGGCGTTGTTGTTCGACTCCCAGTAGGTGGAGGTGTTGTCGTCGTTGGCGCTGCCCGGCGGGAAGCCGCCGTTGGAGCTGCTCGCCGTCATCGTCGCGCCGAGCGCGAGGTTGGTGGTCGAGCTCGTGCCGCTGCCGCTCAGGCCGACCGTGAGCGGGCTGTTCGGGTCGTTGCTGGCGACGGTCAGGCTGCCCGTGCGGGTGCCCGAGGCGGTGGGGGTGAAGGTGACGTTGACGGTGCAGGAGGCGCCCGCGGCGAGGGTGGTGCCGCAGGTCCTGGTCTGGGCGTAGTCGCCGGTGGTGGCGACCGTGCCGAGCGTCGCCGCGGCGGTGCCGGTGTTGGTGACCGTGACGGCCTGCGCCGGGCTCGTGCTGCCGACCTGGCGTGCCCCGAAGGACAGGCTGCCCGGGGAGGCGGTGAGGGCGACGCCGTTGGTGCCGCTGCCGGAGAGGCTCACGGTCACCGGGCCGCCCTGGGCGCTGCTGGCGACGGTGAGCGTGCCGGTGCGGGTGCCCGTCGCGGTCGGCCTGAAGGTGACGTTGACGGTGCAGGTCGCGCCCGCGGCGAGGGAGCTGCCGCAGTTGTTGGTCTGGGCGTAGTCGCCGGTGACGCTCACCGAGCCGATCGGGGCCGCGGTGGCGGCTCCGTTCGTGATGGTGACGGTCTGCGCCGGGCTGGTGGTGTTGACCTGGCGCGCGGCGAAGGACAGGCTGCCCGGGGAGCCGGACAGGCCGCCGGTGTTGCCACCGCCACCGGGGTAGATGTAGTTCGGCGTGGGCCAGGTGCCGGTGCAGGTCGTGCTGCTGGGGCTCCAGCCGGTGTTGCCGGTGCCGAAGACGGGTGTGAAGGCCGTGCCGACACAGTTGTGGATGGCGACACCCGCGCCGATGTGCGCGGCCCTGACGTTGTTGAACGTCATGTTCGCGCCCGACTGCGCCTGGATCATGTACGTGCCGGTGCCGTCGATGTCGACGTTGTTGAAGTTCACCGTGCTCGTGGTGCCCTCGATCATGTGGATCGCGGCGTACGAGCTGTCCAGGATGTCGGTGTCGGTGACGTTGATGGTGGCGTTGACCGGCTCGTTGAGCCCGCTGAACCAGATGGCCCCGACGCCGAAGTGCCAGTTGAAGTCGTTGTTGCCCGCCCGGAGCAGGGTGTTGCGGGCGACGGTGTGGGTTCCGGCGACCGCGGTGCCCTGGCCGGAGTTGACGCCCGGGTAGCGGTTGGAGATGTGGATGCCGCCGCCGTTGCTGACCGTGTCGGCCACCACGTTGTCGGTGATCTGGATGTCCCTGCCGCCGTACGTGACGATGTTGTTGGCGAGCAGCGTCACGCCCACGGTGTTGAACGTGAACTTGTTGCCGACGTTGGGCAGCCGTTCCGGCCACATGGCCAGGGCGTCGTCACCGGTGTTGCGCAGGAACGTGTTCGTGACGGTCGAGTTGGTGACCCCGGTGTGGAAGTTCACGCCGTCGGCGGTCTGGTCGAGGATGCGGCTGTTCTTGATGGTGAAGTTGTTCATCGGGCCGTCCATCCAGGCGCCGACCTTGGTGTGCTGCATCCACACGTTGTCCACGACCGAGTCGGTCATCGCGCCGCCCATGGCGTTGACCTGGTCGTTGTCCTCGCGCTCCATGATCTCGCCGATGATGGCGAAGTCCTTGAGCGTGACGTTGCGGCTCGGGCCGCCCGCCTCGTGGGCGCGGATCTCACCGCCGTAGCCGCCGCCCTGGACGTACTTGCCGTAGACGCCGACGGCCCGGTTGCGCTGGGTGGGGTGGCGCCCGCCGAGCACGCTGTACCAGGGACCGGCTCCGCGCAGGGTGACCCCGTCGACGACCACGTGGTCGTAGAGGTTGTACGTCCCCTCGGGGATGTAGACCTCCTTGCCCTGGGCCTTGCCGGCGTTGACCGCGGCCTGGAAGGCGGCGGTGTTGTCGACGCTCGTGTTGTTCTTGACGGCGCCGAAGTCGTCGACCGACAGCGAGCCGGACGGGCGCCCGATCGGGCCGCCGACGACCTCGAAGTCGGCGAGGTCCACGGTGACCGGGATGCCGCCGGTGGACTGGATCCGCACCTTGGCGCCCGCGGCGAGCGTGGACCCGAACATGGTCCGCGTCTCGTCGTAGAAGTGGTGGGGGTTGGTGTCACCCGGGTTGTTGTTGAACGGGTAGCCGCCGTAGTACCAGCCGTACTTGGAGGTGAGGGTGAGGTCCTTCAGGTGCGTGCCGTTGATCCGCAGGCTGGCGGTGGTGTTCTGACCGGTTCCCGAGGCGTTGTCCGGCACGCTGTAGCGCAGCGACATCGCGTTCGCCGGGCGGGTGAGCGTGAACTCCACGTACTCGCCCGAGGAGTCGAGCGTCACCGCCCTGCGGCCCGAGGCCTCCGAGGGGAGGCGGCCGTAGATCCGGTCGGGGCCGATCACCTGGCCCGTGTGGGCGGTGTCCTCGGCCTCTATCTCGAAGAAGGGCACGGTGGCGCCCCGCCCCGGGAAGTCGAACGGGGAGTCGGCCCGTACGGCCGCCGTGGCGGGGGTGACGGGTAAGGAGGCCAGCCCTCCCGCCGTCAGCGCCGCGATCGTGGCGATGGTCCAGGCCTTTAGCCTGCCGGACTTCTTCATCGGCTGACCCTTCACTGTACGAAGAGCCGGACGCTTCGCGGCCGGAGCGTCGGGGGACGTCGGCCGGTGGTGCCCGGGGGGTATCCACACCTTAAAATGACGAACAGATTGCTGCAAGATTTCAGCGAATACATGAAATGTAACGACCGCGTTGCGTTGGTTCTTGTGCGGAAATTTTCATGCAACTGTTTGCGCATGGCTGGAAGCCGCTTGCGTGGCGGTGGAAGCGGCACCCGGCGCCGGTTCGGGCTCCCGGGGCTCTGGAGCGTTCCTGATGATCGGGTAGTGCCCCGGCCGGCCGTCGTGATCCATGGCGGAATATCCCGAATGCGGAACATGGGAAGGTTCGCCGGTTTTTCGGCGAAGGTCGATGTGCTGCCATACGATGCTTCATCGTGGTGAGCTGGTACGGAACGGTACAGCGAGACGAAACGTCCTGGAGTCCGTCGGGCGGCACGCCGACACGAGAGAACGGCGGCGGTTCCGTGAGGCTGTTCGGGGACGAGCGGAAGACAGCGCTGTCAGATGAGTGATCCCGGGCTGCGGTTCTCGATACTGGGACCGGTGCGCGTCTGGCGGGACGGCGACGAGCTGGAGAGCGGCTCCCCCCAGCAGCGGCTGGTCCTCGCCGTCCTCCTCCTGGCCGAGGGCAGGGCGGTCGGCCACGACCACCTGCTCGACGCCGTCTGGGGCGAGTACCGTCCCCGCACCGCGATGGGCACGCTGCGCACGTACATCTCGCGCCTGCGCTCCGCCCTCGGCGCCGAGGTGATCACCTCGATCGGCAGCGGGTACGCCCTCGCCGGCGGGACCTGCGACCTGGTCACGATGGAGGAGCTGTCCCGCGAGGGACGGTACGCCGAGGCTCTGGCGCTCTGGCGGGGAGAGCCGCTCGCCGGGCTGGAGGGAGGCTACGCCGAGGGCCAGCGGGTGCGGCTCCGGGAGCGGCGGCTCGCCGTGCTGGAGCGCAGGCTCGCCGGGGAGGTCGAGGAGGGCAGGCACGCCGAGGTCATCGCCGAGCTGACCACGCTCCGCGGGGAGCATCCCGCCAGGGAGCGGCTGTCCGGCCTGCTGATGCTGGCGCTGTACCGCTCGGGGCGGCAGGCGGAGGCGATCGGCGTGTTCACCGACACCCGGGAACTGCTCGCCGAGAGTCTCGGCATCGACCCCTCGCCCGAGCTGGCGGAGCTCTATCAGCGGATCATCACGGCGGACCCCGCCCTCGGTCTGAGGAAGGTGGCGAGCCCGCCCGTCAGGCAGGTGCCCCGGCAGCTCCCCGCCGACACCGCGGACTTCACCGGCAGGGAGTCCGCGGTCGACGAGATGGTGGACGCCCTGAGGGCGGGCAGCGCCTCGGCGCTGGTGATCTCGGCCGTGTCCGGCACGGGCGGCATGGGCAAGACCACCCTGGCCGTCCACGTGGCGCACCGCCTCGCGCCCGACTACCCCGACGGCCAGCTCTTCGTGAACCTCAGGGGCTCGGGGGCGCAGCCGCTCGCGCCGGAGACCGTGCTCGGCAGGTTCCTGCGCTCCCTCGGGGCGGAGGTCCCCGCCGACTCCGAGGAGCCGGGCGAGCGGGCGGCCATGTACCGCTCCACGCTGGCGGACCGGCGGGTGCTCGTCGTCCTGGACAACGCCGCGAACTCGGCGCAGGTACGGCCGCTGCTGCCGGGCGCCGCCGGGTGCGCGGTGATGGTGACGAGCCGCGCGAAGATGGCCGGCCTGTCCGGCGTACGCCAGGTCGACCTGGGCGTGCTGCCCCACGGCGAGGCGATGGCGCTGCTGGCCAAGGTGGCCGGGGAGGCGCGGGTGGCCGCCGAGCGCGAGGCGGCGGCGGAGCTGATCGGGGCGTGCGGGCACCTGCCCCTGGCGATCAGGATCGTGGCCTCGCGGCTGGCGGCGCGGCCCGCCTGGAGCGTGGCCAGGATGCGCGACCGGATGGCCGACGAGCGCAGGCGCCTGGCGGAGCTGCGGGCGGACGACCTGGCCGTCGAGGCGACGTTCGCCCTCGGCTACGACCAGCTCGACGCCGCGCACGCCTCGGCGTTCCGGCTGCTCGCCGTCCCCGACGCGGCCGACTTCTCGCTGGGCGCGGCGACGGCCGTGCTCGGCCTGGACGAGGCGGACGCGGAGGAGGTGTGCGAGGCCCTGGTGGACGTGAGCATGCTGGAGTCGCCCTCACCCGGCCACTACCGCTACCACGACCTCCTCAAGATCTTCGCCCGGTCGCGGCCGGAGGACGAGGACGTACGGCGGGCCGCGCTGGCCAGGCTGCTCGGCTACTACCTCTCCGGCATGACGGCGGCCTACCACCTGACCTATCCGGGCGCCCCGGTGTCCGGCTCGGACCGGCCCGCCTCCCCCGGCTCCTTCTCCTCCGGCTCCTCCTTCTCCTCTGGTTCCTCCTCGCCCGGTCCTTCCTTCCCCGGCCTCCTCTTCGAGGACGAGGAGGCCGCGGTGAACTGGGCGGAGGACGAGGAGCAAGGGGTGATCAGCTGCGTGCACCAGGTCGCCCAGACCCCGGGAAGCGTCCTGTCCGACGCGATACGGCTGCTCGACATGGCGTCCGACGTGCTGGAGACCGACGTGACCCCCGAGCGCTACGAGCGGGCGGCCGGAGCCCTGGTCGAGGCGGCGGCGGCCAGAGGGGAACGCCGCGCCGAGGCACACGCCCGGTGCGTGCGCGGCGGGTTCTGGACGAGCCGCTGGTTCCTCGACGCGGCGATCGAGGACGGCGTCGCCGCGCGGGACCTCAGCCTCGCCGAGGACGACCTGGCACGGTACGCGGAGAGCCTCAACCTGCTGGCCATGGCCGCCTCCAACCGCGGCTCGAAGACCGAGGCGATCGCGCTGTACGCCGAGGCGGTCGAGGTCTGGCGCGGGCTCGGCGACCGGAGCAGCGAGACGGTCGGCCTGGGCAACATGGCGCTCGCGCTCGCGTCGGTCGACAGGACCGCCGAGGCGGTGGAGGCCGTGGAACTGGCCGACCGCACCATCCGCGAGCTGGGCGGCGGGGCGGATCCCGACATCCTGTACCGGTCGGCCGTCGTGCTGCGCGACGCCGGGCGCCCCGAGGAGGCGCTCTCCCGGCTCCTGGAGACGCGGAAGGCGTACCGGAGGCTCAAACAGCGCGTCCGGGAGGGGGCGACCCTGCTGCGGATGGCCGAGACCCACCTCGCGCTGGGACAGCTGGACCGTGCTGTCGACTGCGCCGAGGACTCGCTGGGCCTCATGGCGGAGGCGGGCGACGAATGGATCCAGGGCAAGGCGCTCGTCGCGCTCGGCCAGGCGTTCTCCCGTCTCGGCCAGCCGGGCCGGGCCGGGGCGTGCCTGACCGAGGCGCTTGAGATCTTCGTCCGGCGGAACATGCCCGAGGCCGACGAGGTACGGGCCCTGCTCGACCGGCACGGGGCCTCACGGCCGAACGCCGAGCCGAGAGCGACCGCCCTCACCGGCTGAGCCCCCGCCCTGCGGGTGTGCTCGGCCTGCCGTCTTCCGCGTCCGCCTTGCTCGCGTGGTGAATCGTGTGTGCCTTCCGCGCGTGCTCGGTCCGCGTGGTGAATCCGTGCGTTCCCTAGCACACCGCGCGTGGTGTGCTAGGGAACGCCTTCGGGCGCGGTGAGACCTGCGGTGAGAGCTGCGGTGAGACCCGCGGTGATGCCTGCTGTGAGACCCGCGGTGAGACTCGCGCCCGCGCGAGGGACGGAGTGAAAAGCCTGCTCGCGGGGCGGGACGGCGTGCCTTCCGGCGGTGGGGTGCGTGTGAACCGCGAGCCGGAGGGGGCGGCGGAGTACCGCGTCCGGGCCCGGAACTGTCGGTGCCGGCTGGCATCATCAGGGGTGTGGATCCGCGCTACTACGACGTGCGTCGCCGCCCCGGCCGTCATGACGGCCAGGCCGGCGAGGTCGTGGTGTCCTCCCGAGGGGAAGCGAGGAGGACGGTGGCGGTGCGGTTCTCCATGTGCCGCCAACCCGGGGTGGCCCGCCACAGGAGGAGGCACTCATTCCCCTAAGTCCTACGGGCAGGGATGTCGAGAACGCATCCGTGGCTCCGATTCTCTGTGATCGGCGGAACGAGACGGACGACGATTTTCGAGGAGGAACGACCATGCGGCCCACGAAGACGAACACCCTGAAGGTGCCCGGCGCGACCCTTCACTACGAGATCCGCGGCTCGGGCCCGACCCTGCTGCTGATCTGCGGCGGGATATACGACGCCGCCGGATACGCGAGCCTGGCCCAGCGACTCGCCGACCGCTACACGGTGGTGACCTACGACCGGCGCGGCAACTCGCGCAGTCCCCTGGACGGGCCGCCGGAGCCGCAGAGCATCGAGACGCACGCCGACGACGCGCATCGCGTGCTGGTGGAGGTGGGGGTCACCGCCGACGATCCCGCGTACGTCTTCGGCAACAGCTCGGGGGCGATCATCGGCCTGGAGCTGGCCGTCCGCCATCCCGAGCAGGTGCGCGTCCTGGTCGCCCACGAGCCGCCGCTCTTCGAGCTGCTGCCCGACCGCGACCGCTGGCGCGCCGTCGTCCGGGACGTTGAGGAGGCGTTCGCCAAGGAGGGGACCGAGGCCGCCATGAAGGCCTTCGCCACCGGGTTCGACAGGACCGGCCACGAGCACGAGGAGGCGGCCACCCACGGGGAGCAGGGAGAGCCCACCCCCGAGATGGCGGAGGCGATGGCACGGATGGAGAAGAACACGGAGTTCTTCATCGGCTACGAGGTGCCGCCGTTCGTCAGCTACCTCCCCGACGTCGAGGCGCTCCGGGCCTCCTCGGCGCGCGTGGTGATGGTGGCGGGCGAGGAGTCGGAGGGGCAGCCGCCCTACCGGGCCTCCTTCGTCGTCGCCGAGCAGATCGAGGGGCGGCACGTGATGTTCCCCGGCGACCACGGGGCCTTCGGCACCCGGTACGAGGCGTTCGCCGCCAAGCTCGACGAGGTGCTCTCCGGCTCCTGAGGTGACGCGGCCCGGCGGCCGTCTCCTGGTGACCCGGCCCGGGAGACGGCCGCCCCCGCGCGGGTCTGCTGCTCTCTTCCGGAGACCGGAGACCGGAGATTCGACAGAGACGAGGCCGCCTACACCCGCGTGCGGGCCTCCTCGATCTGGTGCGCGATGTTCCTCGCGCCGCTCGCCTCGGCGAGGGCACTCGCCTCCTTGGCCAGCGCGAGCGCGTCGTCACGGCGGCCCTGCGCGGCGGCGATGTAGATCAGCCCGACCAGGTTCGCGGCGACACCCGGCCAGAAACCGAGCTCCCGGCGGAGCCGTACCGACTCCTCCAGCCGTTCCCGCGCCGTCTCCAGCCGCCCGGCGGCGTGCTCCGCCGTCCCCAGGTGCCGCAGCGCGTACGACATCAGCAGCTTGTCACCGGCCCGCGCCGCGAGTTCGTGCGACCGTTCGAGGAACGGAACCGCGGTGTCGTCGTCCCCGCGGACGACCTGGTGGAGGAGACCGACCCAGAGCAGCGACTCGCTCTCGCCGCGCGGGTCGCCGAGCGCCCGGTAGAGCTCCGTCGCACGCTCGAACAGCGCCAGCTCGCGAGGATCCTCGTTCCCGTCCTCGAAGAAGCGCGCGTGCATGATCCGGCCGCGGGCCAGCGCGAGACCGGCCTCGACCGCGTCCAGCTCCCGGTCGGCCACCTCCAGCACCCCGGCCTCACCGTCGAAGACCGCGCGTTCGTAGAGCACCCTCGCCCGTTCGAGTCTTTCCTCCGCGCTCATCCGCCCAACCCCCCGTTCATCCGGATCCGCCCACCGCGTCGAACACCGTACGCGCCGGACGAGGCGTGACACCAGCCTTCCGGCTGCCGGGAGAGCTTGGCCGGCGGGTTACGGAAGCCCGTCGCGGGAATGGTCGTCAAGCCTTACGAGATCTGCGTGACGGTTACGACTCGGGCGTGAGAGGGTGCAGATCATGCTTATGATCGGACAGCATGCGCGGTTGACCGGGATCGGATACGAGGGATGCGACCTCCACGGATTCATCCAGAGGCTTCACCGTGAAAACGTCACGTTGCTGGTCGACGTCCGGCTGAACCCGATCTCCCGGAAGCGTGGATTCAGCAAGACCGCCTTGGCCAACGCGCTTGCCGGTGCAGGAGTCGCCTATGAACATATGCGAGAGCTCGGCAATCCCAAATGGAACAGGGCAGGGTTCGGTGGCAGCCCGGCCGAGCTGGGGGCAGCTCGCGGTGTCTATGCGGGGCAGCTCATGGATGCCGACGCACGCGAATGTTTGAACCGGATCGCGGAAGCCGCTCAGCGGCAGACAGTGGCGATCATGTGTTTCGAAGCCGACCAGGATCGCTGTCATCGCGACCTCGTCCTGGAGGCTGTTCGTGAACGGTTCAGCCACGCGGTGTCGGCTTGAGCCGTTGGGGATAGGCCACTCCCAGAACTATGAAGCTCTGCGGATGGGCCTGCTGGTTACCGACGTAGAAGACGGTGTCTCGATCCGACGCGCACATCAGATCCCAAAACTTTTCACGAATGACCCGTTTTACCCCAATGTCGTTGCGAGCGTTCACGGTGCGCTGGAGGGCGACCAGTTCCCAGTCATAGATTCCCTGACGGTGCGTGTTGCAGTCGGCCGAATGGCAGCGGTAGCGGTACCAAGCCTTGAAGCGGGGTGCTTGGAGCGCGGTTCGAGGCACGGAGTCGAAAAGACCGAGCTGCTGAACGTACCGGTCGATCTTCTGTCGCTCCGCAGGCGTCCAACCGGGGTGAGGTTCGACATCCAGCGCAAGGATCTCCTTGGGCCGGATGGCTGCCAGTGACTGGGCCGCGGGATGCCGGCGGACGGCGGCGATGAGGTCGCACATGGATTCCTCGATGTAGTCATCGAGGTACGGCATCCGTTTTGACCAGCCGTCAAGATGCCCCTGTACGACGAAGCTGTCGGCCCGCGGTCGCCAGCTTTCCGCCCTTGGATCGTTCGAAGTGGGTTTGGCTTCCAGGGTGACGACATCATATTTCCGGAATTGGCTATTGCCGTCTAGCTCGCGGAAGTTGATTGGGTAGAGCCGTACCCATCCCGGTTGGTCGAGGTCGAGCCGTAGTGCGGCCACGCAGACGGTTTCCCCGTAGCTCTCCGAGGGATTGGGGGCGGCCTTGACGGTGATCAGCACTCTCATGCGCTGAAAGCGGTTTTCCAACGGCTTGATCTGGGCCGTTTCGAGATCGGGACCGAACAGGGAACGCTGCTCCGCCAACACACCCTCCGCGCTGACACAATGGTGATTCACAAGGTTAACCTTGCTTTCCTCCGCTGTGCTTTGCTAGAGAGAGTTGTCCACAACTGGACGGATTTCCGGCTAATCAAGCATCTCGCTCAGAGTAACCGTCGTGAGACCAGGTCCTTGGTCCGCACGCTCAGTTGCTTGATGATAAAGGTGTCGAGCCGTTCGGGGGCTGGTTCGACGCGCTGAGCCTCCACCCGTTCGTCCTAATTCGTGGATCAATCGTCAATGACTGGAGGAGGCGGCCGAATCGTTCCCGTTTCCAGCGAGGCAGGTTGTTCAGCGGGAGTCTGACGACGCCGCACTGCCGATGAGGTGTCGTGTCAATCGATTGATCACTCGCCTGCTCAGCCACCTGTGGTCATGAGAGGGCTGACGAATCCCGCCCGCAGCAGATGCTCGTAAGCGGTCCGCACGTGATCAGGAACATCCTGCTCGACGGCGAAACCGAGCTTGGGGTATTCGATGACGCGTTTGAGGTCGCCGACGAGCATGTCGACGACCAGATGCTCGTCGCCGATGGATTTCACGTAGGCGTTGAGGGCGAGAGGCCCAGAGGCGCACACGACATCCACCTCGGACCAGGTCGTTTTGCCCTCATGCCTCTGCCGGTCATGCTCGATCGCAGGTGAGAGCCTTTTATCTCGGCTCTCACGCCTCCCTGCGGACGAGGTGATGGAAGTGATCGTGGCGGCCACCGGCTCAGCGGGCGACGATTCGTCGAAGAACACCGGGGAAGTACGGCTTGGCCCCGCAGACGCTCGATGGTGGATTCCGGCCCGCTGGTGTCGGCCGTCTCGACGACTGGCACGTCATGGCGCGCGTACTGCTTCCCGGCTCTGTCTCGCGACGAGCCAGAATCCTGCTCAACGAGGTGTTGTCGAGAGCGGGGGTTGACGCCGAGGCTCTGGGGGACGCCGAGAACGCCGTGGCCGAGCTGGCGGCCAACGCCGAGGAGCACGCCTGCGGGCCCTTTGAGCTGCGCGTCGTTTTTGTGGACGGCAGCCTGGCCTGGTGTGAAGTCGTCGACGGCGACCGAGACCTCGGTGACATTCCCGCGATCCTCGATCGGCTCCGTTCCCGTGGTGACGAGCCTGGCCTCGATCTGTGGGAGGAGCATGGCAGGGGACTGTTGCTCGTGTATCTGCTGTCCAAGGGCTGCTGCCAGGCATACCCGACCCGGATGTGCGCGACCGGAGCATCGGGGAAGGCCGTCGTCTTCGCCCTGCCCTGGAAGGCCGATGCTCACCTTCCCCCGCATCCCTGGGCAGCGGCCTTCCCGGATCACCGATCATCCACCTGACCTCAGGCCCGTTGAGACGGTCGGGACGCACGCCGCCGGCCTGATTCCCCCTTCCGAGGGAAGGTCGGCGGCGGCTCGAAGAGACTGCCCAAGGGGCCGCGCGAGCCGCTGCCCCCCTCAGCACGGCGCGCGGGTCAGGTCCTTCAGGTGAAGCGGCGCAGGGCGAAGCGGGGGTGGGGGCCGGTGTGGCCGAGGGCCAGGTCGGCGGTCATCCGGCCGATCAGGGGGGCGAACTTGGCGCCGTGGCCCGAGCAGGGGGAGACGATGACGAAGGGGCCGACGCGGTCGAGGACGAAGTCCTCGTCGGGGGTGATGGTGTAGAGGCAGCTCGCCTCGGTCAGCGGGGTGGGGGCGAGGCCGGGCAGCCACCTTCGGACGTGAGAGGTCACCACGTCGCGGGAGGCCGGATCGACGACGCCGTCCCTGGTGGTGGCGGTGACGGGCTTGCCGAAGTCGTGCTGGGCGACCTTGACCGCGGGCAGGGAGCCGCCGTCGCCGCCCGAGGGGAGCCCGTAGATCTGCGGGCCGTCGGTGTGGACGAAGACGGGCCAGCGGGCCTCCGGGTCGTGCGAGAGGAAGTGGAAGACCTGCTGCTGGGTCACCCGCAGCGGGGGCAACCCCACCGGCACGCCGAGCGGTCCGGCGAGTTCCGGCAGCCAGGGACCCGCGGCGACGACGACGGTGGCGGCGGTCACCTCCGGGCCCTCGGTGCGCAGCCGGACGCGTCCGTCGGGCAGGGGCTCGGCCCCGGTGAACCGCACGCCGGTGATCACCTGGGCGCCCAGCTCGGCCGCCCGGTTCACCGCGGCGGCCACGGTCGCGTCGGCGTCGACCGTGCCCGCCTCCGGGTGGTGCAGCACCGGTCCCTCGAAGCTCATGAACGGCCACCGCTCGGCCGCGGCGCCGGGGGAGAGCAGCTCGTGCGGCACGCCCGCCTCCGCCAGCAGCCGGGCGAGCCCTTCGGGGTCGCGTCCCGCGCCGAGGTCGACGCCGCCGGTGACGCGGAGCAGCGCCGTCCCGGTGTCGTTCTCCAGCTCGCGCCAGAGCTCCCCGGACAGGCCGGTGAGGCGTACGTACTCCGGGTCGGCGTAGGCGCGGCGGTAGATCCGTGAGGTGCCGTGCGAGCTGCCGCGCCGGTGGCCGACGTCGTACGCCTCGATGAGGGTGACGGCGTGCCCGCGGCGGGCGAGCTCCCAGGCCGTGGCCGAGCCCATCAGCCCCGCGCCGATCACCGCGATCTCCGTCTCGATCCGGTCGGGGGCGTCCATCGGCGGCTTCTCCCTTCGAGGACCGTCGCCGTCGTCGTCCTCGACGGCGGGGTTCTCCACGGGGGCGATCCTAGACGAACGTGCGAGAACGGCCCCGGCCGGACCCTCGCGGGCCCGGCCGGGGCCGGTGTTTCCTCGGGGACGCCGATCAGGGGAAGGTGATCGGACGGCGGTGATCACAGGGGGACGGTGATCACGGGGTGATGGCCAGAGGGTGCCAGAGAGGGTGGGGGAGCGGTGGTGATCACGGGGGACGTGGGTGGAGCGGCGGTGGTCACCGGGGGACGGTGACCGCCATAGGGCGGGGAAGTGGTGCCGCAGGGGGCGATCAGCTGACGTTGGCGCAGATGGCGTAGACGCTGATGCCCACGTCGTTGTGGCCGGGCTGGCGGCCGAGGCCGATCCAGCCGCCGCCGTCGTCGGTGGGGAAGGAGCCCACCAGCACGGCCTCGTTGCCCTGCGCCTCGGCGCCGCCGCCGACGGCCTTCTTCCCGCCGGGGCAGCGGACCACGCGGCGCTGGAAGTTGGGGACGTTGGCGTTCGGCAGCTTCACGAGCTGGTAGCCGGTGAAGTCGGCGACCGCCGGGACGGCGGGAGCGGCGGGCACGGAGGCCGTGGCCGGAGCGGCGATCGTCATCGCGGTCAGACCCGCGACGCCGGCGGCGGTGACGCTCAGTGCGACGGTCGTGAGCTTCCTGCTTCGCATGTTCTCTCCTGGGGCGGGGAGTGCCTGAGTGGTCACGCAAAGTAAATTGCCCGTCACGGTGAGTGTCCAGCCTTGGTTTTGTCACTGCCGCGACAGTTGCGCCTGTTCCGGTGGTCGGGCATGTGCGGCCCTTGGGCCCCTGCTCGCGCGGCGATCGGCGCCTCGGCGGTCGCCGGTCCGCGGCCTTTTCCGATGGCGTCCGGGGTCGGAGGCGGGCGCCGGCAAGGGGTCGATCGGCGATGGACGTCGATCGATGGAGAGAGCGCTCTCAGATCAGGATAGATCCACTTCTTGATCGTCGGACAGAGGGTCGGTGCGGTGCGTGTGGCTCCGGGGTGGCATCGCTGCGCGGTGGAACGCCCTATTTTCTGCGCTTACGCCCTCTCGCCTGCATCTCTATGCTTTACCTATTCGTTACCAACGTGAAACATTGACTGCCGTGACGCAGCCCGTTACTTTTCGGTGAGAGAGCGCTCTCTCATATCGGTCAGCTTCAGAGCCCGATTCCTCTCCCCGGAGGCACCCCCCAATGGATCCCTCGATCCGGACCACGGGTCCGGACAGCGCGCCCCCCCGTGAAGGACGACTCGCCCAGTCGGCGGCCCGCTTCAGGGCCCGCCGCCGCCGCCTCGCCGCCGGTGTGGTCGTCGCGATGGTGGCCGGACTGCTCGGCCTCGGCGCCGCCCGCTCGGCCGAGGCCGCCACGGTCGGCGCCGGCAGCTACGCCGACACCCTCCCGGCCGGCCGCTCACTGCCGGCCGGCTGCGGCTCCATCTCCACCAACCCCCGCCAGTGGGTCACTTCCAACGCCCCCGCCGGGGCCGTGCCCACCAACGACTGGTGGTCGTCGATCCTCTACAAGAAGACCGACTGCGCGTACGGTGAGCCGCTCCACGCGCACCCGATCTCGTACGACACCTTCGGCAACGGGCTCGGCTTCTCCTACAACACCACCCCCGCCATCAGCGGCACCGCGACCGGCGTCGGCGAGTACCACTACCCGTACGTCGAGAACATCCGCGTCGGCGTCGCGGGGCTGAGCTCGCCGGACGTCAAGGTCGACGGCTGGAGCGACTGGACCGTCACCCCGTACTGGAGTGGCGGGGGCCGGACCATGAAGGCCACCATCGGCCACGGCCTGCCGTTCGCGTACTTCCAGATCACCGGCGGCGACGCGCAGATCACCGCCGCGGGCACCCCCACGGTGTGGTCCAACAGCGGCGCCACCATCGGCTTCACCGCCGGGGGCCGTGACTACGTCGCCTACGCGCCGACCGGCGCGACCTGGTCGGTGAACGGCGCGACGATCAGCTCCTCCCTGGCGGGCAGGGGCTTCTTCTCCGTGGCCGCGCTCCCCGCGGGCGGCGACCGCGCGGCCCTGGCGAGCACCTACGGCCAGTACGCGCACGCGCACGTCACCGGCACCCGCGTCTCGTACGCCTACAACCAGGCCGCGAGCTCGCTCACCACGACGTACGCCTTCACCACCACGGCCAGGCAGGGCAGCCAGACCGGCACGGTCATCGCGCTCTACCCGCACCAGTGGAACTACCTGACCGGCTCGACGCCGCTGGCGCAGACGTACGTGTCGGCGCGCGGGCCGATGAAGATCGTCACCGGGACGCAGTTCACGACGACGATGAAGTACACCGGCGTGCTGCCCGAGATCCCCGCGGTGGCCGACAGCTCGGGCGCGGACCTCACCACGGTCACCAACCAGCTGAACGCCGAGCTCGGCAACCCGATGGACATCCGGGGCGACGACACCTACTGGACCGGCAAGGGCCTGGGCCGGGCCGCCCGCATCGCGGAGATCGCCGACCAGCTCAACCTGACGTCGGTGCGCACCGCCGCGCTGAACGCCATCCGTACCCGCCTCAACGACTGGTTCACCGCCTCGTCGGGCAAGACCAGCCGGGTCTTCTACTACAACCCGAGCTGGGGAACCCTGCTCGGGTATCCAGCCTCGTACGGCTCCGACCTGGAGCTCAACGACCACCACTTCCACTACGGCTACTACATCGCCGCCGCCGCGACCCTCGCCAAGTTCGACCCCAACTGGGCGAAGACGAGCCAGTACGGCGGCATGGTGGACCTGCTGATCCGCGACGCCAACAACTACGACCGGAACGACACCCGCTTCCCGTACCTGCGTGACTTCGACATCTACGCGGGCCACGACTGGGCGGCCGGGCACGGCTCGTTCGGCTCGGGCAACAACCAGGAGTCGTCGTCGGAGGGTATGAACTTCGCCAACGCCCTCATCCAGTGGGGCCAGGCCACCGGCAACACCGCCGTCCGTGACGCGGGCATCTTCATCTACACGACCCAGAACGCGGCGATCCAGGAGTACTGGTTCGACGTGCGCGACCAGAACTTCCCCGCGGCCTTCGGCCACAGCACGGTCGGCATGGTCTGGGGCAGCGGCGGCGCGTACGCCACCTGGTTCAGCGGCGAGCCGGAGATGATCCAGGGCATCAACATGCTCCCGATCACCGGCGGGCACTTCTACCTGGGCGACAACCCCGCGTACGTGAACACCAACTACGCCGAACTGGTACGCAACAACGGCGGGCCGCCCACGGTGTGGCAGGACATCCTCTGGCAGTTCCAGGCCCTGGGCAACGGCGACGCGGCCCTGTCGAACCTGCGCGCAGCCGGTTCCTACACCCCCGAGGAGGGGGAGAGCAGGGCGCACACCTTCCACTGGATCCGCAACCTGGCCGCCCTCGGCACGGTGGACACCTCCGTCACCGCCAACCACCCGCTCGCCAAGGTGTTCAGCAAGAACGGGGCCCGCACCTACGTCGCCTCCAACATCACCGGCAGCGCGCTCACGGTGACCTTCTCCAACGGGACCGTGCTCAACGTCCCGGCGGGCAAGACGGTCACCTCCGGCGCCTTCACCTGGAGCGGCGGCAACGCGGGCGGCGGCACCACGAACCCCGACCCGACACCCACCCCCACCCCGACGCCCACCCCGACCCCGACTCCCACGCCGACCCCGGGTGGCTTCACCGCGACGCGCTACCTGCAGAGCGGCGGCGGCCTGCCGGGCACGGCCGGCGCGGCGGGCAGCGTCGCGGTGGCCGCCGCGAACGGCAACCACGACGGCGTGCCGACCAACGCCCGGGTCTTCACGGCGACCGGTCTCACCGCCACCCACAACGGCGGCACCACCGCGTTCGACCTCTTCGTGGACGCGGGAACCTCGGTCGCCAACGGCACCCAGGTCCGGGTCTCCTACGACCTGACCGGCAACGGGAGCTGGGACAGGGTGGAGACCTACGCCTACTTCGCCACCGACCCGGTGACGGGCTGGGAGCACTACACGCAGGGAGCCGGCCCGCAGTCCTCCTCGGGAGCGCTCGGCAACCTGTCGAACGGCCAGGTGAGGGTCGAGGTCTGGAACGCCATCGGCAACGGTGCCGTCAACCTCGGCACCGGCAACCAGTCGACCGTGAGGCTGCCGTTCGGCTGACCCCCCTCAGCTGATCGGTGAAGGGACGGCCGGGAGCGTGAGCCCCCGGCCGTTCTCGTCCTGCCCGGGAGGCGGCGGCAGGCCGATCGGGTTGGCGGGCGGCATGACGCCCGACTCCAGGACGGCCATGGTGAGCGGGTACAGCAGCAGGGCGAGCTCGGAGGTGCGCTCGTCGCCCAGGGCCCGCCAGGGAACGGCCGCGGCCTCGTCGGTCAGCCGCTCGATCCGCTCGCGCTCCCGCGTGCCCTCGGCCGTCAGGGCGCCGGAGTCGTCGACCCAGCCGCGCTCGCGCAGCGCGGCGGCACCGGCCTCCCACTCCTCGTCGTCCCAGCGTCGCGCCAGGCGCAGCTGGTCCGGGTCCGTCTCGCCCGCCGCGACCTTGAGCAGGTGGGACTGGACGGGGGAGACGCCGTGGGAGACGAGGGCGGCCACGTGCCCGTCGCCCCGGTGCTCGCGCAGGGTGGTCGCGGCCTGCCAGAGCAGCAGGTGCGGCTCGTCGGGCGCGGGCAGCGCCTGGTTGGCCGCGCCGAGCACCCGGCCCGCGGTGTCGGCGAGCCCGGCGGCCTCCCAGGCGAGCTCGGCCGCCGCGCGCAGGTCGTCGGAGCCGGTCACCTTGTCGGTGAGCAGGTTCCGCAGCGCCGCCCCCGCCCCGTCGAGCCGGGCGCGCAGCACGTCGCCGGGGGTCGCGAACGTCCAGGCGTCGGGGAGCGCCCTGGCGACCCTGGCCGGCGGGAAACCGTGGAAGGCCGCCGTGACGACGCCGGGGCCGACCGGCCCGAGCGGGGCCGCCCTGCCCGCGAAGTAGCCCATCCAGAAGCCGCGCATGCCGACCGCGTCGGCCGCGGCCCGCGCCTCGGGAGCGAAGTATGTGACGGCGTGCAGGGGCTCCAGTAATTGCCACATGACACGCGGAACGTTCGGTTCGGGTTCCGGCACGGTCTCACACCCCGTCTCATGGATCCTGGCGGATCGGCTGTGCATTGTTCATACGGTACTCGTCGGAACGACCGGACGATCTCTTGACGAGAGAGCTGTCATCTGGTCGGAACCCTGACCTGATCTGGGAAGACAAGGTCATCTCACCTGTCAGGTTGGGTCTTCTCAAGGGGGGACGGGCGAGTTATCAAGAGCTCAGGACGAACTGTGATTCCAGACATTCCCGCTCGCTGGTGACACGGTCACGTCCGATCGCCCCACCCCACGAACCAATGGAGTACGGCATGCCGCAGTTACGAAGAGTCACTTTTCACATCCTGTGTGTCATCGCGATGCTCACCGCGAGCGTCATCGCGACGGCCACCGGAGCGCAGGCCTCCGTACCCAACCGATGGGGCTTCGCGGTGGTCGACGTGACCTCCGGTATCCCCGACCTCAACCACCAGGCGGGCAGCTGGGGGCCGGGCTTCAACGTCAGCGTCACCCCGGGCGGGGTCGGGCAGACGTTCGTGCGGTTCCCGCAGATCGCGATCACCGGTGGCGTGGTCCACGTCACGGCGATCTCCGACAACGCCTACTGGTGCCAGGCGCAGAACTGGGGCCCCTCGGGCACCGACGTGGTCGTGGCGGTGCAGTGCTACCGGTACGGCGGGGCCCAGGTCTTCACCCCGTACAGCATCGTCTTCGAGCAGAGCACCGGCACCCTGCCGCTGCCGCAGGCGTTCGGCTACGTGCACTACAACGGCGGCGGCATCACCTCCCAGTTCAACTCGGCCGGGGCCGTGAACACCGTCGGCGGGGGCGCGGGCGTCTGGACGGTCACCCTGCCCGGCCTGGGTTCCTCGGGCTTCGCGGGGAACATCCAGGTCACCGCGGTCAACCCCAGCCAGCCCGCCCGCTGCAAGGTCGGCGCCTGGGCTCCGGGCGTGGGCGCGCAGGCGGTCCAGGTGCGCTGCCACAACGTGACGAACGTGCCGCTCAACACCGGATGGACGCTGACCTACCAGCGTGAGCGCGCCATCACCGGCGCGGCGATCCCGCCGAAGAACTTCGCCTACACCTTCGACAACACCCCGGCCAACCCCGGCCCGTACGCGCCGGTGCCCGCGCCGGTGAACTACAACTCCCAGGCGGGCGTGAACACGGTCCAGAGCTCGGGACTCGGCCAGCGGCTGGTGACCTTCCCGAAGGTCGGGATCCTGCAGGACCAGGTCCAGGCCACCGCGTACGGGTCCGGACCCGAGTTCTGCAACCTGCAGACCATCTGGAACACCAGCGGCAGCAACGCGTTCGTCCGCAACGTCGTCTGCTACAACGCCGCCACCCGTGTCGCCCAGCCCTCGCTGGTCACCTACACCTCGGCCTTCTGAGGGCACTCCGGCCTTCTGGCAGCATCTCGGCCTTCCGAAGGCGCCTCGGTTCCTGAAGGCACCTTGGCTTTCCGAAGGCACCGTGGTTCCTGAAGGCGCCTCGGTCTTCCGAAGGCCGGGGGTGCGGTGCCGCCCGGTGTCCCCGGGCGGTACCGCACCGCCCGCCCGAATGGACGCCGCTCTCCCGGGTAGCCGGAGGCGATGGCGACTTATGGCTTTCATTCCTCACACGAGCAGATCCATCCGGCAGAGCTGCTGAAGGCGGTCACGCGGGCCGAGCAGGCGGGGTTCGGGGCGGCGATGTCGTCGGACCATTTCTCCCCGTGGAGCGAGCGTCAGGGGCAGTCGGGGTTCGCCTGGTCCTGGCTGGGCGCGGCGCTGCAGGCCACGAACCTGCCGTTCGGCGTGGTCAACGCCCCCGGCCAGCGCTACCACCCGGCGATCATCGCCCAGGCGATCGGCACCCTCGGCGCGATGTACCCCGGGCGCTTCTGGGCCGCCCTCGGCACGGGCGAGGCGAGCAACGAGCACATCACCGGCGACCGCTGGCCGCGCAAGGAGCTCCGCAAGCGGCGGCTGCGGGAGTGCGTCGACGTCATCAGGGCGATGCTGGCGGGGGAGGAGGTCAGCCACGACGGCCTGGTGACCGTCGACCGCGCCCGGCTGTGGACCCGCCCCGACACCCCGCCGAAGCTGGTCGGCGCGGCGGTGAGCGCCGACACGGCCCGCTGGTGCGCGGAGTGGGCCGACGGCCTGATCACGGTGGGGGGACCCGTCGAGCGGCTGCGCGAGGTCATCGGCGCCTACCGGGACGCCGGAGGGAAGGGCAAGGTGGCACTCCAGGTCCACCTCAGCTGGGCCGAGAGCGACGACGAGGCGATGGCCATCGCCCACGACCAGTGGCGGAGCAACGTCTTCTCGCCGCCGGTGAGCTGGGACCTCGAGACCGCCGAACTCTTCGACGTGGTCTCCGCGGACGTCTCGCCGGAGAAGGTGGCCGAGACCGTCAACGTCTCCTCCGACCTGGGCTGGCACGCCGCCAGGATCAGCGAGTACGCGGACCTGGGCTTCGAGGAGATCTACCTGCACCACGTGGGTCAGGAGCAGGCCGCCTACATCGACGCCTTCGGCGCGAAGGTGCTTCCCCAGCTGAGCTGAGCCGATGTCGGCGCGCCGACGCCGGCGCGCGGCCGTCGGGGGGTGACGGCGCGGCCGGGTTCCCGGTGGGGGAGGGACGCGCGGGTGGGTTCCCGGCAGGGCTGTAGGGGGACGGGACCTGGCCGGAGGGGGTAATGACGCGGGTGGGTTCCCGGCCGGGCCGTAGGGGGGACGGGCCCGGCCGGCGGAGGCGACGACGCGGACAGCTTCCCGGCCGGGCCGGAGGGGGCGACGACACGGGCGGGTTCCCGGCCGTGTGGTCGGCGCCTTCGGCCACCGGAGGTCATGGCATAAAGCGGATCTTCCTCACTTTTCACGACATGTGATGGAAACAATTAGGGAGGAATCAATTCACAGACGTAGGTGAATGTTCTACATTTGTCATGGGAGCGCTCCCATCAGAAGGAGGCGCAGTGTCTCTCCAACCCGACTCATCCGCGACATCCCTCGACGTCGCCCCCGAGTACGAAGGCGAGTGCCTGCTGCCCGCCGTTCCCGCGAGCGTGCGCGACGCTCGCGCGCTGGTCCGCCGGGAGCTCTCCCTGTGGGGCGCGGACGACCTCATAGACGACTGCATGCTGATCGTCAGCGAGCTGGTCACCAACGCCGTCAGGTACGGCGGTGCCGCGTGCGCGCTGCGGATCCAGGGCGGGGGGAGCTACGTCCGCGGCGAGCTCTTCGACCCGGGGGAGGGGGCTCCCCGCGTGTGTGCCCGTGACATGGAGGCCACCGGCGGCCGGGGACTCCAGATCGTCGACTCGCTCGCCGACGACTGGGGTGTCGCCCATCCCCCCTCCGGAGGGAAGATCGTCTGGTTCGTCCTCGGTCTCCCCACCCCCTCCCGTCCCCGTCCCGCCGTCGCCCCGGTCCTGCAGTTCAAGTAGGCGCGTGCCCGGAGTGGCCCGCTGTCCGCGGTGACCTGGTGGTCCCTGTCGCCGGGGGTGGGTGTGCGGCCGCGTCGTCCGGCCCCGTAGTGTGCGGGACGGCCAGCCCTCCAGGGAGAGAAACGCATCGTTCATGACGTATGACCACACCCGCCGTGCCTGCTACACCGGATATGTCACCCAGGCCATCGTCAACAACCTGGCCCCTCTGCTGTTCATCGTGTTCCAGACCCGCTACCAGCTGCCCCTGGAGATGCTCGGGCGCCTGGTGCTGCTCAACTTCGCCACCCAGCTGGTCACCGACATCGTGGCCGTGAAGTTCGTGGACCGGACCGGTTACCGCGTCCCGCTGGTGCTGGCGCACATCCTGTCGGCGCTGGGACTGGTGCTGCTGGCGGTGGCCCCGGCGGTGTCGCCCTCCCCGTACCTGGGACTGTGCGTCGCGATCATCGTCTACGCCGTCGGCGGCGGCCTGCTGGAGGTGCTCGTCAGCCCCGTCGTGGACGCGCTGCCCAGCCCGCAGGAGGGCAAGGCGGCGGCGATGAGCCTGCTGCACTCCTTCTACTGCTGGGGACAGGTCGCGGTGGTGGCGGGCAGCACGCTGCTGCTGGCCTGGATCGGCCAGGACGCCTGGCAGGTCCTGCCCGTGGCCTGGGCGCTCGTCCCGCTGGTCAACATGGTGGCGTTCCTGAGGGTGCCGCTGCCCGCGACCGTGCCCGACGAGCACCGTACCTCCCTGCGGGCGCTCTTCGGGGCTCCCGCCTTCGCCGCCGCCGTCGTGCTGATGCTCTGCGCGGGCGCGGCCGAGCTGACCATGTCGCAGTGGTCCTCCCTCTTCGCGGAGGACGGGCTGGGCGTCTCCAAGGTGTGGGGCGACCTGGCGGGCCCGTGCCTGTTCGCGGTCCTGATGGGGATCGGCCGCATCGTCTACGGCCTGTGGGGCGAGAGAATCCCGCTGGTACCCGCGATGGCCGCGTGCGGCGCGCTGGCGACCGTCTGCTACCTCGTCGTCTGCCTGTCCTCCAACCCGGTGGTGAGCCTCGTCGGCTGCGCGGTGTGCGGCCTGGCCGTCAGCCTCCTGTGGCCGGGGACCTTCAGCCTCGCCGCGGCCCGCTTCCCCCTCGGCGGCGCGGCCATGTTCGGCGTGCTGGCCGTCTTCGGCGACGCGGGGGGCGCGGCCGGTCCCTGGATCGCCGGGGCCGCCGCGGACGCCTCCTCCGCCGCCGGCGGATTCCTGACCACCCTGTCGGACGCGCTCCCCGACGACGGCGGCTCCGGCCTGCGCACCGGCCTCCTCGTCGCCACCGCCTTCCCGCTCGCGGTCGTCGCCCTCACCCTCGCGTACGGCGTCCGGAGGCGGGGCGCGGTGGGCACGGCGAGCACGGCGGACACGGCGGGCATGCCGACGGGCGGGACGCCCGGTGAGGCGGCGGGTGAGGTGGAGCGGCCGATCGGCGGGTAGCCGGATGGGGCATCGGGGCATGACATCCCTCTTTCATGGGCACCTCGTATCCCAGCGGCACCGCACACTCGAGGAGCGTTTCACCATGACCCCGGCACCCATGGACTCTCCGGCGCGTGCCGGGTCCCTTGAGGGTGCGACCGCTCCTGGGAACGTGACCGCTCCTGGAGGTGCGACAGAGAGCGCGGCCGGGAGTACGGCCGGGGCGGAGGATTCCGGGGGCCCGGAACGCGCGGCCAGGGCGGGGAAGGCCGAGGCCGCGGGGCGCGTGCCCGGGTCGGCGGGGGCCGGGGGCCTGGCGCGGGCGATCGAGGCGATGCCGCTGGTGGACCACCATGTCCACGGCGCCCTGGACGGCGACCTGCCGCGAGGGCGGTTCGAGGAGCTGATCACCGAGTCCGACCGGCCGGTGCCCGGCTGGATGACCCAGTTCGACTCGCAGCTCGGTTTCGCCGTCCTGCGGCACTGCGCGCCCGTCCTCGGTCTCGACCCGCACCCTGACCCGGAGACCTACCTCGCCCGCCGCGCCGAGCTCGGGGCCGGGGAGACGAACCGGCGCCTGCTGGCCGCGTCCGGGATCGATCACTTCCTCCTGGAGACCGGCTACGGGGGCGAGGAGATCCTCGGCCCGGCGCCGATGGCGGCCCTCACGGGGCGGCCCGTCGAGGAGATCGTCCGGCTGGAGTCGGTCGCCGAGGGGGTCGCCACCGAGGGGACCGACGCCGCCGGGTTCGCCGCCCGCTTCGAGGCGGCCCTGTGGGAGCGCGGCCGTACGGCGCGCGGCCTGAAGAGCGTCGCCGCCTACCGGTACGGGCTCGACCTCGACCCCGCCCCGCCCACCCCGGCCGAGGTGGTGGCGGCTGCCGGTCGCTGGCTGCGCGAGTCCGAGCGGACCGGGACGATCCGCCTCGACGACCCGGTGCTGCTGCGCCACCTCATCTGGGCGGGCATCGAGCGCGGGCTGCCGCTCCAGTTCCACACCGGGTACGGCGACCCCGACCTCGACCTGCGCCGCTGCGACCCCCTCCTGCTGCGCGGCCTCATCGAGCTCGCCGAGCCCCGGGGCGTCCCGCTGCTCCTGCTGCACTGCTACCCGTACCACCGCAACGCCGGATACCTCGCCCAGGCCTACCCGCACGTCCACTTCGACGTCGGGCTGGGGGTGAACCACACCGGGGCGCGCGGCGTGGCCGTCGTGGCCGAGAGCCTGGAGCTGGCGCCGTTCGCCAAGATCCTCTTCTCCTCGGACGCCTGGGGTCCCGCCGAGCTCCACCACCTGGGCGCCCTGCTCTGGCGCCGTGCGATGGTCCGCGTCCTCGGCGGGTTCGTCGCGGACGGCGAGTGGAGCGAGCCGCAGGCGATCCGGGTCGCCACCATGATCGGCGCGCGGAACGCCCGCCGCGTCTACGGCCTCGGAGAGACCGGGTGACCGGCTGACCGGCCCCGGGGCCGGTGACGAGAACGACCATCACGTACGACGAGAACGGCGCCCATGTCACCCATGTACCACCAGAACGGCACCACGCACAGTCAGAGGGAGACCCATGATCGGCACTCACGTCCGCGCGCTCGCCGCGCTCGCCGCACTTGCCGAGGAGGACGCGTGAGGGTGAGCCGCGACGCTCGCCGGCTCGGAGGGCGGCGATGAACGAGATCCACGAGCGGCTCCGCGCCGCTCTGCACGCCGAGCTGCCCGCGGCCTTCCAGCTGCGGCGGGAACTGCACGCCGAGCCGTGCGTGTCGGGAAAGGAGGAGCCGACGCTCAAGCGCGTGCTGGACGCGCTGCCCGAGGGCGACGCGATGGAGCGGGTCGCCGGAACCGGCGCGCTCCTCCGCGTCGGTGGCGAGGGGCTGGCCATCGGGGTACGCGGGGAGCTGGACGCCCTGCCGATCCCGGAGGAGACGGGCGTGCCCTGGGCCTCGCGCAACGGCGCCATGCACGCCTGCGGCCACGACGTGCACCTCGCGGCCCTGGTCGCGCTGACCAGGGCGGTCGACCGGGTACGGGCACCGGCGCCGATGGTCGCGGTGCTGCAGCCGCGCGAGGAGACCCACCCCTCCGGGGCCCGCGACATCGTCGACTCCGGCGCGCTCCGCAGGAACCAGGTCGGCGCGATGATCGCGGCACACGTCCAGCCGGTGCTCGGCGCCGGTGAGACGGCCTGCACTCCCGGGGCGGTCAACGCCTCCTCCGACGAGTTCACCGTCACCGTCCGGGGGCAGGGCGGGCACGCGGCCTACCCCCACCTGTCCCGCGACTCGGTCCTGGCGCTCGCCCAGATCATCGTGGCCGCGCAGCAGCTCGTCAGCCGCGACGCCGACCCGATGACGCCGACCGTGGTCACCTTCGGCACCGTGGCGGCGGGCAGCGCCCCCAACGCGATCCCGGGACAGGCCTCCGCCCGCGGCACCCTCCGTACGATGTCGGAGCCGTGGCGCCACCAGCTGCACCACCGCTTCCGTGAGATCGCCGAGGGCGTCGCCCGCGTCCACGGCTGCGAGGCGGAGGTGCGGATCACGCCCGGGGAGCCGGTGCTCGTCAACGACGCCCGCCTCGCCGAGGAGACGGGCTGCATCCTCGTCGACGTCGCCCACCACATGCCCGCCACGCTGCGCTCCTGCGGTGCCGACGACTTCGCCCACTTCGCGTCGGTCGTGCCGTCGCTGATGCTGTTCGTGGGCACCGACACGGCCTCGGGGCTGCACAGCCCGCACTTCCTGCCGGGAGACGAGACCGTGACGGCGCTCGCCGAGAGCCTGCTCGCCGCCTATCTCGCCGCCGCGCGGGTGATCGGCGCGGGTGGCTGACCGGGTGTTCCAGGCGTTTGGCGGCAATCGGTGGAGGTTGCCGTCAAATGCCTGGAACGCTGGAGGTGTGAAGGTCGTTGACATGGGTGCGGCCGGTCACCGGGGGGGTGGCCGGGCTCGTCCGGGGGTGAGATGTCGACGATGGTGATTTTCCGCTCGTCAGGCGGGGCCGCTCCGCTCGCGGCCGCCGATGGTAAACGGACACCCGAAAATGCGAGACTTCCGGCAGTTTGCCGTTAGTCCCTTTTGTGGTGTTTCTCGGGGAGAAATATTGCTACTTCCTTCCGTATTGCGACTTGACGGCGTCCCTGTCCGGGAGCGATTCGACTTCTGGTGGGAGGCCGTCGCGCGGTCGGTCGTCTCGGTGGACGTTTCCAGTGACCAGGCCGCCGACTTCTGGGCCGAGATGCACATGCTCGACCTCGGGGTGGCGCAGCTGTCCCGGGTGCGGTGCGTCTCGTTCGACGCGCGCCGCAGCCCGAGCAGGATCCGCCGCTCCGATCCCGGCCACTACCAGCTCTCCCTCACCCTTCGCGGCCGATCGGGCATCCAGCAGGTGGGCCGGGAGGCCGGCCTGGCACCGACCGACATCACGCTGTACGACACCTCCCGCACGTTTCACGCCTGGACCGTGGCGGAGGATCCGGGCTCCAGGACGGCGGACGGATCGCGTCCGAGCGTGTCCGACGGGCTGATCCTGCAGTTTCCCCGAGACCTCCTCCCGCTCCCGGCCTCGGCGGCCGAACGGTTGCTGGCGGTGCGGCTGTCGGGCAGGGACGGCATCGGCGGGCTGCTCAGCGGGTACCTCCACCAGTTGATCGCGCAGCTCGACAGCCGCTCGCCCTCCGAGGCCCTGCGGCTGTCGACGGTCGCCCTCGACCTGGTCGCCGCCCTGCTGGCCCACGAACTCGACACGGACGCGTCCGGCTTCCTGTCCGACCCCAACGGGGTCCTCCTCATGCGTGTCCAGGCGTTCATCGAGAGGGAACTGGGCGAGGCGGACCTGTCGCCTTCGACGATCGCCGCGGCCCACCACATCTCCGTTCGTCACCTGCACAGGCTCTTCCAGTCGGAGGGCGTCACCCTCGGAGGCTGGATCCGCCTGCGAAGGCTCGAACGCTGCCGCCGTGACCTGGCCGATCCCCTGATGGACGACCTGCCCGTCCGCGCCATCGCCTCACGCTGGGGTTTCAGCAGCGACGCCCACTTCAGCCGGGCCTTCCGAGCGGCCTACGGTGCCTCGCCCGCGGCCTACCGGCGCCATCTCAGGGAACCGAGGCTCATGGCGGGCGTCTCCGCCGAGAGCGCGGTGCCGGTTGACGGCCACTCGGCCTGACGGCCACTCGCCTTGACGGCCACTCGGCGAGCTCGGGGCCCTGGGGGAATGCCAGGGGAGACGACAGGGGAGAGCCGATCGCGGGTGACGACGGCTCCGGTGGTGACGACGCGGGCGGAGCGGAGCATCCGGACGGCGGCCCCGGGTGCCCGCGTCGGCTGCTCTCCGGCCGGCCCGGCAGAGCCCCGAAGCGACCCCGGGATGCCACCGGACCGGCCGGAGACCCGGCCCTTGACCCGGGGCGGGTGGCGTTGCGGTGTGGGTCACCGAGGAGTCGACCGGTGGCGTGGTGGAGATGGACGACCTGGAGGCCGCGCCCCGGTACGGGACCGTACCGGGGCGGATGCCGTGCGGGGCGGCACGCTCAGTCGAGCCGGAAGGTCTCCGTGAACGTGTCGACGTGCCTTCCGGCCTCGGCCCACTGCCCGGCGGGAGTGAAGAACCAGAACATCGCGGTGCCGCCGGAGTCACGGGTGACGCATCGGGCGTAGAGGCGGTGGGGCAGGTTCGACGCGCTCTTGTGCGCGAAGCCGAACTCCAGCTCGGCGCCCTTGCCTCCGGCGACGGGGACCGGGCGCCTGGTGAACTCCTGGTAGGAGCCGGACGCGATCATCGATTCCTGGAGCGCGTCGCGCAGCTGGTCGAGGATGACCGCCGGGTCCCGGGTCTCCTTCCTCTTCGGATTCGCGAAGGCACCCAGGTACCAGGAGGACGGGGAGAGGATGGAGTCTCTGGGGCGCTCCCAGCTCACCTGGTCCCCGCTCTCGTCCTTCGCCCAGCCGTCGGGTACGGCGATGGAGAATCCGCGGCGATCCGTGTGGAGGGTGAAGCCGTGCGGCAGCGGGTTGCGGCCCGTGGAAGGCCGGCCTTGGCCGGGGGAGGCCGTCGGGCCGTTCCCGGGGTCGCCGGGGGTCGCCGGGCCTCCGGCCGGGTTCGGCGAGGTCGCCGGGTCCTTCCCCGAGGCCGTCGCGGCTCCGCCGGAGGTGGGCGTCGGGGTGCTCCCCAGCCCGAAGGTGTCCGGCGACCAGACCACCACGGCGGCCACGGCGGCCACGGCCAACGCCAGGCTCACGGCCACGGGCGCCCATCGCGACGGCCGCCGCGGGGCACCGGGCCGGGCCTGGTCTCCCGGAGGCACCGGGTCGGTCACGCCGGAGGAGACGCGCCGGATCCGTCCACCGCCGCCCGTCGTGCCCGAGCCCCCGGCGAGGTGCGGGCCTTCCCACGGGACTTCGGTGGCGATCGGCGTGAGCAGCGCGGTGACCTGCGAGGCCGTCAGCCGCTCGGCGGGGTCCTTCCTGAGCATGCCCTCGATCACGGGGAGGAGCCGGTCCGCGTACCGGGCGGGCGCGGGCGGCTGGTTGACGATCGCCGCGATCGTGGCCACCGGGCTCTCCCGGTCGAACGGCCTGCGCCCCTCCACCGCCTCGTACAGCGTCACGCCCGTCGCCCACAGGTCGGAGGCGGCCGAGGCGCGCTCGCCGTCGAGCTGCTCGGGCGCGAGGTAGGGGATCGTGCCCAGCAACTGTCCGGTACCGGTCAGGTCGGTGGTGTCGTGGACGGCCGCCGCGATCCCGAAGTCGGTCAGCACGGCCCGGTCGCCTCCGTCGCTCCCGCCGCCCCCGTCGTTCCCCCTGCTCCCGCCGTTCCGGCCGTTCCCGCCGTTCCCGAGCAGGATGTTGGCGGGCTTGACGTCCCGGTGCACGATCCCCGCGGCCTCCGCCGAGACCAGCGCGGAGATCACCCGCAGCCCGATCCGCGCCACCCTGGCCTCGGCCAGCCGTCCCTCGTCCTCGATCACCTTCGCCAGGGAGGGGCCGTCCACCAGTTCCATGACGATCCATGGGCGGCCGTCCTCCTCGACCACGTCGTAGACGGTGACGATGCCGGGGTGACCCCTCAGCGAGGCCGCCGTACGCGCCTCGCGGAGCGTTCGGCGCAGCCGCCGCTCGCGTTCCTCGGCGGTCAGCCGGGCGGGCAGCGCCACCTCCTTGACCGCCACGGTCTGGTGGAGCAGCTCGTCCCTGGCCCTCCAGACGACGCCCATGCCGCCCGCCCCGAGGGTGGCCAGCAACCGGTACCGGCCGGCCAGCATCCGCGACGGGTCCTGCGGAGCGTACGAGGGATCTTCCGGCATGCGGACGAACCTACCGTTCGGAGGCGGGACGGCGGGTGGCGGTCAGTAACCCACGGCGGGGTCGATCACTCCCTCCAGCGGGCGGCCCGCGCGCAGGTTGCCCACGTTGCGCTCGACCCGCTCGCAGAGCATCCGCGCGACGTACTCGGCGGAGTCGGCGGAGTGCGAGGTGATGAGCACCCGGGGGTCGGCCCACAGGGGGTGCCCGTCGGGGAGCGGCTCGGGATCCGTCACGTCCAGACCGGCGGCGGAGATCGTTCCCGCGCGGAGGGCCTCGACGAGCGCGCCGGTGTCGATGTGCGCGCCACGGGCGACGTTGACGACGGCGGCGTGCGGCGGCAGCAGCGCCAGCTGGGCGGCGCCGACGACGTGCCTCGTCTCCGGCGTGAGGGCGAGGGCCAGCACCAGGAGGTCGGTCTCGGGAAGCACGGCGGGCAGAGCCGAGGGCGGCAGCGTCTCCGGCGTTCCCGGTGTTCCCGGCGCTCCCCGTGTTCCCGGCGTCTTCGGTGTTCCCCGTGTTCCTGGCGTTCCCGGTGTCTGCGGCGTGCCCGGTGTCCCGTCGGCGCCCCCGGTCTTCTCGGGGTGGCGGCGGATCACCCGGATCCGGCACTCGAACGGCCGCAGGAGGCGGACGAGCTCGGTGGCTATGCCGCCGCCGCCGAGGATCGTCACCCGCCGGCCGTGCAGCGACCGGGGATCCCCCGGACGCCAGCCGGGCGTCCGCGCCTGGCGGGAGAGGTCGCGCAGGCAGGCCAGCATCAGCATCAGCGCGTGCTCGGCGACCTGCCCGGCGAACGCCCCCTTGGCACAGCTGAAGACCACCGGGCGGTCGAGCACCCCCGACGACGTGAACCTCTCCACCCCCGCCCAGGGGAACTGCACCCATCCGATCCGGGGATGGGCGTCCAGCGTCGCCCCGAGCAGCTCGGGCTCGCCGGGAACGAGCCACACCAGGCCGGTGGCGTCGGCGAGCGGGACGTTGGCGCCGCCGCCGCGGGACACCGCCTCCTCGATCCCGAGCCGCAGCCGGTCGAGCTCGCCGTCGGTGGAGCCGGGCGCGGAGGGGGCTATCGCGATGCGGGCTTCCATGGACGACATTCTGTCGTAGATCACTTGCCGCGTATCACCGGCCGGAGGGTGATCACACCTCGACGACCACTTCCCGGAAGTCCGGGAGTAACACGGGAATTGACCGCTATCGCGCGGGCGTGTGAAATGCCGAGTCGCGGACACGTGACGCATTCGACGACCTCGTCCAGCGCGAACCGATTCGCTCGCGGGGCTGTGAGCTGGGTAAATCCTCGTCCACGACGACGGGACTCCGGGGGCGCTACATTTTCCTGGGGAAGACGGGCGTTTCTGGAGGGCGAATCGTTTTGGGCAGAGGAACGATCATCGGCGGCCGTTACGAGTTGGATCCCACGTCACGTCGTTCCGGCGGAATGGGAGAGGTCTGGTTCGGCTACGACAAACGCCTGGATCGGCAGATCGCCATCAAATTCATCAAAGCCGACAGGTTTCCCGATGGTCGCCGGGACGAGGAACTGGCCAGGCGTTTCGTCCGCGAGTCACGGATCACCGCCCGGCTGGAGCACCCGGGTGTGCCGACCATCTACGACTGCGGGCCGCACGGCGACGACCTCTACATGGTCATGCAACTCGTCAGGGGGTGTTCCGTCGAGACGTTGCTCGACGAGACGGAGGTGCCCGTCGCCTGGGCCGTGGCGATCGCCGCCCAGGTGTGCTCGGTCCTGGCCGTGGCCCACGCCAGCTCGCTGGTCCACCGCGACCTCAAACCGGGCAACCTGATGCTCTGCCCCGACGGCACGGTCAAGGTCCTCGACTTCGGCATCGCCGCCGCGCTCGCCTCCGCGGACACGACGAACCTCACGAGGACGGGCGAGGTGCTGGGCACACCGGCCTACATGGCGCCGGAACAGGCCATGGCCGGGACCGCGGGACCACGGAGCGACCTCTACTCCCTCGGCGTGATCCTGGACGAGATGCTCGCCGGGACCAACCAGTTCGCCGCGCCCACCCCGCTCGCCTCGATGCGCAACCACACCGACGTCACCCCCCGGCCGCTGCGCGCGAGAAGGCAGGACGTCCCCGAAGGGCTGGAGCGGCTCGTCCTGCGGTTGCTCGCGAAGACGCCCGAGGAGCGGCCGGTGAGCGCCGACGCCGTCTACGAACGGCTGCTCGACTTCTGCCGCGAGCTGCCGCCCTTTCCCGGCTACGTCGACCTGGACACATCCCATCCGGCGCGCATGTACGCCACCGTCCTCGGCCGGATCTCCTCCCCGCGGGCCGACAACCGGCGGCCCGCCCATCCGGTACGGCCGGCACGGATCAGGCGTGCCGCGGGACTGGCGCAGATCGAGCGGGGCGACATCGAACGCGCCCGCAAGGAGGCCGACCTGCTCAAGGCGGAAGCCCGGTTCGGCCAGGCGGCGGACCTCCTGGCGGAGCTGGTCGGGCCCGCCGCGGGCTCCTTCGGCTCGACGAGCTCCGCCGTGGTCGACCTGCGGATCGAGCTCGCCGAGGCCCTCTTCCTCGGCGGCGACTACCGCCGGGCGGCGCCCGAGTTCCAGCGGCTCGCGGCCGACGTGGCGAGGGTGGAGGGGCCCGACAACAACCTCGCCCTGCGGTGCCGGTTGATGGAGGCGGGCTGTCACGCGGCGATCGGGGAGACGAGCCTCGCCCTGTCCCAGCTCCGGCGGCTGCTGGCCGACGAGAGGCGGTTCGGCGCGGGAGAGGAACGGATCCTGGAACTCCGGCGCCAGATCGGCATGGTGGAACTCGACGCGGGCAACAAGGGACGGGCCAAACGGCTGCTCGGCGAGCTGCTGCCGGACCTCGAACGCCGTTACGGCCCGTACCACCAGAGCGCGGGAGAGGTCCGCGCGATCCTCCAGGGGCTCGCCGATCGCTGACGCGCTCTGCCGCTACCGGGCCGCGACGACCTGTGGAGAAGCTCACGGGATCGAGCGGCGCGGGTCTGCGACCGGTGACACATGATGTCCCGTACGGGAATCGGGGGATTCTTTTACGGGGAGCGATATTGAACAAGTACGGAGGGGGTCTCGCCGTGTGCGCGGGACCGCTGCTCGGCACGACGCTGTTGACGGCTCCCTCGGCTCCCTCGGCTCCCTCGGCGGCCTCGCCGCGGACGAGCCCGTTCCGGTGCTCGCCTACGGCATGGACGAGGGCACCGGCACGACCGTGCGGGACGGCTCGGGGAAGGGCAACAACGGCAGGGCCTACGACACCACCTGGGCGGACGGCAGGTTCGGCGGATCCGTGCGGTTCTCCGATGACGGCAATGGCTGGATCGCCACGCCGTCGTCCACGTCGCTGAGGATGACCGAGGGCATGACCGTCTCCGCCTGGGTGAACCCCTCGAAGACCGGTACGGAGCAGATGCTCCTCAAGTGGGCGAACGCGGAAACCGACTTCAGGGTGTTCGCGTCCGAGCCGGGCTCGTCGAGTCCCTCCGTCGTAGCTCTCGGCGACATGTCGCCCCCGTTCCAGCTGCCGAGTCGCCGCACCCTGCCCGTCGGGGCCTGGAGCCACCTGGCGGTCACCTTCGAGAAGGGCACCTTCGCCCTTTACGTCAACGGGGAGCCGGCGGAGATGCGGAGGGGATCTTTCTCTCCTTCCGACGGCGCGGCGCTCTTCGGGATCGCGGGTTCGAACACCGCTCCCTTCGCCGGCAAGGTCGACGAGGTGAGGGCCTACACCGCGGCTCTCAGCCCGGCCCAGGTCAGAACCCTCATGGAGACGCCGGTCCCCTGACAGGGGGCGAGGTACGGTCCGCGCGCCCGCGCGGACCGTACCGGTACGGGGAGGGCGGCGGGAACGGGGAACGGCCGGATCCGGGGAGTCGTCCAGGAGCCGTCCACCCGACGCGGACAGGGCCGTGACCGTCGCGGTCGATCGTTCACGTCTCGCTCTCCCTCCCGCTGGGGGAGCCCCGCACATCCTGGTCCCGGAAGCCTGGTACGGCGCCCACGAGGGGCGCTCTCTGTGGGATCCCGGTTCGGCTGTCATTTGACAGGGCTGTGAGCCAGGCGTTTGGAGATCGTCCCAGCCGGATGTCATCGCTGTCTGTACCAGGGCGATGTCATCTGGCTGGGTCGTATCGTTTGCCCGACGTCGTCCTCACCTCCGAGGAGGAGGCCGCCTACCGGCACACCGTGACCTGGATCAATGCGATGTGGTCGCCGGGTTCGCCTCTGGCCCGGTTCCTGAGAATCATGGATGCGCCGCGTCGGCGGGTCCGCCAGAGCACCGGCCGCGAGGCCGAGCCGTCGGCCGCAGTGCTGGACTCCCAGAGCGTCAAGGGCGCCGTCGGGTCCTGTGTGTGCCACTAGGACGCGGGAGGTCTTCGCTGTGCGCCCGGTTCCTACGTGGTCATCGGGTGGCGAAGGCCTCGGTGGCTTCTGTCTCGTCCGTGACCGCGGGAGTCGTGTTCTTGGGGCCGCGGAAGGCGATGTAGACGAGCAGGACGCCCATGACGGCGGCGCCTGCCCACATGGCCTGCTGCCAGCCGTCGACGAAGGACTGCTGGGCTGCGTGGAGCAGGTCCTGGGCGCGCGGGCCGGCGTCGCCGGCCGCTTCGACGGCGTTGGCAACACCTTGGCGCGCGGTGTCCGCGGTTCCTTGGGGGATGCCGTGCAGCCGGTCGTCGATGGCGCTGCGGTAGCCGTTGGCCAGCAGCGCGCCGAGCAGAGCGACGCCGAGTGCGGTGCCGAACTCGCGGGTGACGTCGTTCAGTGCAGAGGCAACACCCTGCTTGGCGCGCGGCAGGGAGGCGGTGATGGCAGTGGTCGACGGGGTCATCGACAGGCCCATGCCCAGTCCCATAGCGAGCAGTCCGGGCAGGATGGACAGGTAGCCGCCCTCGACGGAGACGAACAGGGCCATGAGCGCGAGACCGAGTCCGGCCAGCGCGATGCCTGCCGCCATGGTGGAGCGGGAACCGATTCCCGCGGCGAGCTTGGGGGCCAGGCCGGAGGTGGCCATCATCATGACGGCCATGGGCATCATGGCGGCCGTGGACAGCAGCCCGGACCAGCCGAGCACGGCTTGGAAGTACGGGAAGAGGACCACGCCGATGCCCGCCTGGACACCGAAGACCACCAGCAGCGTGATCGAGCCGCTGCTCAGGCCGCGCTCGCGGAACAGCCGCACGTCCAGCAGCGCGCTGTCGTGGCGGTGCAGTTCCCAGGCCACGAAGCCGATGGCGGCGAGAAAGCCGACGGCGAGGCTGATCAGGGTGGCGGGGGCGGTCCAGCCGCGTTCGGGGCCTTCCTGCAGGACGAAGATGAGGCCGGTCACGGCGAGGGTGGAGAGCAGTGCGCCGGCGGTGTCGAAGTGGTGGGCCGAGGTCTCGCGGGAGTTGGGAACCGACTTCAGGGTCATGGACAGGGCCACGAGGATCAGGGCCACCGGCAGAGCGAACAGCCAGCGCCAGGTGGCGACGTCGACGAGAAGGGCGGAGAGGAACATGCCCAGGACGCCACCGCCGCCGGCGACGCCGGTCCATACGCCGATCGCCTTGGCGCGCTGTTCTTCGGGGAAGGTGGAGGTGATGACGGCGAGGGTGATCGGCATGACCATCGCGGCGCCGATACCGCTGGCGACGCGCGCGGCGAGCATCACCTCCGCCGTCGGGGCCAGGGCCGAGACAACGGTGGCGACGCCGAAGACGCCCAGTCCGGCGAGGAGCATGGGCTTGCGGCCCAGGCGGTCTCCGATGGCGCCGAGCGGCAGCAGCAGCGCCGCGAGGGCGAGGGTGTAGATGTTGATGATCCACAGGACCGTGCTCTGCGAGGCGCTGAACTCCACGGCCATGTGGGTCTGCGCGACGTTCAGGCCGGACACCGAGGCGATGACCGACATCAGCGCGAGGGAGACGGCGATCAGGACCGTGCGCAGCTGACGCGCATCCGGCGTGCCTTCGCCACTGGCTGGCGGGGCTTGTCGAGGCTGGGGTGTACTCATGGTTTCCTCACAAAATGGGCATGTCGAGTTGGCGCCGGGCAGGGCCCGTCGGCGGGTGAAAGGGGTGGGTGGGGCCTGGCGGGCGCAGGGCGGGGCGGGCCGGGCGGCCGGACCCCAAGGGGATGTCAGGGGGCGGGTGTCTCGCCCCGTGCCGCGGCGAGCGCGGCGTCGGTGTCCGCGGTGACCAGCACGGCGTTGATGTGGGAGCCGGCCAGGGCACCGGCCGCGGCGGAGGCGCCGACCTGGGCGGAGAGATCGGTGGCGTTGCCCGCCACCCACACGCCCGGCACCTCGGTGACGCCGGCCATGCCGGAGACGAAACGGCGGCCCATGGTGTCGGGCAGGTCCTCCATCGGCAGCTTCAGACCGTCCAGACCCTCGGTGCGGGCCTGCGTCTGCGTGGCGACCGCAAGGACGCGGCGGGCCACGACCTGCCCGTCCGTCAGGCGCAGCCCGGCGAGGGTGCCGTCCTCGCGGTCGACGACCTCCCGCACCGGGGTGTCGACGATGCGGATGTCGCGGGCGGCCAAGCGCGTACGGGCGTCCTCGTCCAGGGAGGTGCCGTGGGTGAAGTAGATCAGGTCCTTGGTCAACTGGCGGAACAGAAGCGCGTGGTGGACGGAGGCCGGGCCGGTGGCCAGGACGCCGATGGGCTGATCGCGCACCTCCCAGCCGTGGCAGTACGGGCAGTGCACCACACCGTGTCCCCAGTGCTGCCTGAGGCCGGGGACCTCGGGCAGCACGTCCCGCAGGCCGGTGGCCACCAGGAGGCGGCGCGCGGTGATGCTGCGGCCGTCGGCCAGGGTGAGGGTGAAACACAAGTCCCCGTCGGCCGACGGGGCGGCCGGGGCGGCCGAGGCCACCTCGCCGAAGACGACGCGCCCGCCGTACCGGCGCACCTGCTCGCGGCTCCGCCGAAGGATCTCGTGCGGTGGGGTGCCGTCCAGCACGATGAAGCCGTGCATGGCCGCAGCCGACGCGTTGCGCGGGGAACCGCTGTCGATCACGACGACCGAGCGGCGGGAGCGGGCCAGCATCAAAGCGCCGTTCAGCCCTGCGGCGCCCCCGCCGATCACCACTGCGTCGACGGTCCCACCAGGCAGTGCGTCGCTCGCGTACGGAGAAGTCGTCACAGCCATGTCCTCCTGCTCTTTGTCGTGCGTGGTTCCAGACGGTGTGGACCCTCTGCCTGCGACGCTAACCCCGCATTGCATCTAAGGCATACAATGTTGCCTATGACGCAAGAAAGTGGAGAGCTGGACAGCCTTGTGCGCAAACGCATCCGCGCGCTGCGGGTGGCGCAGGGCTGGTCACTGGAGGAACTGGCCACCCGCGCCCACCTCAGTCAGTCCTCACTGAGCCGTATCGAGAACGGCCGGCGCCGCCTCGCACTGGACCAGTTGGTCACCCTCGCTCGCGCCCTGGACACCACGCTGGATCAGCTCGTGGAGACCGCCGCCGACGACGTCATCACCAGCCCGATGATTGACAGCACCCACGGCCGGATGCGCTGGACCCTGAAGGCCGATCCCGGCGTGAGCGTGGTGCGCCAGCGCCTGACCGACCCCCCGCCCGACAACCCCGCCCGCATGCGTGCCCATCCGGGGCGCGAGTGGCTCGTCGTGCTGTCCGGCACCGCGATCCTCCTGCTCGGCCAGCGCCGTTTCCGCGTCGAGACCAACCAGGCCGCCGAGTTCCCCACGATGATGCCGCACGCGATCGGCGCCGAGGGCGGGCCCTGCGAGATCTTGGGCCTCTTCGACCATGACGCCCGCCGCGGCCACCAGCGCGACGACGATGGCGGCGGCGGCAGCGACGCTCAAGGCTCTCCCGAATGACGGCGGAGTCGCACGATCGACTCCGCGGCAGTGACCTATTGCGCACCAGGCAGCACCCGCGACCATCGTCTTGCGTAAACGGCAAGATGTCACGCCTCTGGCGCATAGTGGTCCTAATGTGAAGAACATGAGCCAAACACATACGCATGCCCCCCACCACGATGCCTCACACGGCCACCACCACGAGCAGGACACCAGCGGCCAGGCGGAGATCCTCGACCTGGACGCCGAGGTCCTCGCCGAGCACACAGCCTCCATCACCGCATGGCTGCCACTGAAGACGAGCCCGCGTCAGATCGTGGACCTGGGCTGCGGCACGGGCGCGGGCACCTTCGCCCTTCTCGACCGCTTCCCCGACGCGCACGTCACCGCCGTCGACGCGTCCACCGAACACCTTCAGCGCCTGCGCACCAAGGCGTGCGCCCGCGGCGCCGAGGAACGTGTGCGCACCGTGCAGGCCGACCTGGATGAAGCCGCCTGGCCCGACCTCGGCTCACCGGACCTGATCTGGGCATCGGCCTCGATGCACCACATGGCTCACCCTGAGCGAGCACTGCGCACCGTCCACGACACGCTCGCGCCCGGCGGCCTGTTCGCCGTCGTCGAACTGGCCGGCCACCCCCGCTTCCTGCCCGAGGACGCCCCCGAGGACCGGCCCGGCTTGGAAGAGCGCGTCCACGCCGCAGCCGACCGCCGCCAAGCCGAACACATGCCCCACCGCGGCGCCGACTGGGGCCCGATGCTGACCGCCGCCGGCTTCATCGTCGAAGACGAACGCACCATCGCCGTGAACATCGAGGGCGACCGCAGCAAAGCGATCGGCCGCTACGCCCTCGGCGTCCTGCAGCGCATCCACAGCGTCATCGCGGACAGACTCTCCCCCGAGGACCTCACCGCGCTCGCCCGACTCCTCGACACCAACGGCCCGCACAGCATCCTGCGCCGCGACGACCTGACGGTACGCACCGAACGCACCGTCTGGGCCGCCCGCCGCCGTACCTGACCGCGAACGTGGGGGCGGCCGTAGCTCCTGAAACGCCAGATGTACGGCCGAGCGGGCTTCGCCCTGCTCCGACAGCGGATCCTGCTCTCCTGAGCAACGTTCCGTCACCACCGGATTCGTGCCAGAGCCGTTTTTCTACAGTCCCGGCGAAGGTGACATCGTGGTGACATCGGATTCGGGAAAGTGACATCCAAACTGGGACGCTACATCTCGCCCGTCACCGGTCAGTTCGTACGGGTGTTGGGGAGGTGCTCGCCCAGGTAGCCGATCCAGATCTTGCCGGTGGCGCCGCCGGAGTCGTCGTGGAAGTACATCCGGGGCGCGGGGTAGCCGACGGGCCGGAGCTTGACGTGGGACTCCATCAGGACCTGCCTGTCCGGGTTCACCTCGGGCGGGACGGCGAAGGTCCGGCGGTCGCTGAACTTGGAACGGGTGACCACGCTCTTCGACTCGCGCATGGACAGCATCCCGGTGGGGATGGTGAGGCGGCCGGAGGAGCCGTGGGAGCACCACTCGTAGAAGCCGCCGGCGAACTCCCCGCCGGACCGCGCCCTCGCGAAGTCCTCCAGGGCGCGCAGCGAGTCCCACGCCTTCGCCGCCCACGTACGCGACTGGGCCGGGTGGTCCCAGTCGAGCCGGGCGGCGGCGCCGTCGGTGTCGCCGACGACGATGTGGGGGAGGCTCTCGCGGGCCTCGATCAGGACCTCGACCAGGCTGGCGGGTTCGAAGACGGGGCTCTCCTCGGGCATGCCGTACACCGGCTGGCCCGCCTCGGCGAGCCTGCCCTCCAGCCAGCGGACCCGCTCGGCGAGCTTCCTGGCGCTCGTGACGGCCTCGGCGTACTCCTCGGTGAGCAGCCGGTACTCCTCGCGGAGACGCTCGGCCTCGGCGGCCGGACGGTCGCCACCCCCGTCCCCGAGAGAGGCGTTCCCGAGAGAAGGGTTCCCGAGAGGGGCGTCCAGGAGGGGAGCGTTCGCGAGAGAGGGGTTCGCGAGAGAGGGGTTCGCGAAAGGGGCGTTTGTGAGAGGGGCGCCACGCCGTTCCGTGACGATGTCGCGCAGGCCGGAGAGATGCGCGCCGAGCGTGTGGAGCTCGCGGAGCACCCTGGCGAGGTCACCGCCGGAGGACTGCGACGACGTGGCGAGCCCCAGCGCCGCGTCCAGGTCACCGCGCAGTTCCTTGACCACCATGTCCGCCACCACCTGGGCGATCTCCTCCGCCCCGGAGGTTCTTCCGGCCGTTTCGGTCTCCTCGGTTCCCCCGGGTTCCCTGGTCGTCCTGGTCTTCCCGGGCTCCTCGCGTTCCTCGGTCTCCTCGGTTTTCGTGATGACGGCGGCCTTCTCCGCGTCCGGGCCCGGCTCGCCTGCGGAGACCTCGGCGGTCCCGTCGGCCGCGGTGGGCGCGGTGGGCGCGGTGGGCGCGGCGGGTGCCGGGCGCCGGGTCATGGCCATCATCCGCCGCCGCAGCTCCTCACGGGCGGGGTCGGTCTTCGCGGGCCGGAGCGCGGTCTCGGCGATCTCGCTCAGGTCGGCGCGTCCGGCGAGCACCCGGTAGACGACGTGGAGCGTCCGCTGGACGTCCGCGGGAAGCTCGCGGTGGACGGTGTCGCCGACCGCTCCGGTGACGATCCGGTCCAGGGCGGCGTCACCCTGGTCCCGGATCATGGCGGCGCCCATCGGCGGGTGCCTGCGGGGGTGGCGTTCCTCGGCGGGGTCGAAGGGGGCGAGGTAGGTGCGGATCCCGCCGCCGAACACGCCCAGCTCCCTGCCCATCACCTTGTTGAACCGGTTCTGGGTGCGCAGGTCGGCGAGCCGTACCACCAGGCTCGCGCCGGTGACCGCACCGGCCAGGTAGTCGGCGTGGGACCGCGCCGCCTCCGGGTTCTGGGGGTCCACGGAGAGGACGAGGATCGGCATCCTCCTGCGGGGTTCGGTCATCACCGGGACGAACCGGTCCATGCCCTCCTCGTCGAGGACCACCGGGCCGTCCTCCACCTGGACGCCGCCGTCGCTGATGCGCGCGGTGCGCAGGTACGCGGGGAGGAAGCCGGGCACGCTCACCACCCCGGGGTCGCGCCGTTCCCGCCGTTCCGGCTCACGCCTCCCGCGCCGGTACGGTTCCCGCCGGTGCCCTCCCGGCTCGCGCCCCTCGTGCCGGTCCACGGTGACGATGACCCACCCGGTCATGCCCGGTACCGATTCGGCGTAGGTCACCCGGGTCCGCAGGTGCCCTTCCCCGTCCGGCTCGTCCAGCGTGTAGCGGCCGCAGTCACCGCGCCGTTCCATCGTGAGCCGTGCCCGTCCGGCCTCGGCCTCGACCATCGCCCGCGCCGCACCCGGGGGCGGGAACCCCTTCCGCTCGACCCACTCCGAGAAGGTGCGGCGCAGCCGGATCGAGATGGGGGCGGCCGGGTCGCGCAGCACCGCCTGATATAACCGCGTCACGTTCGACGCCATAGTCACGACACCTCATATGTCATCAACCTGGGGGATGTACGGCTCATGTCCGATAAATGGACGCCAGTCGTACGGGGTTGGATGTCAGCCGGGCTCCACCGGTTCTGGTGGGTGAGCTTTGTGCACCATAAATGGTGTTTAGTGCTGAATTAAGCGCGTATAAGGCATAAATCGGGTTCAGCGGGCGGGGGTGTTGCCGCGATCGGCCGACTTTGTCGCCCCCAGTGTGACGACCTGGCGGCCTGGTGTCGCGGTCTTTCCCCGAGGTGGCCGCGCAGCGGCCGTCCGGGACGGGCTCTCCGTGCGAGGTCCCGTCCGGGGAGCTTTCCGCGTGAGGCCCTGTCCGGGGTGCGGCTTCCCGCGTGAGATCCGGTCCGGGGTGGTGCTTTCCGTGCGAGGCCCAGTCCAGAGTGGTGCTTTCCGTGCGAGGTCTCGTCCGGGGTGGGGTCTCTCCGTGTGAGGCCGCTTTCATAGGGGAGGGCGATTGACGGCGTACCGGGGCGTGCGGTGCGGCCGGATGGAGTTCACCCGTCCGGGGGCCGCGAATCCCGGTGACCGGCTAACCAGTTGACCGGCTATCGGTAGAAATTTCTTAATATGGTGTTCTGTGCACCATGTTCGTTATTTCGTGGGCCGAAGGATTATTTGTTCGAAGTGTCGCCGTTCGGCCCGTGACACGCGCGGGGAAGCGTCTCCCCGGGGCGGCGAGCGTCAGGCGCGGGGAGCCGCCTCGTGGGCGGCGAGCGTCAGGTCTCCACGCCGATGCGTACGGGACCGCCCTCGGGGTCGATCGCGGCCAGCAGGTTCGCCGGGACGCGGAACACCCGGCCGGGGGCAGCCGGCCACCACAGCCGCCTGCGGGCGACGACCCTGCCCGCCTGCCGCAGGACGACGCGGGGGAACGGGATGTAGCGGTCGCTCCACAGCAGGAGCCGGTGACGGGCCGGGGCGGGGTCTCCGGGACGGAAGATCTCCGGTGACACCCAGCGGAAGGGCCTGTCGGCGAGAAGCCGCACCTGCTCGGCCGGTGGGCTCCTGCCGTCCAGCCAGGCGACGACCGAATCGGCCACGTGGGCACCGTCGATCGCCGCGATGTCGGCCGTGTCGACCGGGTGCAGCAGGTTGCCCACGGCGAACACGCCGGGCCGGTCGGTCCGCAGCGCGCCGTCGACCAGAGGACCGTTCGTGCCGGGGTCCAGGGCGATCCCCGCGGCGCGCACCAGCTCGTGGTCGGGGATCCAGTCGCCGGTGAGGACGAGCGTGTCGCACTCGACGACCCGCCTCTCGCCGGTGTCGATGTTCTCGACCTCGACCGCTTCGAGCTCCGGCCGGCCGATGATCCTCGTCACGCGGGTGCGGGTGGCGACCCGGGTCCGGAAGAGGATCCTGCCGGGGACGCTGAAGAGGGCGTAGGAGTCCGCCCGCGGGTACTCGGTGGTCATCAGGACGGTCCGGCACCTGGCCTCGCGCAGGGTCAGCGCGGCCGACCAGCTGACGAGCTCCGCGCCGGAGATGACGGCCTTCTTGCCGACCCCTCCGTTGCGCAGATGGACGATGTTCTGCAGGTGGCCGGTGGTGTAGATGCCGTGGGCGCGGTCTCCGGGGATGAGGCGGGCAGGGCGCGGGCGCTCGCGGGCACCGGTGGCCAGGATGACGGCCCGTGCCTCGACCCGGATGCGGCCCATCGGGGTGGTGGCCTCGATCGCGTGGTCACCGGCCCAGTTCGTCACGGTGGCGTCCGTCCGGATCGTCGCACCGGCGGCCTCGGCCTGCCGCACGAGCCTCCTGGCGTAGGCGGGCCCGCTCAGGAAGCGTCTCATGTCCCTGAGCCCGTAGCCGGGATGGTCACTGTGCCGGGGAATGCCTCCGGCCGTACCCTCCCGGTCCAGGACGAGCACCTCACCGTCGACCCTCGGCGCGAGCTCGCGGGCGGCGCTCAGCCCGGCCGGCCCGCCGCCGACGATGACGACGGCCGGGGTGAGGACGGTGATCTCGGTGGCCGTCATCGGAGGGACTCCAGCGAGGCGTGCCGCCGCCCGGCGCCGCCGTCTTCGTTGTCGCGGCCGCTCTCGTCTTCGCCGTCCCGGGTGCTCTCGGCCCTGGCGGTCAGCAGCCTCCCGACCTCGGCGCCGCAGAAGAACCCCTGGCAGCGCCCGTTCAGCGCCCGGGTACGGCGGCGAAGCCCCTCCAGATCGACCGGTGGGATCGGTGAGCGCAGGGCGTCGCGGATCTCGCCGGAGGTCACCCGCTCGCAGAAGCAGACCACCTTGCCGTACGCGGGGTCGGCGGCGATCCGGGCGGCGTCCTGGTACGGGCGCGGGTACGCCTCCCCGAGGTTGGGCATGAGAGGCGGCTCCGGCAGGTCTTTTCGGGGCACGAGCGTCAGGCCGGCGTCGCGGGCCAGCTCGGCGACGTACACGGCGATGGCGATACCGGCGGTCAGGCCGGTCGAGCGGATCCCGCCGATCAGGACGTAGCGCCGCCCCGGGTCGGCCTCGATGAGATAGTCCGGGTGGTCGCTCGCCGCGCGCAGGCCGGCGTAGGTCGCGGTGACCTCCTCGCGCAGCAGGCCGGGCATCAGCCTCTCGCCCATGCTCAGGAGGAACTCCAGCCCTGCCTCCGAGGTCCCGGTGTCGGTACGGTCGGTGAGATCCTCGGCGGTGGGGCCGAGCAGCACGTTGCCGTAGACGGTCGGGGTGATCAGCACGCCCTTGCCCCAGGGGCCGGGCACCGGCAAAATGATCTTGTCGACCAGCGGGCGGGCGAACTTGTCGTAGACCAGCAGCTCGCCGCGCCGCGGTGTGACGGTGAAACGGTCGTGGCCGAACAGCCGGTCGACGACGTCGGCGCCGAGCCCGGCCGCGTTGACGACCCAGCGGGCGTTCACGTCCCCGCCGGAGGTGCGCAGCACGGTCACGTCGCCGGCGTCCTCGGCCGACAGGACCGCCCGGTTCAGCAGCAGCGTCACCCCGCGGCCGACGGCGTCCGTGGCCAGGGCGAGGTTGGTGGTCCAGGTGCAGATGATGGACTCGCCCGGAACGGTCAGGCCCCCCAGGGCGCCATCGCCCAGGTGGGGCACCTGCCGGTACACCTCGGTGAGGCCGACGATCTCCGTCTCGTCGTACCCGTTCCGCTCCGCCTTCTCCCGCAGGTCCGGCAGCGCGTCGAGCTCCTCGGTGTTCCAGGCCACCAGCAGGGCCCCGGTGCGCTCGAGGGGGATCCCGGTCCGTGCCGCGTAGTCGGAGAGCAGGCGGTAGCCCTCACGGACCAGCCGGGCTTCGAGGGTGCCGGGCTCGGCGTCGAACCCGGTGTGCAGGATGGCGGTGTTCGCCTTGCTCGTACCGTCACCGACGTCGTCCCGCGCGTCCAGCAGCGCGACGCTCAGCTCGTAGGCCGAGAGCTCCCTGGCGACGGCCGACCCGATGATCCCGGCGCCGATCACCGCCACATCGAACGCGGCGGATGCGGCGGATGCGGCGGATGCGGCCGACGCGGCGGATGCCGTGGTGTTCGTCGTGTCCATGGTGTGCGTCGTCTCCGTGGTGTTCGACGTGGTGGTGCCCTTTCTCGTGGTGTTCACCGTGTTCCCCCCTGGGGCAGAGTGGAGGCGACGGCGTCCCTCCAGCGGGAGCGGAAGCCGGCGGCCCGGTCCGCGGACCATCGGGGCTCGTACGTCGTGCCGGGTTCCCAGGTGTCCACCGCGTCCTCCAGGGAGAGCGACGGGTCGAGCGCGGCGCGGGCCAGCGCCACCGCGCCCATCGGGGTGGCGTGCGGGGAGGGGTAGACGTCGACGCGGATCCGCGTCAGGTCGGCGACCGCCTGCATGAGGACCCGGCTGCGGGTGAGCCCGCCGTCCACCCGCAGCCGGGTCAGCGGCCGCCCGAGGTCGGCGGCGACGAGGTCGCCCAGCTCGGCGACCTGCGCCGCGATCCCCTGGAGGACGGCGAGCACGAGGTGCCCCGGACCGGTGGAGAGGCTCATCCCGGAGAACGAGGCCCTGGCGTCGGGCCGCCACCATGGAGCGGCCAGGCCCGCCAGCGCCGGGACGCACAGAACCCCCTCGGAGTCGGCCGCCGCGGCCGCGTCGAGGTCCGCCGCGCTGTCGACGAAGCCGAGGTCGCGCATCCACCGTACGGCGGAGGCGGCCGTGTAGACCTGGCCGTCGAAGCAGTACGAGGTCTCTCCCCGGGCCCGCCAGGCGACCGAGGCGGCCAGCCCGGCGGTGGAGCGCGCGGCGGAGGTGCCGGTGTTGGCGAGCAGGAACGCGCCGGTGCCGAAGGTGCACTTCGCCTCGCCGGCCCGCAGGCAGTTCTCGGCGAGCAGCGCCGCCTGCTGGTCGACCACGAGCCCGGCGACGGGGACGCGCCCGCCGAACGCGGAGGTGTGGCCGACCACCTCGTCGCACGAGACGATGCGCGGCAGGCGTTCCCCGCCGAGCCCGAACAGCTCCAGCAGTTCCGGCTCCCACCCGGCGTCGTCGAGCCGGGTGACCAGCGACCGGCCGGCCGTGGTGACGTCGGTGACGAACTCCCCGGTCAGGTGATGGACGATCCAGGAGTCCGAGGTGGTGACCACCCCTTCCCCGGTCACGTTCCGGCGCAGCCACGCCATCTTCGGCGCCGAGAAGTACGGGTCGAGAACCAGCCCGGTGATGTCGGCGATCCGCTCCCCGGATCCGTCCAGTTCCGCGCAGATGCCCTCCGACCTGCGGTCCTGCCAGACGATGGCGGGGGAGAGGGGAGCACCCGTCACCGGGTCCCAGGCCAGCACCGTCTCGCCCTGGTTCGCCAGCGCGACGGCGTCTATCGGCACCCCGGCCCGCGCGACGGCCCGGCGGCCCGCGTCGAGTACCGAGCCGAGCAGTTCCCCGGGGTCCTGCTCGACCCCGCCCCCCGGCAGGTAGGCGGGGCGGACCGGCACCTCGGCGAGGCCCAGCACCTCGCCGCCGCCGTCGACGACGATCGCCTTGGTGGCGGACGTGCCCTGGTCTATCGCCAGTACGGTGGTCACCCCGGGTGTACCCCCTCCGTGTTCGACCTTGGGAACGTTCACGACAGGACGACCGTCCCGCCCTCGCGGGTGACGGCGTCCCGGATGGCGGGCGGCGGCTCCGCCTCGGTGATCAGCCCGGCGGTCTCCCACAGATCGACGACCCGATGCCGGGCGACCAGTCCGAACTTGCTCGAATCGGCCAGCACGTACGAGCGCGCCGCGTTCCTGAGGATGATCCTCCGCGTCGCGATCTCGTCCAGGTAGTAGTCGGTGAGCCCGGCCGTCGCGTCGACGCCGCCGGAGCCGAGGAACGCGATGTCCGGGTTCAGGTCCGCGAAGAACGCCTGGGCGACCGAGTTCGAGATCGCGAGGTCCCCGGCCCTGAGCCGGCCCCCGCAGACGAGGACCTCGACGCCGGGCCGCTCGGACAGCTCCGCCGCGACCAGCAGGGAACACGTGGCGACGATTCCGGAGAAGTCCAGCGGGAGCGCCCGCGCCACCTGCACGGCGGTGGTCCCCACGTCGATCACGACCGTCTGGCCGGACCGCGCCAGTCCCGCCGCGGCACGCCCGATGCGCCGTTTCGCGTCCGCGGCGGTCCCGGTGCGCTCGGCGAACGGGGCCTCCTCACCGGCGGCCTGCCCGAGCGCGATCGTCGCGCCCCCGTGGACGCGCGCCAGCGTCCCCCGGCGTTCGAGCAGGACGAGGTCGCGGCGGATCGTCTCCGCCGACACGCCGAGTTCGCGCGCGAGATCGTCGGTGCTGACGACCCGGCAGGCCCGGAGCACCTCCCCGATCCGCGAGTGCCGCTCGGTGGGTAGCACTACTTGACCACTTTTGTGGATATTTGTGGACCCATAAGGGAAAGCATGCGCCGATGTTGGGGTGCGGTCAATGCACTCCTGTCACATTCGGGCTTTTTGCCCTTTCTTTCCGAAATGGTGGCAAGGCTGCCATGGAGGTGCCGAGGGAGAGGATTCCCAGCTACCGCGCACTGTGCGTGTGGTGATACGCCTCCACCACGTCTGAGGGAAGACGGCCGCGGTCGCCGACGGCATACCCCTGGGTGCGGGCCCAGGTGCGGATCTGTGGCGTGGTTGTGTCGGTTGAGGAAGAGCCACCGCGGGGTAAACCGTTCCAAGCTCCGATCGGAGATTCGTTCATGTCGCCGGAGTCGCCGTCTTCGAGCCCGTCCCAGCCATCGTTTCCCGACAGGGGCAGGGCGCTCCACGATGGGGATGCACTGGTCTGATCTCCTGGGGCCTCACCCGGTGAGATACCTCGTCGGTCGAGTTCGGCCCAGAGAGATTCCATGGCCGTCTGAGGATCGAAGTAGAACTCGCTCTCGCGGATGCGCCAGAACCGCCACCCCGCGCGTTTGAGTTCACGCTCCCGGTCGAGGTCGGCTTCCCGTTGTTCCGGGGTGCCGTGCCAGAAGTCACCGTCACATTCGACCGCGAGGCGCCCTTTGGCGCCGCTGACCACGAGGTCGATCCGGCGGCCGTTGACCTCCACCTGAGGAACGACGTTGTATCCGCGTTCGCGGATACGGAGGAATACCCGCTGCTCGAAGAGCGAGTCGAATTCCGGATGAGGATCGTCGGGGGTCACATCGCTCAGCGATGCCGCGAGCAGTGTCGCGGGCGGGTTCAGCATGTAGCCGAGGAGTGATCGGCGAAGGCATGTCGGTGAGAGGAGATCCGGACTGACGGAGTGAAAAAGCCACATCTGATCCTTGGCCCGTGATGCGGCCACGTTGAACCTGCGTTGCCATTCGGTGCTCGTCACCGCGGAGCGCTTCTCGGCGATCACCATGGAGAGGAACATCACGTCGCGTTCGTCGCCCTGGAAGTCGGGTGGCGTGCCTACTCGGAGGCGCCGTCTCTCCCAGTCCTTGGGATCCAGCCGGTCGAGCAGCATGTTGTGAATCAGCAGCGTCTGCCCTGTGCCCTGCAGCACGACGACGCCGAACGTCTTGCCCTTGTAGGCCGGATCCTCCATGCAGGCGAGGATTCGATCCACGATCGCTTCGGCCTCCACCACGTTGCGCAGCCGGGTTGCCGATCCCTCACTCCGCGCACAGGTCACGCGCACCACCCGCAGCGGCGGCAGACGGTCGGCGCCGAACTGCCGGAGCGGTACCAGCGGTTCGTCCGCGTAGAACTGCCCGGAGGAGAAATTAATGATCTCCGGCATACATCGGAAATGCTCCTTGAGTCGCAGGACCGTGCCGAATCTCGTCGCGAGCAGGTCGAAGAGACTCGACTTGGGAGTGAAGGCGTCCCGGAGGTAGGCGGGCAGGTCCGGTAGGTAGGTCGACAGCTTCGCGAAAATCGGCTCAAGCTCACCGTGGGTCACAGTCGAGGGAGCGCATTGCTTGTCGTCGCCGACGACGATGACACGGGGGGCGAGCCAGAGCAAGAAGAGTGCCTCGATACTCGCCTGGCTCGCCTCGTCGACAATGACGACGTCGAAGGAGTCGCGAATCGGCGGGATCGTCTCCAGTACCTGCTGGAGCGGCATGATCCAGGCGGGAACCGCATCACGGGCATGGTGCATGGCCTCGCGCGCGAGGGACTGGAACTTGCTCGCGTATCGTCCGGTGCCTTTTCCCAGCTTGCCGATGTGGTCCTGGTAGGCCCGCAGCGCCGTTGTCTGACGGGAGTTCATCCGGCTCAACGCCGCCTGCCAGGCCTGTTCGGCGGCGAGTTCCGCCGTCAGGCGCATCTCTCGTGCGGTCGCGGCTTCGAGTTCGGCTTCCAGGCGCTGCTCAAGGCCCGGCCGACGTTGCTCGGCGAAGAACGTTCGTGCTTTGGCCCACGCCCAGGCGCGGTCCCAGGTGGAGAAGTGCGGCTGCCACGTTCCTGCCTCCGCCAGCAGGCTGAGCAGCGCGGGGTGGGCATCGCGCACTCGGCTCGCGAGCTCGTCGCAGCGCCGCTGCTCGGCTTGTTCACGGTGCGCGTTGGCGAGAGAGGTGAGGCACAACTGGTAGGTGATGTCATCACGTATGGTAACCGAGTACCCGGCTTCCAGCAGTTCCGGGGGCGGAGCACCGATACGGGCTTCGTGCTGGAGCGTCACGTGGAGGTCGTTGAGTGCCGCAGTGGCCTGCTCGGCTTCTGTCTGAAGCCGAACGGCGTGCAGGGCCGTCGCGTACGACGACCATTCCGTGGGAGTGCCGAGTCTGATGTGCACGCCGGTCGAAGCGAGCAGCTGTGCCGTCTCCGCCACTCCCGGCATGATCTGACGCACCTGATGGAGCCGGTCGAAGGCGTCGCCCAGTTGCGCGACCGTACGGTGCAGGGGCTGGTCTTGTGGAAACCTCACTTCGACCAGCCCCCATCCGCGCAGGAGCTCTACGACCGCGGCCCGGCCCTCCAGCTCGGCGATGACCAGTGACAGAAGCTCCGCGTTGGACGGTGTGATCCCGTCGACCGACGTGTCGGTCAGCCACGGCTCTGCCTGCTTCTGCACGGCCGGCCGGAACAGGCCGCGTTTGAGCTGGTTGCCGGCGGCGAGGTAGTCGCGCAGTCCTCGAATGGACTCGAGATAGGAACCCATCGCGCCCGGTGTGTCCAACGGCGGGTGCTGGATTTCGCGATAGCCGATATGGCGGATCGCGTTCCGGGCTGTGTCAAGACGGTCGGTATGGGCCGCCAGCTGATCCCACACGGCGGTCTCGCGTCCGCCGAGTCCGTCGGTCAGTGCGCGGACCGTCCAGTCGCTCGGATCCCAGGCGGATGCGTCCTCAGGCAGGCCGAGCTGTCGCAGGCGGAGAGTGACGTCGGCCGCGATGGTCTCCAGCCGGATGATCAGGTCGAAGTCGAGGTGCTCAAGTCGTTCGGAGATATCCGTCTGTGCTTTCCGGGCCATGTTCTGGGCAGCGGACTCCGCCGCGATCAGGGCTTTGAGCGTCTCCACTCCGGGGAGCGCGGCCACATCGGGGATCCGCTGCGAGACCCTCGCCTTGCGCCGGGGGGTCTCTTCGGCGAGCAAGGTGATGAGTTCCGCAGCCTCACCGGCGGAAACGGGCGGTGTGGGTGACGCCGAGGCCGACAGAGGAACCGGCATCCACCGGCAATCCGGTTCTTCCTGCCGCAGTCGCCGGACCACGGCGGCGAGAGTCCCGGAATAGCCGGTGGCGATCTCGGGATAGCGATAGGTCTCGGACTCGCGTAACGCGCGGACCCGCTCGGTCAGGTCCGCGGTCATGCGGCGAGCGGATTCGAGCTGGTGTCGCTTCTCGGTGATGCTCTTGGCCTGTCGGACGGGGTCGAAGGATGAGAAGCGGTTCGACAGCGCTTTGATGCCGCCTTCGAGTTCCGCGGAGCCGCCGCGACCGAGATCGGTCATGGAGACGCACAGCGCGGCTATCTCCGGCGGGAGCTTGTCACGCAGGACCCGAAGCGCCTGCCCTTTCTGGCTGGTGACCAGCACACGCTGCCCCTGCGCGAGCAGTGCCGACAGCAGATTGGCGATGCTGTGGGTCTTTCCGGTTCCGGGCGGTCCCTGGACGACGACACCGTTGTCCGAGCGCAGACGCGTCATGATCGTCCGCTGCTCGGGGTTGGCGGCGAGCGGGAACAGCGGATCCCGCCCAAGGGTCTCTCCTGGCGTGCTCTCCCTTTCCCGGAGGAAGGCCATACGTTCCGCCGGTTCGAGAGGACTGACGAGTTGTGCCAGTCCGAGGGGTGTCTGGGCGTCCGGCCCGGTCAGCGTGGCCATCATCTGGTCGTAGTAGGAGATCAGGGAACCGTGGTTTCGCCTGCGGAGTACGAGCGCTGGGGCAAGTCGTATCTCCGTTTCCTTGACGGACATGTCGCTCAGGGACCAGTCGTGCCGGTATCGGGGCTGGGGATTCGTGTTCAGGCCGCGATCGCACCATGACTCCAGCACCGGGGCCACCGAACTCTGCAGCCCGATGCCTTCGCCCTCCCTGACACGGCGACGAAGGTGATCGGTGCGCTGTGGGACGAATCCATCGAGATCGGCCAGTAGTTCACGGTCTTCGAGCGTGGGTGCAGTATCACCCAGCAGAACGTGCACTCGTTCGGTGTCCTGATCGACCCGAAGGTGAAGACGTGTCGTGAGGAGATGATTCCGGATACGCGTACCGCCGGGTGCGACCCAGGAGAGCAGGCCGGTCGCCAGCACGAGTTCCCACTCGTCGTCGATCTGGTCCAGTTGGTTGGAGATCGAGTAGAGGTCGCGGTGCCAGCGCTGTTGCCGTATACGATCGCGTTCCCGATCCGCCCACACCTGCCAGTGGGGTACCCACCTGTCGTAGGCCCTGACCACATCGGGCCGGTCCTGCTGGGTTTCCCATCGAGACACCACCTTCCCGTTCTCGTCGGTCTCCTCGATGCGACGCGGACCGGTTTTGGACAGTTCGGGGGCGTCCAGCTCGGCGTCGACCAGCTCCTCGTGGCGTACCCATCCGTGAAGTTCGTCCGGGAGGCTGGGAGGCGGTGTGTTCCGGATGTGATCGACGGAGAGGAACACCTCACCCGGTCCGGCCTCTCCGTGTGGTTTGACCTCGTCCGGCAGGTCTACCAGCCAGAGGACCTGAGCGTGGTTGCGGAGATCCCTGATCGGGACGCGACGAGCCGATGCCAGATCACGGAGAAACTCGACCAGCCGCGTGGCGGAGTCGACCAGCTGGGGGTCGCGGGCCAGGGACTGCTGCGCACTCACGCGGCTCTCCTTCGAGTCGTATGGATTGTGTCTCGGGGCCGACGCAGGCCGGAACGGGGGCTTGGCAAGGTGGCGCCTCGGCGCCGCGAACGCCGTCAGGGATTGACGAAAAGACCGGAAGGAGGCCGCGGGGTGCGCGCGAACATGGGCCTCTCTTCATGAAAATGGTCTCTGATGGGCGAGATGCTAGTAGTTACATGACCACGTGTGAATGGACCGTTCCCGTAATGAGACGGCTTTGCCGTCACGCATCACGCTTGTGGGGTGTTTTAGAGCATGCCAAAAGCGTAAATTGTGCAGTTTTGTCATAAGAAAGCGACGTATTGACTCTGTGTTCTCCTCTATGGAAGCCTCCAACCCTGCCCGCTTTGGGCTATACGCCAACTCATTGCCGGATTGTCCGGACAGGTCGAGGGCAAGAGGCGGAACCGCAGACCGGGCGGCGCCAGTGCGCGCCGCCCGCGATCGAGAAACGCGTGGTCTACCCTCGACCATCGGTGACGGCTGAATCATCGACGGCTTCCTCTTCCTCCGCGAGGGTGGGAAGCACGTACTCCTGGGCGAGCGCCGCCAGGTGCAGAGGAAGCGGCAGGGACAGGGCGTCGAGATAGTCGGCCGCCTGGCGCAGTTGGTGGACGGCCATGGCCAGGGCCTCGGGAGTGTCTCCCTCCTCACCGGAGATGGCCGGGTGGCAGCCCAGGACGGTGACCTCCATGAGAGCGGGGTTCCATGCGGGGGTCTCGGTGTCGATGGTCAGCTCGCCCTTGCGCTTTCCCGCCCGCAGTGGACGAGGGGCCAGTTTGTCGGCCTCCACCGCGGAGGCGCGGAAGGTTCCGGCCTTGTCGGTGGTGCTGTAGAAGACCCGTGAACCAGGAGCATCGGACCACAGCCCCGCGGCAAGGCCGTTGACTCCGGAGGGGTTGCCGATTCCCCACCACTGAGGCGTCTCGCGCCCGCTAGCGTCGCGCACCCGGACCAGCCGCAGATCGGAGTCGAGCCGACCGGCCGACGCGTGGCCGGTCCTGATCAGGTCCGGTACGACCTGACCGTCCTGGAGCCAGGGCCAATGCGTCCGGCCGTTCTGGGAGTGGGCGAGCAGCAGGGTGGGGCGGCCGTGCAAGGAGCGGAGCATCTTCTGTAGGTAGCGGGCGGTCTTCGCGCGCTGTTCGTCCCCCTTCCGGCGCCGTTCCTGGAAGGTGACGTAGGGCTGGGGTCGCCCGTCGCCAACCGGAGACGGCGACATCTCCGTGCCGGGCGCGGGATCCTCCTCGGTCTCGTCCGACGCGCCGGGGGCGCAGTCCTCGTCGATCTCATCCGACATGTCGGGGAGTTCGGCGATCCCGGCCAGCCGGAGCAGGAACTTCGGGTAGGGGAGCCAGACGCGCTGTTCCGGGTCCCAGCCGCGGATCACGGCATGCCGTGATCCAGGCTTGGAAGGACTTACGAGAACTGTGACCGGAGTGTGCCGGGCTACCCGGGTGGGGCCGTCGGCGCGGCGCTTCACCATCCACACGGCGGCGTAGTGGAGATCGGCGGGAAGCCGGTCTCCCAACGTGTGTTCGGGCACGACCCGCACGCCGAGCTGACGGAGCCCGTCCAGCCAGGCCGAACGGGCGCGGTACGCCGCGTTCTTCTCGGAGTTGTAGCCCCTGGCCTTTCGGGGGACGGCGGTGAACTGGGTGACTACTCCGGCGTCGGCACAGCCCAGTCGCAGGGCGAACTTGGGATCGTGGGCCGGGGTTGTGAAGTCGGCCCGCCGGTCGATCTCCACCAGGGCCAGGGCCGCGGCGTCCGGATCGGCGCCGTCGGCGACCAGGAAAGCGGCGACAGCGGCTCGACGGGCGGTGATGGCCGCGGCGAGAGCCCGCCCCCTGCCACGGGTCGCCGGGTCGATGTCGAGGGAGTCGGCGAGACCTCCGGACAGAGGCAGGCAACGCAGCCGGACGGCGAGTTCGGGCGTCTCCCACCGGAGGAGGACCGGGTCACCAGGTTTGGCCGTGTCGAAGGCCTCGGCCGCGGGGGCGCCGCCGTCACCGTCCAGGGCGAGTACCTCGGTGAGGGCCGCGATCGCCGTGTCGCGCATGGCGGTGGTCTGCCACAGGAGACGGGCCTCCATGACCGGGACGCCGGTGGGCGGCGTTTCCTCGTCCGACAGGGATCGTACGGCGACCGCGAGGGCGGCGCGGCGGGTATGGGCGGTCCGCACCTCCTCGGCTTTCTTGGCGTCTCCCTGAGGCTTGGGCCGCGCGTTGGCGGGTGTGTTCGAGGAGATCCCGCTGCGTCTCAGGTCGGGGGCGCGCAGCAGCCCTGCGGGAAGTGCCTGTTCGGCCCACTCGACGATCTGCGAACGTTGATTGGGCATCAGGCCGGCTTTGACACCGTGCTGGCCCATGTGGTTGCTGTGCACCACGGCGGCACGTACGCCGGGCCCGTCGCCGATCCATCGCTCGGGCGCGGTGAGCAGCTCCGCCGGGTCGGGGAAGGGCTGCCCGAGGGCGATGTCCCGCAAGATTCCGGCGGGGCCCGCCTCGCGCCAGCCATGGGCCCGCTCGTCACGGTTCCAGGTGAGCCGGGCCACCGCGTAACGCTCGCAGGCGGGCGTTCCCGGAAGCCAGGGCACGGTCGGGCGCAGGTAGACCGACGTGTCGCGGCGGAAGGGCAGATAGAGGCGCCCGTTCGCGGCGGGGTGGGTGGCCCACCGTCTCAGCCCCGTGTGGATGTGCAGCCGGGGGTGCGGCGAGAAGGGGACGGTATGCAGAGAGATGTTGACGACGACGGAGAACCACCAGGTGCGGTCCTTGCCCTGGTGTGGCAGAGGTTGCGACATCAGCTCCGCGCCCTGCTGGCGGGGGCCGCGCGGAACGGCCCTGAACCGTAGAAGACCGGCCCCCGTGTCGTAGGGCGGCAGGGCGAGGACACGGCGCGCCAGATGGTCGGTTGCGAGCTGGAACTGTCGGCCGAGCGGGAGCGCGGTGCCTCCGTCGGTGGTGTCGCAACCCAGCAGGTCCACCTCCACCTCGTGCCAGCGCGGCGGGTCGGCGCGCAGTTCGGCGAGGGCCTCGACGACCCTCGCACGATGTTCCGGCTCCGGGCGCAGATTGCGTACCCAGGCGGTGAGCAGCCGCTCGAACGCCGCGTCCGGTAGTGGGTGGGGGATGTCGGCGGGCGCGTACAGCCAGAAGTCCTTCTCGCCGCCGTGCTTCTCCGAGCCTCGCCCCCGCACCACCAGGTCGGGAGCGAGACTCTGCAGTACGCCATCCATGCGGTAGGTGGGGACGGTGCGGTACGGCTCCGCCTCGGTGTCCCGGCCCGTGTCGCACAGTGCCAGCAGGCTGTCGCGCCACTGTTCGGGAAAGGGCAGGGCGCGGTATCGGGCGGTCAGCGGAGCGGCGCCGGGAGCGAGGAGATAGGCGGCGCGGCGGATCTCGTTGTAGGTGAATCCCATCGGGGGCTCCTGGGGTGAGGTTTCTGTCAGGGACGGCCGGGACCGGCGGTCATGCCGCAGAGGGCGTCGTAGAGCGGCCGGTAGAGCATCTGGACGAGGGCGGGATCCGCCGGGTCGGCGAAGAGGCCGGGGCTGGTGCCGACATCGAAGTAAGGGGCGAGAACGGCCCGCAGTTCGGCCAGCAGGCCGTCACCGGGGCCACTGAGGCGAGCGGTCCGCGCGGTGTCGGCTCCCGGTGCGGTCGCCACCGCGTACCGCGGGGCGAACCTGGCGTCCACGAAGACCACCCTGGCCGGGACGCCGCCACGCACCAGGCGTCCGATGACCTGCCATATCGCCACCAACTGGTCCCAGGCGAAAGACCGCTTCTCCGCGGGAGCGAGCCGGGAGTACACGTAGCGGCGGGAGAGCAGCCTGCGCCACTCACGGCGGGCCTCGTGGCGGAAGGCGAGCCCTGCCGCGTCGAGGCTTTCCGCCTTGGCGACCAGATCCCCGAAGGTGGCTCCTTCGAGGTCGGGGTGGTCACGTACGAAGCGGGCCACCCAGTCGTTGATCGCGAAGATCGACAGGGACAGGTCGTCGGGCCGGGGGTGGGGGCGGGCGAGGAAGAGCACGGTTCCGAAGGCGGCGGTGCGTTGCGCGTTGAGAATGTTGTGGCCGCGTTCGATCGCCATCAGCGGGGCCACCAGAACCTCGGCGTCCGGATCCTCGGCGAAGGAGGCCAGGTCTCCCCGGCGTACGGCGGCGGCGTGGACGCGGCCGTCGGAGCCGAGGCCCCCGCCTCGCACGGCCTGCTCCAGGTCGGCGTCGTCTGCGGCGAGAACCCGGACCCGACCGCGCCAGCGCTCCATCTCCTGCAGCATGTCCGCGGCGGCGTTCGCCTCCCGGTAACTGCCGACCAGCAGCAGGGCCCTGCGGCGGCTGTCGTCGCCGATCAGGGCGAGCTCCTGTTCGAGCGGGCTGGGCAAGCCACCTCGGCCGGGACGGCCGAGGCGGGTGATCATCTGGCGGAGCACCGCCGGCCGCACGGTCTGGTCCTGGCCCGACAGGCTCAGCGGGGTGTTGCCGTCGTCGTAGAGGAAGTGCGTGCGGAAGACGGTGTCCCGGATGGCTTCGAGGGCGTGGGGATCCGGCTTGAGCACCGCCTTGACGGGGGCGAGGACGTGGGCGCGGGTGGAGGTGCCCGCCCAGCTGGTTCCCGACATCAACAACACATGGGGTCCCGGATGTCCTGTGGAGGGGACGGCGCCCAGGCTGGGCAGCGACAGCAGCAGTTCCCGGCCGACTCCGGCACAGCGGAAGAACCGCAGGGTGCCGCTGCGGCGGCCCTCGGGATCGCGGTCCTGCTCCTCGGGCAGGTACTGGAAACCGATGACGTTGCCCATCGGGGCTTCGGGGACGATCGGGGCGTAGTCGAGCGGTGGACGCCTGGAGAGTTCGTTGTCGGTCGAGTCGAGGTTGAGCGCGGCCTCGACCTGGGGCCACAGGAAGGTGAGCCGATCGAGACGCTGGTGCAGCGCGGCGAGCAGGAGGCTGAACTCCAGCCGCTTGGTGGTGCGGTCGTACCAGGGGACACTGCCGGGAACGTCGGCCGGATCGGGTTCACCGGTGTGTCGGCGGGCGGGCGGCGGCAGGGAGCCGTCCAGCAGGGGGGAGCCCTTGAGAAGCAGGTCCAGAACCCCGCGCACCCGCTGTCGTGTGCCGTTCTCGTTCAAGGTGTGCAGTAGGTCATGGGTGGCCTGGACGAGGCGGTCGGCGTCCGTTCCGTAGGGCCCGCGGTCACCGAGCGGGTCGTCGCGGAAGGTGTCCAGGACGGCGGTCACCTCTTGCCTGCGGCCGGCCTGCGGAGAGGCTTCCCGCGAGGCCGGCCGTGACGCCGTTTCGTGGTGCGCGAGTCGTTCGTCGTCTTCGTAGAGGATCGTCTCGTCGGGCATGTCGTCGGCGAGGCCGGGGACGGCCGGGGTGTTCGGGGAAGTCTCGCCAGGGGCCGGATACCAGTCGGCGATCAATTTCTCCTGCAGGGTCCAGGCGCTGAAGTACTCGATGTCGGCCCAGGTACGTAGGTCCTCGTCACTCATCAACATGGCGTACAGCCGGTTGGTGGCGACGCTCACCACGTCGAGCGAGACGGCCCAGCGCTCGACGTCGCGCTCGGACAACGGTAGCCGTCCCTGTCTGGCGAGCTCGTCGATCTTGTGGGTGTGCAGCTTGTCGAGCCAGGACTCCGGCCCCCTGGTAACCAGGGTCGCCGACGGAGCGAACATGGTGTCCAGCTGCATCTGCACCCGGTCGGCCTCGTCCACGATCATGATGTCGCTGCGGAGGCAGGCCAGTTCCAAATAGCGCAGCCGTTCCTCGTTGAGGTGGTTCGGCACGGGGCTCTGCACGAGGCTGGCGGGGTTCGCGACCCAGATCAGGGCATCGACGAGTTCCCGGGCGGCGCTGTGCCGGGGGCAGGCGCTCCAGATCGGGCAGCCGTGTGCCCGGCCGAGCCGGTCCGGCGGCTCCTCACTCCGGACCGGCTCGCCGATCGGATCGGGACCGGGCAGTGTTCGATTGGCGGCGGGGTCGGATGTCTTGCGGGCGGGGTGAAGGCCGGTGCACGGGGCGTCCGCGTAACGGAGCGGTTCGACGGCCTCGTTGCCGCGCAGGGCGTCCACGACGCAGACGGTGCTCAGGTCGTCGAAGCCCGGGTGGTCGTGGGTCAGCAGGGATCCGGGAGCGCGGGCGGCGAGGCGGCGGTGCAGCCGCTGCACGTGGGTTTCCCGAGTGGTGGTGCCCAGCACGGGGGCGGCGGCCAGGCCGAGCTCACGGAAGAGGGCGGTCAGCGTGAGCTGCTCGGCGACATCGCCGACCACCAGCGTGGTCCTCATGCCCCGTCCCGCTGCCCAGACCGCGATCAGCGACATCAACGTGCTCTTGCCCGCTCCGACCATGCCGACCAGGTGCAGCAGCCCATCGAGGCCGAGTACCTCGGCGGGCGCGAATCCCCGGCCGTCGTCGGTGCGCGTGTCCAGGCTCAGGGCGGCGAGGCGCCGCTCCCAGTCACCGGGGGGCCGGCCGACCTGCCGTTCGGTGTCGTCCATCCATCGGGCGGTGTCCGCGAGTTCCGCCAGAGGTACGTGCAGAGGCCGTTCCTTTCGCGTGTCCCCCGCGGCGAGCCCGTGGCCTGGAGCGGGCGCCGGGCGCAGCGACTCGGGGAGGGTGACGGAGGTGATCCGGCGGCGTTCGACGAAACGGTGCGAGCCGGGGCTCGCGAGGGGCAGCTCACGCCGCGCGAAACCGGGCATGCTCCGCAGCTCGGCGTCGTACGTCGCGAAGCGACCGGTTGCGACGAAGGGCTCCGCCCGCCGGGCGGGGTCGCCCGGCGACGGCAGGCGGTAACCGCGCAGCCGCTCCGGAAGTTCCCGGTATGTCTCCAGACTCTGCAGCCACATCCTGCGGCGGCGCAGGGTCCACAGCAGGTGGCGGGCGGAGACGAGCAGCCTCTCCTCGTCCGGGGTGGTGGCGAGGCCGCCGGCGCGGGCGAACGGGTAGCCGCCGAGGAGCACCCATACGCCGTCGGCGGGCCGCTCGGGGTCGAGGCGTTCCATGAGCCGCAGGCCGAGTTCCACCTGGAAAAGCAGAGAGGGCTTGATGCCGCCATGTTCCTGAGGCCAGAACCCCGAGATGTCGGAGACGAGATGCCGGTACCAGCTTTCGGTGTCACGCATCGAAGGCTCCGTTCGCGGAGGTGTCGCCGTCGGCCTGCGTCAGGCGGCCGGTGGGGCCGGTGTCGCCACGCAACCGGGCGTGCGCGGCCGCGACCAGTTGCCGGTCGGTGAGCAGCGGGAGACCTCCCGCCGCGGGCGTGCGATTGCGGGCGTATACCCGCAGGTAGTCCGGGCGGGCGTCGACGCGGTACCGGGGGACCACCCAGCAGGCCTCGTCGTACGGAGGCTGCTGCCGGACCTCGGTGGCGGCCTGACCGAGAAGGCCCGGGTGGGCCCAGTCCTTGACGTCGACCGCCCAGACCCAGCCGTCGGGGAAGGTGATCCGCAGGTCGTAGGCATCGAAGCCGGGCCACATCTCGACCGGGAGACGAAGGGCCCTCAGCTCCCTCTCCAGATAGGCCTCCGCCCGGCCGGGGCCTGTGACGAACTGCCGCAGTGGACGGCTGAGCTGCCACAGCGCGCCGGTCTCGTCGGCGCGCAGCGTCCGCCCCGGTGGGGGCTGCCCCTGCCGCCGGCATCGATCGCGCTCGCACCACCAGCCGCCGTCGGTGAGGGGGACGAGCAAGGTCAGGCAGCGGGCGCACGTGACGTACGCGCCGTCCCTGCAGAAGCTGTCGGGGACGCGCTGGTATATCTGCTCGACGAGCTCCCTGACCGGATACAGAAGGAGGTCGGTGGCCACCTCGAACATGTCGCCGCCGGTGAGGACGGGACGCTCCACCAGTAGACGGCGGAAGGCGGTGTAGGACTCGGGGGCCTCGTGCTCGCGGCACAGCCGCATCGCGGAGGAGATCACCGTCCGGTCGTAGTGCTCCGCCGCGCTGTCACGGGCACGGGTCCACCATTCGTGGCACAGCTGGGTGGGTTTGCCGGAAACAGGATCGATGAGGAGGTCGTCCGGCCCGAAGGCGTCCTGGGGGAGGTCCAGCGGCCAGTCCTCGACCGGACGGGTCCGGCACCAGGCGAGGAGTTCGGGCACGCTTCCCGGAGGGTGGGCGCCCCGCAGCAGGCAGGCGAGCGCCGTGCGATCCAGGGCACGCTGTGCCTCGGCGGGATAGGGGAGCGTGAACGCCTCCAGGTCGGTCATGTCGGCGAGTCGCAGGACGGCCGTGGCGAGTGTCTGCAGCAGCGGGACACCGGCGTGCGCGGACCAGTCCGCGAGTGACGAGGAAGGTGGGGACGGTGACATGAAACGGGGCTCCTCAGGGGGTCCTCGGAGAAACGGGGCGGTGTCAGGCCACGGGGTCCGGCGAGGGGGTGAGGTGCTCGCGACCGGGCCGGCACCAGTCGAGGGCCTCGCAGCCGCCGCAGTGCCTGCCGGGAACGGCGGAGTAGGAGGTGTCCCGCTGCCAGGGGCCGGCCATCTCGGCGATCACCGTGCGAGCCTCGTCGACGACGGAGGGAAGGCCGGGGTCCAGCACCTCCAGGCCCCCGTCGTCCGGATAGAGCATCTCCAGCTCGATCCGGGAGCGGCGCGTGTCCCCGCCGAGCACCCCGGAGGCCATCATGAGAACGGCCAGGGCGAGCTGGGGGTAGGTGCGCATCAGCGCCCGGCCCTCCCACAGATGGTTGCCCGCGGTCTTCGTCTCGCGCCAGATCCACCCGCCACCGCGGGTGTGGAGAAGGTCGGGGGTGGCGATGACGACGACGTCGAGCTCGGGGTCGTAGCAGGTCAGCTGCGGCTGAACGCGCACCCGCTCGCCGGGATCGAGCCCGTCGAGCGGGCACAGGGCCGCGTGCTCGGCGATCATACGAGCGCCCGCTCTGGCCTCCTCACCGGTGAGGACGTGCCCTCCGGCGGACCAGTTGCCCGGATCCTCGGGCCCCGCTGATTGCCCGCATCCCATGAGGGGACGGGTCGCGTGCCGCTCGTTCAACCAGGCGTCGACGGCCCGGCCACGCAGGATCGCGGTGTTCTCGGGACGTGGTGATCTCAGATTCAGCTGCCTGGTGAGGTGGAAGCGGGCGGGACACTCGACGTGTGTCCGCAGGTCGCTGGCCGACACGCTGCGCCGGGGGCGTGACAGGTGGGCGGCGAGGCCCAGCATCCCCGGGGCCCGGTGCAGCGTCGTGCACCCGTTCAGGGCCTTGCACCCGACGCACCCGGAGCCGGGGACGCGCCCGGCGGCGTCCACCGCGCGGCCCAGGGCCGGCACGGTGTGCTCGGCATAGCGCCGCAGGATCTCCTCCAGGTCCCAGTCGGCCAGAAGAGTGCTGCTGCCGTCACCGCAGCCGACGTCCACGATCCGGACCCGCCGGGGACGGACGGTACGGGCAGCGGGCAGGCCCCTCAGCGGACGGTAGAGCTCGCCGTACCCCGACGTGCTCGGGACGCCGAAGGCGGCGGTGTGGGCCGCCGCGGCCCTCTCGGCGTTGGAGCGTTCCTTCTTGGCCGTGCCGAAGGACAGTAGCCGCAGTTCGCGCACACCACCGTCGGCGGAGACGTAACGGCGTCCCCACGCGGTCTGTTCGTAGTGCGAGGCCCCACGCCGGTCGGGTGACCTGAGGTCACGCCGAACCACCCATTCCTCGGGAACGGGGTAGGTACGCACCGTCCTCGAGGCGTTCTCGGCCTCGCGGGCAGCGAGGTACCGGGGCACCGCCGCGGCGGTCCACTCGATCAGCCCGGGGTGGGCCGGGGGACGGCCTTTTCCGTCGAAGGTGCCTTGTGTCCGGTGAAGTTCCGCCATCGCCTGCGCGGTCGGCACCCCCCGATGTTCAATCAGGTCAAGGGCGTCCATGAACGGCTTCAAGGTGAAGCCCTGCAGAGGGTCGCGGCGGCGGCGAGGTGACTCAGGGGTCGCGCGAAGCCAGATGCGAGCCCCGGCGGCGACCGCGGTGGGACAGTCGCGCGAGTCCTCCCTGGTCGCCGGCAGCCCGGTGCGCACGGCTGAGCCGTCACCGGCGGTGCCGGGGGGTGGAAGCCAGACGGTCATCGGATCCCCTCTGTCGTTCAGAGCACGCGGACACGGACTTCACCGGGGAACCCCGGGAAGCAGTCTCCAGAAAACACGAACATGTGAACTGAGTCAAGTGATGTTCTGTGGCATTGAGGATTCACGCTAGGCTGTTCGTGCCGTTACGGAAAGCCGTGCGAGCGATTCATGGGATCTGTGTGAACACAGACCGGAAGGTGAACATGAAGCCTGGTGATGTCCTGAACGGCCGATACCGGCTGCTGGAGCTTCTCGGCAAGGGCGGCATGGCCGAGGTCTGGAAGGCCTACGACAGCGGTTCGAGGCGCGAGGTCGCCGTCAAGCTGGTGCGTCCCCTTCCGGAGCTCGCCGACTGGTTCGACACCGACGACATGAACGAAGGCCGGGCCGAGCTGCACGGCCGGTTCCGGAGGGAGGGGGCCCTGCTCGCCGACCTCGACCATCCCGGCATCCCCGAGCTGTACGACCGGGGCACCCACGGAGACCGCCCGTACATCGTCATGCGACTGGTCGAGGGCAGCCCGCTCCACCGGTTCCTGGCGGCGCACCGTCCGCTCCCGCGTCCGGTGGTGGTGGCGATCGCCTCCCAGATCGCCGCCGCGCTCAGGCGTGCCCACGAGGTCCCCGTGGTCCACCGCGATCTCAAGCCGCAGAACGTGATCATCGCCCGTGACGGCACCGTCGTCCTCATCGACTTCGGGATCGCGATGCCGCTGCGTCCCGGTGTCACCCGCTACACGGCACGGGGGGCCACCCTCGGAAGCAGGGGCTACATGGCACCCGAGCAGATCAGGGAGGAGCAGCTCACTCCTCACACCGATCTGTACGCGCTCGGCTGCGTGCTCTTCGAGTTGTTCACCGGTCGGCAGCCGTTCGACCCCGACGGCGAGGGCGGCATCATCGTCCAGCACCTGCACAGCGAGCCGCCCTCGGTTCACGACCTCGTCTCCGGCGTTCCGGAGGATCTGGCCGAGCTCACCAGGAGGTTGCTCGCCAAGGGCCCGTACGACCGCCCTCTCGACGCGGGGGAGGTTCTGGAGGCGCTGAGTTCCCACCTTCCCGGTCCGGGAACCCCGGCTCCCTCTCCCCGGGTGGACCCGGACCCCACGCTCCCCTTCAGGGAGCCGCGCGATCTTCCTCGCCCGGGGAACCCGGCCGATGCGCGGCGTTCCGCCCCCTCCCCGCTACCCGCGCGTTCGCATCGGACCGCAACGTGGCTCAGCCGCCGGAACGTCGAGGAAATCCTCGCCGAGGTGAGGAACGAACTCGTCGTGGGAGAGGCCGGGCCCGCCACCGAGCGTCTCGTCGCCCTCCTTCCCGACGCGCGACGACAGTTCGGTGCCGACCAGCTCGTCAGGGCGGCGCTGATCGCGTGCGCGGACAGCCTGCGCATCGCGGGAGACTGCGGCAGGGCCGGAGCCCTCTACCGGCAGCTGGTCGACGATCTCGGTTACGCGACCGATCCGCCTTTCCTGGCCGCGTCACTGATCGCCAGGCTGGGCGTGGCCGAGTGCCGTATTCCGTTCGGAGAGCTCGACGCGGCACTGGACGGCCTGCGTGTCGTGGTGTCCCGGGCGGGTGCGCTGCCCGCCGGGCTCGCCGGCGCGGTCGGCTCCCGCTGTGAGGACCTGGGCGTGGAACTGTCCGAGCTCGGCCGGGGTGAGGAGGTGGGGGAGATCCTCGCACTCCTTCCACGCCGCGCGTCCTGACGCCCTCGGGTCCGCCCCGTCACATGCCCCCGGGGCGGCCGTTCACGACCAGTCGCGGGGCATCGTCCCGGCGGCCAGTCCGTCGGTCAGCCCGTCGACCAGCTCTCCGCCGATCGTCCGCGCCTCCCGCAGCGACCGTTCGAAGGCGGTGAGCCGCCGGAAGGCCTCGCCGTAGCGGCGCTGCTCCGCAAGGGGAAGCCGCAGCACCTGCAGCCTGCGGACGTCGATGCGGGAGGAGGTCGAGGCGTGGGTTCCGGCCTGCCTCGCGTTGGCCGGGGCGCGTAGGCAACCGGCCAGGAACCAGGGGTCGAGCAGTGTCGGATCCGCCCGGAGGGCGAACAGCTGCGAGCCCAGCACCGTGGGGGCATCGGTGTCGACCCAGGCGCCGAACGCCCGGTAGGCCCCGACGACCACCACCTCCTCCGGGCCGGTCACGGTGAGGGTGCCCGCCGTCTCGCCCGCCAAGGCTTCACGCGCGGGTAACCAGCCGGACGGCCTGCCTCCGGCCAGCACGTCGGTGACGGTGAGCACGGGTACGGCGTCGTCGGGGGCGTCATCGGTGCGCACCGCGCCGTCCGCCGGTTGCTGTCCGGCCCGCATCGTCATCGCGCCCGCCCGGAGCAGGTCGCCCACGGTCACCGTGCCCTGACCCGCGGGTTCCTCGCCGCTCAGTTCGAGCGCGGACAAGGTCGCGGTCAGGTCCCGCAGCTCGTGGAGCAGGGTGCCGAACCGGTTCCACGAGCGTCGCAGGCCCAGGTTTGCCGAGGTCCCCCTCTTCGGGACGTGTCGTGCCGGGGTGAGGTCCACCTCGTCGTCCAGAAGGTCGATCACCGGGACCACGGCATGGTCGGCCGGCCGGTCCCTGTCCTTGTCTCCCGGCTGTATGGCCAACACCACGCGCCTGTGCAGGAGGGGCCAGTCGATCGCCGCCCTGCCCGTCCTCTGTCTTCCCTCCGACAGCTCCGGCTGGATCCCGGCCGCGTCGACCAGGAGCACCCCGGCCTCCGTCCCCGCTCCGTCTCCGGCCGGTGCTCGCAGGACCCACAGGTGCAGCGCGACGCTGTGCGGGGGCGCGGATCCCGGGGGGAGGGCGACCACCGCGCGCAGCACGCCGCTGCGGAGCAGCCCGGCCCGGATGCGGCGCCCCGCCCGGCGGGAGGCGACACCGGGCGGCATCAGCAGCACCGCCGTCCCACCGGGCGCCAGGCGGCTCAACGAGTGTTGTGTCCAGGCGAGCTCCGGTTCGGTGCGGGGAGGCAGGCCGTACGTCCAGCGGGCGTCGGTGGCGAGCTCCTCGTATCCCCAGTCGCGCTCGTTGAACGGCGGGTTGCACAGCACCACGTCGGCGCGGACGTCCGGATGGGGGTCGGCGCGCAGCGTGTTCCCGGACCGGACGTCCACCTCCCACGCGGTCTCACGCTCCGGCGAGTGACCGGCGAGCAGGATCCGTACGGCGGCCAGCGCCGCCTGGGTCGGGTCGACGTCCTGGCCGAGTAGTTTCAGCGGGACACCCGAGGGACGCGTGTCCACCTTGCCGGCCCACTGCCGGGCGGCGGCGAGCAGGAGACCGCCCGTGCCGCACGCGGGGTCGAGCACGGTGCCGACATCGCTCGCCTCACCGTCGCGCGACAGCTCGGCGACCTTCGCCATCAGAGCCGCCAGCGGGCGCGGCGTGACGCCGATCTGCCGGACGTGGGTGTCGAGCCAGCGGCCGAGCAGGAAGTCGAAGGTGTCCCGGGCCCCGTGTTTCCTGGCCAGGCTGACCGCGCGTTCCACCAGGGACCGCTGGGCATCGGAGAGGCCGTTGTGGTACGGAAGTCCCTCGGCCGCGTCGGTGTCGGGCGGACCTGCCGCGTGCCCCGCCTCCTCTCGGGCGAGCCGGGCACCGGCCGCAGCGATCGCCCTCCCCATCGTGTCGCGGTCCCCAAGGGCCTCGAACTCCGGCCACAGCCGTTCCCGGCTGCCGACCTCGTCGAGCTTCCCCTGCCGCCTCAGCCACTCCTCCACCTGTGACAGCGCGAACTGAGGGCTGGTGTCCGTGCCGCCGACCGGCGCGGGAAAGCTGTCGTGGCGTCGGCGCCAGTTGCTGACGGCCGCGCGCCCGACACCGGCGATCCTGGCTATCTCAGCCAGGGTGACGGAGACCGATGGGTCGACAGAAGGAGGCATTGTGTCTCCGGGTAGGGGACAGGACGGTGACGACCTTCCCCGCTGAAAGGCACGATAACGGCGTATACCCAGGTAGGCAGGCACCGTGACTTTCCAGGAAGGTCCTTTCGCAGCCTATCCGTTGACTCAGTTCACCTGGGAGCCGACCCGGCCGCAGGGGCCTGGCCAAGGGCGATGGCGAGGCCATCTCCGGCCCACCCGGTGCTGTCTCTCCAGATCGTCTTGATGTTGAAGGTCGTGGTCGGCCCCCCCGGAGCCAACGCGGGCTCCGGGGCTTGAGGAAACAGATGGAACAGCCACCTGCTGCCGTCGCCCTCACCGCTTCCGGTGTATTCGAGAGGTAGGTCAGGGGAGCGGCGAGCCGGGCGCCCCACGCTGGCCGTTATGCCAGAGGCCGGTTGGGGTCATGCGGTGGTGGCGTATTTCCAGGATCTTGGCGAAGTCTCGTTGACGCGACGGGATACCGTGCACCAGCATCACCTGCTGGGCCGCGACCTCGTCGGCGATCTCGAGCAGGCCCCGCTTGTCGGCGTGTGCCGACAGCCGCATCATCTCGATGCGGGCTCTGAGGGGAATCCTCCTTTCTACGCCGTGGTCGTCGATGGGCAGGTGCGAGGCGTGCTCCTCGGCGAGTCTGAGTAACCTGGCGCCTCCGGATTCCTCGTCCTGATATCCGGAGAGAAACAGCGCACTGTTGGCTTCCGGCAGGATGCGGGCCGCCCACTGCACAGCCGGCCCCCCGGTGAGCATGCCCGATGTGGTGATCACCACTCCGGAGGTGAACTGGTCAAGGTCGTCGGGGCGGTTGGCTCGTTTCACATTTCCGCCGACGATGCGCAACGGTGATCCACGGTCCGCGGTAATGGATTCGAACGAAGATGTGATGTCCGCGGCCATTCCATCGAGAAGCACCGGTACGTGGGGAAGTCGGTTCCGCATGATCAGCGCGAGCTCTTGGGCGCGGCCGAGTGCGAAGGCTGGGATGAGAACACGTCCACCGGCCGAGTAGACGTCTTCGACGGCTCGGACCAGGTCGTTGACGCGCGTCTCTCGCGCATCGTGGATTTCGGCACAGCAGGTGGACTCCATCACGAGCAGGTCCGCCTCGCGTGCCACATCTGGGATCTCGTAGCCGTCCACGCTCTCCTGACGGAAACCGGAGATGTCACCGGTGACAACGACGCGCTGTTCACCGGCTTGGACGACGACTCCGGCGGCCCCGAGGATGTGGCCCGCGGGAAACAGCTCAAGCGTGAGGTCTCCGATCCGGCGCCGCACACCGTACGGGATCTCCTCGCAGCGCTGGACCGCGGCCTTGACGGTGTCGCCGTGATAGAGCGCCTCGCCGCTCGCCCCCCACTCGCGATGGGTACGTCGTCGCAGGTCCATCAGTTTCGCGGAGTCGGTCCACATGGCGGGCATCAGCCGCACGGTCGCCGGGGTCGCGATCACTCGCAGCCTCGGCATCCGCTCGACCAGCGCGGGGACGTACCCACAGTGGTCGGTGTGCGCATGGGTGACCACCACGGCGTCGATCGGTCCACTCAGGGCCTGATCGATGTCGCGCGGCGGCTGGGCCGGATCACCGGGACGTAGCCCAGCGTCGACGAGCAGGCGGGTGCCACCGGCCTCGATCAGCACGCACGAGCCGCCGATCTCGGTGGCGCCCCCCAGAGGCAGGACGCGCAGCTGGAGTTCCCGGGTGACGGTCACCCGGGGCTCCGGTGGGATGTCCGGTGGGGACACGATCGCCTGAAGCGCCGCGACAAGCGCTTCGGGCTCGATGCCTGTGACCTTCGCCGCGAGTGCGACGAGCGGAGCGACGGCGGAGGTCCGCCGATCGGGTACGGGGTCGCCGTCAGGTGTGTCGAACGTACGTCGCAGGGCGCCGAGGAGGTCGGCGACGCTCGAATCCGGATCATCGAGACGCCGCTGGAGGGTCGACACCTGGATGTCCAGTTCCTCGACGCGCTTCTCGGCTTCCTCAAGGATGGCCCTGGTGTTCCGAAGGTCCGCGGCGGTGTGCTCGTTTCGGCCGTTGGCCCGCTCCAGCCGGGCCCGGAGGTCGTCGACCTTTCTCTGGTGTCTCCGCAGCCGGGTCTGCTGGAGGCGGTCCGTTCTGTTCAGCTGTTCCGCCAGCCGGAGTCCCGCCTGGAGGACATCGTGGTCAGAAGAGAGCAGCAGCGTCGCGAGAGCCCGTGACTCCGGCTGGTCGTCGGGAATCCGGAGATCTCTCCGGAGACGATCCCGGAGTCCCTGGAACCTGACCAGTGCCTCGATGAGCGTTTCCCTCTGGGCGGTGACGAACTGGTCGACGTCGTGTTCCCGCCCGGCCAGGGCGGGCCGGGACAGGAACACCTCGGCCACCGCACGGAGGATCGGCAGCAGCGGATCCGGTGTCACCGAGACCGCTCCATCCGCCGGGTCGCGTTCATGAGAACGGATTCGCGTTCGAGCTTTCCGTCGGTGCGGGGTACGAGTGCACCCAGCGTACGGAGCACCTCGACCAGGTCCGCGGTGGAGACGTAGCCTTCCTCCCGCAGATGGGATTCGGAGAGCGGATGTCCCTCCTCCTCCGCTCCGGCCAGAGCCAGAAGGTCCGAGATCGTCTCCGGGTCGTCGGCGATCTCGGTCAGCCGCACAAGCTCCCGCCAGGCGGATCCCAGAGCCATGCCGGAGAGAACCCCCGTGGACTTGACGAAATCATCTGGCCTTTGGTGGAGATAGGTCCGGCATGTCTCCAAGGCGTGTTCGCGATCGACGTCGGGCCTGCTCAGGTCCTGGATCACCTTGCTGATCAGAACCGGCCACCCGCCGGTGACCCGCAACAGTGCCCCCTGACTGGTCTCGTCCTGGAATCCCAGCCCTTCCTCGTACATCCACTGCCGAACTCCCGGCCGGTTGAACGGCTGCAGCTCCACGAGGTTGGCCGTGCTGGTCAGATCGTCGATCTCGTCTTTGGCCGTGTCCGCCCCGCGGCCGACCGTCAGCCACTGAAGGGCGTGTTCCGGTGGGGCGATGACGGCGATGGCGAGAGTGCCGCCACTGGACAGCGAGACCGCGCGCGAGGCCGAGCGCATGATGCCGGTGCCCTTGATGTGCGAGAGGCCGGAAAGATCGACGATGACAAGGTTGTGTCCCGAGTTGTTGCTCGCCCGCTGTATCGCTCCGTCGAAGGTGAGGCCGTTCTCGCCGACCCGCCATGTCTGCGCCTGGCCGTGCCGCCTGGCCTCGTCCTGAAGCGCGGCCGCCACCCGGTCGAGCTGCAGCGCCTTCGAGCCGGCGATCAGGTGGAGCACGTTCCGCCGGCGCAACAGCCAGGAGACCTGACTGCCGGTCAGCGGGGAGCGCTCGCGGTGTCCCAGATAGGCGGCACGATAGGACTGCGCGTCGAAGGAGTCGGCCTGCTCGAAACTCTCGGCCTGTTCGAGGACGGCCTCGACCTCGTCGGTGCCGCCGAGCAGGTTGAGGATGTGCGGGGTGCGCAGCCGGTAACGTTCCCGGTCGGCGGCGAGAACGCCGAGGTTGACGCACTCCTCCAGGAGCCCGCGAAAACCGTCACTGGAGGAGTCCTTGAACCCTTGGGGCCACCATCCCTGACAGGCGACTCGCAGCTCGCCGGCCGTCATCGTGGCGTCCGCGCCCGCGTCGAGAGAGTGGAACGCCACCACGTAGGCGATGACCTTGTACCGCTTGTCCAGGTTGAGCGTCAGCTCGAAGCGGTGACGGAAACCGCCGGCCAGTTTGTTGTCCCGCCAGACGGCGTCCACATCCTCGCGGGTGATCTCGTAGGGCAGTGCCGCCTGCGGGGCGGGAAGCCGTCGCAGGCGGGTCAGCAGGGACTCCGCGAAGAGCTGGATCAGGGCGGGGGCGTTGTTGGCCTCCGCGATCACCCGCGAGGCGAGGGTGGCGGGGAAGCGCAGGCCGAGCGCGGCCAGCGGCCTGGTCAGCAGGTTGAACGCGTCCTGCGGGTCGAGCGGCCCGATGGCGATGTGTTCTCCGAGATGTGCCAGTGGCTGGTTCGACAGGCTGTCGAAGCGGGCGGTCTTGTGCAGCCCGGCGAAGACGACCTTCACCCTGTGGTCGGTCTCGTTCATCAGGTTGCGCAGGGCGATGACGTTGCTGAACGCGCGCCGAGCGTCCTCGTTGAGGAACTCGTCGGCCTCGTCCAGCAGGATCAGCAACTGCCGCGCCGGGTCTTCCTCGATCCACTCCTTCACACCGTGGCAGATCTCCTTCGGGTCGGAGAGTGTCCTCGCCGACTGCGGAAGGATCTCGGCGGCGGCGAGTTTGCCGGCGAGCATGGGCCAGAGCGACTCCACGGGGACCATCCGGCCGATGTTCTGGACGATCTCAAAGATGATCTTCCGGTCCGGGTCGGACCTGCGGATCTGCCGCTCGGCCTTGCGAAGCAGGGCGGACTTGCCGAGTTGCCTGCCGCCGTAGACGAACGAGGAGCCCGTCCTGCTCATGACCTCCTGCAGTTGGTCCGAACGTCCGTAGAACATCTCCTCCGGTACGTCCCCGGTGGGCGCGTACGGGTTGGCGGAGCTGAACGGCGCGAGCAGGCTCACCGTGGAGGTCCAGCTGGCTTCGGGCAGGAGCGCCAGATAGCTGACCGCGGCGTCGTCGATGACGGCCGTCACCGGGGTGGTGCGCTTGCGGCTGACCGCGATCAGCTGGCGCCGCTGCTCCACGGTGAGGACACCGAAGTAGAAGACCAGGACGGTCTGACCCTCCGGCTGGTCCTTCAGCCATTCGACGACCTGCTGCGGGGCCGGGGACTTCCACACGAGCAGCAGCTTGAGGCGGTCACCCGACGGGCTCATCCCGGATCCGAAGGCCGGCAGCAGGGCCTCGCCTATCGTGCTGACATTGTTGAGGGCGACCCAGGTCCGGTTCTGCGCCTCGTTGTGGCCGGCCTCCTGGTCGGCCTCAAGGCCGATCATCTGCAACACCGCCGCGATGGGGCTTTTCAGGTTGCCCGCGGCCTTGGGGCCCTGGGACATGGTCTGCCAGAAGCGCAGACCGAGTTCCGACACTCCGAACCGGCCTCTCGGGATCCCGGAGACCGACAGCCCGGCCTGTGCCAGCACGTCGCCCAACTCGGGATCGGTGACGTCGTTCTTGAACTTGAGGGCGTCCTTGAGCTTCTGGAGCCAGTCGTCGCTCTCCGGCCGCTGCCGTCTCGATGAGCGGGAGGACACGCTCTCGAAGGCCCTGGGGAAGTGCGGGAAGAACCTGCTGAGATGGTCGACGGCGTCGGAGCGTTCGGGAAGCGGCTTTCCGGCCTGTGCCTGCGCGATGAACTCGTGAGCCGTGGTCAGGTCGCCCACGTCGATGAAGCCCTTGATCCGCTCCTGCACGTCGGCGACGTTGGAGTTCTCGGCGCTGAGGGCGGCGAGCCGCTCCTGCTCCACGGCGATCCTGTCATCACGGATTTTCTCCGCTTCCCGCTTCAGCTCCTCCAAAGCGTGGAAGATGACGCCGAAGTCATCCCGCTCGTCACCGGCCAGCGTCTGGAGCGTCGCGGAGAAGCGGGTCGAGGCGATCTCGGGGAGCACACCGTCTCGGCGCCACTCCGCGATCTGGTCACGGATGTTCTCGATCCGATCACCGCGCTCGTTCCTGGCGGCGGAGACGAGCTTCTCCCGGCGGTTTCGGAGCTCGGCCGCGAGTTCCTGGTCCTGATCCGACAGGACGGCGATGACGGCCCGGGTGCCCTCGTGGTCGCCGAGATCGGCGCGCGCGAGAAAGGCCGCACGCCAGTCTCGGTCACTTCCACCGCACAGGGGCGTGAGCTCGCTCAGGGCGGGGGTGTCGTACGGGGCCAGGGTGCCGGCTTCGACCCTGATCGTGGGAGAGAACAGGAGATCGCCGTTGAGCACGTGGGCGATCGAGGGCTCGGACTCCGGCGGGGGACTTCCGTCCAGCAACCTGAGGGTGTCACGGACCAGCGTCGAGGCGGCCGACGCGGCAGCGGCCAAGGGCTCCGCGGACTCGGCGAGCCTTACGAGTTCCTCCTCGGCCTGGACTCTGTTCTGGTTGACCACCGCACGGAGGTCGTTCAGTGCCCCGACGACCGAGGGAACGCCGAAGCCGTCGGTGCGTAGCGCCTCCACCTCGTGGACGGCCGTCACCCAGGTCGCCACGAGGTCCAGAGCCCGGTTGACCTTCTCCACCAGCTTGATCCGCGCGCTGGAGTGGATCCGGCTGCTGCCGCGGTTCGACGTCCGCTCCTTGGCCGCGGCGTCGATCGTCCGATCGATCATGTGACCGGCACGGAGCTCCTTGAGCTTCGCCCTCGCGTTCCGCATCTCGTTCTCGTCGTCGCGAGCCGCGACGGCGAGCAGAGCACCCAGCGGGGCGTTCTCCTGGAGCAGGAATTTCCATACCTCGGTGGCCCGTTGAAATTTGATCGTCTGAGAGGGGGCCTCCTCAAGAAACCTCAACGCGGCCAGGGAGGCGTCTTTGCGGTTGTTCTCCGCCTGCGAGGCGTCCTGCAACCTCTCCGACAGACCCGGCATGAGATAGGCGCCGTCCTTGGCGACCTTGGCGAAGGCCTTTCCGTACGCGGTCAGCGCCGGGAGGTCGGAGACCACGGGGGAGAGGTCCTCGATCAGCGGGACGGTCTCCGGGGTGGGGTGGATCAGGCCGGTCCGTATCGCCGCGGCCCAGCAGAGCAACTGCCCGGCCGTGTCCTCGGCGAGGGCCTTCGACGTCACGTTCGCGGCCGATTCGGTGAACATGGCCGACAGCCGTCCGGCGAACTCGCTCATCTCGGCGGCCATGGCGGCGCACCGTCGCGCGTTGACCTCGGCGCTGGGGCGGCCCGCCGCCACGCGAAGCCAGGCGGCCAGGCCCAGCTGTCCGGCACGGATCGCCTCCGCCTCCGCCTCGGCCGCCTTCGGGGGAAGTCCCGCCAGATGGTCCGTGGGCGACGGAGAGGAGGAGACATGGTCGATCGTTGTCATCCCGGGGCGCGCCGGTTCTTCGGACTCCTCGTTCACCGGTGTGATCTCGGCCGCGGGCCCGGCGGAGAAATCAGGGGAGGCGGGACCGCCGGTCACCGCTGTGGCGGGTTCGGCCGAGGGAGTCCGCTCCGACGCCGAGGGCTCCCGGACGGATGGCTCCGCCGGCCGCCTCAAGCCTTCCTCCAGAAAGGCGTCCAGGTCGGCCAGCTCATCCTGATCCTCCGGGGGAGGAGGAAGCATGGCGCCCTGAGTCGGTGACGGCGTTTCCGGCTCGTCCGTCGTGGGGGGCGTTCCTCCCTCGTCCCGTCCGTCGTCGTCGGGCTGATCCCCTTCGGGGAATTCGCTGTCGGCGGGGGTGGACGAGGCGATGTTCGGTGGCTCGGGAACCGTCAGCCGACCTTGCACCGCGGCCAAGGCCACGGCGGCCCAACCGTCCGGTGCCTCCCGCCTGAACCGATCATGCAACTCGGATGTCCGCAGGAAGGCGTCGGCGTCGGCGGCGAGCCGGATGAGCTCGGCGAGCGTCTCCAGGATCGGAGACTCAGCGCGGGCGGCGGCACGGACCTCCTCCAGCTGTGTGTCGAGGACGGGCGGGCCCTCAAGGTGAGCCAGTGCGAGTATTCGACGACGCCGGGAACCCGCCGACGCGACATGGTCGAGGGTTTGCTGGAGGGCGGCGACCGTGCCGTCGTCGGCGATCGTGGAGTCGGCCGCCGACGCGAGCCTGTCTCGTAACCCGTCGAAGCCGATGACGCTCCGCGTGATCACTTCCAGGTCGTGGTCAAGGGGCCGGCGTGCGTCGGCACATGCTCGCTGCACGTTTCCGGCGGCCTCGGCGGCCTTCAGAAGCGTCTGGCGTAGACGGCTCATCTCTTCCCGCAACGCCTCGATGGAATCCTCGGCGAGGATGTGGGCGTCGTTCTTCGCGGGCTCTTGGGGTTCTTCCGGTTCTGTCGTCAACTCGGGCTCTTCGGGCTCGTAGTGGTCGATTTCTTTGATCCCGTTGAGATCCGAATTCTTGAGTGCGGCCGCTGGAAGTGACTGCTGGGCGGCGTCCCGAAGTTCGGAGAGCGAGATCGGTGTTTCGGGAAGTTCCGGATGCAGGGTGCGAAACCCCTGCCAGGCGGTACGGACCGCTTCGGCGGTGTCCAGGCCCATACGTTCGGAGGCGGGAACGAGCAGTGCGAAGGCCAGCGGAGACAGTGGTAGGTCATACCGGCAGATGTGCGCGACGACGAGATGGGAGAGGTCGTCGGTGAGGCCTCTCGTGTTCGCCAACATCTCGACGAAGCTGGGCGCCGCGGACGCCGACGACATCGCCTCGGCGGCGGAACTCGGTCGGAGCAGCCTCGCACAGGTGTCCGCGGTGAGCTCGTCGTGGTTCTCGAATCCGTGGATGAAAGGCAAGCTGAGAACATGGGTGAGCGACGTGCTTCGCTTCCTGTCGTTTCCCCTGAGCGCGTGCACGAGGCTGGTCGCCGCTGATTTGCTGATCGACCGCATGTCGGAAAGCCCCACGTGTCGCAATATCTTCTTGCGGAGAACCGGGGGGTAGTGGACAACGCTCCACAGAAGATCTTCCGCGGTGACCCTGGCCGTCATCTCCGTTACGACCAGATCGACGTCCGTAAACACCTTTTGTGTACTTAAATAACCAAATGGTGCAGAGTGGCGGTTATGCGGGTTCTTCTTGGTGCAGTGCTGCACTGTCGGCGTCTCCCCCTTTCGTATCGCTGACCCATATCGTAGGGTTTCGTGTTCTTAGATTCCTCGTTTAGGGATAAAGTGCATTCGCCTGGAAGAGGTGGTGTCGAGCCGCGAGGGCAAAGGCGCGGCCCCGGCGCGTACGACCTGTGATCGGCGATCGGAATTCGTGTCACAGTCCGATCTGGCGGCGACCGAACTACGCCACGCGGTGGACACGGTCTCTCGTGGCGGAGTCGCCGCTCCGCCTTCGATGTGCACCGCGTCACATCATGGAACGTAGACCATCTCAACAGGAATGTGAACTAAGTCCACAGAGTTTCTTTGTGTGGACGTGAGACGACGATAGGCGTACAGTCCGGTTCACGCCCCTGGCGGAACGTTCCCGGGGCGATCGACTTTGCGGGCGCTTGAGGCCTGCCAGACTGGTTGGCCGCGCTCTTTCCCGTGGCCGCAGGACGGCGGGGTCGTGAGCGCCGCAGGTGGGAAGCCGTTGGCGAGGAGTGAATGGTGACGAGCGCGACGCCCCTGAAGACGTCCCCGAGGCAGGCGGCAGGGGAAGGGCCGGCGATCGGTGCCCTGGTGGCGGTCCGCGGGCAGCGCTGGGTGGTCGGCGAGGTCGAGGCGAGCGGCGCCAACACCCTGGTGAGCCTGCAGAGCGTCGAGGACGGACGCTACGGTGACCGGCTCGACGTCATCTGGGAGATCGAGCCAGGCCGCCGCGTCCTGCCCAGCGGCTCGCTGCCCGACGTGACGCCCGAGGGTTTCGACCCGCCCGAGCGGCTGGCCGCCTTCCTCGACGCCGTCCGCTGGTCCGCGGTGGCCAGCGCCGACGTCAAGACGCTCCAGGCGCCGTTCCGCTCGGGCGTCGCCATCGAGGACTACCAGCTGGAGCCGGTGGCCCGCGCCCTCGACGCGCCCCGGGTGAACCTGCTGCTCGCCGACGACGTCGGCCTCGGCAAGACCATCGAGGCCGGGCTCGTCGCCCAGGAGCTGCTGCTGCGCAACCGCGCCCGCCGCGTCATGATCGTCTGTCCGGCGGGTCTCACCCTCAAGTGGCGCGACGAGATGGCCGAGAAGTTCGGCCTGGACTTCACGATCGTCGACACCGAGCGCTGCGCGGTCGTGCGCCGCACCTACGGCTCCGCCGCCAACCCGTTCCAGGTCTACCCGCTGACGATCGTCAGCCTGCCGTGGCTGCGCGGCCAGAAGGCGCAGCGGCTGCTGGACGAGGTGCTCGACCCGGCCGGGCTGGAGCGCCGCTTCGACCTGCTCATCCTGGACGAGGCCCACCACGTCGCCCCCGCCGCGCCCAAGCAGGTCTACGCGGTCGACTCCCAGCAGACCCGGCTGGTCCGCCGCCTCGCCCCGCACTTCACCCACCGGCTCTTCCTGTCGGCGACCCCGCACAACGGCTACCAGGCGAGCTTCACCGCGCTGCTGGAGATCCTCGACGACCAGCGGTTCGCCCGGGGCGTCACCCCGGATCCCGCCGCCGTCAAGGAGACCGTCGTACGCCGCCTCAAGCGGCACATCGTCGACGGAAAGGGGAAGAAGCGCTTCCTGGAGCGCGCCGCCCACGCCGTCCCGGTGCTCTACCCCGACGACGAGCGCGAGGTCCACGGCCTGCTCAAGGAGTTCGCGGCGCTGCGCCGGGCCCGGCTCAACCGGAGCAGGAAGGGGCGCAAGGCCGCCGACCTGGTCACGTTGCTGCTCAAGAAGCGCCTGTTCTCCAGCCCCGCCGCGTTCGCCCACACGGTCGGCGTCTACCTGAGCACCGTCACCTCCACCGCCCAGGCCGCTTCCGACGAGAACGACGAGGATGACGAGATCCCCGACTGGATGGAGGAGTACTGGGGGGACATAGTCGACCTCGACGACGAGCCGCTGGCCGAGGCCGAGGACGCCGCCGTCGGCATGGCCGCGCCGCTCCAGGGCGCCGCCACCAAGGAGGAGGTCGCGCTGCTCACCCGCATGCGCGGCTGGGCCCTCGACTACGCCTCCGCTCCCGACGCCAAGGCCCGCGAGCTGATCACCTACCTCAGGGCCGTCTGCCGTCCCGACAAGGACTGGACCAACGAGCGGGTCGTTGTCTTCACCGAATACCGCGACACCCAGAAGTGGCTGGCCGAGCTGCTCCGCCAGGAGGACCTGGCCGGAGACCGGCTCGCGATCCTGCACGGCGGGATCGCCGCCGACGAGCGCGAACAGCTCCGCATCGCCTTCCAGACCGACCCCGCCGAGCACCCCGTCCGCGTCCTGCTCGCCACCGACGCCGCGAGCGAGGGCATCGACCTGCAGAACCACTGCCACCGGCTGGTCAACTACGACATCCCGTTCAACCCCAACAAGCTGGAACAGCGCATCGGCCGGGTCGACCGGTGGGGCCAGAAGCACAACCCCGAGATCCGTCACTTCGTCGGCACCGGCTGGGAGAAGGCGGTCGACTCCTATGAGGCCGACCTTGAGTTCCTCTCCCGGGTCGCCGGGAAGGTCGCTCAGATGGAGGAGGACCTCGGCTCCGTCAACGCGGTGCTCGCCGAGGCCGTCCAGCGGCGCATGCTGGGCGACATCTCCGACTACGACATGGAGCGCGCCGCCGCCAGGGAGTCCCGGCAGACCGTCCAGGCCGAGACGAACGTCGGCGAGCAGGTCCGCAGGCTCCGCGCGAACCTCGACGACACCGTACGCGAGCTCGGCATCACCCCGGCCAAGGTGAGGCGGGTCGTCGACACCGCGCTCGACCTGGCCCGCCAGCAGCCGCTCCGCGTCCACGTGGACGACAAGCACCTGGCCGACGGCCTGCACGACGTGCAGCCGCTCACCGGCTCCTGGGAGCGGGCCACGGCCGGGCTCGCCGGCAAGCTCAGGAGGTCCGGCGAGCCGCCCAGGCAGCGGCCGGTCACCTTCGACGAGAAGGCGACCCTCGACCCGCGGGGCAGGGTCCGCGACGACGTGGTCCTCGCCCACCTGAACCACCCGCTCGTCGCCATGTCCACCCGCCTGCTGCGCACCGCCGTCTCCAACCCGGAGGTCGGCCTGCACCGGGTGACCGCGGTGGTCAGCGACGACCCCGCCCTGGAGACCGTGCTGGTCGGGGCGTTCTTCCGCTTCGTCCTGGTCGGCGGCGACGGCGTACGGCTGCACGAGGAGGTCCTGCACGCCGGAGGCTGGATCCCCGAGAACGGCCGCTTCCGGCGGCTGGAGAACCTGACCGTGCTCGGCGGCCTCCTGGACCGGGCGCTCACCGGCGGCACCCCCGCCTCCGCTCCGGTACGGCACCGCCTGGCCGGGCTCTGGCCGAAGGTCGGCGAGGCGGTCCTGCAGTCGATCGACTGGCGCGTCGACGGCAAGGACCAGAAGCGCGACCAGCTGGAGCGCAAGCTCGTCCAGCGGATGGAGGCCGAGCAGGGCAGGGTCGCCGACAACCTGGCCCGGTTCGAGACCGCGCTCCGCGCCAGGCTCGCCGAGAACGAGGACGAGGACGCCCTGTTCAGCCGCATCGAGGCGGCCCAGAGCAAGGAAGAGCTCGACCAGTACCGCAAGGACCGCAGATCATGGGAGGACCGTTTGTCCCGCCTCGCCGAGGAGCGCGACCGCGAGCTTGAGACGATCGCGTCCCGCTACCGCGCCCCGCAGCCGCACCGGTTCCCGGTGGCCGTGGTCTTCGTCGTGCCGAAGCGGGAGGCAACCCGATGAGCAGGCCAGGTTCCGGCAGGTCCTTCGGCGCGGAGCGCGACTCCGGGCGGCAGCACCAAGACTGGCTGAGCCTCGTCGAGGTCTCCGGCCCGTTCCTCAGCCTGCCCGTGCTGCGCTCGGCCTGGCCCGCCCTCGACCCGCTGGACAAGCGGGAGCGCGAACGGCTCCGCGTCGAGCACGCCACCTGGCAGGCCGGCAAGAGGCGCAGACCCTGGATCGCGTACGTCCTGCGCGAGCTGCTCGGCTGGGGCGACGCCGTCGAGATCGGCGGGCTCGACCGGCTCACCGTCCAGGTGCCCGAGCACGACACCTCCCTCACCCCCATCTTCGCGCTGTCCGTACCGGGCGGTGAGCCCGCGGCCGGTGCCGCACGGAGCGAGCCCGCGCCGGGCCCGGACGCGCCCGGCGTCGCGCCCGGCCCGGGTGCGACCGAGGACGTCCGCCTCCTCGGGATGATCACCAGTGGCCATCCCGCCGCCCGGATGAAGTCCTCCACCTGGGCCGCCACCCCCGTCGACCGGATGGCCCACCTCTGCCGTCACCACGGCGTCGAGCTGGGCCTGGTCACCGACGGCCGCTGGTGGGCGCTGGTCTGGGCGCCCAAGGGCGGCGTCACCACCACGGCCGTCTTCGACGCGATGCCCTGGCCGGAGGCCGCCGAGCGCGACGTCGTCCGGGCGTTCGTCTCGCTGCTCGGCCTGCGCCGTTTCTTCGAGGTGCCCGTCGGCGAGCGGCTGCCCGCGCTGCTGGCCGCGAGCCTCGACAGCCAGGAGGAGATCACCGAGGCCCTCGGCGTCCAGGTGCGCCAGGCCGTCGAGCTGCTCGTCACCGCCATCGGCCGCGCGGGCGTGCGCGACGACATCGGCGCGCACGACGTCTACCGGGGTTCGGTGGCGGTGATGATGCGCATCGTCTTCCTGCTGTTCGCCGAGGAACGCGGCCTGCTGCCCGCCGACAACGAGGTCTACGCCGCCTCCTACTCCGCCGGACGGCTCTGCGCCGAGCTGGAACAGCGCGCCGTCGAGGGCAGCGAGACCGAGCTGGAGAACGCCTACGGCGCCTGGCACCGGCTGCTCGCCGTCTTCGAGGCCGTCTACCGGGGCGTCGAGCACCCCCGTCTCAGCATGCACCCGCACGACGGCTCGCTGTTCGACCCGCACCCCTCCACCTGGATGCCGCTCACCATCGACGACCGCACCGTCCTGCACATGCTCCAGGCCGTCCAGTACGTCCAGGTCGGCAAGGGCAAGAACCGCGAGCGCCGCAGGCTCAGCTTCCGCTCCCTGGACGTCGAGCAGATCGGCTACGTCTACGAGGGCCTGCTGTCGTACGAGGGCTTCCGCGCGGCCGACACGGTCGTCGGTCTCGTCGGCAAGTCCGGCAGGGAGGCGGAGGTCGAGCTGGCCGCCCTCGAAAGCCTCGCCGCCGGTTTCGGCGGCGCGACGGGCGACGGGTTCGCCGCGAAGCTCGCCGAGACCTACAAGGACTCCGGCATCGGCACCGCCGGTGCGCTCACCCGGCACCTGGCCCCGCGCGACGAGGCCGCCGAGCTGGAGGCGACCCGCAGGCTCCTCGCCGTCACCGGCGGCGACGCCGAGCTGACCCGGCGGCTGCTGCCGTTCGCCGGGATCATCCGCGACGACCTGCGCGGCCTGCCCGTCGTCATCCTGCCCGGCACGCTGTACGTCACCGAGTCGGCGCTGCGTAAGAACACCGGCACCCACTACACGCCGAGGAAGCTCGCCGAGTCGGTCGTCGAGGGAGCCCTGGAGCCGCTGATCTACACGGTCGGTCCGCTGCAGACCGCCGACCGCACCCAGTGGAAGCCGAAGACGTCCGCCGAGATCCTGTCGCTGAAGGTCGCCGACATCGCGATGGGCTCGGCCGCCTTCCTGGTCGCCGCGGCCCGCTATCTCGGTGAGGCCCTGGTCGACGCCTGGTCCCGCGAGGGCGACGAGCGCGCCACCGCCTACCGCGAGAGCGCCCCCGAGCGTACGGCCGACGCCGACGCCGACCCGCTCGTCATCGAGGCCCGCCGCCAGGTCATCGAGCACTGCCTGTACGGCGCCGACATCAACCCGATGGCCGTCGAGATGGCCAAACTGTCCCTCTGGCTCGTCTCCATGGACCCGGCCCGGCCGTTCACGTTCGTGGACGATCGACTGGTGGCGGGGGACTCGCTGCTGGGAATCACGTCGATCGAGCAGCTCGAATACATGCACATGGACCCGGTGAAGGGGCGGAAGATCCACGAGGGCATCTTCGACTGGACGGCCGGGGTGCGGGAGAAGGTCGCCGAACTGGCCGAGAAGCGCCGGGAGATCGCCGAGATCGAGCTGGGCGACGACCCGCTGGCGGCACTCGCCAGGAAGCGGGCGCGGCTCGAAGACGTGGGAATCGCCTCGGGGCAGCTCCGGCTGTTCGCTGACCTGGCGGTGGGGGCGGCGCTGGCTTACGCGGGGAAGGGCGAGCGGGGGCTCAGGGCGGGGTCGGAGCATGCGGCGAAGCTGGCGAATGATGTTTTCGAGGGGCGGGGGGAGCTGGAGGCTCGGGAGGTTCGGAGGGAGTGGCTTGCTACTGATCACGTAGACGGCAGCTTCGACCGTCAGCCAATTCACTGGCCGCTTGTCTTTCCTGAGGTTTCCGAGCAGGAAGGCTTCGATGCGATTATCGGTAACCCGCCGTTTCTCGGCGGCAAGAAAATTAGCGGAACCTCTGGATCGATCTACCGCGATCACTTGGTTGAAGCTATCGCAAATGGCGTAAAGGGTAATGCCGATCTAGTTACTTACTTCACGCTTCGCGCTCATGGCTTACTGAATTCTGGTGGACAAACCGGCATTATTGCCACCAACACTCTGGCTCAGGGCGACAGCCGTGAGGTTGGCCTCGACCAGCTTGTGATGCAAGGGACGGTGATTCGGAAATGCATCAAAAGCCGCCCCTGGCCGTCCAAGAGCGCCGTCCTGGAATACTGTGCTATCTGGACCACTCAAGCCGTGCTCGGTGAAAAGGCAGAGATTAAGGCAGAGGGCGTCGTGGTTTCTGGTATCACGGCCTCCCTTGATCCCGAGTCTCGTGTCTCCGGTAACCCTTACCGATTGGCCGCTAGTCGAGGGCGTGCCTTCATTGGTAACTTCGTCAATGGAATCGGCTTTGTAATGGCAGACGGTGAGGCAGACAGTCTGATTTCCGCTAACGGGAGAAGCGAGGAGGTTCTATTTCGCTATCTGAATGGTCAGGACCTGAATTCGCGTGCGAGTCTTACGGCAAGTCGCTGGATCATTGACTTCCGTGATTGGCCGTTGACGAGAGCGGAGCAGTATCCGCAGTGCCTGGAAAGGGTTCGGCAACTGGTCAAGCCCGACAGAGACAAGCTTCCCGACAGCAAGCGAGCTACCCGAGAACGCTGGTGGCAGTATGAGAAGCTCGCGCCAGGGCTCCGAGCCGCTATTTCAGGGCTGGATCGGGTCATTGTGATCACGCTGGTCAGCAAAATTGTGATGCCGGTGATGGTGCCTACAAAGCAGGTCTTCTCGCACATGCTTGGGGTGTTTGCGACTGATGACATGGCGATGCTGACGTTATTGTCGAGTGGGACCCACTACTGGTGGGCACGTTTGCGAGCGTCGTCCATGAAAGCAGATCTTCGTTACACGCCGTCAGATGTGTTCGAGACGTTGCCTCTCCCTGGGTTCACCCGGGAGATGCGAGACTTTGGCAATCGCCTGGACATCTTTCGTCGGGACCTCATGCTCTCCCGCCAGGCCGGGCTGACCGCGACCTACAACCTGGTCAACGACCCCAAGTGCCATGACGACGACGTAGTGGAACTCCGCCGTATTCACAAGGCAATTGACGAGGCGGTCTGTCGCGCCTATGGCTGGGACGACCTGATCGACCAGCTCGACCATGGTCACCACAATGCAGGCAGGGAGACCCGTTACACCGTTGGTCTCTTCGCGCAGCGGGAGCTGGTGGACCGGCTGCTGGAGCTCAACCACGCCCGCTACGCCGAAGAGGTCGCCAAGGGCCTGCACAACAAGGGCGCGAAGCCCAAGCTCCCTCGCGCTACGAAGAAACCCGCAGCCGAGGGCGGCCTGTGGTGATCGGGTAAGTACTCAGCTCATGTCTTCGGGGCTGAGCAGCCCCAAACGGAGCGCCGCGCGCTCGTAGACATCCATCTGGGCGCGAGGGCCGACGGCCAGGACTTGGATCACCGGAAGTGCGCCCGACCGGGGGGCGGGAAGCTCGCGGTAGACAATGCGCCACCGTGCGAGCTTCGGGATCTCGTCGAAATAGAGACGGCGGCACCCGGTGAGATCGGGTTCGGCTGTACCGATGAGTTCTTTGCCGCGCTCATCACCGTAGATGAGGTTCTGGATCCGCAGGATCGCGATTTTACGGAGGCGATGCGTCGGAAGGTTCTTGAGGTCATCGTGGACCTCGGGCCTCAGGCGAGCATCGAAGATTCGTTCACGGGGAGACATGTGCCGAAGAGTAGTCGAATGACTACTCTTCGGAGTTAATATTGCCGCATCCAGTCACGCGGCCGACTCGTGTCCATTTGGTGTCGAAGATGATGGCTCTTCTATGTCGATCCCTAGGGAGTCGGCGACCTCTTCCAGGGTCAGGTCGGGACTCGTGGTCGAGGTGGCCAGTCGTTCCCGGATCAACGGGGCCAGCTGGATCTCGTCGATGAGGTCGGCGAGCTGCTCGTAGAGCTCGAAGCTGATAATGACAGCCTCGGGCTTGTATCGGCGGCCGATGACGACGGGCTCGGCCTGGAGGCCTTGCTCGCCGATTCGGGCGACGGTCTCGCTGAGCTGGGCGCGGGCGGAGGAGATGGGCTCGACACGCACGAATTTCGTCATGGCGTGAGGGTAGCATCACGTAGCGCGACTTGTACAACTCCTTGTACAAGTCGCATCTACCGTACGAGTCCATGCAGCAGAGCGATCCACATGGCCTCGGCCTCTCCGGCGGGCCAGTGGTCGCTCTCGTCGATCGACGGGTTGTTCCGTGCGCGTGTGGTGCGGCGGATGAACCTCAGTCCACCCGCCTGGCACAGCTCGTAGAAGGCCGCGTCACAGTCGCAGGTCCATCGCACGACCCGGGCCTGTCCATCCCCGCGTGCGGGATGCCAGGTCATCTCCTCGCAGTGGGATCGCACGGGAAGCACGTGCGGGCTGAGACAGCGGGGTGGGTGGTCCCAGCGGATCACGGGGTCACCGTCCGCTCAACTGGAACCACACGACACGGCCGGCGAGGATCTCGTACCAGCCCCAGGCCGACGACAGCTCCCTGACCAGCCAGAGCCCGCGCCCTCCGCCGCTGTCGGGGGTCACGCCCGCGCAGACCAGAGGCCGGTGCCCGGCCGCAGAGCCGGCGTCGATCACGTCGATGTGGAGCGTTCCATCGTGGTGGGCGACGGCGATGGTGATCCGTCCACTGGGGCAGCGGCCGGAGTCGGAGTGGCGTACGGAGTTGGTGACGAGTTCGGTGAGGAGGAGTAGCGCGTCGTCGGTGTGCGGGTGGTCGATCCCTTTCAGCAGATCGCGGACGTAGCGGCGGGCCCGGGGAACGGCGGCGATCTGCGCGGGCAGATCGACCTGGCCCAGCAGCCCCAGCGCCCTCACCGCGCCACCTCCACCAGCCGCTCGGCCGCCTCCCGCATCCTGCCGCGCCCCTGACGGTCATGGCTCTGCTGGGCGCGGTCTCGCCGCTCCCAGGTGAACACTGAAGTGCGACCCCGCTGAGCCGTGGCGACCCTCGACCGTCCTGGCGGCGCGAAGATCTCCACGCTCGGCCGCCGACCGGGCGAGAGCCTGACCACGGAGTCGAACCCGAGATCGTTCAACTCCCAGGCCAACTCCAGCAACTCACCGCCCCACCCTCGAAGATCACGAATTTTCATCCCCTCGCCCGCCCCTCTCGTTGGGTCCTGTGGGTCATGTGGCGCCGTGTGTCATGGGCTCCGCCGACGGCTGGCCTTGCAACACAGTCAGATAGTCCATCGTGTACGTTGAGTTATCAAGCGGTTCTGCAAAGTTACCGTTTTTCCGACTTCCCGATTCTGCTGTCACGGAACGCGGATACCTGCACACTTTCAGTAGTCAACTCGGGAGGTTGCTGTGGTAGCAGGGCGTGGTCCCACTGTTCGACGTCGGAGACTGGCCAGCGAGCTCCGCAGGTTGCGAGATCTCAATGCGATGACCCTCGAAGAAGCTGCCCAGCGCGTCGGCTGGTCCGTCGCGAAGGTGTCCAGGATCGAGACGGCCCGCGTCGGGATCACGTCTCCGGACCTCACTCGCCTGCTCGACCTGTACGAACTCGACACGAGCAAACGATCTGCCCTGCATGCTCTGGCGCGAACAGCGCGCATGAAGGGGTGGTGGGACGCTTACGCGAACTCTCTACCGAGTGACTATGCGACCTATATCCAGCTCGAAGCGGATGTGGCGTTCATCCGCAGCTTCGACAACGTGCTCGTGCATGGTCTGCTCCAGACAGAGGACTACGCTCGCGAGGTCATCCGTTCGGCTTTGATGGCCCTGTCCTCGCCCGCAGAAGTGGAGCGCCGTGTCGAAGTTCGCATGACTCGTCAGAAGCTTCTGCTGAGAGAAGAGAGCCCTATTCGGTTCTGGACCGTGATCGACGAGGCTGCTCTTATCCGCCAGATCGGTTCGACGGGGACCATGCGTGGGCAGTACGTCAAGCTCCTTGAGCTGGCGGATCGGGACAACGTCACGATCCAAGTGCTGCCGCTCGCCGCTGGCGTCCATCCGGCAACCGCCGGCACCTTCGCCATCATGGAGTTTCGTGAAATTTACGATCCCGCTGTGGTGTATGTCGAGACCATGACGAGTAGCCTGTATGTGGAGAATGACAGTGAAATGTACTGGTACACACTAGCGTTCGACCACTTGCGGGCGGTAGCGCTAGGTCCGGACAGTTCAAAGGTGTTGATCGAGAAAATGCTTGAGGAATCCACCTAAGATATGCCCTGCGCTGAAGGAAAAGGGGAGGCCCGAAGTGGACATGTCCCGTATCGAGTGGCGAAAGAGTAGCCGCAGCGGCAACGGATCCAACTGTGTTGAGGTCGGACTCTGGCGCAAGAACTCCCTCAGCGGTGCTGGTCAGGACTGCGTCGAGGTCGCCCTTGCCGATATCTCGCAGGCCGAGCCCGGCCCGGATGCTGACCTGCTCGTCCTTGTCCGCGACTCCAAGGACCCCGACGGGGCCATACTGGCTTTCACCTCGGCTGAATGGGACGCCTTCCTCGACAGGATCAAGGACGATGGCTTCGGCGACCTGGATGCGCGTCACGAGGCATGACGTGAGTTCGTAGCATCGGCTCCCGGTCAGATTTCAGCTTGATGTGTCACTGCCGCGCGGCGGAAGGCTGAACCTTCGCGGGGGCGGACTGGATCTCCTCTTCGAGCGCCTTGACGAGCGCCCTGGCCGCCTGGCGTAGTCGTGCGCGACGGGCGGTGAGATCTTCGGTGAACGTCCTGGCCTTCGGGCCCACCCACACCGACTGGCCGGTGAACTGGCCGTGGGCAGGGTCGAGCGCGGCCTCAAGGAGGGCGACTCTCGCCCTGAGCTCCACCAACGCCTGTTCCAGCACCTGACGCCGCGGGTTGGGCACCAGACCTTCCGGGCCAGGATTCATATATCCCTCTTCGGATGCCGATACATCGGGCGGACTATTGGACATTATTGGATCTACAGCACCTCGGCCAGCCCCGGAGGAATGCATGACACGTTTTGTATGGCGCGGCATCCTGGTTTGCGTGGTGGTAGTGCCGGCGGTGTCCGGGTGCGGGGACAGTGGTCCTACGGCGGCCGAAGCGGGCGAGACCCTTAGGACGCACATAACTGAGCTGATGAAGCAGAGTCACGCTTTGAATGTCCGTATCACCGACCCGGGTGGACGCGACCTGCCCTGCGGGGAGGGCAAGGCCAAGCGAACCTTTGCTGCCGTCGGTGAGGACCCGGCGGAGGAACGTGGGCCGGACAGTCTCAACAATCTTCTGCTCGGGGCACTTTCTGGAGTGGCTTCCTATCGAATTTCCGAAGACAGAGGCAACGCCCCTATCCGGCTCGCCAGCGATGAATACAAGACAATGATCATTTTGGAGTCGCCCGGCAACGGGAACTACGAGGTCAGGGGCGAGACCGAGTGCCTCCCGAACTCCTGAGCTAACTGTCGAAGGCCAGGCCTCGTTGCCTCCCCCGCTTGTTGAGGCTCTCGAACTGGTTTGCCATTTGGCTGGAAAGCCGTCCTAACGAGAGTTCATCGTTGCTCCCCATCCCATTGGCGGCCGCCCACTTCTCGAAGGCTTCAAGCCCCTTGTTGCCTTGCTTGATCAGTTCGGAGAACGGTTTAAGGTTGCCCCTGACGTCGGCGATGGCCACGCCGGGTGGGCAGAGCTCCTGCCACTCCGCGGGTGTCACCCTCGGAGTGAAGCCGTTGGCCATGAGAATCTGCGCATACGTGTGCTGGCGGCCGAGGGTCTCGATGGCGTCCTTCTTATCGGCCAAGCCCACCCGTGTCTCGTCCTCTTCGCCGAAGATGTCTCCGGCGGTGTCATAAGTGGAGAAGGAGAAGCCCACGAGTGTCCAGAAGTATGAGGCCGCCTTGGTCGTGGCGAAGAGGCCCGTCACCCCGACAGTGGTGTCGCGCAGGTATTTCATCAGGTCCGCTTGCTTTTTGTCAGCTATGTCCAGTGTGCCTTGGATCTTCTCGATGGCGGCCAGTTCAAAGCCGCGCACGTTGCCCAGCGCGTTGAACACCTGGTCCATGTGTTTGACGTCGCCGGTGCTGCGGGCCGTCGCCGAGGCGTCGGCGATGAGTTTCATGCTGAAGGCACCCATTCCCTTTTCGAACGGGGCGAGGTTCTCCGGGGAGTCGGCGAAGATCTTCAGGAAGCGGTAGGTGTCCTTCGGGCTCAGGGTGAACGCCGCCGTCATGCCGAACGCCGAGGTGAAGGGCTTCAGCGTGCTCTCCTCGGTCATGTTCGCGTCACCGATGTTCGCACCTTCGGTGATCTCGGCGGCGTAGGCGCCGGCCAGCGTCGACATGAAAGGCCTGACTTCCGGCGCGACCTCCATCGGGGTGGCTGGAGAGTCCTTGGTGCCGTCGGTGTCCTTGAGGTTTCCCATGATGGTCATGACGTTGAAGGCGAACTTCGCGGCCTCGGGGCTGTGCGGGCCCTTCTCGTAGGCCCCGCCTCCGGCGGCGAGCATCCGGCCGAACTCCGTGTGGACATCGAAGTCCGTTTTCCAGGGCTGGCTGCTGGACCTTCCGTATTCAATGCTGATTTCGTGCTCAAAGCCCCAGGGTCTCGCGTTGGGGAAGGAGTCTTCTATGCGGTTGAACTCAGTGAACAGGTCTCTGAGGTCCTCACGTGACATGGGGTTGAACAGGTTTCTGGCCACCTCGGGATTGTTCGCCAGGGCGGGCAGGAACGGAACGAGGTCGGTCTTCCAACGCCGGGGACGGCTACCGTCGCCGGCACCGATCGGCTTTCCCACTCCGCCTCGCAGCATCTGGGTGAGCCACGGGACGGGGAAGGTGCCGTACGCGAGCAGGCCCGCCAATTGGGTTTTCGGGGCTTTCTTGAGGTTGTCCGCCTGCCAGGCGGAGCCGAGGAGGGCAGGTTGCGCGCCGACCGCCGTGCCCAGCGCGTCGCCTATGACCTTGCGATGCTTGTCGGCCGCCTTCTTGTCGTACCTCTCCAGGCGACCGATCATGCTGAGCATGCCCTCGGGGCCGATGGACCGGAAGAACCCGGCGGTGAGGTAGGCGTCCTTCTGCCCGGCGGCGAGCTTTTCGAGAAGGCGGTCGTAGGCGGCGTTGGGCAGGCCGAGGGAGGACTCGGGAAGGCGGCGGAACTCGGCGGCGAGGTCGGTGCCCTTCTTGGCGTTGCCCGCCGGGGACTTGCCCGTCTTCTCGTCGTAGGGCAGCAGCCCCCACCGGAACGGGTCCTGGAGCGGGTCGCCGGTCCACAGTGAGCCCTGTTTCGGGAGGTGGGGTGCCCCTCCCAGCATGGGGAGGTCCTGGTCGATCGTCTCCAGGCGTTGGCGGAGTTTCGGGAGCTCGTCGCCGACCCAGCCGTCGATCTCCCTGATCGGCCCCAGCCCCGCCGCCGGCACCCCGGCCGCCGCGAGCAGCTGCCGGATCCGCTCGGACTGCTCACCGATCACGTCGCGCCCGCGTTCCAGCGCGGTGACGAAGCTCCGCATCAGATCGGGGTCGATTCCGGTGAAGTCCGGCGACGTGGGCCCCGCTCCCGGCGACATCGACTCCACCATCCCCTCACTCTGTTTTTAGTTATTTCACCCTAGTTCCAGAATGAGCGATTTTCAGCTGGCAGAGCAGATCGCCCAAGGTTCTGACCTGCCTGGCAGGTGTCATACGCCGTCATCGCGTAATAGTCGAGTTCTCCCTGGTGGGGGTTCGAATCGGAGCAACCCGTCCCAGTGTCCGGCTTCCGGCAGAGGGACGACATCCGGAAACCGGCTGACAGTGTTTCCGGTCGTTCATTCGTGGCGAGCCGCGTCACGACCGAGACGTACACCCGCCGCCGGACCGTGAAGATCACAAGGCGACGCCACGTGGTCGAGGTCGGCTACCGCCTTCCGTGAAGGGAATGCCGGTACAAGCCAAAAGCGCGCGCTTTTACCTGGATGTGTTTTCTGGCGGCGTCGGGTTTCTCCGGCGTCGTGACCCGCACCGTGAACGAGATCCCGTAAACCGTCCGTATGTGGAAACCCGGAGGCGCCACGTTGTCGAGGCCGGCCACTGCGGATCGGCAGGTGAGATCACGTTCGGCGATCCGATGTTCGGTACCGATTCATCCGCTCTCGCCACTCCGGGTATGGAGCGATCCGTATCATTCACACCATGTCTTCAACCGGCGGCCCCGACTTTCGCCACAGCGCTGACGGGCGCATTCCCGACCGGTCTTCCTGGCGAGGCTTCCCCCTCAGCATCGTCTGGGCGTTGGCTCCGCTGTACACCTGCGGATTCGCGGCCCCCTTCATCATCGGACACGCCGCCATACGGCTGAGAAGCCGGAATCTGGGCTTCGCGACCGGTGTCTACGGAACGTTTCTGCTCGCGTACGCCACCATCGCCAGTGTCATGGACGACGGGAACCCCGCGACCGAGGTGGAGCCACTGGTGAGCGCGGCGGCGGGGGTATGGGTGCTTGTGGGCTGGCTGGGCGGTACGGTGCACGCGTTGTTCCTCCGGTCCAAGGTCTTCCGCTCTCAGCCGAGGCGTCCGGTCCCCTCCGCGGCCTGGGGCCACACCCCCGCACCTCCGCCGTCCTACCGACCCCCCACCGCTCCGCCCGCGTCGTCCTACCGGGCCCCCGCCGGACCGTCCCCGTCGTTTCCCCGGCCTTCGTGGAACGACATGGGCGCCGCGCCCGACTCTCGCTCCCTCGACGGGATCGGGATCGGGATCGACAGAATCGGGCCGTACGCGCTGACCCGGAAGATCGGCCAGGGCGGCCAGGGAGCCGTCTATCTCGCGCACGGCCCGGACGGTCAACCGGTGGCGATCAAGGTGCTGCACAACCGGATCATCGGTGGCGCGGCCGAACGCGAGAGCTTCGTCAAAGAGGCGGCGATGGCCCGGCTGGTGCGTCCCTTCGCCACGGCCAGGGTGATCGACGTCGGTGTCGTCGACGACCTGGCCTACATCGTCAGCGAATACGTGCCCGGCCCATCCTTGGATCGGCTGGTGCGACAGGAGGGGCCGAGGGGTGGAGACAGTCTGACCCGGCTGGCGATAGGGACGGCGGCGGCGCTCAACGGCATCCACGCCGCGAACGTGGTGCACCGGGACTTCAAGCCCGCCAACGTCCTGATCGGCCCGGACGGTCCACGGGTGATCGATTTCGGGATCGCCAGAGCGGTGGACCGGTTCACGATGACCTCGGGTGGTCTCAGGGGCACGCTGATCTACATGTCCCCCGAGCAGATCTCCGGAGATCCGGTCGGACCGGCGTCCGACATTTTCAGCTGGGCCTCGACCATGCTCTTCGGCGCCACGGGCAGGCACGCCTTCGACGGTGCCTCCCACCCGCACATCTTCCGGATGATCCTCGAACATCACCCCGACCTGTCCGTGCTGCCCCCGGCGCTTCGGGATCCGGCGGCCGCCTGCCTGGCCAAGGATCCACGGGACCGGCCGACCGCCGCCGAGGTGATGACGGCGGTCACCGGCTGAACCGGGACACCGCCTCGGCGTACAGGTGGATCGGCCTCGTCACGCGATCGACCACGCCCGGCAGTGGCGGCAGGTCCCGTACGAACGGCAGGAGCCGGCGGAAGACCTCGTCGGCGCGTTGCGGGCGCTTGTCGGGGTCCTCTTCCAGCAGGGCCGTCACCAGCGCGTCGAGCTCCCGGGGCACCGAAGCCTCCCGGAGCGCTCCGGGACGCATCGGGGTGAGGCCAACGTGTTCGTCAACCTTGGCGACGAGGCCCGTCGTCTGGAACACCCGCTCACCGGTGAGCATCTCGTAGAGGACGCAGCCCGCCGAGTACAGGTCGGTCAGCGCGCTGGTCCTGCCGCTGTGAACATGCTCGGGAGCCATGTAGCGGGCGGTTCCCGGAGCCCCCAGCGTCCCGGTGATCACCGAGAAGTCCGGTGAGTTCAGGACGGTCGCGACACCGAAATCCAGGACGACGAGGGTCGCGTCGCGGCAGAGCATGAGATTGCCCGGCTTCAGGTCCCGGTGAACGAGCGAGTGGTGATGCGTCGCCGACAGCACGGCGCACAACTGTGCCCCGATCAGGGCGGCCCACGAAACGGGGAGCCTTTCGTGCGCGTCGAGCACGTGCGTGAGGGTCCATCCGTCGACGAACTCCATCACGAGGAAGAACCCGTAGTCGTCCTCCCCGAAGTCGTAGACGGTGGGCACACCGGGATGGCGGAGCAACGCCATGACTTGGGCCTCACGCCTGAACCGCCGAAGGGTCTCCTCGCTGATCCGGTCACGCCGGACGCGCTTGACGGCCACCCGCCGCCTCAGACGGGTGTCGACGCCCTCCCAGAGCTCACCCATGCCGCCCCGGCCTATCGGCCGGCGTAGTTCGTATCGCTGCGCGACCACCAAAAGACTCCGGGTTTCAGACGTGGGGGAGGATTGACGTCCTCCGTGAGGAGCGTCAGGACGGCTGTGGAAAAACGGGTAGCCGGGGATGTCCCCCGGCTACCCGTTGGTGTCAGGAGGCGTCTGTCGATCTTTTGACTTGGATTTTTTTATGCTTTGTGCCGTCGACGACGGTCCGCCCCGCGAGTGGTTTCTTCAACTTGAACTGCACAGGATGCAGGTAGCCTATTGAGTGTGTGGCGACATTTTCCCAGGGCCAGGGGCGAGGGCAGGAGTTTTCGCTCACCTGAACTTTGATAATCACCTTGGAGGATGATTCGAACACTTCCGATCCTGTAACCCGCTCGCAGTGTGTGCCGTCCTTGTCGGGCTTTCCGAAGATCACGTTTGCTGTCAAGGTCAACTCATCGGCGGACAGCGTCGCAAAATAGATCTTCTCCCAGTGAGGGGCGCTGCATGCCGTCAAGGCCAGTGCCGCAGAAGCAAGGGTGATCGCCTTGAGGTGCTTACTGAAGCGGGTAGTTGTCATGGACTCGAAGTGTTTCCTATCTACGTTTCATGACGTCGCCGCCATATGCCTGGCGGACGGAATGGATATCGGTGAAGTATTCGCCACAGTCACCGATCAGCGGGGCATTTCCAGCGCTGTGAATCCCCTTGGCGATAATATATCCAGCACCTGGCTCGATGGTGTAAACAGCTCCACCGGAGTCGCCGCTGTCAGTGCATCCGTTGTCTCTGGTGCCTTCTACGACGTTTTTCGTCACGCCCTCCTCTTTCAAGTCGATGGAGGTGTTAGGATTTGTGACCTTCCAGCTACAGGTCTGGCCCGTGTTCATACCGCCAACGCAGTACAGGTCACCGTTTTGGGCGCGGCGGGGCCAGCTGCGCTTCACGGGACGCTTCGTGGTCGAGTCGTAAGCACCGACGAAGATGGACGCCGTCGGTTGCTTCGGCGCCTGGGTGACTTGCACCAGTGCGGAGTCGCCGAGCAACTTGCTCTGGCCGGGGAGAGCTACGGTTCCCGTACCGTATTTCTGATTGCCCAGCACGCGCCGTCCGTACGAAAAAGCACCCTCGACGTCATCGTTCCGCAGACAGTGTCCAGCGGTCACAAGTCGTCTCCCCGCCGGAAGTGACCATGCGAAGCCCATGGTGCAAGGTTGATTCTGACCGTTGAGGTAGGCTCCTGCGCCGTTGATGTAGTCATCATTGTCGTTGTCCCGGCTGTCTTGAAACTGTGGGTGCTCGGCGTTCGGATCCAGTCGGATGACAACGGTATTGGTGCCGTAGCGTTGGGCGAGGGCCAATCGCATCTCGGATGACACGGCATTGGCGGTGAAGAGGACCTGGTTGCGTTCGGGCCATGCTCGGCCGGAGACGATGCTCTCAGCGCCGGGCAGTTGGCTCGCGTCCGCGTGCAGCACTTCCGACACGATGCTGGAGAGCCGTGCCGAGCTGACGCTCACATCAGGCACCTGCGGGGCGAAGCTGTAGTTCTCTGTCTGGCCGGCCGGTCCTTCGAGGTCTTCGTCGGTGTCGTCGCCCGTGTAGGTGCCGGGGACGGTCCAGTCGGTGCCCGCGAGACCAAGGTGGGAGGTTCCTGCCAGAAGTGCGGAGCCGATCGTACGACCGCCGGTGGTGGCGGCGGGAACGATGACCTGACCGCTGACCATGTCGACGTACGGAGTGGCGAGCGCGTCGGAGTTCGCTTCGACGCGATCCTGCGCCGCGCTCAGGGCATGAGCCTGAGGTTCGGCCATCTGCAGGGCGTCGGCGCCCCATTTCTCCGGAGCCGAGATGACCTCCACGCCGCCGGAGTCGGCGGGATGGACGGTGACGGGGGAGCCGACGGGATTGAAGGTCGCGGTGACCTTGGGCGGGTCGTTGAAGTCGGTGTCCTCGGAGGCGGGAAAGACTCGGTAGTTCCTTTCCGCGCGCTCGGTCGGGGACATGAGGACCAGGCCGTAGTTTCCGACGTCGCCGGTCCATTGACGGGCCATAGCGGTGATGTCCCAGGTCATCGGAGCGGGCTCGCATGCTCCGCCGACGCTGCGTCTGTTGGTGACGGCGTTTTCGGTGCTGTTGGTCGGCTGCGCGGCCCAGGTGACGGTGGCGGGATTCCAGGCGGAGGTAACCCGACGGACCTGAATTCCGTCACCGACCGCAGTGCCGCAACTGGGGCCGTCGATATTGAGCAGGGACAGGGTGACGTTGCTGACCTGCTGTCCGACAAGAGGTGACATGTTGAACTTCAGGTAGGCGCGGGACTTGCTGCCGTCTGGGTCCGTGCCCGCCTTCAGGGTGCTGCCGTCGCCGTTCGGAAAGTTGGGGGTGAGGCTCCAGACGTCGGCGTCGGCGGTGGGGGTGATGCTGAACGCGGACTGGATGGTCACCGGATATGACGTGGCCGGATCGGCCAGGTACGCGGGGTCGGGCTTGAGGAGCAGTGTTTGCTGCCCGTTCGCGGTGGCCACCCCGGCCTCGACCGCCCCGGCTTCGGTGCTACGGCTCTTCGTGGTCTCGGTGCCACGCAGGAAGGGCTTGGGGGCGACGGCGACGTTGAAATCGTCGTCATCGGTCACTCGTAGACGGCCGTCTGGGGCCTCGCGCAGTGCGAGGCCCTTGCCCCGCACTGGGATCTTGAGCTCCAAGGCCTCGGCCGGGCGGGTCCGCAGGACCACGTCGTAGCGGAAGCCGGTCGCCAGTGCGGTGACCACGAGGTCGGCACCTGGGCCGGCCGCGTCGGCATAGGTGGCTCGGCTACCTTCCAGCTTCGGTTTGGATAGCCCGGTGGGCCATGACAGGGCCAGGGACTGCTCGGGCGTGGGGGTGAAGGTGGTCAATGCGTCAGTGCCGCCGCCTGGAGACAGCGACAGGTCGCCTTTGATGACCTTCGGTTTGATGACGCCGTTCTGCTCCACAAGGGTGGGGTCGATCCACGCCCAGGCGCCGCTCTTCCGGACGCGGACGGGCCTCGGCCAGATCTCCGTGGTCACACGTCCGTCGGGATAGCGCCAGTATCGCGTGGTTTCGGTTGCCGCTCCGAGTAACTCGACAGGTGCGGTTTGTGAACCGGCGGCGATTTCCTGCTTGGTGGTTCCGCTGGGCGCGGGATCTGCTGACGCCGTGGAAACGGGGGCGATCGTGAGGAGAGAGGCGATCAGAAGTCCGGCGATTGCTCCTCGGCCTAGATGATTAAACTTGGTTGAAACCTGGGGGAATGGGGGCACAAAACTCCTATCTCCGACAGAGATCATCAAGCTAGTAAAAAATAACAGTAAGGATCGCCTGGGACAACATGGTCACGTGGTCGCTTTGTGTGACTTATCGGCGTGCCGGTGAGGTAGCTGAGCGTTACATTGAGTCGAGGATCGTGTGCTCAGACTTCTTCATCGGTACGCCTGCTCCACTCGTTGGCGGAAGAAAAGGCTCTCTTGTCTGTCATGACATCCGACGAACCCGTGGGGGTGAACGTTTCTATGCGGAGGGTGAGTTTCTGCTGTTCAGGATGTGGAGATGCTGCCTGTACTCCTGGACAAGGAGGAAGATTTCTTCTCGATGTCGATCTATGAAGTCGCTCAAGGAGAACAGGCCGACCCAGTTCTCGACGATTTCAGGCTTCAGGTCCTGAGGCAGGATGACCGTGTTGTCATGCTCCTCGAACCCGCCTTGGGTTAGCGGGATGAGGGTCGAAGAGTGAGCCGCGTACCGCATTTCCAGAAGGTTGAGCAACTCGTGGTCGGCCTGCCAGGCCAAGTCAACGCACCTGGCAAGCTGCCAGTCCGTGCTGTCGTGAAATACCTGTTCGACGCGACGACGCAGGTCGGGTATGCCGATGCCGTTCCAGTGAAGCACACCCCGCAGTATGTGGTACGGATGATCTTCGTCGCGCGGTTGAGCAATCGCCACGACCATCGGCTCACACTCACTCAGGCTCTTCGTCAGGGTCTCCGCGTGGTACTCCCTGATGCTCTGGGGCATTGCGTGAACCAAGGCCGCGATGAGATCGCACGGATTGTAGATGTGCAGGTTGACGTCGTATTCGCCAGGCAGCTCGCGAACAAGGTCGAGCCAACCGCCGACAATCTCGGCCCAATCCTCATTGGTGGCCAGGCACTCCATCGCGGCCTGCCGGAATTCGTTCCAGCGCGACACGATTTTTGTGCTGGCGCTGTTATGGAAGCGAATCTTTGCCCCACCATCGTTTCCGCGTAGAGCGTTGATGAAGTCACCGGTCTCGTACGGGCCGCGCGTGAAAGCCCCCGAGGTGCGAACCTGGTTGACCACCCAGTGAGGATCGTCGGCGAGGGTCAAGAATTTTTCGGGATAGGCGGTCTCGGCGCTGTCACCAAAAACCGAACTTGTCACGTGGCACAGCGCGTCGTACTCATCAGGATGTTCATACTCGTCACGTTCGGTTTTATCCAGGATCTCGTGATCACACTCCTGTCCGCACGGTGGCCGGCCCTTGCGAGAACTGGCGCGACCGAAGCCCAGATACAGGGCGTGGGGATACATCACGATTCCCGAAGGGCCGCAATAGTCAAGATCAACGCCGACAAGGTCATCCACGTGCGCTTCGGCGGCGCGACGAACCACCTGCTTCCAGCACCTGTCCCGTCCATCGCGATGCTCGAACAGATAGATGAAGTGGATCGGCGTCAGCTTCTGGTCGAGCGGCTCCGGCAGAAGATCAACCCGTCGCGCATCGAGCGGAACCCCGTCATCGTCAATCCGCAGACTGTATCCGCGAAGATCGTGCTGCCAGTTGCGGGCGAGATTACTGAGCGGGGCCAGGAGTTCTTGCCACTGCGGCTCAAGGGCGACCACGATCACCCGGATGTCGTCGGAAGGAATCCGCTTCTCACGTCGGAGTAACTCCACATACTTCGTGATCTCCTGGGTGGCTTCGCGGGCCGTCTGGTTCGCTCGCTTCAGCTCGATGACCACCCACATGTTGTGCCGGTCGCGAGCGAGGATATCGATCCGGCCGCCGGTTCCCTGAGAGTTTGTCAGGACGTACTCCTCATCGACACGGCGCAGTCCCGGCTCAAGGAGATGCAGCCGCTGTGCAAGAAACCCCCGGATGTGGTTCTCGTGCGGAGTGGTGGTCACGCGGTGCCTCCTGGCTGCTGGCTGAAGCATTGACCATAGAGTCCATGGACGACAATTCGAGCGTTCACCGGCTTCCACGAATTTGACCGAGGAAGCTCTCGCGCGTTGTGGTGGGAGCCGGATCACGTGTCGATGTTCGAAGACGGGCGGTGAAGGGCAGGCCGACATTGCCAGACCGTGTGCTCGTGCTTCGCGGACATGCCGAAGACCAGGCAAACTCTGCTGTAATGAACGGCCAAGGCGGGGTCTTCGGCGAGAGGTGTCGACGGGCGTGATAAATGACCAAGAGGACCTTTTTCCGGACTTAGGCGACAAGCAGCAGGGGCTTGACCTGGTGGGTGGGGGCACAGCCGCGGCCGGGCAGGAGAAGGCACCTCATGCTCTGGACGTGCCGCAGGACTTCGAGCAGGCCACGTCCTTCGAGGTGCGCGGCGCGTTCGAGGAGCTCGTCCGGCGTGACCTGCTCGGCCCGTGGGGCGGCGAGACCGAGGAGCTGCCACCCAGGGCGTCCGGGCCGCGCGAGCGCTACCTCGTCGGCATGCTCGGCCCCAAGCCCTCGCGCAGGCCCCCCGGGGAGGACGCCGGCGAGATGCCGGAGACCGAGATCGGTCCCGAGGGCGACGGCAGTGAGGGGGAGCTGCCCGAGGTGCTCACTCCACAGAACCTCGGCCGCATCTGGGCCTCCTCCATGGGCCTGTCGTTCGCGGTGCTCGGCGATGTCGACGTGCTCGCCGTCACCGCCTCATGGGGCCGGTACGGCAAGGCCGACACCGTGGTCGAGGACGCCAAGGGCAGGGAGCGGACCGTCCCGATCTGGTCGCGGGAACCGATCCGGTACGACCGGGAGATCCGGCTCGACGGCGCGCCCTCCCAGCGGCTCCCGCTCACGATGGAACGTGCCGACGCCCCCGGTGTCCTGTTGCGGGTGGCCGTACGGCCGCAGCGGGACGGCAGGAGGGTCGTCGAGCTGACGTTGGTCAACCAGCAGGCCGAGCCGGAGCGCAACACCGACACCGCGTGGCTGTTCCAGGCCGAGCTGACCGTGACCACCCCCGATCGTGCCACCTCCGGCCATGACATTCTCGACCGCGCCGAGCCCAGTCCCGACGCCTGCGTCTTCCTGCCGATCGACGACCCGCTGGACGACCTGGAGGCCGTCGGCGAGGACCTGGAGGAGCGGCATCTACGGCTGCTCTACCGGGGCGAGCGCCGGTACGCCTCGGGCCGCAACGTCGCCGTGCACGCGGACGTGCCGGAGGGGCAGCGGTGCGCCGAGCGGCTGCGCACGACCTGGCTGCCCGCCTACGACGTGCCCGCCACCGTCGCCCCGGACGGCGAGGGCACCGACCTCGCCGAGGTCGAGCTGTCCATGGACGCCCTCGCCGTCGCCTCGCCCGAGGAGCTGAAGGCCGGGCTTCGGCCGCTCGCCGACGGCTACGCGGCCTGGCTGGACGGGCAGGAGGCCCGCATCCCCGGGTTGCCGGAACCGCTCCGCGAGGCCGCCGAGGTCGCCGTCTTCAAAGCCAGGCGGGCCGCGGGCCGCATCCGCGACGGCGTCGACCTGCTCACCGACCCGAAGCGCGAGCACCACGCGGACGCGCTGGCCGCGTTCCGGTTCGCCAGTACGGCGATGGCCTCGCAGCGCCGCCGTACCGCCGTCGGGAAGCTCCGCGACGAGCTGGGCCTGGGCTACGAGCAGGCCATGGCCAAAGTCGAGGAGCAGGGGGCGAAGGCCGCGCGGTGGCGGCCCTTCCAGCTCGCGTTCGTGCTGCTCAACCTGCCGTCGCTGACCGACCCCGAGCACCCGGAGCGGGCCGCCGACTCCTCGGCGACCGTCGACCTGCTCTTCTTCCCGACCGGTGGCGGCAAGACCGAGGCCTACCTCGGGCTGACCGCGTACACGTTCGCGATCCGCCGCCTTCAAGGCACGGTTGGCTCCGGCGCCGACGCCCGCGACGGCCGGGCCGGGGTGTCGGTGCTGATGCGCTACACCCTGCGGCTGCTCACCGCGCAGCAGTTCCAGCGTGCCGCCGCGCTGGTGTGCGCCGCCGAGGTGCAGCGCCGCGAGGACCCGGCGACCTGGGGTGAGGAGCCGTTCCGTATCGGCCTGTGGGTCGGCGGCTCGGTCTCCCCGAACTCGTTCAGGGAGGCGGCCGACCAGATCGACGAGGCCAGGCAGGCTCCAGCGAGCCGCAGGACCAACGTGCTGCAGACGCTCACCTGCCCGTGGTGCGGGGAGAAGCTGACCGGCGACCGGAGTCTCGACATCGACGAGGACCGCAACCGGGTGCTGCTGTACTGCGGCCGGGGCAGGGAGGGCGACGCCGACCTCTGCCCGTTCTCGCGGCTCGGCGAGGACCGCATGCTCACCTCCCGGCTGGACGACCCCGGGGAGATCGCCGCGCGCAGGGACGGCCTGCCGATCCTCACCGTCGACGAGGAGATCTACAGGTTGGTGCCGAGCCTCGTCATCGCCACCGTCGACAAGCTGGCCCAGCTTCCCTGGAAGGGGGCCGCCGGTCACCTGTTCGGCAGGGTCGGGCAGTGGTGTCCCCGGCACGGCTACCGTCACGCCGACCTGGACGACCAGGCCAATTGCGGTGGCAGGCACAACGCCAAGGGAAGACTTCCCAGGGTCGTCAGCCGCCCGGTGGTGCGGCTCCGGCCCCCGGACATGATCATCCAGGACGAGCTGCACCTGATCTCCGGCGCGCTCGGCACCACGGTCGGCCTGTTCGAGGCGGCCGTGGACGAGCTCTGCACCTGGAGCCCGGCACCGGGCCGGCCGACCGGCCCGAAGATCATCGCTTCCACCGCGACGACCAAGCGGGCCGAGCGCCAGGTGCTCGGAGTCTTCGGACGGGGACTCGCGGTGTTCCCGCCGCAGGTCGTCGACGTCGCCGACACGTTCTTCTCCCGGCAGGTGCCGGTCACCCCGAAGACCCCCGGCCGCCGTTACCTCGGGGTGTGCGCGCACGGGGTGCGCCTCAAGTCCGCCGAGATCAGGCTCGCCGAGATCCTGTTCCTGGCCGGGCAGACGATGTTCGACCGGTACGGCGAGCCCGCCGACCCGTACATGACCGTCGTCGGTTACTTCAACGCCACCCGCGAGCTCGCCGGCATGCGCCGCTACATGGACGACGACGTGACCACGCGGGTGCGGACCCACGGCAGGCGCAAGGGCCTGTCGAACCGTCTTCTCAGCCCGACCGACATGCTCTCCATCGTGGAGCTGACCTCCCGGATCTCGTCGGCCGACATCAGCGAGGTACTCAGGCGGCTTGAGGTCGGCTTCGACCAGGAGCTCGACACCTCGGTCCGGCGGTCACGGGTGCGCGCCGAGATCGGTGACGTGATGAGGGAGAAGAACAAGGACAGGCGGCGGGCTTTCCACCCGCTGGCGGACCGCCAGTACCGGCGGGGGGCGAGCAGGCAGCCCGTCGACGTGGTGCTCGCCACGTCGATGCTCCAGGTCGGCGTCGACGTCTCCCGGTTCGGGCTGATGGTGGTCACCGGGCAGCCGAAGAACACCGCCGAGTACATCCAGGCCTCCTCCCGGGTCGGCCGCGACGCCGAGCGCCCCGGCCTGGTGATCACGCTCTACAACTGGTCGCGCCCCCGCGACCTGGCGCACTACGAGGACTTCGAGCACTATCACGCCACCTTCTACCGCCAGGTCGAGGCGCTGTCGGTCACGCCGTACACGCGCCGGGCCCTGGATCGGGGCACGGCCGGGACGTTCGTCGCCGCGGTGCGCAACGTGGAGGAGTCCCACGCGCGCAACCGCGATGCCGAGGACGTCTCACTCTCCGGCGAGGTCGTCGGCCGGATCGTCGACCGGTTCCTCGCCCGCGCGGAGGCGGCCGGGGACACCCGCGCCCGCGACTACCTGCGAGAGCGGATCAGGGTCGTGACCGACGCCTGGGAGTTGCGCAAGAACGGTCCCGCGCGGCTGGGCTACGAGCGGCGCAAGAGCACCACGAAGGAGATCGTCGCCGGCCTGCTGGACCGCGCGGGCAACGGCCGGTGGGGTGACCTGACGGTCGGCAACTCGATGCGCGAGACGGAGAACGAGATCAACCTGCTGCTGCCGGGCGGCGGGGACATCTTCACCCCCGCCTACGCGGCGCCGCCGTGGACGTTGCGCCCGCCCGAGGACGACGGCGAGGGTGTGGACATCCCCCAGGGCGACGAGATGGGTGTCTCGACGCTGGACGAGAAGGGCGGCAGGTGATGGCCGACTCCGCGGCGTACCGGCGGCGGGTGGGGGCGGTGCGCCCCAGCCACCTGATGTTCACCTCCGGCGTCGGCTCCATCGTCGACCTGCCGAACTTCTCGGTGCTGGTCAGGGGGCTGGACGAGTGGCGGCACGACAATCTTGGCGACGCCACGCAGATCATCGCCGAACCCCGGCTGCTCGCCGCCGTCCAGGCCATCCTCGGCAAGACGATTGGGGACCTCAGGCCCGCACCGTGGCTCCCGGGGATCGACACCAATCCCAACGGGGACGCCTCGCGGGTCGGGGTGCCCGTCCTCCCGTTCCCGAGCTGGATGCGGTGCACCACCTGCAACCTGCTGGCGCCGATCGACACGCAGGCGTTCGGCTTTCAGAACGACAAGGCGCGCAAGCCGCACGAGGCCCAGTTCTTCCACGAGTGCGGGCGCGGCAACAGGAAACGTCGGGTGGTCGGTGCCCGCTTCGTGCTGGCCTGCGCGGCGGGACACCTGGACGACTTTCCCTACCTGGAGTTCGTGCACCGGGGCGAGGAGTGTTCCAAGGTCGCCAAGCCCAACCTCCTGATGGAGGACTACGGCGGCAACATCGGGGCCAACGTGCGGATCGTCTGCCAGCGCTGCGACGCCGACCGCAACATCCGCGAGGCCATGGGACGGCGTGGCAGGGACCAACTGCCGCGCTGCCGGGGGCGCCACCCCCATCTCGGCACGTTCGCCGAGCAGGGCTGTGACAAGCAGCCGCACATCCTCGTCGTGGGCGCCTCCAACCAGTGGTTCGCGCAGACCCTCTCGGCGCTCGCCGTACCAGAGAGCGGGGCGAACGAGCTCGACGCCAGGATCGAGAAGTTCTGGGGAAACCTGCAGCACGTCCCCGGGCCGGAGAGCCTGCCGTTCATGCGCACGATGGCGCCGCTCTCCTACGAGTTCGAGAAGTGGCCCGACAACGGGGAGCTCTGGGCGGCCATCGAGCGCCACCGTGCCGGGCTCGACGGCGCGGGCACCGACCCGGAGAGCCGGACCGACCTGCTCACCCCCGAATGGCAGGTCTTCTCCGGCCCCACGCTCCCCGAGCCGAGCGACGACTTCACTCTTTACCGGCATCCGGACGGCGTGCCCGCTCCGCTGAAGGACTACTACGCGGACGTCGTCCAGGCCGAGCGCCTGCGTGAGGTCCGCGCGATGATCGGCTTCACCCGGCTGGACGCCCCTGACTTCGAGGACCCCGACCTGGTGATCCGGGCACCGCTCGCACGGTCCAAGCCCACCTGGGTGCCGGCGAGCGAGGTGCGTGGTGAGGGCATCTTCCTGAGGGTGCCCGAGGAACTGCTCGCCGCCTGGGAGAAGCGGGTGCGTGCTTCCTCGTTCACGGACGAGCGCCGCGAGACGCACTCGGTGCCGGAGGAGCACCGCGAGGCGTACGGCCGGTTTCGCGAGCATCGCTACTCCGACCGGCTCCCCGCGGGTTTCGACAGGTATCGCGGCTGGCCGGGCCTGCGCTACTACGCCCTGCACACCCTGTCCCACCTGCTGATCCGTACGATCGCGCTGGAGTGCGGCTACAGCTCCGCCAGCCTGTCCGAGCGGATCTACGCGGGCACCGAGGACGACCCGCGCAGCGGACTGCTGATCTACACGGCGGTGCCGGACGCGGAGGGCACTCTGGGCGGCCTGGTGTCGCTCGCCGAGCCCGACGAGCTGGTGCGGCTGACCCGCCGTGCCCTGTCGGACGCCAGGCGCTGCTCCTCCGACCCGCTGTGCGCCGAGCGGCTGCCCCGTAGGCCCGAGGACTTCCTGCACGGGGCCGCCTGCCACGTCTGCCTCTTCGTCTCGGAGACGACCTGCGAACGGGGCAACCGCTACCTCGACCGCAGATTCGTCGTCCCGATCGGCGATCCCGACCTGGCCCTCTATTCCGAGATTCCATGAAGCCCTGTTCTCATCCCGAGCTTCCGTGACGCCGGACTCGCGTTTCGTACGGGCGGTGGCGGAGGCCGCCGCCCGTCTCGGACCCGTGCGGCTCCGCGTCCTGGCAGGGCGGATCGCCGAAGGGTGGTTGCGCTCGGCGATCCCCTCGTCGGTTCCGGTCCCCGGCTTCGCCGAGGCGGCACTGGCCGTACTGGCGGCGCAGGAGGACGACGGGATCTCCGACGGCGAGGCCGTGGCCTATCTGCGTGGCGTCGCCGACGGACACGCGCAGCAGGCGGACGTGATCCGGGTGGAGTCTGTGTGGAGCGGGCCGAGCACCCACCCCGTGCCGGTCCGGGCCACCGCCCAGGTTCTGGTGGACCTGGTGGGGGAGGCGTCACACGAACTGCTCCTCATGACCTACTCCGCGACGCCGTACGCGCCCCTGGTCGACGCCCTCACCTCGGCGGTGCGACGCGGGGTGTCGGTTGTGGCCGTTGTCGAGACGTTGCAGGGCGCGGGCTCCGCGCTGGGCGGCGCGGAACCTGCGGCGGCGTTCGCGGCGGTCGCGGGAGTCGAACTGTGGCACTGGCCGGTCGCCAGGCGGACAGAGAAGGGGGCGAAGACGCACGCCAAGCTCGCCGTCGCCGACCGGCGCGTCATGCTCGTCTCCAGCGCCAACCTCACCCAGTCGGGAGTCGCCAGGAACATCGAGGCCGGCCTGCTCGTGCGGGGTGGCACCGCCCCGCGGCGTGCGGCCGAGCACATCGCCGAGCTGCGTTCCCGGGGCGTGCTGGAAAGGCTTCGATGAGCTGGGAGGAAACGGTCGTGCGATGGCCTCACGGTCACCGGGGAAAGGAGCACCGTCAGGGAAACCTGCGATGTGATCCGCGGACATGTACGTTTTACCGGAAAAATCCTTAAGGATTGTCGCGAAAAATCGTAGCCCCCGCGAAAGGCAGGCCGTTTTGGGCAGGCGGACGATTATCGGAGATCGCTACGAACTGGACCCGGTGTCCCGCCGCGCGGGCGGCATGGGAGAGGTCTGGTTCGGCTACGACAAACGCCTGGACCGGCCGGTCGCGGTCAAGTTCATCCGGATCGACAGGCAGGCCGACGGCCGACCCGACGACGAGCTCACCAAACGTTTCGTACGTGAGTCGCGGATAACCGCCCGGCTGGAGCACCCGGGAGTGCCCACCGTCTACGACTGCGGATCGCACGGCGACGACCTCTATCTGGTCATGCAACTCATCAACGGATGCCCGGTCTCCTCGCTGCTCGACGAGACGGAGGTACCCGTGGCCTGGGCCGTGGCGATCGCCGCCCAGGTGTGCTCGGTGCTGGCCGTGGCTCACGCGGGCTCGCTGGTGCACCGCGACCTCAAGCCGGGCAACCTAATGCTCTGCCCTGACGGGACGGTGAAGGTCCTCGATTTCGGCATCGCCGCCGCGCTCGGCCCCAACGTCGCGACGAAGCTCACCGGGACGGGCGTCGTGGTGGGCACCCCCGCCTACATGGCGCCCGAGCAGGCCATGAACGGCGTCACCAGCCGACGGAGCGACCTGTACTCCCTCGGCGTGGTCCTGGACGAGATGCTCGCCGGTGACAACCAGTTCGCCGGTCCCACGGCGCTGGCCTCGATGCGCAACCACACCGACATCGCGCCCCGGCCGCTGCGCGAGAGAAGGCAGGACGTCCCCGAGGGGCTGGAGCGGCTCGTCCTGTGGCTGCTCGCCAAGGCACCGGACAGGCGGCCTCCCGGCGCCGACGTGGTTTACGAGCGGCTGATGGACTTCTGCCGCAACCTGCCGCCGTTCCCCGGCTATGTGAACCTCGGCGCACCGCATCCGGTACGCATGTACGCGGCCGTCGTCGGGCGGATCGCGGCCGACGAGGTCACCGCCGGTCGAATCGGAGCCGATGGGGTCGCTGCCGGTCAGGCCGCCACTGCTCGGAACGCGGATGGGGGCGCCGGGCGGGGCGTCCTTAACCCGCGCGTCTCGGACCGGTCGACGGCCGAGAGCGGACAGCCCGTGTCCTCTCAGCCGACCGGGATCCGCCATGACAAGGGCGCTGGGCGGACCGAACAGAACGACAAGAAAGCGCGGAGCGGACGGGTGGACCTCGCGTTCGCCCGCAAGGACGCCGCGGCGCTCAAGGCCGAGTCCCGGTTCTCCCAGGCCGTGGAGGTGCTGGCGGACGCGCTGGAACGCGCCGCCCGAGCCTTCGGGCCGAAGAACCCGGAGGTGATCGACCTGCGGATCGAACTGGCCGACGCCCTGTTCCTCGGCGGGGACTACCGGCGAGCGGCCCCCGAGTTCCGCAGGCTCGCGGCAGACCTCGCCGAACGGGAAAAGCCCGGGCACGACCTCGTACTGCGCTGCCGCCTCATGGAGGCGAACTGCCATGCGGCGGTCGGAGAGACGAACCTCGCTCTGACCCAACTCGGTGCGCTTCTGGACGACGAGCGACGTTTTGGCGTCGACGAGGACCGGATCCTGGAGTTGCGACGCCAGATCGGGCTGTTGGAACTCGGCTCCGGTCGAAGACTGCGGGCGAAGACCACATTGAGTGACCTTCTTCGGGATCTCGAACAGAGGTACGGTCCCCGTCATCCCAACGTCGACAAAATCCGGGAAATCCTGGAAAGCCTTGATGATCTATAACGTGTACGAGCATTCTTGTAGGTCGTCTCCAAACGTGAGAACCCCCCGGAGGACATGGCGTGGCAAAGCTCGGGATCGACAAGGACTTTCTCCGTGATTACGGAAAGTTGGAACGATCCGTCCAGGAGCGCGTCGCGGAGGTCTTCGCGAAGTTCGAACAGGCCACGCATGCCGGACTGCACCTGGAGAAACCGAACAACGCACGCGACCCCCGATTCCGGACCATCCGGATTGACAAATTCTGGCGCGGGGTCGTGCTGGCGCCCGAGGCGGGCGACTCGTTCACGCTGCTGAAGGTGCTCCCGCACGACGACGCCTACACATGGGCGCAGCGGCGGAAGGCCTCGGTGAACACGGCGACCGGCCGCATCGAGATCAGGGACGGGGTGGCGATCGACGCCACCCTGCCCGAACTGGCCAGGATGGCCGACCGGGCGCCGCGACGGCTTTTCGACGACGCGGGCGACGCCGACCTCAGGCGACTCGGCGTCGACGAGCAGACCCTGGCCTTCGCCAGGGTGCTGACCGACGTCGTGCAACTGGAGGCCGCCAGATCCTTCCTGCCGCAGAACCAGTGGGACGCTCTCTACGGACTGGCCGCGGGCATGACCCCCGAGGAGGTGTGGGGTGAGCTCGGTGTCGTGCCGGGACGGGAGTCGTACGACATCGAGGACATCACCGCGGCGGTCGAGCGCACCCCGGAAAGAGTGGTGCTGGTCGAGGGGCCGAAGGAGCTCATGGAGGTGTTCCGGCACCCGTTCGCGCTCTGGAAGATCTACCTTCACCCGGCGCAGCATCACGTGGCGTACGCACGCTTCAACGGGTCGGCGCGCGTCACCGGCGGTCCCGGTACGGGCAAGACGGTCGTCGCGCTGCACCGCGCCCATCACCTCGCGGGCCTCGGGGCGGGGCCGGTGCTGGTGACCACCTTCACCTCGACGTTGTCCGCCTCGCTGGAGGCGGGGCTGCGGCTGCTGGCCGACTCGGCCAAAGTCCGCGAACAGATCGAGGTGCGGCATGTCGACCAGCTCTCCTACCAGGTCTTCGCCGAGCGGCACGGCCGCCCCGCCATCCTGCGGGACAGGGAGGAGAAGGACATCTGGCGACGGGTCGTCAAGCGGCTCGACGTGTCTTTCACCGAGACGTTTCTCGCCGAGGAGTGGCGGCACGTGGTGCTCGCCCAGCGGGTGACAAACGCCACCGAATATCTCAAGGCCAAGCGGGAGGGACGGGGCCGCGGGCTGGGCACCCGGCAGAAGGCCGAGGTGTGGCAGGCGGTGTGGGAGTTCGAGGAGGAGCTCAGACGGCGTCGGGTATGGACGTACGAGACGATCTGCGTCGAGGCCACCCGCCTGCTGGAGGAGCGGACGGACAAGCCGTACCGGCACATCGTCGTCGACGAGGCGCAGGACCTGCACCCCGTCCAGTGGCGGCTCCTGCGCGCGGCGGTCGCCGAGGGGCCCGACGACCTGTTCATCGCGGGCGACACCCACCAGCGGATCTACAACAGCCGCGTCTCCCTGCGGGAGATTGGGATCAAGGTCGGGGGACGTTCGTCGCGCCTCACCGTCAACTACCGGACGACCGCCGAGATCCTCGCCTGGAGCCTCGGCATGCTCCACGGCGAGCGGATCGACGACATGGACGGTGGGCTGGACACGGTGGCCGGTTACCGGTCGCAGATACACGGGCGCCCCCCGGAGCTGCGTGGATACCGCACACAGAAGGACGAGTTGGACGCGCTCGCGCGCGGGGTCCGGGAGTGGCTGGACGCGGGAGTGGAACCGGGGGAGATCGGCGTCGCCGCCCGATCCAACATGCTGGCGGACGCGGCGATCACCACGCTGGAGCAGGCCGGTGTCCCCGCGCGGTCGCTGGCCAAGGCGCAGGACGCCGACGACGCGGTCCGGGCCGGGACGATGCACCGGATGAAGGGACTGGAGTTCCGGTGTGTGGCGGTCATCGGGCTCTCGGAACACCAGGTGCCGTCGTCGAACGCCGTCACCCCGGTCGAGGAGGATCCACTGACGCATTCACAGGACCTCCAACGCGAGCGCTGCCTGGTGTTCGTCGCGTGCACCCGGGCGCGGGAGCAGCTCCGCCTCTCCTGGTACGGCGCGGCCAGCCAGTTCCTGGCCGGTTTCGCCACGTGACTTTCAGTAAAAAGTCAAGCACGAAACGTACGGCGACATCTAAGATCATCAGTTCGTCACGATGAAGGCGGGACATGGCCAAGCTCTCGGTACTCCTCCACCAGATCGACAACGGCACCGTGCTCCTGCCGGAGTTCCAGCGGGGATACGTCTGGAACCGCGACCAGGTCCGCGGACTCATGCGCTCGCTGTATCGCGGGTATCCGGTCGGCGGCCTGTTGCTGTGGGAGACCGAGCCTGACCAGGCCTCGGTGCGTGGCGGTGCGACCGACGGCGGGGTGCGACTGCTGCTTCTCGACGGCCAGCAGCGCATCACCTCCCTTTATGGCGTCATCCGCGGTCACGCGCCCGCCTTCTTCGAGGGAGACGCCTCAGCTTTCACGGGTCTCCGCTTCAATGTCGAGGACGAGAACTTCGAGTTCTACGCCCCGGCGAAGATGCGAGACGACGCCCGATGGGTGGATGTGACCCGCCTGTTCACCGATGGGCTGGAGCCGTTCATCAAGGACTTCAGCACGGCCCCGGACAGATTCACCACCTACCTCGAACGGCTCAACCGACTGCGGCAGTTGCTTGAGAGGGAGTTCCACGAGGAGAAGATCACCGGTCCGGACAAGGACATCGAGGTCGTCGTCGACATCTTCAACCGGGTGAACTCCGGCGGCACCGCGCTGTCCAAAGGAGATCTCGCGCTGGCGAAGATCTGCGCGCACTGGTCCCCCGCCCGGCAGGTGATGCGTGACCACCTGAAGCGGTGGGAGGGCGCGGGATTCGACTTCTCCCTGGACTGGCTCCTGCGTAACACCACCGCCGTGGCGACGGGACGCGCGGTGTTCACCGCCCTCGACGCCGTGTCGGCCACCGACTTCGAGACCGCCCTGGCCAAGTCCGTCGGATACGTCGGCAACTTCCTGGACGCGGCGTCCGGACGCCTCGGCCTGGACCACGACCAGGTCGTCATGGGCCGCTACGCGATTCCGGTCATCTCACGCCTGCTCCACCTCAGCCCCGGAGGCCGGTTCGCCGACGCCGTCCACCGCGACAAGGTGCTGTTCTGGTATGTCCACTCGGCACTGTGGGGACGTTTCGCCGGCTCCACCGAGACCGTCCTCGCCCAGGACTACGAGGTCGTGAAGGAGTCGGGCATCGACGGTCTGATCGCCTCTCTGGAACGCTGGCGCGGCGGGAACCTGGAGATCCAGCCCCATGACTTCGACGGCTCCACGAAGGGGGCGCGCTTCTACCCGCTCCTCTACATGATCACCCGGGTCAAGGGGGCACGGGACCTCGGCAGCGGTCTGGAACTGCGTGCCGAGGCGCTGGGCAAGCTCAGCACACTCCAGGTGCACCACATCTTTCCCAAGGCGCTCCTCTACAAGGCCGGATATGACCGGGGACAGGTCAACGCCGTCGCGAACTTCTGCTTCCTGACGCAGGACACCAATCTCATGATCGGGAAGCGTTCTCCCGAGGAGTACTTCGCGGAGGCCGAGAAGAGGCAACCCGGCGTGCTGGCCTCGCAGTGGATCCCCTCCGACCCTGACTTGTGGCGGATCGAGCGCTACGTCGACTTCCTCGCCGCCCGGCGCGAACTGCTCGCACAAGCCGTTCAGTCGTTCCTGACCGAGCTCCGCGACGGCGCCTCCGCCGCGACCGCCACCGAACTCCGGCCGGTGACGGTGGTCGCCGGCGAGCAGGACGATGTTCGTTCGGCACAGGTCAAGGCCATGGCTGAGGAGCTGGTGCGGCTGGGATACGCCGAACCGGCGCTTGACAGTGAGATCGCCGATCCCGTCACAGGTCGCGCGCTTGCCGTCGCGGAGGCCTTCTGGCCGGATGGGCTACAGGCAGGGCAGGGCAGACCTGTGGTTCTGGAGCTCGACCCCGACGTCGCGGATCTGCCACGGCTCGAAGAGCTGGGGTACGAGGTGTTCACCTCGGTCGACGCACTGCTCGGTTACGTGAACCGCCGCAACGAGAACGCAGCGGGCACCCGTGGTGACGAGAGCGTCATGGGGGAGCAGGCCGTCGCCTCGGACGAGCCTCAGGCCAGAGTGAAGGTTGACGCCGAGTTCGACGCGGCGATGCGCTCCGTCTACGACAGGGCACGAGGCGAGGCGAACTACCACGCGACGTACTTCCTGAGCATGCTCGCTGAGCACGGCAGCCTCGCCACGGCCCGCAAGCTCCTGCACGCGCCGGCGGTGTCCGACGGCTTCGCCGCCCTGTGGGAGCGCGGGCGTCTCGATCTGACGGTCGAGGCACTCGTTGTCCAGTCACGCTTCGCGGATCTCTTCACGCCCGCCGAGGTCGAGATCGCCCATCACCGTCTTGGTCAGTTCGGTTACCACTGATCGGCCATCGGACGGTTCCTCGCGGTACCCCTCTTGTGGCCGGTGGGTGATCGACTTCGGGGGAGCGGCTCGTCAGGGGCGAGCGCTTTGTTTCCTTGATCCTCTCTCTCCTCTTGGAAAGTGCACGTGCGTCACCGTTCTGACCGCCGGTATCGTTCCGGGCGGCCCGCCGCGCGTGTCGGGGGTGGCGCCGGTGTCCCGGTGACGGGTGGCGGGTCAGGCCCGGCGGTGGGCGTCGTCGAGGTAGTGCAGGACGGCGGTGACGCGCCGGTCCGCGCGGTCGGTGGGGGCCAGGTCGAGCTTCGCGAAGATGCTGCGGATGTGCTTGTGGACGGCGCCGTCGGTGACGAACAGCCGTTCGGCGATGGCGGTGTTGCCCAGCCCCTCGGCCATCAGGGCCAGCACGTCGCGCTCGCGGGGGCTGAGACGGTCCAGCCGGGTGTCGGGCCGGCTGCGGGTGAGGAGTTGCGCGACGACGTCGGGGTCGATGGCCGTGCCTCCGTCCGCCACCCGGTGCAGCGCGCTCAGGAACTCCTCGACCCGCCCGACCCGCTCCTTCAGGAGATAGCCGAGGCGGGAGCTGCCCTGGGCGAGCAACTCGGTGGCGAACGCCTGCTCGACGTAGGCGGACAGCACGAGCACGGCCAGGTCGGGGCGGCGTCGCCTGGCCTCGACGGCCGCGACGATCCCCTCGTCGGTGTGGGTCGGCGGCATCCGGACGTCGACGATGGCGACGTCCGGCCTGTGGGCGTCGACGGCGGTGAGGAAGCCGTCGGGGTCGGCGGCGGTGGCCACGACGTCGAGTGACTCGGCGCGCAGCAGCAGCGCGAGGCCCTCGCGCAGGAGCGGGTCGTCCTCGGCGATCACGATCCGCATGGCAGGCTCACCGTGAGGGTGGTGGGTCCACCGGGAGGGCTGTTCAGCATGAATGTCCCGTCGTGTGCTTCGGTACGGCGGCGGATGCCGACGAGCCCCGACCCGCTGCGCTCGTCCGCCCCGCCGTGGCCGTCGTCGGTGATCTGGAGGTGGAGCCGGTCGGCGTCGCGGTGGACCTTGACCGTGGCGTGCCGGGCCTGGCTGTGCTTGGTGACGTTGGTGAGCGCCTCGGCCGCCACGAAGTAGGCCGTGGCCTCGACGGAGGCGGCGCACCGGACGGGGATGTCGGCGTCGATCCGGCACGGGATCGGGCAGGTCGTGGCCAGACCGGTGAGGGCGTCGGCGAGGCTCCGGTCGGTCAGCACCGGGGGCAGGATGCTGCGGGCGACCGCGCGAAGCTCGGCGAGCGCCTGCTCGGCGGCGCTCTGCGCGCGTTCGAGGATGGCGTCGGCGTCGGACGGGTCGCGTGCCAGCGTACGGCGGGCCGCGCCGAGCAGGATGGTGACGGCGACGATCCGGTTCTGGGTCCCGTCGTGCAGCGACCGTTCGATCCGCCGCAGCTCGGCGGCGTGCGCGTCCAGCGCGGCGGCGCGGGTCGCGGTGAGTTGCGCTACCCGCAGCGCGAGGTCGGCGCCGGGGTCGGCCGACAGGAGCCGCCGGCCGGGCCACGCCTGCAGCCGCGCCATCCCCGGTATGAGGAGCAGGGCGAGGACGATCCACCCCAGGCCGAGCAGGCTGACCCCGAGGGCACCGGGCAGGTCGCGTACGGTCCAGAGCCCCATGGCCGAGGTGGCCGCCTCTTCCGGGGGCAGCAGCCACCACCACAGCGGGAAGGTGGTGTTGGTCACCGCGCTGAAGGACACCGTGAGACCGGCCAGGCTGAGGAACAGCCCGAGGGTGGCGTGGGTGACCATCCAGCCCAGCTCCCGGCGAACGGCCGGATCGGTGAGGGCGGCACGCAGGCCGGACGGCACCGGGTCCGGGCCGATGATCTCCGGACCCCAGCGGGAGAGCCGTGCGCGTTCCCGGTCGGCGACGGCGCGCAGCCCGCGCAGCGCGGCGGGCACCAGGAGCACGCCCACGCCGAAGAGGCAGGCCAGCGCGGTGGCGGCCACCAGAAGGAACGCGACCAGCGCCAGAACCGTGGTGCCCAGCCCGCCGACGAGGTGCTCGAAGGCGTCCAGGGTGGCGCGGGCGCGGGCGAACACGTCCCATCGACGTGCCGGTTTCCGTACGGCCACGGGGTCAGGGGTCGGCATCCGCACCTCCTGGACCAGACGAACCTCCTGGACCAGACGATAGGGCACCGTTCGGGTCGTCGTCAGATCGTGGGCGAAGGAGTGTCAAGGAGCGCCGAAGAGTACAGCCTGCTGTACCTCGGTTGTCCGGTGGGCAGGATCGCGGTGAGCGGTGATCGTCCGTAGCGTCGACGTGTGACAGGTGATCCGCCGAGCCCGGTCCCGGTCGAGCCCGGTCCCTGTCAAACCCTGTAAAGCCTGTCGAGCCCTTTAGAGCCTGTCGAGCGAGGAGCGCACCGTGACCGATCTTCACCACATTCCGGAGGCCGCCGAGGCGCCACGTCCGGTACGGCCCGCCGGGGTGCGGACCGGGCGGACCGGGATGGTACGTCCCGTGCTGTGGTTCCTGCTGATGGTCAGCGCGGTTCTCAACGTGGTGTTCTCGTCCATCGGCACCAACGTCCTCGCCGGCATCGGGTTCGGGCTGGCCACCCTCGCGTGCGTCGCAGCCCTGATCGTCCACCACTACCGGAACCGGCGCCGATGAGCGCCGTGGTCGAGTTCGGCCGGACGGCGGCGATGGTCACGTACGGCCTGGCCGTCGCCACCGTCCTCGCCGTCGCCGCCGCCGTCGCGATCCCCGTGCTCCGCCTCGCCGCTGCCGTCCCCGTGCTCCGCCTCGCCGTGCCCCGGCCCGCTCCGGTCCCCGCCTCGCCCCGCTCCGTGCCGCCTAGCCCCGCCTAGCCCCGCCTCGCTCCGCCTCGGACGGTGATGACGAGTGCGACAGGGGTGACGAGGACGGCGGGAACGACGGGGATGGCGGGGATGGGAGGGGCGGGGCCGGCAGGCGGGTCCGAATACTTTTCATATTGAATAGGCGCTGATTTAGCTGCCGTGTTTGAAGACAGGGAGATGGGGAAAAGGAATGCCGCCGCGAGCCGGCGGGTGAAGCGCGTTTTTAACTGAACGCGTTCCCGGACGGTATTCGGGGTCCCCCGGCGTCATGCCCGAGGGCGAGTCCGGCACCGAGACCCGGGTCCGCGAACGCCGTCCGTGCCCGGCGAGCAGGGGGAGTGCCGAGCGTGACCGCGCCGATCGGCACGATCATCAATTTTTGTCCGATGTTTGAGGCCGGTTGTAGACTGGCCGAAAATAAATCGGGTTCTTCCCGGCATGACCCTTGGAAGACCTTCGAGTCGGCCACGTCCTTCGAGGTGCGTGACGCGTCCGGCCGCCATTCTCCGATTCGTGAACAAGACGCGAGGGCGTCGCGTCCGGGCTTCGGTATCGCCTCGTCACATTTGAGAGATCGATTAACGCGGCATAATTGCCTATTCTTGGAATATGGCCGATTCGATGGGGGCGAAGCTGGCCCTTCGCTATCTTCTCCTGCGTCCGCTCGGCCACGGCGGAATGGGCACCGTGTGGCTGGCCAGGGACGAGGCACTCGACCGTGAGGTCGCCGTCAAGGAGGTGAGGATCCCGGAGGGCGGCGACGAGCGGAGCCGCGCCGAGTTGGTGGCCAGGGTGACGCGGGAGGCCGAGGCGATGGCGCGGCTGCGTCACCCGGCGATCGTCGCCGTACACGACGTGCTGGTGGAGGACGGCAGGCCGTGGATCGTGATGGAGCGGCTGCACGGCCGCAACCTCGCCGACGAGCTGGCGGCCCGCGGCCCGCGGCTCCCCCTCCAGGTGGCCACGATCGGAGCCTTCCTGCTGGAGGCGCTGGTCGTCGCGCACGCGCACGACGTGCGGCATCGTGACGTCAAGCCGGGCAACGTGTTCCTGACCGACGACGACCGCGTCGTCCTCACCGGCTTCGGCGTCGACCGCTCCCCGGGCCTGCCCGCGCCGACCGGCACGCGCCGGGTCGTCGGCACGCGCCAGGTCATCGGGACGCCCGGGTTCGTCGCCCCGGAGCGCCTGGCCGGCGAGAGCGGCGGTCCCGCCTCGGACCTGTGGTCGCTGGGGGCCACCCTCTTCACCGCGCTGGAGGGTGTCCCGCCCTACGAGGGCTCTCCCGCGGACGTGATCCGGGCGACGCTCACGCGGGATCCGCGTCCGCCGAGGGTCGCCGGTCCGCTGGCGTCACTCCTGCGCTGGCTGATGGCCCGCGAGCCCGAGGCGCGCCCGGACGCCGAGATCGCGCTGGGGCTGCTGCGGCAGATCGCGGACGGTGAGTCACCGCGCATCACCGTGCCCCGGACGACCGGTCGCCGGACGCGCCGGTGGACCCCGGCGGTCCTGCTGGCCGTGACGGCGGCCGTGGCCTCCGCCGTGGCCGCCATACTGCTCACGAGAGAGCCCGCACCGGCGGACAGGCCGGTTTCACCGGTGTCACCGGTGTTCGAGAAGGCCGTGGATCTCTGTGGAGCGCTGTCCCCGGAGCAGGTCACCGGGCTTCTCGGCGCTCCGGCCGGCGGGCGCGCGTCCGAGAACGGCTGCGAGTGGACGATCCGCGGCGCGGGGGTGGAGCTGACCGCCGTCACCGGCTCCGGCACCCCGGGCCCGTGGTCGCTGACCCCCGGTTCCGCGCGCGAGCTCTTCACCGCTCTGGAGAGGCAGCGGGTCCACGGTACCCGCGACGTGGAGTGGACCTGGTACGAGATCGGGGTCGGGGACAGGCAGCGGATGACCAGCTCCGCTCCCCGCGCGCTCACGGACGTGGGAGACGAGGCGTTCTCCTGGAACGCGGCCAACGCCGATGGGCGGGTCCGCATGACCGTGGTCACCTTCAGACTCGGCAACCTGGTGGCGGACCTGCGGTACGTCGATCTGGAGGCCGGATCCGGCGATGCCCTGCGACAGGCGGGCGTCGAGGCGGCCAGGTCGGCCGCGGCCACCCTGCGGGGCATGGGGTAGGAGGGGCCGGCGCGGACCTGCCGGCCGGTAGGGGCCCGGCGTCGACCCGCGGCCGTACGCCACCGGCTCACGACACCGCTGGAGAGGGCGGCTTCGGCGCGGCCTGGCGGGCGAACCGGTGCGGGTGCCCCTCGGCTCAACGGGAGCCACTCCCCGGCCTGTGACGGGCGCGGAGATGACCGGGGCGGTCGTCGAGCGGAGTCGCCCTGGCCGCCTGGGAGGGACGGGAACCGGCCGGTCGTCGAAAAAGATGGAGAAGACGGGAAAGGCTCAGAAGTACACTTTCGGCCGGAGCGGGCACGGAACTCTCGATAAGGGCGGACACGAAATGCGTCGGGAGACGAAACTCCCGGCGCCCGGTTCGCGACCACGAAGTGATGGGCCGGGACTTTTGTGCCGGAGGTGATGGCGACGGTGTCAGGTGAGCGGGGTCATCGGTCCGACGCTCGATCTCCAGTGGAGATAGGGGGGCTAGGTCACCGTGTGGTGGACAATTTCCAACGAGTGCTCGATTCGGGTTGAACGACGTTATGAGGTGATCTGCGATTGAGGTGATGGGTCGCGTGCGCGTGTGCGCTGCTGCCGACTCGTCCGCGTAACGGCGACACCCGTACGCACCTGGTCCCGGGTGGATTCTGCGACCGGAGGTCGCGTGCCGGGCCGACCGGCCGTAGCCCGCCGGATTCGGAGGCTCACCACGGTGTTGAAGGTTTCGATCTAACCAGCCAGGAAAAAGCGAGAAAAGTTTACACAGAAGATTCAACGATACGGTTGAGGGAGTTGCCTGGACGAACGAAGAGACAGGAGTCGCCATGGCCGCCGATCCACCGGTCCGAGACGACGTGTGGGCGTTCGGCGGCGAGAGCGCCGCCGAACTCGGCTCCGCGATGACGAGACTTCTCCGGTCGCTTCCCAGCAGGCCCCGCCTGCTCGGTCTGGGGGAGGCCACGCACGGTGAGGAGGCGCTCCCCCGGCTGCGGAACGAGGTCTTCCGGCATCTCGTCGAGCACGAGGGCTACCGGTCGATCGCGCTGGAGAGCGACTGCCTCGCGGGCCTGATCGTCGACGAGTACGTCACGGAGGGCGTGGGAACGTTCGACGACGTCATGCGCCACGGCTTCAGCCACGGACTGGGCGAACTGGAGACGAGCCGCGAGCTCGTGCGGTGGATGAGAGAGCACAACCGGGACCGTCCCGCACCGGACAGGGTCCGGTTCTTCGGGTTCGACGGCCCGTTCGAGATGACCGGGGCGGACAGCCCGAGGCGGGCCCTCACCGCGCTGCTCGGCTACCTCGCGGACCGGCTGGAGATCGACCTTCTCCCGTACACCGTGGGCACCGTCGAGCACCTGGTCGGCTCCGACGACCGGTGGACCGATCCCGCGGTGACGACGGACCCCTCCCTGTCCGTGGGACTGTCCGCCGACGCCGGGGAACTGCGTCTCATCGCGGACGACCTGCTGGCGTTGCTCACCGCGGAGTCGCCGCGCCTGATCCGCGCGACGTCGCGTGACGAGTGGTGGCGGGCGCACCTGCACGGGCGTACCGCGACCGGGCTGCTCCGCTACCACGCCGTGATGGCCGACACGTCCGAGGCGCGCCTGGTGCGGCTCATGGGCCTGCGCGACGTGATGATGGCCGGCAACCTGCGGGCCGTCGCGGAGCGGGAGCGCCGGGCGCGGCGCGGGCCGACACTGGTCCACGCCCACAACCGCCATCTCCAGAGAGAGGAGAGCCGCTGGCTCCTCCCGCCGGGCTGGGGGCCGCTGGAAGGCCGGACGCTGAGGTGGTGGAGCGCCGGCGCGCTCGTCGGCGCGCGGCTGGGCGACGAGTACGCCTTCGTGGCGTCGGCCCTGGGAGCCGCACCGCACCAGGGGCTCGGCGCTCCGCGCCCGGACACCCTCGAGGGGATCCTGTCCACCCTCCCGGGGAACCGCTACGTCGTCGACTCGGCGAGCCTGGCCGAGGCTCTCCGCGCCACGGGGACCGAACCGGTCCCGCGCACCGACACGTCGGCGAACCACGGCTACTTCCCGCTGGACCCCGGCCATCTGCGCGAGACCGACGGGCTCCTCTTCGTCAAGCACCTCACCCCAGGACCGGGCGCGTGACCCGATCGTGCGGTCCGCGCCGGGCCTGGTGCGTGACCTGACCGTACGGACCGGCCCTGGTGTGTGGCCTGACCGCGTGGACCGGGCCTGGCCCGGCGCGTGAGTCGGTTGACCACGGGACCGGGTCGGTCTACACCGGCGGCCTCCAGTCGCCGAGGTGGGTGCGGATGGTCCGCCCGGCCGCCTGCTCCGGGGTCAGCTGCGGCCTGTTCTCGGGAACGGGGATCGCCGCTCCCGGACCGGAGTCGCGGTACTCGCCGAACCTGGCCTCCTGCCAGGGGTAGCCGGAGCTCATGTTCACGTACGGGGCGGTGGTGTCGATCACGGGGCCGAGCCAGGTCTCGCGCACGGTCAGCATCGGGACGGCGGTCGGGTCGCTGCTCGGCCGCCAGGGACGGGCGAGACCGTAGGAGCCGTCGGGGGCCTCACCGGTGACGCGGCACCTGGTGGCCAGGTAGCCGTACGGGTTCGCGGCGGCGGTGCTCGGCGCGAACACGAAACCGTAGGGCAGGAACGACACGTCGCGGGTGAGGGCGCGCAGCTCGCATCGGTCGAAGACCGCGGTGGCGCGGCCGAAGACGAAGTCGACGTCGCCCTCGATGTGGCAGCGCCGGTAGTACTGGCGGGAGAAGGCGGCCAGGTTGGGGGTGTCGGCGTACAGCGTGTCCTGGTGGCCGAGGAAGTGGCACGCCTCGAAGGCGGAACGGTCGCCCATGACCTTCACGGCGACGGCCTGCGTCGCGGTGATCTCCGGGTGGTCGGCGCGCAGCCAGTCGTTGGCGAAGGTCACGTGCGCCGCCGTGAACCCGTCGGCCTGGACGGTGGTGGTGGCGCTGCCGCTCGTCCCGTACGTGCCGCCGCCGGGCTTCGGCGTCCCGGCGGCGTTGTCGAAGACGATGACGACGTCCCGGGCGTCCCGGGTGGCGCCGAGGAAGGTCAGGCCGGTCTTGGCCTGGGGCACCAGCACCGTCTCGCGGTAGGTCCCGGCCGCGATCACCAGGGTCCAGCCCTGTTCCGGGGCGTCCGGTGTCGCGCCGACGGCCGCCTGGACGGTCGGGTGGTCGCCCCGGCCCTGGGAGTCGACGTACAGCGTGCGCTCGTTCCGCCGGTGTCGCGGTGATCCGTACGGCCCGAACGGATGCCGGGTGGCGGCCCCGGCCGCCGCCCCGGCCGCCGGGACGAGCGCGAGGCCGAGGGCCGCGGCCGCGGCTCCGGCCAGCGTCCGGCGCCGGCCGAACAGTGGACTCTGGGGCGACATGGCCACACTCCTGTGTTCGCTACGCGAAAAGCTTCCTTCGAAGCAACAATTGGAAGTTAGATAAATCAGAAAGTAGTGTCAACAGTCGTGGTTTATCGCTGATGATGTGATTTAAGGGATGAGTCGGGTCGTGCGCGTGATCACAACCGGAAGTGTGACACCGATGCCGCGACTCGGAGGGGCCAGAGGAACCACAAGGACCAGGAGGGCGAGAAGGACCAGAAGGGAATGGTCTCGGGCGCGATATCCGTCGCGTGGGACATGAAACTTTCAGGGACGCCGGAATGCCTCACCCGCTGGTGAAGCCGGTCGACCCTGGGGTGCCCCGGCGAGAAAATCGCTTTCCCGCCCGTGCCGGTCTCACTACACTCGCCACTGATCACGCGCCGCCGCGACACCGCGGCGCGCGCCTTGACCGGAGAGGCTTGACCAGAGAGGGGAGCATGTCGTGCGCCATCGCACCGCCGTGGTCGTTCCCCCGTCACGCTACGACGTGATCCTGGTGTCTTCGTCGGTCCCCGACGCCGGCCGCGCGGCCCGCGTCGAACGCCCGTGACGAACCTCTGACCCCTGCCCGCCCGGCGAGGCGTGTCCGCGTGTCGCCGTGCCGTGCCGGAGGTCCCTCCACGACCTGACCTCGGGTCGTGCCGTCCGGGAATCGCGCCGTCCTGTCCGGATCACTCCGAAGGGCCACGGGCCGTGCGTACCGACCTGCGTCATCACATCACCGACTCGCTGAACGGCGTCCGCAACCTGGGCATCCTCGCCCACGTCGACGCGGGCAAGACCACCATCACCGAACGGATCCTGTACGTCACCGGCGCCACCCACAAGCGTGGCGAGGTGCACGACGGGACGACCGTCACCGACTTCGACTCCCAGGAGCGCGACCGTGGGATAACCATCTTCGCCGCGGCGGTGAGCTGTGCCTGGAACGGCCACCGCGTCCATCTGATCGACACCCCGGGCCACGTCGACTTCTCCGACGAGGTGGAGCGCTCGCTGCGGGTGCTCGACGGCGCGATCGCGGTGTTCGACGCCGTCGCGGGCGTCGAACCGCAGAGCGAGTCGGTGTGGCGGCAGGCCGACCGGCACGGGGTGCCGCGGATCGCCTTCGTCAACAAGCTCGACCGCGCCGGTGCCGACCTCGACGCGGCGGTCGCGTCGATCCGCGAGCGGCTGCGGGTGGTCCCGCTGGTCGTCCAGCTGCCGATCGGGCGGGAGGACGGGTTCACCGGCGTGGTGGACCTGCTGCGCATGCGGTCACTGGTCTGGGCCGGGGGCCGCGACACGTTCGAGGAGGGCCCGGTGCCGGACGCCCTGCTGGAGGAGGCGCGCCGGCGCCGGCGGCTGCTGGAGGAGGCGGTGGCCGAACTGCACCCGAGCGCGCTGGAGGAGTTCTGCGCGGAGTCGGCGATCTCCGCGCCGACCCTCGCCGCCGCGCTGCGCGACCTGACCCGTACGGGTGAGGGCGTGGTGGTGCTGTGCGGATCGGCCTACCGCGACCGGGGGATCGAGCCGCTGCTGGACGCCGTCGTCGCCTACCTGCCCTCGCCGCTGGACGTGCCGCCGGTACGCGGCACCGAGGACGGCTCCCAGGACGGCGGCCGGGACGGCGCGGTGCGGGAACGGGCCGCCGACCCGGCGGCGCCGTTCGCCGCCCTGGTGTTCAAGGTGAGCTCGACCGCCACCGGTCGGCTGTCCTATCTGCGCGTTTACTCGGGGACGATCCGGAAGGGAGACACGGTGCTGGACGCGGGCGCGCGGCGTACCGAGCGGATCGGCCGGATCCTGCGGGTACAGGCCGACCGGAACACCGAGGTGGACCTGGCGGTGGCCGGGGACATCGTCGCGGTCGTCGGGCTGAAGGCGGCCCGCACCGGGGCCACCCTGTGCGACCCCTCGGCGCCGCTGGTCCTCGAACCGCCGACCGTGGCCGACCCGGTGGTCTCCGTCGCGGTCGAGGCCCGCAGGAGCACCGACACCGGCCGGCTGGCGTCGGCGCTGGCGCGGCTGGTCGAGGAGGACCCCTCACTGGTGGTCCGGACCGACCCCGAGACCGGCCAGACGGTGCTGTCGGGGATGGGCGAGCTGCATCTGGAGGTCGCGGTGGAGAAGATCCGCCGCGCCCACGGGCTGGACGTCGGGGTCGGGCGACCACAGGTGGCCTACCGGGAGACGGTCGTGCGCGGGGTGTCCGGGTTGCTGTACCGGCACGTCAAGCAGGACGGCGGCGCCGGCCAGTTCGCCCACGTCGTCCTCGACGTGGAACCACTGGAGTCATCGGAGCCACCGGACGCCGCCCCGGACGCGGAGGGTTTCGTGTTCGGCTCGGCCGTCGTCGGCGGGCGGGTGCCGAAGGAGTACGTACGGGCGGTGGAGGCGGGTTGCCGGGACGCGCTGGCCGAGGGGCCCCTCGGCGGGCATCCGGTGACCGGCCTGCGGGTCACGCTGACCGACGGGGCCACCCACCCCAAGGACTCCTCGGAGATGGCGTTCCGCACGGCCGGCCGGTTCGCGCTGCGCGAGGCGCTGCGGGCCGGCGCGATGGTGTTGCTGGAGCCGGTGGTCGAGGTCACGGCCACCGTGCCCGACGACGCCGCCGGCGGGGTGCTGGGCGATCTGGCGGCCCGGCGCGGCCGGGTCACCGGCTCGACCGCGCGGGCCGGGACGGTGGTGATCACCGCGACCGTGCCGCTGGCCGAGCTGTTCGGCTACGCGACCCGGCTGCGCAGCCGGACCCAGGGCCGGGGCACCTTCACCACCCGGGCCACCGGTTACGCCCCGGTCCCGCCTGGCTCGGCGCCCGACGGGACGCCGTCCCGGTAGAACCTGCGGAAACCGGTAGACCCCGGTAGGGGGCGGCGGGGACCGGCGATGGTCCCGTCCTCGGGCGGGACCATCGCTCGGCGGCGTGCCGTGCGCCGCCCCCCCTGCCGTGACCCGCCCGGTACCGGACGACCCACGTGAAGCGCACCGAAACCATGCCGTCGAAGCCACGCGAGGTCCCGCAAGGCCGGAACACCTTGTACATCGAGGTACGTCGAGGTGTATCGAGCCTCCGTTCTCCGGCGGGTTATGCTTCCTCGTCCCGCCGATGACCGACCGGCCGGGAATCGGGGACACGCGCGATCCAGGTCAACGAGTGACGTGAGGAAGGCTTGTTCGTGAGCAGCGAAGCCGTGGATGAGTTCGTCGAGACCAAGGTCCAGCCGCAACACCGGGAAATCGTGAACACGCTGCGCACGCTCATGAAGGAGTGCGCCCCCGACGCGACCGAGATGATCAGCCGCGGGTCGCCCGCCTGGCAGGGCCGTAAGCTCCTGGCGATCATCAGCGCCAGCAAGACGCACCTCACCTTCGCCTTCGCGCGGGGCGCGGAGTTCGAGGACTCCTTCGGCCTGCTGGAGGGCGTCGGGAAGACGACGAGGCACGTCAAGCTCAAGAAGCCGGAGACCGTGAACCAGGAGGCCCTGCGCGACTACGTGCGGCAGGCCGTGCGGCTGGACCAGGAGTAGCCGGCCGGGACGGTGAAATGTCGCAGGCGATCCCTACCATTCGATCGACCGATCAGAAGGCCGGACGGGAGACCGATATGGGCGCGTGGGGCATGGGACCGTTCGACAACGACGGGGCCCTCGACCAGCTGGGCGACCTCGACGAGGTCGAGGCCAAGGACATGACGGACCGGCTCGCCCTGGCGATGCGGGAGATCCTCGACGACGCCGAATACGTGGAGGGGCCGGAGATGAGCGGGGCCGTGGCGGTGGCCTGCCTGGTCGGCGCCCGCGTGATCGGCACCGAGCCGGACGACGCCGCCGCCCGGTGGCTGGAGAGCAACCCCTTCGAACCGTCCACCGAGCTCCGCGACCTCGCCCGGGCCACCATCGACCGGGCGACCCGCCCCGACGACAACGAGCTGTACGAGCTGTGGGAGGACTCCGGCTCCCTGGACAGATGGCTCGCCTCCCTCGCCCCCTACCGCCAGGCCCTGGCCTGACCGGCCGGGGTGAGGCACCCGGGCAGGGCGCGGGGGCCGGAGCGGGCGTGGCGTGGGCGGTGCTCGCGCCGGTGCTCCGACCGCCCTCGGCGAGGTGCCGAGGGCGCCCGGCGGCACCTGCCCGTACGTCCTCTCGGGGCGCGCCCGCCGGTCAGGAGAGCTGGCGGGTGGCCAGGCGGGCGAAGAGGCCGTCCCGGTCGGCGAGGAGATCGTCGTAGGTGCCCTGCTGGACGATCCGCCCCTCGTCCATGACCACGATGCGGTCGGCGGCCACCACCGTGGAGAGCCGGTGGGCGATCACCACCCGGGTGGCGTTGAGGCGGCGGGTGCTCTCGGCGACCCGGCTCTGGGAGGGGTTGTCCAGCGCGCTGGTGGCCTCGTCGAAGAACACGATGCGGGGCCGGGCGACCAGGGCGCGGGCGATCATGAGGCGTTGCCGCTGGCCGCCGGAGAGCGTGCTGGTGCCCTCGGAGAGCACCGTGTGCATGCCCATCGGCATCGCCCTGATGTCGTCGGCGAGCCCGGCCATCTCGGCCGCCGCCCAGGCGTCGTCCACGGTGTGGATGCCGCTGCCGACGATGTTGGCCTGGATGCTGCCCGCCTGCAGCGCGCCGTTCTGGAGCACGACCCCGCACTGGCGGCGCACCGCGGAGACGTCGAGTTCGGCGAGGTCCTGGCCGTCGTAGAGGACGGTGCCCGACAGCGGGGTCTCGAAGCCGAGCAGCAGCCGCAGCACCGTGGACTTGCCGCTGCCCGAGGGGCCGACCAGCGCGACGAACTCGCCGGGCTCGATCGAGAGGGCGACGCCGTCGAGGGTGAGCGGCCCGTCCTGGCCGTAGCGGAACGACACCTTGCTGAGCCCGAGCCGTCCCGAAAGGTCGCCGGGGTCGGCCTTGGTGCCGTCGGTCTCCGGCCGGGCCTCCAGGATCGGCCTGATGTTCTCCAGCATCGGCACGACGCCCATCGCGGTGACGGCGGCGGCGGTGAACTGGAGGCTGGAGGCGAGCAGCAGGCTGAGCGCGGTGAAGAACGGCAGGAACGTGGCGACCGGGATCTGGCCCGCCATCGGCCCGGCCACCACCGCGAACACGACCGCCGTGCAGACCAGCGGGAATCCGGCGTTGAACGTGGTCACCGCGTTCTGGATGCGGCGGGCCGAGGCGGTCAGCGAGCGGCCCCTGGTGACCTCGCGCGTCCACTCGGCGAACGCCCGCTCCTCGGCGGCGGCGGCCCGCAGCTTCGGCATCGCGGTGAGCATCTGGAAGACCCGGGCCGACATGGTCCGCTCGTGCTCGTAGGACTGCCGCTGCCAGCGCAGCTGCATACGCCCCGCGACGATGGCGAACCCGAGTCCGAACAGCATGAGCGCCGTGGCGACCAGGGCGAGGCGCACGTCGTAGAAGTAGACCAGGACGAGGTTGGCCGATCCGGTGAGCAGCCCCAGCGTGGCCGTGGTCAGCATCCCGGAGAGCATCTCCTGCGCCGAGCTGATGCCCAGCACCGTGGTGCCCAGCTCGCCGGTCGAGTAGCGGGTGAAGAATCCGGCGGGCAGGGAGAGCAGCCGGGTCCACAGTCCCGACTGCAGGGCCGAGGTGGTACGGCTCTCGATCCGCAGCACCGCGATGTTCTGCACCACCGACAGGGCGGCGATCACGAACCCGGAGCCGATCACCAGCAGGGAGCCCTGGACGATGAGGTCGAGTTCGGCCCGGACCGTGAACACGCCGAGCACCTTGCCCGTCATGATCGGGACCAGCAGCCCGAGCAGGGCGACCAGCACCCCCATGGCGGCGAACCGCAGCAGGTCACGCTGGTTGCCGCTGTCGAAGAGCCCCAGGCGCAGCAGCGCGCCGACGGTCTTGACCGAGGCGGGCAGCGGCCGGTACAGCACGTGTGCCCGCTTCTCCAGGTTGCGGGCGACGGTCGCGGTGACCGGGGTGAGCACGCCGTCGTCCACCATGACGTAGCCGTGGCCCATGGTGAGCAGCGCCACGGGACGGCCCGCGGAGGTGCTGCCGACCATGGGCCCCAGGTCCTGCTTCCACCACGGGCCGTCCAGCCGGACCATCCGGGTCCGTACGCCGGAGGCGAGCGCGATCGCCTGCAGGTCGCCCATCGGACGGTCCTGGCCGCCGTGCCGTACCGGCGGCCGGACCTCGAAGCCCAGGTGCGCCGCGACCAGCCGGGCCGCGGCCAGGGCGGGCGGGTCGTTCGCCACGTCGGCCAGCTTGACCTGGACCTCGGTGTCGCGCAGTACGGCGTCGAAGCTCCGTACGGCCTGCGTCAGCACGGTGCTCTCGCGTTCGCGCAGGCCGGTGAGGGCGGCGCGTTCCTCCTCGAGCTGCCGTTCGAGGCGTTCGTCGACGGTGTCGAGCAGCCGGACGGCGTGGGCGGCGAGGAACTCGCAGAGCAGGCCCTCGTCGAAGACCGAGTGCAGCGAGCGGGTCCGCAGCCGGGTCCTGGCGCGGGTGACGAGCCAGTCCCTCTCGGTCAGGCAGATGTCGCTGCCCACGCCGAACACCAGGCCGTCGCTGTTGCCGATCCCCACCTCGCCCTCCTCGACGCGCACACAGCGCACGCCGTCGACCGACCGCAGGGTACGGCCCGTGTCCAGTTCCGCGGTCCCGTTGACGGGCAGCGGGACGAACTGGCGGGGCGGCAGGGTGGCGGGCAGCGCCTCGGCGAGCAGCTCGATGCCGCGGTCGAGCCCCTTGACCAGCGAGGCGGCTGCCTCGGGGGACAGGTCGTGCAGCATCGCGACCAGGACGTCGGCCAGCACGGCGCCGGGCACCGGGCGGACCACGATCACGTGGCGCGGGCCCGGCGGCACCCCGCAGGCCAGCACCGTGCCCGCCTCGGCCCGGCCCAGGAAGTTCCAGCGCCCCTCCAGCTCGCCGTCGGCGGTACGGACCGCGAACAGGTCCACCGTGCCCGACTCGACCAGCAGCATCCGCCCCGGGTTGTCGAGGATCATGAATCGGTCGGTGCCGAGATCCATCGGGGTGGCGACCCCGGCGAGTGCTGTCAGCGCTGTGGGGCTCACAGTCCTCCTCCGGTGTTGAACAGCCGCGTGTAGATGCCGTCGGCGGCGAGCAGCTCCTCGTGGCCGCCGCGCTCGGCGACCCGGCCGCGGTCCAGGACGATGATCTCGTCGGCGTCGCGGATGGTGGACAGCCGGTGGGCCATCAGCAGGCAGGCGCAGCCGCGGCGGCGCAGGTTGTCCATGATGACGCGTTCCGTCTCCGGGTCCAGGGCGCTGGTGGCCTCGTCGAGGATGAGCAGGGTCGGCTCCGCGGCGAGCGCGCGGGCCAGTTCGAGCCGCTGCCGCTGGCCGCCGCTGAAGTTGCGGCCGTCCTCGCGGACGAACGAGTTGATCCCGCCGGGGCGGGCCAGCACGGCGTCGTAGACGGCGGCGTCGCGGAGCGCGGCGAGCACCACCTCGTCGGGGACCGCCTCGTCCCACAGGGTGAGGTTGTCGCGTACGGTCCCGGCGAACAGCACGATGTCCTGGTCGACGTAGGCCATCGAGCTGGCGAGCACGGTGCGCGGGATCTCGTCCAGCGGGTGGCCGTCGAGCAGGATCTGCCCGGAGCGCGGTTCGTACAGGCCGGTGAGCAGGCGGCCCAGGGTGGACTTCCCGCTGCCGGAGCCGCCCACGATCGCGACCCGGCTGCCCGGGGTCATGCTCAGCGAGAGGTTCTCGATGATGGGATCGGTGAGCGGGCCGTACCCGAAGGTGACCTCCCGCAGTTCGAGATGGCCCTCCAGGCGGGTGCCGATCTCCGTCTCGTCGCCGGTGCGCTCGAAGCAGCGGGCGATCGGGTGGCGTTCCACGTCGTGGATGCGCTTGGCGTCGGCGCTGAGGTCCTGCAGGCGGCCACCGAGGTTGGTGAGCTGGGTGACCGGCCTGCTGAGCGCGGCGAGCAGGGTCTGGAAGGAGATGAGGATGCCGATGCTGAGCACGCCCTCCACCACCCGCAGGCCGCCGATGAGCAGCATCAGGCCGGTGTTCACGGTGGCGAGCAGGGGCGGGACGACGACGAGCACCGCGGTGGGCACGCCGAGCCGCTGCTGCGCGGAGACGACCTTGGCCAGGAAGCCCGCCCAGCGGGTGAAGGCGTCGGGCTCGGCGCCGGTGGCCTTGACCGTCTCGATCATGCTGAGCGTGGCGAAGGTGGTGCCGGTGAGGTTGCCGCGGTCGGTGCGGAGCGCGGTGACCGCGTCCTTGCGCGCCCGGGCGACCCAGCGCAGCACCAGGATGTTCAGCGCCGCCATGCCGACGCCGATGACGCCGAGCAGCACGTCGTAGCGGACCAGCAGGGCGGCGTAGAACGCCACCAGCACCATGTTGATCACGGTCAGCGCGAGGTCGCGGGAGAGGATCTCGGCCACGGTGTCGTTGGTGGAGATCCGCTTGGCGACCTCGGCCGGGCGGCGTTGCAGGAAGAACTCGATGGGCAGCCGCAGCAGGTGCCGGAAGAAGCGGGCGGAGCCGACCAGCCCGACCCTGATCTCCAGGCGTAACAGGTAGTACTGCTGCACCGAGGTCAGCACGAAGATGGCCGCCGCGGTGAACGCCATCACGATCAGCAGCGGTGGCAGGACGCCGGGGGAGTCGCCGGTCAGCACCCGGTCGATGAAGACCCGGTAGTAGGCGGGTCCCGCGATGCCGGGCAGGAGCAGCAGCACGCTGGCCAGCAGCACCAGCGGCAGGGCGCGTCCGGACGGCAGCCGCCACTGGAGCAGCGCCTTGCTGAGCTTGGCGCGCTCGCCGCCCCGCTTGAAGTCGGGGCCCGGCTCGAAGGTCAGCATGATCCCGGTGAAGCCGGAGTCGAACTCCGACCACTCCATCAGCCGCGGCCCCGACGAGGGGTCGTTGACCGCGACCATGGTGCGGCCGAACCGGGTCACCAGTCCCTCGACCACGATGAAGTGCTGGAACGCCCAGAAGACGATCACCGGGCCGGTCTGGTCGCGGAGCAGCTCGGCCTCGACCTGGAAGCCCTTGGCGATCATTCCGTAGGAGCGGGCCGCCGCGAGCATCGAGGACGCCTTGGACCCGTCCCTGGACACCCCGCAGCGGCCGCGCAGGTCTTCGAGCGGGACGTGCTTGCCGTAGTGGCCCAGGACCATCGCCAGCGCGGCCGCGCCGCACTCGACCGCCTCCATCTGGATCACGGTCGGCACCCGGTGGCGGTTCTTCCTGCGGGGGCGCGGGGCCTGCGGCTGCTTCTTGGACGCGGGCTTGGCGGGCTTGGCGGGTTTCGCGGGCTTGAGTGTGGTGTTCGTCATCGGTGCCTCCTCCGCTCAGCGCCCGAGCACCAGGTCGAACGGCGTCTGCTCGCCCAGGTGGATGGAGGCCGACACGGTCACCTGGGAGTCGAGCCGCACGGGCGGTCCCTGCGCGGTCGACCAGGCGTATCCCGAGTGCGCGCCCGGTTTGGGGATCAGGTCCACGATGATCATCAGCGGGGCCTGGACGGCGGCGTACCGCTTGGCGGCCAGGTCGCCGCCCACCAGCCCGGCCAGCGCCTCACCGGTCAGGGGATAGCGGCTGACCGAGGTGACCGTGCCGCGCAGCAGCCCGAAGGCCGCGGCGGGCGCGGTGGACACCTCCAGGTCGACCGGGCGGCCGGGGGCGATCCACGCGGCCCGGTCGGCGGGCACGAACACCATGGCGACCAGCCGGTCGTCGGGCAGGTCGGTCCGCTCGACCGTGGCGACCGTGGTGCCGACGGCGACGACCTGGCCGTCGTTGACCGTGGTGCCGACCACCTGGCCGGTGAACGGGCTCGCCACTTCCTGGATCTTGCCGTCGGCGTCCTGCAGCTCCGCGACGGACTGGCCGACGATCACCCGGTCGCCCGGCCGGACCAGCACGCGCCGGGCGAGGCCGGAGTAGTGGCTCTGGATGCGGGCGGTGCCGCCCGGGTGGGTGAGGACGCCCGGGGCGGCGACCGAGATGCGCAGCTCGGCGGCGAACGCCCAGACCAGCCCGCCGGCCATCACGATCATCACGACGAAGACCGCGATCCAGCCCCGGGGGGTGGCCAGCAGGGTGGGGGAGTCCAGCTCGTCGGGTTCGCGCATCCGTTGCAGCGCCTGGAAGCGGAATCTCATCGCGGTCTACTCCTCCGTCCGGGGCCGGGAGCCGAGGACGAGCTCCCCGACGGTGCCCTCGAGGAGCGGGTCGCGTCCCGAGGCGGTGGCGAAGGCGCCGGTGTCCCCGCCGCCCAGGCCGCACAGGGCCAGGTCCATCGCGGTGGCCACCAGGTAGAGGGTCTGGTAGAGGACGCCCACGTGCTTGAGCACCAGCGGGTAGGCGACGGTCTCGTACTTCCACATCACCCGGCCGAACCGGGCCGCCACCAGCAGCACCACCTGCGGGTCCGACTCCATCATCGCGGCGTTGCGCGCCTCCCTGACCAGCGCGTCGGTGGCCTTGCCCGGTTCGGCGACGAGCTCCAGCTCGTGCCGGTCGGTCGCGTAGTGCCACAGCCCGGACGGCAGTCCCTCGCACGCGGAGACCAGCGGGTAGACCTCCAGCTCGTGGACGGCCCCGCCGCTCGGGTACGGCCGGCTGGCCAGCCGCTGGCCGTCGCTGCCCGTCATGGTGCCCCGCCTGCGCAGGCTCCGGTAGAGCAGCTCGCCCAGCTGGGCGAGGGTGATCGGCGTCTCCTGGTCGTGGGCGCGGATCGAGGTGCGCCGTTCGAGCACCTCGGTGAACGACGGCTCCCTGGCCGCGATCTCGTCCAGGTCGGGCACCGGCAGCGTGACCGTCCGGATGCCCGAGGGCGCCGGGGAGACCGGTTCCGGCGGGAAGCGGTCGCCGAGGGGATAGGTCCCGCCGTACCCGGAGGCCGTGGCGGGGAAGCGGGTACGGGAGTGGAAGGCCAGGTCGGCGGGGTTCCACTGCGCGTAGGAGAGCTCCGTCGCCTCCAGGTCCCCGTCCGGGCCGCCGGGGGCCAGCAGCCCGGCCGTGGCGAGCAGCCGCAGCAGCGGGACGGGCGTCCCGGTGTTCCAGGTCGCCAGCTCGTCGAGCAGCCCGGCGGTCCCCGGCATCAGCTCGACGGCCAGGTGACTGCCGGGGGCCCGCAGGGTCAGCGTGCCGTCCACCAGCCGCGCCTCGGCGAAGCGCGACAGCCGTACGGGTCCGGCCGGGGCCGCCGCGGGCAGCGTCGAGCCCCGGCCGACCGGATAGAGCCTGGCCGTGACGGCGCCGTCCACCTGCACGGCGTGCTCGACCATCCCGGAGGTGTTCAGCCCGCGGAACAGCAGGTGCCAGCGCAGCAGTCCCGCCTCGCCGTCCGCGGTGGTCACCGCGGCGGCGAGGGCGGCGTCGTCGTGGTCGCCCTCGCTGAGCAGCTTCAGTGCCGTCGACTGTCCCTGGGACAGGTTCCTCAGTTCGAGGGCCGTGGTGGCGAGCTGGACGCGCTCGCCGGAGAACGACGCGCCCCGGCGGAGCCGGGAGACGATGATGGGGTTCATGGGGACCGTCCGTCTCAGAAGAACACGTTCCAGGAGTTGATCTCGTCCTGGGGGGTCGGGCGGTCGAGCCAGCCGAGTCGCACCGGTGTGTCGTAGAGGCGGCCGGGGGCGAGGCGGCGCCAGAAGTGCCGCAGGCCGGGGGCCATCACCTTGACGACGTTCAGCTCCAGGTCGGGACGGGACTGGTCGAGGACGATCACCTCGGAGCCGGCCGCCTCGATCGAGTCCACGCACCGGCGTACGCACTCGGCCAGGTCGGTGGGGGCGGGCGGGCCGACGGTGGTGGCCGGCTGGTCCGGGTCCGGCAGCAGCCAGGGCTCCCGGGCGATCACGGCGCCCTTGCACCAGGCGAGCATCTCGGGGTCGTCCACGCGGTAGAGCGTGTTGCCCTCCTCGTCACGCCGCTCCACGCTGGGCAGGAACTGGTTGAGCTCGGTGAGCGCGCGGAACGCCGCGATGCGCGGGTCGGGGTGGCTGCCGAAGCCGACCATGATGTCCTCGGCCTCGTGGCGGCGCCGGGAGACCGCGGCGAACACCGGGACGCCCACGTCGGTGGTGAGGTCGAGCATCCACAGGTCGCGGTCCATGCCGTCGTAGAAGGCCCGCAGCTCGCCCACGTAGGGGTCGTCCAGCGAGTCGAGGTCGAAGCCGGGGCGGGGCAGCCGGTTGTACCACCACAGCGCCACCGAGTCGCGTTCGACCAGCTCGCAGATGCCCTGCAGGATGGCCTCCTCCATGGTGTTGCCCGCGGCGCTGCCGTTGGAGTCGGCGATGCAGAAGAAGTGGTCGTAGAGGTCGGGGTGGCCGTACCAGGCGTAGGCGGCCGGGACGAGCCGCTCCTCGTCCCGGGTCAGCGACCAGGCCCGCGACCAGTCGAACGGCATGTTCTCCGGGAACGGGTCGGGCACCTGCTGCAGCCGGTGCGCCGGGTCGGCGTTCCACTCCTTGCGCCCGGCCCGCTGCTCGTCGGAGAAGAGCAGCATCCGGTCCGGGTGCACGGCCGTCGCCGGGTCCAGGTCGGCGTACGCGGCCCGGATGACCGGCTCGTCCCCCCGCCAGACCCCCGAGTAGCGTTCGATCGCCTCGCAGACCGCGCTGACCTTCGCCTGGATCTCCGAGCGCCCCTTGCCGCCGCTCTGGCCGCGCAGGTTGCGGCGGAGCAGGTCCATGCTGTCGTTGACCATGGCGAAGTTGTGGCCCGCGGCGTAGCTGAAGGTCAGGCCGGTGGGGTCGGCGCCGATCGACATCAGCTTGGTGATCGCGCCGAGGTGCGGGCTGATGTGCCGCTCCAGCCGTTCGAACGTCTCCTGCGGCTGGTTGACCCGGTAGCCGCCGTCGGTGACGTGGTTCGCCTGCCGCGGGGTGAGCACGATCTTGGGGTCGTCGTCGGGCGGCGTGCCGCACGACGGGCACTGCGGCTGGCGGACGAGCACGTGCCTGCTGGTCTCCAGGGTCGCGAGGTCGAGGGCGACCATCTGGCCGCAGAGCGCGCCCGGCTCGCCCGTCGCCACGATCCTGGCGACCTCGGCGGCCAGCATCCCGGCCAGCGCCAGCGGCCCCGCCGTGATCTGCGCGCGCACCGGGTGCAGCGGCGTCCGCTCGCCGCGCTTGCCGGCGAGGTAGCGCTCCAGCTGGCGGTTGCCGCTGAGCCGCTGGGCCAGGCACGACCAGCAGCCGGTGTGGTCGGGGTCGAGGTAGGGGCCGAGCCACGGGCTGACGCCGCCGGGCTTGGCCAGCAGCCAGGGCAGCCCGGACGCCAGCTGCAGCGCGTTGCGGCCTTCCAGGGCCGGGTCGAGGTAGTCGTCGACGAGCACGACGGAGACCCCCTCGGCGGGCACCTCGCCGATCGCGCCGGTGCCCACCTTCAGCCCCAGCTCGGTCAGGGCGTCCACGACCGGCGCGGCGTCCACCCCCTCGGCGGCCGAGACGGTGACCGGCGTGCCCTTCGTGACGGCCGCGGGGTCGATGCCCAGCGCGTCCCAGTAGGCCAGCACCCTGTCCGGCAGGTCGGGCCTGCCCTCCGCGAGGTGCCCCGCCGCCTCGTAGCGGCGCAGCGTGGTCAGCACCGTGGTGAACGGCACCGTTCCCGACAACTCCTGGACGATCTCGCTCACGGTCCTGCGACCGTCGAGGTAGGGCAGCACCGCCGCGGCGGCCTTCCCCGGCACGAGGTAGTCCATTCCCTCCGCGTACAGGAAGACCCGGGATCCGTCCACGACCTCGACATGGAAATGAGCCTTCAGCCGTGGACTCTCCATCGTCATCCGCCTTTTTTATATCAAGCTCTCGACACCCTCTTCATTGCGGATTTAAACACGAGAAGACCTTGATGGTGAATGCGCAAAAAATTGTACGCATCGCCCGGCCGATACTTAGGTCGCGGGCGCGGGAGCCTCAGTATCGCCGCGGCAGGCGGCGGCAATCGGCCTCACAACCGGATCCTCGCGAAAGACGGGCATGCAACCCGTTGAGATCCAGATCAAGAAAATGGGACGATGAGGCATGGCTCCACTTCTTCACCGAGACAGAGAACTGACTGTATTCGGGGAGGCAATTGACGAGCTCCGGTCAGGAAGGCCGACGGTCGCGTCAATCCTCGGGGAGAACGGGATGGGCAAGAGCTCTCTGCTCGGCGCCATTACCGAGATGCTTCCCCAGCGCAGCCGGGTGTTGCGGGCACGCTGCCATCCGAGCGAAAGTCATTTCGCCTACGGCATGGTCCGCCAGCTCTTCGACCCGGTGCTCGCCTCCGGCGAGCGGACCCGCAAACAGTTCGACCGCGCCTCCGGCGGCGACGGCGCCGCGACCCACGACCTGCTGCTCAACCTGTTCCACCTCACCCGGGACCTGGTCGCGGACCACCCGGTGGTGATCGCGATCGACGACCTGTCCTTCGCCGACACGCCGTCGCTGCGGTGGTTCTCCTACATCGCGCGCCGCCTGGACGACCTGCCGGTGATGATGGTCGCCACGCTGCCGGGCAGCACCCCGGCCGGCCCGGCCGCGGACCTGGGCAAGCTGCCGTACGCGCGGTTCGTCCAGCTCAGACCGTTCTGCGCCACCTGCACGGCCGACTTCGTCGCGGAGGCGCTGGGCGCGCCGCCCGACGTGGAGCTGGCCGCGCTCTGCCACACGCTGTCGCAGGGGAACCCGCTGGTGCTGCGTGAGCTGACCAGCCGGATGCGGCAGGCCAGGGTGAGCCCGGGTGAGCCCGACGCCGACCAGGTGCTGGAGATCGGCACGGCGGCCCTGTCCGACACCGTGCTCGAATGGCTGCACGACCACGACCCGGTGGCCTCGGAGCTGCTCACCCAGCTCGCCGTGATGGGACCCGAGACCGACATCACGGTGGCCGCGATCCTGCTGAGTCAGGGCGAGCCGCAGATCCGCCAGGCCCGCCGGGCACTCGTCCAGGCGGGCCTCGTCACGGAGGGGCCGCCGGTGCGGTTCCGCAACCCGCTGATCCGCGCGGCCGTGCTGTCGCGCATCGACAACCAGACCCGGCTCGGCCTGCACGAACGCGGGGCCGCGCTGCTGGACAGGCTGGGCGCGCCGGCCGCGCAGACCGCCGAGCACCTGATGCTCACCGACTCCGACTGGGGGGTCCCGGTGCTGCGCAGGGCGGCCACCGAGGCGGTCGCGGCCCGTGAGTACGACGACGCGACCCGGTACCTGCGCCGAGCGCTGGCCTGCTCCGGCGACGCCGCCACCATCCACGAGCTGACGTTGCAGCTCGGCATGGTCGAGCTCCGCCACGACCTGGACGCCTGCGTCCGGCACGCCGAGGCGCTGGCCACCACCGCGCCCGACCCGGCCCGGCGGGCCAGGTCGCTGCTGAACCTGGCGAGCCCCGCGCTGGCCGCCAGCACGGTGGGTGTCAGGCCGTTCGTCACCGCGGCCCACGAGCTGGCGACCGTGGCGGACCCGCCGAGGGAGCCGCTGCTGCGGCTCACCGCGCAGGGCGTGCTGTCGGGATACCGCACCGGGCTGCGCAGGTCGCTGCGGATGGCCGTGTCGGGCGTGCAGGACGCGCCGGCGAAGGAGTTCTCCGGCGCGCTGGCGGCGATGGTCGCGGCGGGCGGGCGCTATCCGGACACCGCCAGGCGGCTGGCGATGCGAGCCACCAGGGAACGATCCCGCAGGGATCGGCCGGTCGGGACCGGTCTGGTGGGCGCCGCGCTGGCGTTCGGCTGGACGGGACGGCCGGAGGAGGCGCTGGACGTGTGCGCCAGGATCCTGCAGGACGCCCGCACCTGGGACCAGCCGGATCTGCACGCGCTCGGGCTGCTCCTGCGGTCGGACGTCGGCCACCGGCGGGGCGAGTCGGCCGACAGCCTGCGGGACGCGCTCGACGCGCGGGAGGGGGCCGAGCTTATCGGCGCGCGGGTGCTCGCCACGGCGGCCCGCGCCTGCGGCGCGCGGGCCCTCATCCGGCTGGACCGCGTGGAGGACGCCGCGGCGCTGATGCGCGACACGGTGACCCCCGCGGACGCCCATCCCCTGGTCAAGAGCATGGTCCTGGAGGTCCAGGGGCTGATCGCGGCGGCGGCGGACGACCACGTCACCGCGCTGAGCCTCTTCCTCGACTGCGGGCACCGGCTCTCCGCCCGCGGCATCACCAACCCCGCCTGCCTGCCCTGGCGCGCCCACGCCGCCCAGGCGTACACCGCGCTGGGCGAGCACTCCGCGGCCCGTACGATCGCCACCGAGCCGCCGGGGAGCCGGGACCACGCGCCGGACGCGCAGCCGTCGCACGCCAGGGTCGTGCTCACCCCCGCCGAGCAGCGCGTCGTCGAGCTGGTACGGCAGGGCATGAGCAGCATGGAGGTCGCCGAGCGGCTCTGCCTGAGCAAGCGCACCATCGACACCCACCTGGGCCGCATCTACCGCAAGCTGGGCATCCGAGGACGGCACCAGCTGTCCACCGCCCTCGGTCTCTGACCGGTCTCTGACCGGCGTGGGTGATTGGTCGGACTGTTCACCGGTTTGGACTGTCACCGCCCATGGAACTCTGACCGGTCTCCGATCGGCGCGGGTCACCGGTTCGGCTGTTGACCGCCCTCGGACTCTGACCGGTTTCTGTACGGAGCGGGGTCAACCCGTCCGGCTCAGCCTCCGATCACCGTGGGGCCACCGGTTCGACGGCCCTGCCGATGCCCAGCCTCGGTTCGGTGACCAGATACAGCCCGGTCGCGTCGTCGGTGCCCGGGTGCGCCGTCCGGCTCCCGGTCTTCCCGGCGACCAGCTCGTTGGCGAGCACCATCGCGTCCAGCGGGGCCGCGCCGCCGACGCGGGTGGCGTCGTCCAGGTCGGTCAGGCCCGAGGTGATCGAGGCGAAGGCACCGTCGGAGGGCGCCGGGGAGTCGCCGCCGCGCTTTCTCATCAGCTCCGGGTACTGCCCCCTGGCCAGGCGCTGGGCGAGCCAGAAGTAGCTGTTCTTGCCCCGGTACTGCTCGTAGAACCCGGCGACCATGGAGAACATCCGGCCGTAGGCGTTGCGGTAGTGGGACTCGTGGAACCCGAGCGCCTCGCGTTCGGTGACCTCACCGGCGTGGGTGGACAGGATGCTCGCGGCCGCCAGCATGCCGCTGTACATGGCCAGGTGCACGCCGGTGGAGAGCAGCGGGTCGAGGAAACAGGCGGAGTCGCCCGCGAGGAAGTAGCCGGGGCCGCAGAAGCTGTCGGCCGAGTAGGAGAAGTCCCGCTCGACGCGGACCTCGCCCTCGAAGCGCCCGCCCGCCACCAGCTCCGTCACCGTCTCCGACTCCGCGACCAGGGCGTGGAACATCGCCTGCTGCGAGGGGAACTCGGGCCTGCGGGCCAGGAAGTGGTCCTGGTGGGTGACGAAGCCGACGCTGTAGACGTCGCCGCTGAGCGGGATGACCCAGTACCACCCGTTGAGGGCGGAGATCACGTTGATGCCGCCCCGGGGGGTGCGGGGGAGCAGGGCGCCACCCTGGTAGTAGCCCCAGATGGCGACGTTGCGGAAGACGTCGTGCGGCCGCCGGTCGCGGAAGTGCTGGGAGGAGAGCACGCCGGCACGCCCCGAGGCGTCCACCACGAAGTCGGACGGGGACTCCCGGAGACGCCCGTCGTGCGTCCACTCCACACCCACGGCGCGCTCGTCGTCGAAGAGGACCTTCTTCACCTGGGCGCCCTGGACCACCTCGACGCCCTGGTCGGCGGCGTGCCTGAGCAGGACGTCGTCGAAGTCGGCGCGGTCCACCTGCCATGACCGCACCTGGTCGCCGAAGAGGTCCGGCCAGTTGATCGTCCAGTCGCGCTCCGCGCCCCAGCGGAGCAGCAGCCCCTCCTTGACCTGGTAGCCGCGGGCCTCGATCTTCTCCCGGGCACCGACGAGGTCGATGATGGCCCGGCAGGAAGAGGAGATCGACTCGCCGATGTGATATCGGGGGAAGAAATCCCGTTCCAGCAGGCGGACCCGGGCACCGGCCCGGGCCAGCAGCGCCGACGAGATCGCTCCCGCCGGGCCGCCGCCTATCACCACCACGTCAGGCGCCATGAAATGCCCCTCCCTTGCGAGAATTGCTCACTCCGAAATCATCGCAAGAGTGGGGAATCTTGTTAATACGTATTTATGCTCATCGTGATACGCATTTATCGACTAATTTCCGCTGGTGAGGCCGAAGACCGCGCCCAGGGGGTCGGCGAACAGGCCCGATCCCAGCGGGCGGGCCCCGGCGGCCAGGGCCGCCGCGGCACCTCCGGTGTCCTCCGTGCTTGCGGCGCCTCCGGTGTTCCCGGCGGTATCTGTGTCTTCGGCGGTCCCGGCGGTCTCGGGGGCTTCGGCGGTCTTGGCGCCGATGGTGCCGGGGACGCCGAAGAACGGCACCCAGCCGGTCCTGGACGAGGGGCGGATCACCAGGGGCACGTCGCCGTACAGGCCCCGGTAGAACTCCTCCGCCGCGTCCGGTCGGGCGGTGTGCAGCTCGCAGGCGCACAGGGCGCCGGGTTCGTCCACCAGGACCACGCCCTCGTCCCTGCCGCCCTCCCAGAAGCCGACCGCCGCGCCCGAGGGGTCGACGGCCAGGCAGAGACGGCCGTCCTCACCCGCGGGCACCGGGCCCATCACGACCCGGCCGCCCAGGGCGCCGACCTCCGTCCGGGTGTGGTCGAGGTCCTTGGAGGCCAGGTAGACGTTCCACGACGAGCCGGGCGCCATGCCCGTCGGGCTGGGCCCGAGGCCGCCGATGATCTCCCCTCGCAACGTGATGAGGTGGTAGCCGCGGTTGTTCTCCCTGGTGAACTCCCAGCCGAACAGGCCGCCGTAGAACTGTTTCGCTCCGGTCAGGTCGACGGTGATGTGGTCAACCCAGCAAGGTGTTCCCGGGCCGTACGAGGTCCGCCGGGGCATGGTGTCTCCTGGATCATGTCGTCGATGAGTGCCGCGGCCTCCTCCGCGCCACCGAACTCCGGCATGAGCAGCCGGTAGCGGGGCGCGTCGGCCAGGTCCGAGGTGTTCGGCGGCCAGGCGTGCGGCTGGAAGGCCCACGGTTCCAGCCTGCAGCGGTCGCCGTCCCCCTGGCAGAGCCTGACCAGCGTGGGCGGGGCGAGCCTGGCGGTGACGGGGACGATCGGGCCCAGTACTTCCGGGCGGACCAGGACGGACTCCCCGGCCAGCGTCGGCTGGGTCCGCCGCCAGGTGCCGGGGTCGTTCTCCGGGCCGATCAGGCCGCCGGTCCTGGCCGATTCCAGGGCGCTGCCGCGCAGGTCCAGCGGGACGTGGAAGGGGAGGGTGTGGCCGGTGGCCCGGTCGACCACGAGGAGCTGTCCCGACACCGGGCGCCAGGACCGCCCGGCCAGCGCGGCCGCCAGGCCGGCGCTGGGCGAGCAGGAGCTGCCGACCAGCGCGACCGTCGCGTCGTCCTTGGTCATGACGACGGCGCGCATCGTCAGGAAGAGATGGTCGAGCACGGCGAAGGGGGGGAGAGGGGGTGGCATGGTGCTCCATCCGCGGAATACGCGACGCTGCAGCAGCATCCCGTCGGGACGGTGGACCAGCAGCTCCCCGTCCGACGACTTGCCGGTGAGAAGCTTCACGACCAGTTGTGGTTCGCCGGTCTCCACGAGGTGAGGGCCGAACATGAACGCCAGGTCGCCGGGGCTGAGCTCGGTGAGCACCATGATGGTCATGCCGAAGAAGCTGAACAGCAGGGGCAACTAACCCCCCTTACGGGTGTCTAACTGTAAACGCTCGTACAATAGCCTCAAACCCGGTCTACTCTCTCAGATAATGTCAGTCCCGCAAATACCGCTTTTGCTGACATTTCTGGCTGCTCCAGCAAGGGAAGGTGTCCCGAATTAGGGATTGTCCGAATATCGCATCCGGGCACCGTCTGCCGTAGCGTTTCCGCGTTGGTGACGAAGGTGGGCATGTCCGAGTCACCGATGATCACCATGGTGCTCGCCCTGATCCGGGTCAGGTCCTCCGGCGGGTGCCGGTGCGCGCTGAGGGCGGCCATCGCCCCCGAGTCCAGCTCGGCCCAGGAATGTCCGCCGATCACCGCGCGCAGCCTGGCCCGCAGTTCGGGGTGCGCCTCGGTGCCGCGGAAGATGTCCGGCGGTGAGCTCATCCACAGCTCGGCCATCTGTTCGCGCCCGCCGCCCGCCCTGCGCACCATCATGAGCTCCATGTAGCGCCGCCGGGCCGCCGGGTCGGGCGGCGCGCCGCCGAGCGTCGGCGCCGCGAGCACCAGGTTTCGCACGAGCTCGGGCGCCTCCAGGGCCATCTGCAGCGCGACGCTGGAACCGAAGGAGAGGCCCACGACCCGGTCCGCCCGCTCGGCCTCGGCGATTTCGGCCAGCCGTAACGCCAGCGTCGGCAATGTCGTACCGGGGCGCAGCGGTTCGGAGCCGCCGTGACCGGGAAGATCCACGCCGATGTGCCGCCAGCCCGGCAGCAGCTCCCACAGCGGCCTCCACAGCGTGAGGTCCATGGTGTAGCCGTGCACCCACAGCACCGCCGGGCCCGTCCCCGAACTGACGATCCGCAGCCCGTTCACGCGGACTCCCTGAGGGCGGGTTTCCCGAGGGCGGGTTCTCCGGCGACCGGTTTCCCGAGGGCGGGTTCTCCGGCGACCGGCTCCCCGGCGACCGGCTCCCCGAAGGTCGCGCAGAACTCCCGGTAGGCCACCACCGCCACGTCCCTGCTGTCGAAGCGGGGGACCGCCCGCGGGTTCAGCCGCTCCCAGATCACCGCGTCCTCCTCCAGCGCGCGCTCGCTGCCGTGGATGAGCAGCGGCAACTCCCCACGCTGCTCCGGGCGGACCCCGATCGCCACCCGCGCCACGCACCCGCCCCGCTCGTACGGCACGGCGGCGGTGACGATGACCTGCTCCCAGCCCGGCGGCCCGAACCGGGTGACGACCACGCCGGGACTGTAGGCGCGGGCGAGGAAGCGCGCCCGGGTGACCTGCGACCCGGAGGTGTTCCCCGGCTTCGCCCCCATGACGAACTCGCCCTCGATGACGAGCTCACCCTCGTCCCCGTCCCGGTGTGCCATCCCGCGCAGCCTCGGCACCTTGTGCACCTCGGTGAAGTGGTCGATGTCGAAGGCATTCTCCACGACCAGCGCCGGATCGGCGGCGAGCGGCCTCACCACGGCCGCCGTGAGCGGGTGGGTCGTCTCCAGCTCCTTGAGCGCCCTGGTGAGCCCCCGGTCGTCGTCCGGTCCGTCCGAGAGGCGGACGAACACGGCCTCACCGGAGACGATCACGTGGTGCTCGCGCACCGACAACCGCCCGGTGGCCTCGCCCAGCGCGATCCGGCGGCCGTGGAACGGGCAGACCAGGCAGCCGCCCGAGAGCCGCCCGCCGTACCCGAGATGCGCGCCCCGGTGCGGGCAGTCGGCGTCGAAGACGCGGATCCCCGTCTCGTCCCGTACGGCCACCAGCCGCCGGGTCCCGATCTCCAGGGGGGTCACCTCGGTTTCCAGCTCCGAGGTGAAGGCCGGAAGGTACCAGCCGGAATGCGGTGCCGTCGAATGCTCCAGGTGTTCCGGATGTCTCACGTTTGACGTCATCAGCCCATCGCCTCCAGGAGCCGGTCGGCGGCGATCGCCCCGCTGGCGATCGCCCCCTGAACCCACGGCGGTCGCGTTCCCGAGACCGTGGCCTCGCCCGCGAAGAACAGGGTGTCCGCGACCGGTTCGGCCCAGACGGCGGGAGCCCGCTCGGCGCCGAGCAGCGGCGCGGTGAACGCGCCCCGGCTCCACGGGTCGGCCCCCCAGTCGGCGACCTCGGTGTCCAGCACCCGGGCCCGCGCGGTCCAGGGCAGGGCGACCGCGAGCAGGGCCGACAGCCCCGGACCGGTCGCGGCGCGCACGCAGGCCGCCGCCGCGTCCCTGGCCACGATCAGCGCCTCGGGGCGTCCCTCGCGGCAGCTCACGAAGCCACCTGCCCCGTCCGCGTCGAACACCGACGCCGTCTCGGGCGCGAGGACGGACAGGGTCACCACGACGCAGCAGCCGTCCCCACCGGCGAGGGCCCGCGCGGCCTCGGCCTTGTGGTCGGGCAGGTCCTTGACGGTGAGCGTGCCGTGGGTCACGACGGAGGGCGGCACGGTCACCACCACCCGCTCGGCCTCCACGACCCCGGCCGGCGTCTGCGCGTCGACCCGTCCCGGCGACCAGCCGAGCACCTGGACGGGGCAGCCGGTGCGCACGTCGAGCCTCGCGGCCAGCCGTCGCGGCAGCAGGTCGAACCCGCCGGACACCACGAACTCCCCCCGCCCGGCGGTGTCCCCCCGCTGGGCCTCGGCCACGCCCCGGGCGCTGAGCCGGTCCGGATCGGCGGCCCAGATCTGGCGGAACCACTCGCTCGCCACCGGGTACGGCCCGCCCCTGTCCCCGAGCCAGTCGTTCACCGACTCACCGGCCCCGGCGCCCTCGGCGTTCAGCCTGGCCTCCAGCGCCCACGGCGGATTCGGCGTGCGGGCCAGCGCCCCCATGGGACGGCCCACCCGCCCGCTGACCACCCGGGCCGCGGTCGGCCGCGGCGCCGTCTCGGTCTTCACGATTTCGTGGACGGGGTTCCGGTCGCCGTGGACGACCTGCGCGCCCAGCTCCAGCGAGGGCCCGCCGTCCGCGGGACGGAACGTCCGTATCCGGCCACCCACCCGTGACCTGGCCTCGACCACCACGGTACGCACCCCGGCCTCGGCCAGGCGGGTGGCGCAGGTCAGCCCGCTGATGCCCGCGCCGATCACCAGGACCTCAGTACGCATCCCCGCCTCCCAGCTTCGCCGGGACGGCGCCCGGCTCCGCAGGAAGGGCGGCCAGGTCCGCCGGGAGGTCGTCCAGGTCCACGGGGAGGCCGCCCAGGTTCACCGGGAGGGAGCGCAGCCGCCGGGGGATCATGGTGGCGGCCCAGGCGGGGTTCGCGTCGGCCAGCGACGCGGCCGGGAACCGCCTGGCCAGCCGGGACAGCAGCACCGCCCCGGTCTGCCGGACGAGCTGCGCCGCCAGGCAGAAGTGCGGCCCCCCGCCGAAGGCCAGGTGCGGGTTGGGCGTCCGGTCGAGCAGCAGCTCCCCCGGCCTGTCGAAGACGGCCGGATCCCGGTTCGCGGCGGCGACGACCGCCAGCACCCGGGCGCCCTGGGGCACCTCCCCGCCGGGCAGTGTCACGTTCCCGACCGCGACCCTCGCCGTGAACGGGATCGGCGCCTCCAGCCGCAGCAGCTCGTCCATCGCCGTACGCGCCAGCTCGTCCCCGCCCTCACGCAGCGCGGCGAGCGCCTCCGGCCGGGGCAGCAGCCAGTACAGCGCGTTGCCGATCGCCTCGGCGAGCGGCTGCCACCCGCCCACCACGGAGAGCCCGAGCACCCCGAGCATCTCCGGCCGGGTGAGCCGGTCGTCGGCGGCGAGCCGGGTCAGCGGGCTGGGCGCGGCGACCGCGCAGTGCCCGTCCAGGAACCGGCTCAGCTCCGCCATGGCCGACCTGCCCAGCGCCGCCACCTGAGGCCCGGCCAGCGGATCCAGATTGATCGAGGCCGCCTGGGCGAGCTGCGCGAAGACCTTCCTGTCACGCTCGGCCAGCCCGAACAGCCGCAGGAAGACCGAGGTGGCGAGCGGGCTCCCGATCTCCCTCACCGCGTCGACCACGGTCTCGCCCGCCAGTCGTTCGAGAAGGTCGTCCACGTCGGCGGCGATCCCCTCGGCCACCGACGCGATCGCCGCCGGTCCGAGCAGCAGCAGTCCCGGCGCGCGCAGCCGCGTGTGGTCGGGCGGGTCGGTGGTGAGCATCGACGGTGGCAACTCCTCGCCGCGCGCCCGCCCCTGCTGCCCGGCGCTCGCGGAGAACCCCCGGTCACGCAGTACGGCGGCGCAGTCGGCGTGCCCGGTCACCAGCCACAGGCGTGACATCGCGTCGTAGTGGACGGGGGCACGGGAGCGCAGCCAGTCGTAGGCCGGATAGGGGTCGGCCCGTCCCGCGGGGGAGAAGGGGTGGGACAGGTGGGCGGGGAGCCGGATCTGAGTGCCTGCCGTCACGCGTCAGTTTCCCTTGCTGTCACTTGCCTGATCAGGTACCTGGCCGGATCACCGCACACGCCGGGTACCTGGATGGATCACCGCACACGCGCGTTGCGCCAGCCGAACGTCAGCGCGGTGAGCAGCAGGCCGCCGGCCGCCCACAGCCCGAGCACGAGCGCGACACGGCCGAGCTCCCAGCCGCCCGCCGGTTCCACGACGGTGAAGCTGTCCGGCAGGAAGACGGCGCGGAACCCCTGCGCCATCCACTTCACCGGGAACAGCGCGGCCGTGGTCTGCATCCACGCGGGAAGCTGGTGGAAGGGGTAGAAGACTCCGGAGATGAACTGCAGCACCATGAACACCGGCGTCACGATCGCCGCGGCGGAACGGCTGTTGGGGATCGCCGCGCTGTAGGCGATCCCGGTCAGCGCGCACGTGACGGTGCCCAGCGTCAGCACCCAGGCGAGGGTGAACCAGCGCTGCGCGGTGCTGGGCAGGGGCAGCCCGAACGCGGTCACCGCGATGCCCAGCAGCAGAGCCATCTCCACCACGGTGGTCACCACGACCTTCACCAGCTTGCCGATGAAGTAGGCGGACTTGGGCATCGGCGTCATCGCGAGCCTGCTGATGAGGCCGGTGTCCCGCTCGATCGCGATGTTGATGGCGAGCCCGGAGAAGGCGGTGCTCATCACACCGGCGGCCACGATGCCCGCCATGAAGACCTGCCGGAAATCGGTCTCGGTGCCCTGCACCTTGCCGGTGAAGATCGCGCCGAACACCACCAGCAGGATCACCGGGAAGAACAGGGTGAAGACCAGCGACTGCCTGTTGCGGAAGAACGACTTCAGCTCGACCGACGACCGGGCGGCACTGGCCCGCCACAGATCGGGCAGCAGTCCGCGGCCGGGCGCGCGGACGGATTCCATGACGCTCACGTGTTCTCCTCCGGCTGCTGTCGGTGCCGGTCGATGAGGTTGAGGTAGATCTCCTCCAGGGTGAGCCGGTGCACGATCAGCTCGGGCAGCTCGGCCCCGGCCCAGGCCCCCAGCAGGGTCACCAGCTGGGTCGGCTCCGAGGTCAGCACGGTGACCGGGTCACCCGCGCCCGTCGGCCCCGGTTCGAGCACCGCTCCCCTGGGCAGGTCGGGGAGGTCCCGGCCGGCCAGGGACTCGGAACGCCGGAACGACACGGTGGCCGGGGTCGTCTCCCGCCCGCCCAGCTCGCCCGGCGGCCCGCAGGCCACCAGCCGCCCGCCCGCGATCACACCCACCCGCGTGGCGAGCGTCTCGGCCTCGTCCAGGTAGTGGGTCGTCAGCACCGTGGTGCAGCCACGCCCGGAGAAGAACCGCACCAGCTCCCACGCCTCGCGGCGGGCGACCGGGTCGAGCCCGGTGGTGGGCTCGTCAAGGAAGATCAGTTCGGGGTCGCCGATCACGCCGACCGCCACGTCCAGGCGGCGCTGCTGGCCGCCGGAGAGTTCCGTGGTCTTCTTCTTCTCGTACGTTCCCAGGCCGACCATGTCGAGCACCTGCGTGGGCGGCAGCGGCCTGGGGTACATGGCGGCGAACTGTCTCACCACCTCACCCACGGTGAGATCGGGGTAGGCGCCGGTGGACTGGCTGACCACCCCGAGGCGCGCCCGCCATTCCCGAGGGTCCCTGGCCGGATCCTGGCCGAGGACCTTCACGTCTCCACCGCTCCGCCGCCTCACTCCCGTCAGTATTTCGACGGTCGTGGTCTTCCCCGCGCCGTTCGGCCCGAGCAGGGCGAACACCTCGCCCGGGTGCACCCGCAGGCTCAGATCGGTGAGCACGGTGTGCTCTCCGTAACGCTTGCTCAGACCGGTGACGGCGACCGGATCGTTTTCCGCGGCGGCGGAAGCCATCGACTTAATCCTCCGATGGAGACGGGAACGGGAACGGCATGGCGATTTTCAAACGACGCTGGAAAAGGCGCCGGAAATCAGGTGCAGCAGCAGCAGGGGCAGCAGCAGTAGTAGCAGGCCTCGGACTGGGCGCCGGCCGAGATGTCGGACAGGTCGCCCTCGCTGAGCTCGGCGGCGTCGACCACCGGCGTCTCAGGGATGTGGAACTCGAACTGCCCGGTGGCCAGGCCCACCTCCCACAGACCGACCTGGACGTCCAGGTTGCCCTCCTCGTGCCCCTCGGGGATGTGCCGGACGATGAGGATCTCGGCGCCCTCCGGGACGACCAGCCCGGACTCGGCCAGCGCGGCACGCGGGTTCGCGGTCAGCCGGGCCGCGTACTCCTCGTCCGACCAGGCGGTGATGAGCGTGCGGGTGTAGGCGTTGATGAATTCCGCGCGCTCCTGCGGCTCGAGTGCCATGCGATTCTCCCTCTCGGGTGTTTGCCGCCGCTTTCTGCGTTGGCAACTGAAATGGACTCTCGCATGCCCGGCGGCGCATACCAAGACTTAATTTATTCGCCATTCATGTAAGTATTGATACCTTCTTCTACGCGGTGTTACATTAGCAGCATCCCACAGTACGGATGGAATCATCAATAATACTCAATACGTATATCCGGTGCCCGTGAATACGTAATGGAGATACTTAGGCACGTTGAACGGAGGTGTCGGTGACCACTACCGGCACGCGGTTTCCCCCCGGCCCGTCCGGCCCGGTGGACATGGGAGACATGCGCAGCGACCCGCTGGGGTTCGTGACCGGCCTGGCCCGCCGCTACGGCGACGTCACCGGCCACCACGCGAACGGCGAGACCGTCTTCATGGCGCACCGCCCGGATCTCGCCCGGCACATCCTCAAGGACAACGTCGGCAACTACACGAAGGAGAACACGCCGGACGACCACATGCTGCGCCCGCTGCTCGGAAACGGCCTGCTCACCAGCACCGGCGCGGAATGGTCACGTCAGCGCCGGCTGTGCGCCCCCGCCTTCCGCCGCAGTGAGGTCGCCTCCTTCGACGAGATCATCACCGACGAGACCGCCGCCCTGCTGGCCCGCTGGCGTGGCCCCGCGGAGACCGGCGCCCCCCAGCCGATCGACCACCACCTCACCTCGCTCACCCTGTCGATCCTGACCCGCGCGGTGCTCGACGTGGACCTCGGCGCGGCGGGCGACGGGTTCGGCCGGGCGGTGGACGACGTCAACCGCTTCATCGGCCACTACGTACCCGACCCCGATCCCGACCCGGCCGACACGGTCCGCAGGCGGCAGGGCTACGTACGCGCCCGCGCCCTCCTCGACATGATCACGCGTACGGTCATCGCCTCCCGCCGCGCCTCTCCCCAGACCACCGGCACCCTGCTCGACACCATGCTCGGCTCCCTCACGGACACCGACCTCCGCGACCAGGTCCTCACCCTGATCATGGCCGGTCACGAGACCACCGCCAAGTCCCTGACCTGGACCCTCTACCTCCTGGACCGCCACCCGGAGGAGGCCGAACGGATCCGCGACGAGGTCGACCGGGTCCTGGGCACCCGCCGTCCCACGGCCGAGGACCTGCTCGACCTGCCGCTGTGCCGCCGGGCCGTACAGGAGGCGATGCGCCTGTACCCCCCGGTCTGGCTGATCTCCCGCCGCGCGACCGGGCCCGACGAGCTCGACGGCCATCCGGTACCGCCCGGCACGCTCGTCTGCGTCAGCCAGTGGGTCCTGCACCGCGACCCCCGCTACTGGGACCGCCCCGATGCGTACGTACCCGACCGCTTCGACGGCGCCGACCTCCCGAGCCACCTGTACCTGCCGTTCGGCGGCGGCGAGCGTATCTGCATCGGCCAGCACCTGGCGCTGATCGAGGCGACGCTGGTCCTGGCGATGCTGTCCCAGTCGGTACGGCTCACGCTGGAACCCGGCTTCCCGGTGGAGCCCGAGGCCCTGGTGACGCTACGGCCCAAACACGGCATGCGCATGATCGTGAGCCCCCGATGACGCCCCCGACGACGCCCCGGGAAAGCACGGCACGCGCATGGCCGTGAATCCCGGCGACCGCGGAAAGCACGGCGGCACGCACATGGCCGTGACCCCCCGATGACGACCATGGGAAGTAGGTACGGCACGCACACGGCCGTGTCCCCCGACGTCCCCCCGACGACCACCGCCCGCAGCACGTCACGCACACGATCGTGAGCCCCTGATGACGACCACCCCCACCCCCCCGCACCCCACGGCGACCGTCACCGGCCACGACGACACCGCGCGACAGGCTCTCACCCCGCGAGATCCAGCCGCCTCGGCACCTCCGGCGCCTCCGGCACCTCCGGTACCGAACGCCGGCTCGTACAACCCCGCCGCCACCACGGCGGGCGGGATGGCGGGCGAGCTGGCCCGGCTGGAGGCCCAGGCGGCGCTCTCGTTCGACGAGGAGCTGAGCCTGCTGCGCGAGCTGGGCCTGACCGCGTCGGGCGGCCCGCTGGTGGAGGTCGGCGCGGGGTCGGGCGCGATCACCAGGCGGCTGAGCCAGGCCATGCCCGACCTGTCGCTCGTCGCCGTGGACATCGACCCGGACCTGCTCGCCCACGCCGAGGGCGCCGGTGCCGAACTGGTCGTCGCCGACGCCGCCGACCTGCCGCTGGAGACGGCGAGCGCGGGATACGTACTTCTGCGGTACGTCCTTCAGCATCTCCCCGATCCCGCACCGGCCCTCGCGGAGGCCCGCAGGATCCTGCGCCCCGGTGGCCGCATCCTGGTCACCGAGGTGGACGCCTCCTGCTGGGGCCTGGCCGAGCCGGCCTACCCGGAACTGGCCGGGATCCACGCCAAGATGGCGGCGACCCAGCAAGCCGCCGGCGGCGACCGCACGATCGGCCGCCGCCTCACCCGCCTGTTACGTGACACCGGCTTCACGGAGGTCGCCCTTCGCCCGTTCGCCACGACCAACGACACCCGACCGACGGATGACTTCGCCCCCCACCTCGGCCCGGGACGGCTGCAGCCGCTCCTCACGGCCGGCGTGCTGTCGCTCCGCGAGTTCGCCCTCGCCGCCGACCGCTGGAACCGGTTCCGCGCAGACCCCAACGCCTGGGTGATGCTCCTCGGGTTCACCGCAGCCGGTACCGCCCCCGACGCGCCGCCCGGCGGCCGTCACACCCCCGAAGGAATCCAGTGAGCACCAACGTCAAGATCTTCATCACGATCTTCTGCTACATCAGCGGCGTGATGGGCATCGTCACCGCCGTCTTCCAGGCCAGCACCACCCCCGCGAACACTCCCGGAGCGATCGGCTCCGGGGTGATCGGCGGCATCTTCCTGGTGGCCGGCGTCGCCCTGAGCCGCAAACCCCGCTACTAGAGCCGTCTCTTCGAGGAGGTGGTCGGCTGACCGGATCCGTCCGTCCGGCCGGTGACCACAGATTCGAGGGGGACCGGATCGAGCCGCCGACACCGGCCGATCCGGTCCGTGGACGATGGCACCGGCCGATCCGGTCCGTGGACGGCGGCGGGCGGACCACCGCCGGACCCCTGAGGCCCTCGCGTGCGGACACCGCCCTACGGGACGAAGTGCTCCGGCACGCCCGCGCCGGCCACGGCGATGGTGACGGCGGCGGAGGGATCGTGCCTCGTCGGCGCGAGGTTACTCGGACCACGGGGAGTCCAGGATGGTGCGCACGAAGTCCCCGCGCACGAAACCGGGAACGTAGTGGGCGAGCACGTCGGCCTTCACGTTGCCGAACGTGGTCTGCGGCTTGTGCCGGATCCCCTCGGTGAAGGCGTCGAGGATGCGCCGCTTGAAGTCAGGGCGCGGGTGCAGGGCCACGACCGCCGCCCGGTCGGCCTCGCCGATGTCGTGGTAGCCGATGCCCAGCACGTCGTACTCCACCCCCGCCGTCACCAGCGCCACCTCCGGCTCCATGAACTCGGGGATGCCCGGGGTGGTGTGCAGGGCGATCGCGGTCCACACCCGGCGGACGCCGTCCTCGGGCACCTGGTGCTCCCGCAGGAAACGGCGGGCCTCGTCGGCGCTGTCGACCTCGAAACGCCGTCCGCTGTCGTGGAAGGGCTCGCCCAGGCCGAGGTCGTGGAACATGGCCGCGACGTAGAGCAACTCGGGGTCGAAGTCCAGATTCCGGTTGCGCCCCTGAAGGGCGCCGAAGAAGTACACCCGGCGCGAGTGGTCGTAGATCAGCTCGCTCGCGCTGTCACGTACCAGCTCGGTCGCCTCCCTCGCCAGCGTCGAGTCCGGCACCCGTATCCCGGCCGGTGCGGAGAAGTCCCCGGTCATCGCCATCACCCCTGCTCACGATGCCCACCGGCCCCTCCGGCGGCACCTCCAATCTACGAACCGCCCAATCGTGACGCCATGACCGTGGGGCCTTGTAACCCACCGATACGGACACCGGCCGGGGGGTTCCGTACCGGACGGGAAGTCATCGGGCGGGAACGGGAAGTCGTCGGGCGGGGGCCGGGGCGGCGAGCGCCGGGCCTACCCGGTGCTCCTCGTGGAGGCGGGGGAGCAGCCACGGGTCACGAAGTAGATCTCCATGGAGATCGACCCGTTCGGGGCGGCGAGGTCGTGGAAGTTCCGGGTCACGGCCGTCCCGAAGACGCGCGGGTACGCCTCGCGGAGGGCGGCGTTGACCCGCGTGGCCAGGCGGACGCCCGCCCCGGCGCCGTCACCGGTGCCGAAGGTGAGGACCATGCCGACGCGCCGTCCGGTCAGACGCTCCCCGTACTTACGCAGTTCCTGACGTACCTGCGCGGACAGCGCGCCGTCACCGGTGCCGGGGACGACGCGGAAAGAGATCGTGGTCGGTTCCGCCCGTACGCCTCCGACGAGATCGGCGCAGGGGGAGGGGAGAGGCCGGGAACGCGCGGACCTTTCCCCACCCGGGGACTCCTCGCCCTCTCCCCGGTCTGCCTGGTCCTCCCGGTCTGCCTGGCCCCGGTCCTCCCGGTCCCGGTCCGCCTGGTTCTCCCGTGGGAACTCCTTCGCCGGGTTCGCCGGATTCGCCGGGAGTTCTTCCGCCCGAGCTCTCTCAGTCCCGGGTTCTTTCGCCGAAAGCCGGGCCGTCTCCGGCAGGGACCGGACGGTGTCCGGCCGGAGCCGGGTGGTGTCCGCCACGGCCTCGGCGGGCGGGGAAGGTGGCGCCTGCGTCCCCAGCATGAGGATCGTGAGCCCGAGCAGCAGGTTGGCGAAGAGCCAACAGGCCGTCAGGGGCGAGAGGTAGGTCCTTCGCCGGGCCGTCATCGCGAGGCCGGGATTCGCTCGGCGGCGTCCGAGACCTTGATCATGGTCGAGGTCCGGGCCACGGCGGCGGCGAGGTCGTCACAGGTGCTGTTGATGGCTGCCAGGTGCCCGCCCAGGAGTTCGACGGCGTCGCGCACGTCGATCGCGCTGCCGGCCAGCGCGTCCGTGGTCTTCCGGGTGGCGTCGAGGGTCAGGGTGAGCGCCTCGACCAGTTCGGTGTGCACCTTGCGCGCGGTGGTCCCGACGAAACCGATGTCGGCCGCCGTCCTGCTGAGCTCGGCCCCGAACCGCTCCGGAGAGGAGAGCCGCACCTGACCGAGTACGAGGCTCGCCTGGGTCAACGCCCCGCGAAGCCGGACACGAAGGGCACGAAGCGCCCGCTCCGCGACCTCCTCCCTGTTGTTCCGCGTGATGTTCTCGTACACGGTCCAGCAGATGAGGCAGAGGACACCGGCGAGGGCGCAGAGCGCGACACCGTCGAACTCGAACAGCCAGGGCAGCCTGCCGCCGAAGCCCTGCTGCCACATCTCCAGGAAAGGTCGTCGCGCCGCGTCCGCCCCACCGGCGTCGAGGACGTCGCCGTAGGCGCCCGAGGCCATCATCACCCCGAGCCAGGCGACGAGGACCGGCACGAAGACGAGGACCGGGCCGACGCCGGCGACGAGTCGTCGGCGCCATCGCGGTTCTTTCGACGTGGTGTCCACAGGTTCGTCGTCCACGAGGATGCTGTCCTCGGGGGCGAAGGCGGCGAACAGGTCGACCTCGCACCAGCGTCCGGCTCCTCCGGGATCGGTCATCGCGTCCGCGAGGTCGTTCAGCTGGTCCCGGCGGGCCGCCAGACGAGGGTGATCGGCGAGCTCGCGAAGCTCGTCGGCGAGCTCCGAGTCCGTCACGGACAACCGACATCCTCTCCTCGATGGTGTCTCCGTTAATGCCGGGCACTTTTCCGGCAATACGGACAGGCCGTTTCACGGTCCTGGAAGCCATGATCATTTTCGCACAGGGCGCGCGCACCGGTGGACGAAGTGAGGTGGCGAGGCGGGCGGATTCACCGGTTCGCGGTCACGAGGATCGGCCGGCCTCGGCGGCGCGGGTCCGGACAGGGGTCTCGGCAGGCTCAGGTCGTGCGGGCCAGGGCGGTGGTCGTTCAGGTCGTGCGGCCAGGGCGGTTGTCGTTCAGGCTGTGCGGGCGAGGGCGGTGGCCGTGCCGTCTATCAGGGCTTGGAGGCCGTGCTCGAAGGCGTCCTCGCCGAACGAGCCGCCGCTCTCGCGGAGCGCCGTGATCAGGGTGGCCTCCATGCCCCCGTCGAGCAGTCCGGCCAGCGCCGTGAGCCGGTCCGGCGGCGCGTCCGCCTGCTCCCGGCGCTCGGTCTGCTCCTGAAGGACGCACCCGTTGACGTAACGGGTGAGGGCGGTGATCGTACGCAGTGCCAGGGCCGGGGTGAAGCCCCGGCCGACCATGGCGGTCAGTTCCTCGTCGAACATCCTGACCGTCGCCGGGCCCAGGCTCGCGGCGTTGGCGACGAGGCGGGCGCCGTCGCGGTGGGCGAGCAGGCGGTCGCGGTACGCGCGGGCCCGGCGGGCGAGCCAGTCCTGCCAGGACTCGCCGTCGCGGGGCGGTCCCATCCCGGCGGCCAGGACGATCGCGTCGGCCATCCCGTCGAGCAGCTCCTGCTTGTTGCGCAGGTGCCAGTACAGGGCGGGTGACTGGACGCCCAGCTCCGAGGCGAGCCTGCGCACCGTGAGCCCGTCCAGGCCGACCTCGTCGAGCAGCCGCAGCGCCGTGTCGATCATCATCTGCCGGGTCAGGCCGGCTCCCCGCTTGTTCTCGCCCATCGATTGACACCTTAGCAGCGCTAAGGGAACATGACGGCGACGCGCACTTAGCGATGCTAAGGAAGTGCTGCCGGGAAGGCGCCGCCAAGAAAGCGCCGCCAGGAGAAAGCTCGCGCGCCGGACGTCCCGGGCACCTCGGGGACGCCGGTCACAGAAGGGGAGAGCCATGTCCACCACGCGAGAACAGCGGCTGACGAGGGCGCTGCTCACCTGCGGAGCCGTCGCCGGACCGCTGTTCGTCCTCGTCGTCGTGATCCAGGACTACACGCGCATGGACTTCGATCCCCGGCGGCAGCCGCTCAGCATGCTGAGCCTGGGCGACCTGGGGTGGATCCAGATCACCAACTTCGTGGTCACCGGGCTGCTGAACATCGCGTTCGCGGCCGGGCTGTGGCGGGCGCTGCGTCCGGATCGTGGCGGGGCCTGGGGGCCGTTACTGATCGGCCTGTACGGGACCGGCCTGGTCGGGACCGGTGTCTTCCGCTTCGAACCGGCGTGGGGCTACCCGCCCGGCGCGCCACGGGGTCTTCCCGACACCCCCGGCCTCGGCTACGTCCTGCACGGCGCCGCCTTCGGCCTGGTATTCGCCGCACTGGTCGCGGCGTGCTTCGTCTTCACCCGCTACTTCGCCGTACGGGGAGAGCGGGGATGGGCGCTCTACTGCGCGGCCACCGGCGTGGCGCTTCCCGCCCTCTACGTGCTGGCGGGACTGCTGTCGGACGGCGGCGAGGACTCCCGGCCGCTGAGCCTGCTCCTCCGCGCCATCGCGCTCCTGGGCTGGGGGTGGGCCGCGGCACTCGCGGTGCGGATGCGCGGGTCGTACACGCCTGCCAGGTCCGGCGCCGGGTGAGGAGAAGGTCATGGTGACATAGACGTGGCAATCACCTGACCAGAAGACGCGTGGGTTCGCTGAGTACGGAGGCCGCGGCGGGAAAGTCGGCCAGGCGGGCGGCCAGTGTCTCGACGGCGAGCTCGCGTGGTAGCGCGGTGTTGAACTTGAGCCCGTTCAGCGCCCTGTCGTCCACCTGCGGGTACCGGGGGTGGAGAGCGCGAAGGTCGGCGTGTCGCAGTGGTCCGGTGAGATCGGCGCGGAGCCTGACGTACAGGTCGTCCACTCGATGCAGGGGATCGGCCAGCGATCCCAGAGTGGCCTTCAGCGTGGCGTTGCCCCGGTAACCCGCCCATGTCCACCAGCGGAGGTCGCCGTCCTCGCGCACGATCACGGTGCCGTCGGGGTGGACGGTGTCGGAGATCTCGGCACGCACCTTGGTGAGTGCGTCGACGGCCCTGCGGGTGAGCCGTACCGGGGGGTCGGCGCCCAGGGCGACGTCCCGCATGGCGCGGGCCAGTGCGAAGGACGTGCCACCGGAAGCGGCGGACGTCCAGCGGGCCTCCCCTCCGGTTCCCTCCACGGGTTCGACGAAGCAGCGCCGCCGTTTCCAGTCGATCCAGTCGACCTTCCAGGTCCGCCCCGCCAGAAGCAGCAGGCGCGGCCCCTGAACCGAGGAGGTCAGCGAAGTGGGGTCGGTACGGCCGATCTCGACACTGCCGTTCAGCACGGTGAACTCCGGCGGCGCGGTGAACACCGCGGTCAGGTCCATGAAGTGGCGGCGCCCGAAGCGCTGTTCCGCCTCCGGGCCGATGAGCAGCATGCCGCCGTCCCGTTCGAGGAATCCCTCGGTGATCAGGTGGTCGAGCACGGGTTGGGCGGAACGACGTTCGAAGGGGGGCAGGCCGTCCCACCAGTCCGGCCAGAGCGAGTCGCCGATCCGTCCCTCCTGCAGGGTGAGCGCGAGGAGCTGCTGCGCGACGATGTGCCGTGGGTCCGGTGGCGGTTGCACGGGCTCGACGTAACCCGTGCCCCACAGACGCAGCAGTCCGGCCGCGGCGAGCAGATCGTCTCGGCTCAGCGCGAGCAGCAGGCAGTTGCGGGTACCGGCCGAGCGCCGTCCGGTACGGCCCAGCCGCTGCAGGAACGAGGCGACCGACCAGGGCGCGTTGATCTGGATGACCCGGTCCAGGTCACCGACGTCGACCCCCAGCTCCAGGGTGGAGGTGGAGACGATGACGCAGTCGCGGGCCTGGGCGAAGGCCTCCTCGGCTCGGCGGCGCTCGTCGGCGGAGAGCGAGGCGTGAGAAAGGAAGGTGGTCACACCGTGACCGCGAAGTGTCTCTCCCAGCTCTTCGACCATGCGCCGGGAGTCGCAGAAGACCAGCCGCTTCTCACCCGCGTGCAACGCGGCGATGACACGCGCCGCGTTGGCCACGGAGCCGACGTGGTCAAGCTCGATGTCGGGGGAGCGGGAATCGGCTGTCGTCTCGGGAGCGATCACCCGTGCGGGCCGGCCCGTACCGGCTCCCTGCAGCCAGGAGAGCAGCTCGCCGGGGTTGCCGACGGTGGCCGAGAGACCGATCCGCTGCAGTGGGCGTCCGGCCAGGTGGGTGAGGCGTTCCAGGACGCAGAGCAGGTGCCAGCCCCGGTCGTCCTTGGCGAAGGCGTGCACCTCGTCCACCACCACCGTCCGCAACTCCCCCATGAAACGCCGGTGGTCCACCCGGGTTCCGATGAGCATCGCCTCCAGCGACTCCGGGGTGGTCAGCAACACGTCCGGTGGGTCACGCAGGATCGACTGCCGTCGTGAGGCGGAGACGTCGCCGTGCCAGAGCTCCACCCGCCTGCCCAGCCAGGTCGCGTACCTCTGCAGCCGTGGCAGCAGGTTGTTGAGCAGGGCCTTGAGCGGGCACACGTAGATGACCGACAGGCCGGTCCAGCGCCGCTCCTCCATCATCGAGAGCAGCGGGAACACCACCGCCTCGGTCTTGCCCCCGGCGGTCGGGGCGACCAGCAGCGCGTCGAGCCCGTCCCCGATCGGGGTGAGGGCATCGGCCTGCAACGGCCGGAGCCGGGGCCAGCCAAGAGTGTTGCTGACGTGGTGGGCCAACGTCGGATGCAGCGTGGTCACGGCAGGTCGAGTTCCACCTCGTCCGCCGACACGGCCCGGCGCGCGCGGCGGTTCGCGTTGCGCTCGTCGTCGTTCAGTTCGGTGTGGAGGACCGTCAGCCGGTAGTGCTCGCGGGGGTCGAACTTCTCGTGCTCGGCCACCCGGTGCAGCACGTCCGCGACGAGCTTGCGCAGGAACGTCCGCGGTGCTGTCCCCACCCCCAGGCGGCCCGCGACGGCGTCGGCCAGTTCCTTGACGTAGCCGTCGTCGACCAGCGTCCTGATCCGGGCCTCTGCGGGGTTCCCCTCGGCGTAGAGGTCGCGTACGGCGCAGCCGAGCTGGACCAGCTTGTCGGTGTCGAAACCGGTGAGCCGGATCTGCACCGCGCGGGCCGTGTCGAACCGGGGATCGGTGTCGAAGTCGGTGGCCAGCCGCTGGGCGAGTGGCGTGAGCCGCTGCACTCCCTGCTGTCCGTCGTAGAACGCGGGGGTGCCGGTGATGACGAGGTACAGGCCGGGGAAGCGGCCCTTGTCGATCTCGTCGATGAGCTGCCGGAGCGTGTTGAGGCTCCGCTCCCGGATGTCGCTGCGCATTCGCTGCAACGTCTCGATCTCGTCGAGCACGACGAGCAGCCCGGGATGACCGCAGTCGCGCAGCACTGTCAGCAGGCCCTGCAGGAAGCCGAGCGCGTTCCCCGAGTCCAGGTCTCCCTTGATGCCCGCGTAGCGGCGAACCGACGCCGCCACGTTCGGCTCCCCGCCCACCCACGCCAGCAACCCGTCCGCGGTGGCCTGGTCCCCGGCGAGCCTGGCCCGGCGGTAGAAGCGCAGCGCGGTGGCGAAGGCGGGAGCGGTCTGGGCCGCCTTCTCCAGCCGGGACTCGATGAGTTCGTCGACCGCCGAGACCATCGCCCGCCGGTCGTCTTTGGCGATCCCGGCCGCGGCGCTCGCGTCGTCCTCCAGAGTGAGCAGCCAGGTGTCGACGATCTCGCGCAGCGCGCTCGGCGGGCTGCTGGCGGTGGAGAGCCCGCCGATCAGGGCGCGGTAGACGGTCTCCAGCTTGTGCAGGGGCGTCTGGGTGTCCGAGATCTGGATCTCGCTGGTCGCCATCCTCATCCGCTTCGCCCGTTCGGCGAGCCAGCGTGCGAAGAAGGTCTTGCCCGAGCCGTACTCGCCGCGGATCGCCTTGAAACCGGCGCCGCCCCCGGTCACGGCGGTGAGATCCTCGTCGAGCGCCTTCTCGAACCGCTCCATGCCGACCGCGAAGAGGTCGAGCCCGTTCTGCGGTACGGTGCCGCGCCCCAGGGCGTCGATGATCTGCCGCCGTCTCGCCCGGCTGACCTTGCGTGTCATGGCTGGCTCTCCTCGTCGAGAAACTGTTCTTTCAGAAGTCCAAGGTTCAGGTCGACGGTCCGGTCGCCGTCCTTGAGCGTGAGGACGTCGAGGCCGTCGACGTTGAGCAGCCGCTTCACCGCGACCATCAGCAGCCGGGTCCTGTCCACCGGCTCACCGATCAGCGTCGCCACCTCCGTCACGGCGAGACGGCCACCGCGAGCCTCCAGACCGTCGAGCAGCAGGACCATCTGGTCATCGGCGATCGCGGCGGGGGAGGTCCGCCGCTGGTCGGCGAACACGTCGGACGCGGTGACCCGTTCGCCGAGCGTTGGCGGACGGTTCGGGACGGACGGTTCGGTGGGTGCCGGAGCGAGGGGAGGGCTTCGACGTGGTGCGGGAGTCAGTGACCGCATGGGTGGCGGGGGCGGTGGTGAAGGTGGCAGGGAAGGCGGTGCGGAGAAGGGCAGGGAGATCGGCAGATATACGCGAGGTTCCCCCGATGCCGCTCTCGAGGAAGATGTATCCGTTGACGCCACCGGACGGCGATTTTCCTCAGGCAGCGAGCGGATCGGCTGCGAGAGCCGCTCGGTGCCGGGGAGGTGAATGTCCGCATGCTCGGGAGGCGTGGTGACCTGCCGGACCGGCGGCCGGTTCAGCAGGATCCGCCTGCGTCCGCGAACCGCCTGGGTCCACTCCGCGGCGGTCGGGCGAAGCCCACGCGGGGCGGCTGCCTGGGCGAACAGCTCGGTGACCGCGGTGGCCACGTACGGGTCCAGCCCGGAAAGCAGATCCAGTTCCGCGCCGGGGCGGACATAGGCGTTGCGAGTCAGTAGACGGCCCATGAGCAACGCGAGTTTGTAGCGATCGGTGTCCAGGTCGGGGCCGGTGGAGGGCTGGTGGGGATCGTCCCAGTCGGGGGTGTGCGCCTGCCGCAGCACGGGCTCACCGCCGTGGCGGCGGAAGCCGTCGCAGTCGAGGACGAATATCCGATACGGCGCGGCAGGCCGCCACAGCAGGTTGCGGAACGAGATGTCGCCGAGCACGAACCCGTGGCCGTGAAGCAGTTCGACCAGCTGGGCGGCGAGAAGGGCGATGGTGACCCGGCCCGCGAGGTCCGGCTGGTGCAGGTCCTGCCAGGACCAGTTGGGGGTGTAGAGCAGGTACTGCAGCTCGACCAGCTTGGACTTGCCGCCGATACTTCCACGGAACTCGTCGGGAACCTCACGCATGAGAAACCCGGTGACCCGGTCGCCGTGCAGGACCCGTGCCACCGGCCACGCGCAGTGCGCGAACAGCAGCTGCCGCTCCCCGAGGGGGAGGGCTTGGCCGAAGTTCACCAGGTCGGCGAGGGCGTGGCCGTTCACCGTCCCGGCCTGCGGCATGTACTCCTTGTAGACAAACGGGCCGGGGCCGTGCACGCGGGTGACCACGCCCTGGCCGCCCTCGCCCAACGGCTCGAGTTCCAGCATCAGCGAGGTGCGCTGCCGATCATGGGGGTACGTGCCGGAGGCCATCTCAGACTCTCCAGACGCAGATCGCCGTACGGTCGTCGTCGTAGCTTTTGGCACGGAAGCTCGACTGCCAGAAGAACTCCGGCAGAGAGGGCGGCTCCGCCTGGCTCCACCACGCCGAGAGCTGCTCACCGACTTCGCTGTTCCGGGTCAGTGGTGTGGAGATGCCGTCCGTGCAGAGCAGCAGCATGTCACCGGGTTCGAGGTAGGCGGTCGTGACCTCGACCTGTCCGGTGTGACCGGGAAGCGCGTGGGTCGCCGAGTCGACGACCGTCTCCTCGCTCTTCTTCCCGAAGCACTCCTCCCAGGTGCCCTCGCGCAGGAGGAACGCCGTGCTGTCACCAACTCGCATGAGGCGGACGCGATGCGGAGAGGTGTCCATGCCCTGGTCGATGACGGCGGCGAGAAACGTGGTACTCAACGCGTCCGCCGACACTTTGTACTGCGCGGCCTGCTTGCTGATCTCATCGGCGATGCTGTCGATGAGATACCCCGCCGCGTTTTGGAGGTCGGGGTACGCCCGGAGATCGGCGATGTTCCGGTAGGCGGACTCACACGCCAGGGAGGCTCCCGCGTGAGACAGTTCCTTGCTGCCGAGCCCGTCGGCGACACAGGCCAGTAGCTGGGCCTCGCCGGTCTGCCACAGCCCCATCGCGTCCTGACGAGGGGTGCCGTAGTAGCGGTGTGCGTCTCCTCGGATGGAGGCGGCCCGTACGATCAGTCCGGGCAGCGTGGCGCCGTCCAGCGCAGTGTCCGGACATCCGAGGTGGCCGGGATGGGGGGCCGGTAGTCCGCCGGGGTCCGAGTCCAGCATCGGCCGCCGGCCGATGACCAGCGGCTCCGGAATCACCGGGATCGACGTCACAGGTTCGGAGAGTGCCGGGGGCGGCGTCGGTGATTCGGGGAGCGCTGGGACCGGCGCGGTCAGTTCGGCTTGTGCGCTTCCGTGCGACTGCTCCACGTGAGGGGTTCCTCTGAGGCTTGGTTGGGGCGGGATCAGACGGGTTCGGCGGCCAGCACCGTGTAGCCCTTGGCCTGTTCGGGAAAGGCCATCAGCGCGCCGTTCGACGAATTGGCGGAGGCGACCGCCGACTGGACCACGGAGTTGAGCAGTTGCCGGGCGAACTCGCGGAGCGCCTGGGCGGGCGACACATCGCCGTCGGCGATGAAGGCTCTGAAGGTGGCCACCTGCTTCAGCGTCGCGGGCTGAACCTCACCGAAGCCGAAGGCCAGTATGGTCGGGCGGGCTCTGAAGTCGGGGCTGATCAGCCGCTGGTGGGCGGCATACCAGTCGTCCGTGGGCTGGCCGTCGGTGAGGAAGAAGACGGTAGGGCGGAACGGGGCGTGTCCGGCCTGCTTGAGCTCCCTGATGTCCTGCTCAATGGTGGCGCGGAGCAGCGAGAACGCGGCGCCGTAGTTGGTGACGCCCCGGGGGGTCAGCTGCGCGAACGACTGGACCTCGTTGAGGTCGGCGAGGGGGAGCAGCACTTCGGCGCTCGTGCTGAATCCGATGAGACCGAGCCGGGTCTTGTCGGCGACCACCGGGTTGCTGGCAATCTCCTGGTAGATGTTCGGGAGTTCCTGGTTGATGGCGTCCAACGGAGCACCCTGCATCGAGTAGGACTCGTCGCAGACCAGATAGAAGGGAAGTACTTGCTCACCCATCAGGTGGATCCTCAGTTCTCGGGAGTAGGGGCGCAGCCGTCCGTCACGAAGTAGACCTCCATGGAGATCGACCCGCTGGGGGCGGAGAGGTCGTGGAAGTTACGGGTCGCCGCGGTCCGGAAGATGTTCGGGTAGGTCTTGGGCAGGGCCGTGTTGACCCGGGTGGCCAGGCGGACCCCCTCACCGGCGGCGCCGTTGGCGCCGAAGGTCAGGACCATGCCGGCGTGCCGACCGGCCAGGTGTTTCCTGTGCTTGAGGAGTTCCTTCCTCACCTTCGCGGCGAGCGCGCCGTCGCCGGCTCCAGGGTTCACCCGAAATGTGATCTTGGTTGGTCTGGCACCGACGCCGCCGATGCGGGTCGCGCAGGGAGACGGCGTTGGTGATGGAGTGGGAGTCGGGGTACCGGTGCCCTCTCCGGCCACCGGTACGACGGGCCGCGGAGGTGGTGCCTGGGCTCCCAGCATGATGATCGTAAGGCCGAGCAGCAGGTCGGCGAAGAGCCAGCCTGCCAGCAGGATCGGCGTGGATCTCCGGCGTCGGGTGGCCATCACAGGCCCCTCGGTGAGGAACCGAAAGCAGAGCCGGGGACGGGAGTGGGAGGAGAGGTGTCGCCGGAGGCGGAGGTCTCAACCGCCTCGGCCGCCCGGTCCACCGCCGACTGCAGGCGGCTGATCGCGTGCCCCAGCTCGGCGAAGTCGCCTCCTGAGATCTCCTTCACCCGGACCGGCAGCTCGGCCAGGACCGTGGAGATCGCGGCAGGGAGCCGGTCGAGGGAGTCGTGCGTCTGCTCCAGGAGGGCGATCGTCCGGCCCGAGGTGTCGGAGACCATCTCGATCCGGGAGGCGTGGGCGTGCGCGGTGCTGGACCAGTCCCCGAGGGCTTCACGGATCTCCGTACCGGTGTCTCCGAACGTTCGGCGAAACTCGGCGGCCGTGACGACGAGGGAGTCGGTGACCTGTCCGCCGATGAGACCGACGGCTTTCTCCGTTGCCGCGCCGACCGAGTCGATCGAGAGGGCCGCGCGGTTGACCGCGCCTTCGATCCCCGCGGTGGTGGTGACGAGTTCGCCGACGCGGGAGTCGAGGTCGGTAATGGTGCCCTGGACGGATTTCATGGAGCGGGTGAGTTCGCCGTTGAAGGTGTCCTTCATGGTGGTGGTAGCGGTGACCAGTTCGCCGACGCGGGAGTCGAGGTCGGTGACGGTGCCCTGGACGGATTTCATGGAGCGGGTGAGGCCGTCGTTCAGGGTGTCCTTCATGCTCCCGGCGGCGGCGACCAGTTCGCCGATGGTGCTCTGGACGGACCCGGCCGATCGTTGCAGTTCCTCGACGAACGCGTGTCGCATGTCGAGGGTGGTCTGCGTGATGGCCGCGGCCAGCTGGTCCCCGACGTTGGCGACGGCTTGACCGGTGCTGGAGCCGACGGCGTCGATCGAGGCCGAAGCCTGTTCCACCGCCGCGCTCACGTCGTCGTAAGCGATGTTGACGGCCGCCAGGTGGGTGCGGAGGGCCGCCATGGTCTCCCGCACGTCCGACGCGCCGTTGGTCAGCGTTTCGGTGGTCTGCTGGGTGGCTTGCCAGGTCCGGGAGAGGGCGTCGACCAGTTCGGTCTGTGCTTTGCTCACTGCCTCACCGACACGGTTGATCTCGGCCACCGTCTTGGTCAGCTCGGCCCCGAACCGGGCAGGAGAGGAGAGCCGGACCTGACCGAGCAGCAGGCTCGCCCTGGTCAGCGCCCGGCGAAGCCGGGCACGGAGGAGTGCCAGATCATGTTCGGAGGTGTCGCCCCTGCGCTCCTCACTGTTTCGGGTGACGTTCTCGAAAACGGTCCAGGAGATGAGCAGGGCAATCGCCGCGAGCGTGCACAGGGCGATGTTGTCGAATTTGAAGAACGCATTCAGCCGACCGTCGAAGCCCTGCTGCCACATCTCAAGAAAGGGCTGCCGGGCGGCCTCGGAGCCGTCGGCCTGGAGAACCTTGCCGTACGCCTCCGTGGCCTGCCTCAACCCCAGCCAGGTGATGAAGATCGGGGCGAACACCAGGAAGGAACTCAGGAAGATGCTGGTCCAGCGGAAGGTCTTCTTTCGCTTCGTCTCCGCCGGTTCTCTGCTCGGGACGATGCTGTCCTCGGGCGAGAAGGCGGCGAACAGGTCGACCTCACACCAGCGCTCGGCCTCGTCGGAGTCGGTGATCGCACGTGCGAGGTCACTCAACTCGGCTTCACGGGCCGCAAGGCGGGGATCGGCGGCGAGTTCACGTAGCTCAGTGGCAAGCTCGTGCTTCCTCACGTACAACCACCACCCTTTCGATAATAAATTTGGACATTTCTCCATAAAGACGACTTAATGCCTTGTGTGGGCATGCGTGCGACTATATGAAGCATGCGACGCTTCTGTAACGGACGCATCAGAAAGAAGTGGGGTTTACCATCTCAGTGGCCTGAGACGAGAACGAGACAAGGGCTCGGAATGTGTCGAATGCGCCCCAAGGTGCGACGGTTGCCGACACCAACGATTGTTCTGTCGACGGCAACGTGTCGCCCCGGGGTGGCGGGGAGATGAGGTTTCCAGGCTGTCGGGTCGTGGCAGGGGTCGCTATGTGTCCTCTGTGCGTCAATCTGTGAACTTAGCACACGGGATAAAGTCTTGTGACTAATCCTTGATTTGTGTATCGTCACTGGCTGACAGACCTCGTTCACGTCTGGCTGATCGCGGCTCAAGCCGCGACGATCCCCTCGGAGGGTGTGTGCTGCCTGTGCTGACGCGTGATCCATGCGCGTTGGCGATAGTGCACCGCCCAGCGTGGGGGAGAGGAATAACGATCTGTGCGCGGATCTCTTATTTCGAAGTGCGCCATTTTCGCGTGTGTGATGGGGTCATAGCCTGGCCGGACGGTCGTTCTGCAATCTTGAGGCAGGTGCGAGTGGACCCCCTGGACCGTTCCGATCCCAAACGCATCGGCGACATCACGTTGCACGGACGGCTCGGGGCCGGTGGCATGGGCCGAGTCTTCTATGGCCTGACACCGGACTACGAGCAGGTCGCCGTCAAGGTCATTCGTGAGGACCTGGCCGGCCGAGCCGAGGTGCGGGCCCGCTTCGCCAGGGAGATCGACGCGCTCCGCACGGTTCAGGGAGCGGGCGTCGCGGGGCTCGTCGACGCCTCCGAGGAGGAGGACGAGCAGCCGTGGCTCGCGGTCGAGTACGTCCGAGGGTTGAGCCTGAAGGAGTTCGTCGAGTCGCACGGCACGCTCGCCGTCGATGACGCGGCCGTCCTCGGCGTTCTTCTCGCCGGCGCGCTCGGAGACATTCACCGGGCCGGCCTGTTCCACCGGGATCTCAAGCCCGGCAACGTGCTGATGGGCAGGGAGGGGCCCAAGCTCATCGATCTCGGGCTGGTCGCCTTCGCGGACGGCCCGTCGGACCTTACGACGTCGGAGTCGACGCTCGGCACACCCGCCTGCATGTCACCCGAGCAGGCCAACACCCCCAAGAACGTCACGTCGGCGACGGACGTCTACGCCCTGGGCGCGACTCTGCTGTTCGCGCTGACCAAGCACTATCCCTACGACGCGCCAAACCTCGCGGCGCTGTTCGTGCGGATCGTCAACCCCGAGATCGCCCCGAACCTCGACGGGCTTCCCGCCGCGTTCGAACCGATCGTCGCCGCGATGCTCGCGCACGATCCGGCGGCACGCCCAGAACTCGCGCAGGCGACGGCATGGCTCTCCGATCTGGCGACCGGCGACGGGACGCTCCTTCCGGCGGCTACTCGCAGACTGGCGGTGGCGACTTACATGGAGCGAGTATCCGACCCTCCGGAGATCGAGCCACCGCTTCCCAGAAGGCGCGATCTCAGTCAGGTGATCGTCCCCGGCTCCGTCGTCGCCCTGCTCGCCGCACGCCTGCGCGACGCCTACGCTTCTAACGCCCGTTTCTAAGAGGAGAGCCGTGACCGAGACCCAGTATCCGCCAGGTGCCCGGATCGAGGTCCGCGACGCCGAGTGGATCGTCCGCACCTGTGAGGTCAGAGGTGGCGGGCAGCGGATCACCGCGATCGGCGCGTCGGAGTTCGTCCGCGACGAGGACGCGGTGTTCTTCACCGAATTCGACACCGTCGAGCTGATGCGTCCCGAGGACACGATCCTGGAGCAGGACGAGACACCCCGTTTCGCCAAGAGCCGCCTCTTCCTGGAGGCCGTCCTGCGCAGGACGCCGCTGCCCCAGACGGAGAAGGGCCTCGCGCTGTCCGACCGTTTCCTGCTCGACCCGCTGCCCTACCAGCGGCGCCCGGCCGAGCTGGCGCTGAGAGGGCTCCGGCCGCGCATCCTGCTCGCCGACGTGGTCGGCCTGGGCAAGACACTGGAGATCGGGCTCATCCTGGCCGAGCTGATCCGCCGAGGCCGGGGCGAACGGATTCTCGTGGTCACCCCGCAGCAGGTGCTTGAACAGTTCCAGCACGAGCTGTGGACCCGGTTCTCCATCCCGCTGATCCGCCTCGACTCGGTCGGCATCGAGCGCATCCAGCGGCAGATCCCCGCCGGCCGCAACCCGTTCACCTACTACAAGCGGATCATCGTCTCGATCGACACCCTCAAGAACCAGGGAAAGTACGGCCAGCACCTGGAGAAGATGCACTGGGACGCGGTCGTCATCGACGAGTCGCACAACCTGATCGGCGAGAACAGCTTCCGCAACCGCCTGGCCAAGCTGCTGGCCCGCAACACCGACGCGCTGCTGCTGGCGAGCGCCACCCCGCACAACGGCGAGCCGAAGTCCTTCGCCGAGCTGATCCGGATGCTCGACCCGGCCGCGATCGCCGACGACACCCGCTACTCGGCGCGCGACATCGACCACCTCTACCTGCGCCGTACGAAGATCAACCCCGAGGTACGCGACCAGATGGGGAGCAAGTGGCCCGACCGGGGGCCCTCGGTCCCGGTCCACTGCCCGGCGACCGGCGCCGAGGAGAAGATCTTCGAGGAGCTCACCCAGGTCTGGCTGGCCGGAGACCAGCGAGCCGGCGGGCCGGTGGTCGACGCGAAGAACCGGCTCTTCCCCTATACGTTGCTCAAGTCCTTCCTCTCCTCACACGTCGCCCTCGCCAGCACGGTGAGCAAGCGGTTGAAGAACGCCAAGGAGACCCGTGAGATCGACGCGCTGAAGACCCTGCGCGATCTCACGGCGCGGATGAGCGACGACGACTCGGCCAAGCTCGCCACCCTGGTCACCCGGTTGAGGGAGATCGGCGTCGGCCCGCGCAGCGAGACCCGGGTCGTGGTCTTCTCCGAGAGCGTGCCCACCCTGGAGTGGCTGCGCAAGGTCGTCCCGGCGAAGCTGGGGCTGAAGGACGACGCGATCGACGTCATGCACGGCGGCTTCTCCGACACCCAGCAGCAGGAGATCGTCGAGCGGTTCTCGCTCTCCGACAGCAAGGTGCGCGTCCTGCTCACCGGCGACGTCGCCTCCGAGGGCGTCAACCTGCACCGGCAGTGCCATCAGCTGATCCACTACGACGTGCCGTGGAGCCTGATCCGGATCGAGCAGCGCAACGGCCGTATCGACCGCTACGGGCAGGAGAACCAGCCGAAGTTCGGCGCGCTGATCCTCACCTCCGAGGTCGAGGGGGCGAAGGACGACCGGACCGTGGCCGAGAAGCTGCTGACCAAGGAGTCGGCGGCCCACCAGAGCCTGGGCACCGCCGAGGCCGTCACCGGTGAATATCGCGCCGAGCGCGAGGAGCGCCGTCTCATCCAGGACCTGCTCGACGGAAAGAGCGTGGAGGAGTCGCTGGAGTCGCACGCGGCCGACGACTTCCTCGCCGACTTCTTCAACGAGGAGAAGAGCCTGGAGAGCACGCTCCCCCCCGAATCGCCGAAAGCGAAGGTGCCGCAGCTATTCGACAGCACTGAGGAGTTCGTCCACGAGTCCATCAGGACGCTCAAGCTCCTCGACGGCATGGAGGACGACGGCGAGATGCTCGCCTTCGAACCGCCGAAGGACCTGATCCACCGGCTCTCCGTGCTGCCCTCCTCCTACCTGCGCACCCATGACGTCAGGAAGCGGATGAAGGTCACCTTCAGCCGTGCGCTCGCCCAGCGCAAGCTCGACGAGGCCCGTAAGACCAAGACCATGTGGCCGGACATCGCCTACCTGTCCGACCTGCACCCGATGGTCGACTGGCTGACCGACAAGGTCCTCGTCCGGCTCGGCCGCAAGAAGGCGCCGGTCATCACCGCCGAGGTGGACGAGCCCGTCTTCCTCATCCAGGGCATCTACTCCAACAGGCGCGGTCGGCCCACGGTCGTGGAGTGGATGGCGGTCAGCGGACCGCCCGAGGCGCTTGTCGTACGGGACGACGAGATGGTCGAGGTCCTCAAGGCGGCCAAGGTCGGACCCGGAATGATCAACACGGGTCGGCAGCTGGATCTCGGGCCGCTCCAGCAGCTGGTGAAGCCCGCCGTCGAGGTCGCGCGCACCCACCTGGAGGAGCGCCGCGCCCGCTACGACGCGGAGGTGGTCGCGCCGCTGAACGCCTACCGTGCCCAGCTCTCCGACTGGCAGCAGCTGACACTCGACGGCGTGCACGTCTCGCAGCGTGGCCGCAGGGAGGCCGACGTGCGCCAGACCGTCACCGAGCAGGAGCAGCTCCTCGAATCCCTGCAGACCACCGGCGAACCGCTGCTCCGCGTTCTCGCCGTACTTACTCCTATGCCGGACTCGGCCGTGACCAGGCAGGACGGGCAGCGATGAGCTTCGACTCGATAGTCAACCGCGGCGACTACTTCTCGGCGCACTACCTGGCCGAGGTGCTGCCCAAGGACCTGAAGAAGGCCGGTGGCCTGCTCGCCCGCTGGAGCGAGGACGAGAAGGCCGACCGCGTCACACCGCGCCGGGGTCTGCGCGAGCTGCGTAAGCCGTACTTCGCCGACCGCCCGTTCTTCGCCGACGTCGACGCGCGGCTGCGCGAGGGCGAACTCATCGGCCCCGACGACATGGCCGAGTGGCGCAAGGAGCTGGACGAGCTGCACGGCGACGTGCTGCGCGCCCTCGGGTTCGCCGCGCAGCCGCGCGAGCTCACCGTGGAGCGGGCGGGCCGGGAACACGCCGTCCCGGTGGCGTACGCCGACCAGCACCTGGTCGCCGTCGAGTGCGGCTGGGCCGCCGAGGTGGACGCCGCCCTCGACGACGAGCGGGCGGGCCTGCTGGCGGCACCGATCCGGCTGGACGGCGCCGAGCAACTGGTCTCGGGCACCAAGCTGGCGTCCTGGCTGTTCGCCGCCGACACCCCGCCGCGTTACGTGCTGATCCTCGCCGGTGGTGTGGCGGTCTTGGCCGACCGGGCCACCTGGGGTGAGGGCCGCTACCTGGCCGTCAGCCTCGACGTGGCGCTGGGCCGGAACAACCCGGCCGAGCTGGAGGTCATCGCCGCGCTCTTCGGCGCCGACTCGCTGCTGCCTCCGGAGGAGGGCGGCTCCGAGCCGCTGGCCGAGCTGCTGACGAACTCGCGCAACCACGCGGTCGGCGTCTCCACCGAGCTGCGCAAGGGGCTGAAGGACTCCGTCGAGCTGATCGCCAACGAGGTGCTCAACCGGATCCGCCAGGCCGAGATGCGCCTTGAGGACGGCACGACCCGCGCGGTGCGGCCCGAGGACATCATGGAGCCGGGCGCGCTCGCAAAGGAGCTGGGCAAGGAGTCACTGCGCTACCTCTACCGGATCCTGTTCCTGCTGTACGCCGAGGCCCGCCCGGAGCTGGGCATCCTGCCGACCGACGACGAGGACTACGGCCGCGGCTACAGCCTGTCCCGGCTGGGCGATCTCGTGGTTCGCGACCTGACCGGCGAGGAGGCACGTAACTCCTTCCACCTGTACGAGTCGCTCGACCTGCTCTTCCGCCTGGTCAACGGCGACAACCCGAAGCTGGGGGAGCCTTCGGTTCCCCGCGGCTCGGAGGACACCGACGGTTCACGGCACTCCGAGGGGTCCGCGGTTCCCGCCGGGGAAGGCCTGAGGTTCGAGCCGCTCCGCGCCGACCTGTTCAACCCGGAGAAGACCAGGCTGATCGGCCGGGCCGCGCTCACCGTGCCCGGCTACGACGAGGACGACCCGACCGCGCCGAAGATCGACACTCGGCTCAGGAACGCGACGCTGCACCGGGTGCTCCAGGCCCTCATGCTCACCAAGGGACGGCGCAAGGAGCGGGGAGGGTTCATCTCCTACGCCCAGCTCGGCATCAACCAGCTCGGCGCGGTGTACGAGGGCCTGATGTCCTACACCGGCTTCATCTCCACCGAGGAACTGTACGAGGTCGCGAAGAACGGCGACCCCCACGGCGGTACCTGGACGATCCCCGCCTCCAAGGTCGACGACTACCCCGAGGACGTCTTCGTCCGCCGGGTGGACGAAGACGGCCACAAAACCGATGAGTACATGAGGTACGTCAAGGGCTCGTTCGTCTACCGGCTCGCCGGTCGTGACCGGGAGACCAGCGCCTCCTACTACACGCCCGAGTCGCTCACCCAGGTCACCGTCGAACTCGCTCTGAAACACCGCCTCGACCAGGACGGCACGGTCACCCCGGCCCGCGAGATCCTGAGCTGGAAGATCTGCGAGCCCGCCCTCGGGTCGGGAGCCTTCCTCAACGAGGCCATCAACCAGGTGTCGGCCGAGTATCTACGCCGCCGACAGCAGGAACTCGGCGTCTCGATCGACCCGGAGCGGTACGAGGAGGAGCTGCAGCGGGTCAAGGCTTACGTCGCGCTGCACAACTCCTACGGCGTCGACCTCAACGAGACCGCCATCGAGCTGGCCGAGGTCTCCGTCTGGCTCAACGTGATGCACCCGGGACTGCAGGCCCCCTGGTTCGGCCTGCACCTGCGCCACGGCAACTCCCTCATCGGCGCAGGCCGCCGGGTCTACGACGCCGCGCGGTTGACCAAGGGGGAGTGGCTCAAGTCGGCCCCCGAGGACCTGCCGTTCTCGGCGGGGAAGCTGCCGTCGGGGAAGGTCCACCACTTCCTGCTGCCCGCAGAGGGCTGGGGCGCGGTCGCCGGAGCCAAGGAGGCCCGCGAGCTGGCTCCGGTCGAGGCCAAGAAGCTGGCCGACTGGCGCAAGAAGATGCGCGCCAAGGTCTCCGACAAGAAGAGGCAGGGGCAGAAGCTCACCCAGCTCCAGCGCCTCCAGGCCCTGTCCGGCCGCGCCGAGTATCTCTGGGACCTGGTCATCCAGCGATTGACCATCTCCGAACGCGAGATCAGCCGCAAGATCGACGTCTGGGGCGCCGACTGGATCGACCAGCCCGCCAACGCCGTCACCAAGGAGAAGGTCCTTGGCGACCTGATCGCCCCCGGCACACCGTACTGGCGGCTGAAGAAGGTGATGGACGCCTGGTGCGCGCTGTGGTTCTGGCCCCTCGACCGTGCTGGCCTGTTGGACGGTTCCGATGACGTCTACGCCCGGCTCGCTCCGCCCATCATCACCCCGGAGCCGGCACGTCCCGCCGCGACGGATGATTCTCTGGTACGTCCCGCCGCGACCAACGGTCCTTCCGACGCGATCCACGAGACGCTTCCGGCGATCGAGGAGACGATCGGCTTCCGCGTCCGCAAGCAGGAGGCCCTTTTCGCCACCGGCGACGAGCAGCTTGATCTGGTCAGCGTGGCCCACGAGCTCAAGGAGGCCAGGGCCACCCGCCCGAAGCCCGCGCCCAAGCGCCCGCCCCTCACCCCCCTCCGTCAGGTGATCCCCCTGGCCGACCTCGACGACTGGCTCGACTTCGCCGAGGCTTTGCTGGGCCGGGTGGACATCGACCACGGCGACACCGAGCAGCGCAAGGGTCTCACCACGGTCTTCACCGCGCTGGACGACATGGAGCACCACGAAGACGACATTGTCTTCTGGATGCGGATGGAATCCCCCGCCAAAATCGCCGAACGCTTTCCGTGGCTCCAGGCCGTAGAAGACATTGCGGAGCGGCAGGGTTTCTTTCACTGGGAGCTTCAGTTTTCTCAAGTTTTCAATGGAGGCGGTTTTGATCTCCAGGTTGGCAACCCGCCATGGGTTCGCCCTCGTTGGGAAGAAGCTTCTGTTTTGGCGGAGTTGGAACCGTGGTTTAAGCTCACAGAAAAGCCCCCCATTTTGGATTGGCGGCGACGCAAAGCAGATGTGCTCGCTACTGCTTCTGCTGGGTGGTTTTTTCTTGGCGAATTGGCCTCGCAGGTGGGTACAACAGTTTTCTATGGGTCACCTGTCACGTATGAGCTGCTAAGTGGGACTCAACCTGATCTCTATCGGGCATTCATGATTCGCGCCTGGGCGAACATCGGTCCACGCGGAACTATTGGATTACTCCACCCCGATACCCATTTCGTGGGCGACAAGGAGCGGAGGTTGCGTGCGGCTGCTTACGCACGTCTTCGTGTGCATGCTGATTTCGTCAACGCCGGAAATCGATTCTTTCCTCCGCCGGTGAATCGGAGTAGCCATTTTGGGCTTCATGTGTATGGTAATCGACAGAAGATTGACTTTGCTCACCTGAGCTGGCTCTTCCATACTGCTACTCTCACAGAGTCGCTCACGCTAAAGGAGAATCAACTTCGCGAAGGATCCGAGTTGCCAGGTGTGAGGTATTTAGGAGATTGGGATCTACGTCCACACCGTGCTCGTGTTGTTCAGGTTAATCAAGGCATACTTAAGACATGGAAGGCGATTTCAGGAAACTCGGAAATTCCGTCGGAAGAAGCCAAGCTGCTTTATCCGGTGACCGTAGAGGAGCAGGAGGCGATCATCCGCCTCGGTCGGATAAGGCGCCGACTGGCAGCGTTTAAGCCGAGAATTAGCCGCGGTTATGACGAGGCGAACGCGAAGAAGGATGGCCTGATTCGGTGGGGCATCAGTATGCCAGATAATTGGTCGGAGATCATTCTGAAGGGGCCGCAGTTCTCAGTGGCGACACCCTTTTTTAAGCAGCCTCCGGACACTGGTACTGGGTCCAGGCCTCAGGATCTCACTCTACTTCCGGTGGGCGAGATCCCTGGTACGAACTACCGTCGTGCTACTGATGTGGAGACCTACCGAGCTGCCCAAGATGATTGGGGAGGTAGGAAATGTACTGATTTCTACCGGCTCGCTTGGCGTCGTATGATTCCTTTCGACACCGAGCGATCGCTATTTGCTGCGCTAATTCCGCCTGGCCCGGCGCATATCGATGCGGTTCACACTCTTGCAGCGCAAGATAATCGGGGTACTGTACTTGCGGCAGGATTCTGGGCTTCCTTGCCGCTTGATTACTTCCTCCGAATTACAGGACGGTCAGATCTCCGCATTGGTGAAGCGCCGACACTGCCAGCGGGTGATCCGCAGCATCCGCTGGCCTCCGCGTTGCTGTTACGAACGCTCCGGCTCAACTGCCTCACCGAGGCATATGCTGAGCTCTGGGCCGAGCTGTACGACCCTAAATGGGTCGGTAGAAATATTGCCAATGATTTGCGGGCCGATATTTCCGAAGAAGTGAAGGCTCCTGCTGGGAACTGGGCGTTTTCTTGGCCAGGACTAGCTAAGCTTGCCGATCCGAGAATCATCGGTCCCGAATGGACGGCAACTACTCCGCTGCGCACCGAATGGGAACGCCGTGCAGCTCTCGTCGAGTTGGATGCCCTGGTCGCAGTTTGGCTCGGGCTAACTGCCGAACAGCTCGTTGCGATCTACAGCGCTCGGTTCCCGATCCTCTTCGACTACGAGCAGGAAATCTACTTCGACGCGAATGGTCGAAAGGTCGCGGGAAACTGGAACACCTTCGGTCATGGCCAGACCAAGGAGCACTTCGAGCAGCTCATGGCTCATCTCGATCCCGAGATCAACGGCCCCGTCCCCGACGGTTACACCGCCCCCTTCTACAAAGCCGATCGCGAAGCCGAGTATCGCCAGGCCCATGCCGTCTTTTCAAAGCGGCTCCGTCAGTCCGGCTGGCAGGCGTCGGCCTTACCTGAGGGCGAGGGCACCGCGTGACGAGATCCGCAGGTCTGGCGGTTGGTCAAGGAATGGCATTCTCGGCGGTGTTGCAGAGTGACTCCGCCTGCGGAAACTGCTTGACAGGGCTGTCGGTGCGGCTACGATGGGTGCTGCATGGCTCACTCGGGGTCATGAAGTGGAGCCGGGTTAACCTCCGCAGGTGGTGGCCCGGCTTTCGCGTCTCATCAGGTCATGCGGGTTCGCAGCCAACATACGAAAGCATCTCTCCCAGCCCCTGTGTTGTGGGGTCCTTGTCGAGAGCAAGCGCTTTGGCCGTGCTGCTGACGATCACATCCGCCACCCAGAGAAGCGGCTCCTTCGCGAACGGGGCATGGCTGTATTCGAAGCGTGCGGGACGGCCCGCCAGTCCGCCGAGAACCTTGCGATCGTGCCGGTCCTGGTTCGTCTCACGCTGTGCCAGCACGATCCAGCGGGCTTCGCTGGGTAGTTGCTGCACCAGCCAGGTGAGGGCTCGGGCGCGTGCGGCCTCCTTGCGCTTGGGGCGCTCGAAGCGGCAGCCATACACCCGGGCCGAGATCGGCAGCGACCCGATCTCGCGGATCAGCGCGGTGCGGGTCTGCTTGTCCTCCTGTGACCAGTGCGGTGTGCGAGCGGTGGGGATCAGGGCGCAAAGCCGCTTTCTGACGTCCTCTGTGACGGCGGGGTCCGCGAGCACCAGTCCGACCGCGTACAGGCGGGCGTCGGTATGGATCGACTCGTCGATGAAACCCGTCAGGGGGAATTCGAGGGGATGCACAGGGTCATCATTTCGTAACGCAACGGAGCGAGGCGGCTGCTTTCCATGAAACCGACGTTGGCGGCCGACGAACTGCAGCGGAGTCTGACGCAGTACCTCACGACCACCTTCGCGCTCGCGGAGAAACCGGTCCGTGACGCGCTGGAGCGGTTCCTCAACCATTCCGAGCAGGGCATCTTCCGCGGTCCTTACCTGCGGATTCGCACTCCGTTCCGTGCCGCCGACCAAGGTTGGAAAGACCATCTGGAATGGGTGCCGCCCGGTGACTGGACGCCGTACCGGCACCAGGCGCAGGCGTTCCGGCGGCTTAGCACGCTGAACAAGGCGGCCGAGCCGACGCTGATCACCACCGGGACCGGCTCGGGCAAGACCGAGTCGTTCCTGGTCCCAGTGCTCGACCACTGCCGGAGGCGGAAGTCGAGCGGCAGGCGCGGGGTGAAGGCGGTGCTGCTCTATCCGATGAACGCGCTCGCCACCGACCAGGCTCACCGGCTCAACGACTATCTCCAGCAGGCCGGCCTGCACGACGTGACCGGCGCGCTCTACATCGGGGATACCCCCGAGGTCGGCTATCCGAGGGTGATGACCCAGCGGGCGGAGATCCGCAGGAACCCGCCGGACATCCTGATCACCAACTACAAGATGCTCGACCTGCTGCTGCAGCGGGCCGACGACCTGCCGCTCTGGAACGACGCCGAGCTGGCGTACGTGGTGGTCGACGAGTTCCACACCTATGACGGCGCGCAGGGTACCGACGTCGCGATGCTGCTGCGGCGGCTCGCCTCGGCCACCGGGCACTCCCGGCCCGGCAGGCCGCTCGGTGACATCTGCCCGGTCGCCACCTCCGCCACCCTCGGAGAAGGCGGCGACAGCGCGGTCATCAGGGAGGTCGCCGAGCAGGTCTTCGGCACCCCGTTCCCCGAGGACGCCGTTGTCGGGGAGGACCGGCTCACCGCCGAGGAGTTCGTCGGCGATATCGACGTCACGCTGCCGCTGCCCGATGTGCAGGAGCTGGCGGCTTTCCCCGATCCGCTCAGAGATCCGGCCGCGATGGAGCTGATCAGCGCGGCCGTCACGGGGAAGAGGGGCCTCAGCTCGCAGGAGCTGGGCGGGATCCTGCGGCAGCACATCCTCACCCAGGCGGTGCTCGACCTGCTCAGCGACGGCCCGTCGACACCGGCCGAAATGCTCGAATTGCTGCCCCGCAGGGGCGCGTACAACTGGGGCTCGGCCATCCGCCAGGCGCCCGCCCAGGCGGCCACCGCACTTGCCCGGTTCGTGGCGCTGCTCTCGCACGCCCGCGACCCGGAGAGTCCGGAAGGCCCAGAGGACCAGAAGCGGCCGTTCCTGCACATCGAGACCCACATCTGGGTGCGGGCCGTCTCCCGGCTGCTCAGGTTGGTCAACCACACTTCGGCCTTCGCCTGGATCGGCGAGCCGGCCGTGCTGGACACCGACTCGACGTTCGACGTGCTGGGCAAGACCCTGCTGCCCTCGATCTACTGCCGCCACTGCGGACGGTCGGGCTGGGCCGCCTACTCGCCGGAGCGGGACCCGGCGGAGCTGGTCACCAGCCCGGAGAAGATCTATCGCGCCGCCGTCGGGTCGGAGAAGAAGCGCGTCCGTCCGCTGATCATGGCCACCCAGGGCGAGGCCGAGGGGCAGGTCCGGGATCTGGCGATCATGGACGGCGAGCGGGTCCGTCCCGTCGATCCGGCGAGGGACCGGTACGGCGAGGGCGACGTCGTCTTCGTCCTCACCAACCTGGCCACCACGTCCGAGGCGAACAACGCCGCCGAGCAGGACCACTGCCCGGCCTGCGGGATGGACCAGGGCATCCGCTTCCTGGGCGCCGGCCTGGCCTCGCTGGCCTCGGTGGCCGTCACCCAGCTCTTCGCGGGCAACCAGCTGGAGGCCAAACAGCGCAAGACGCTGCTCTTCAACGACTCGGTGCAGGACGCCGCCCATCGGGCGGGTTTCGTGTCCAACCGGTCGTACGCCTTCTCACTGCGGCGGCTGCTGACCACCCGGCTCGATCCCGGCACACCGATCCTGCTCAACGACCTGGTCGCGGACCTGGCCGCGGTGGCGAGCGCGGAGGACGTGCTGCCCTCGGTGGTCCCGCCCGACCTGCACGACCGGCCGGAGATCGACGCGATCCTGGCGCGGGAGACCGCCGGGTCTCCGAAGGCGTGGGATCTCATCGGCGAGCGGCTCGCGTTCGCCACCATCATGGAGCTCGGCCTGCGCTCCCGGCAGGGCCGCACGCTGGAGCTGACCCGTACGGCGGCGGCCGAGGTGGTGCTGGGCGATCCGATGAAGATCGCCGCTCTGGCGCGTGACCTGCACGTCAACATGCCCGGGATGGTCGAGCTCGCTTCCGACGACCGCTATCTCGTCTACGTCCGGGGTCTGCTGGAACGGCTGCGCTACCGCGGTGCGATCAAGCACGTATGGCTGGACAAATGGATCGGCAACGCCGGAAGCAGCAGGTACAACGCGATCTGGGGAAGGCGTCCGGAAGGGATGCCCGCGTTCCCCAGGGGGCTGTCCGCGCCGATGTTCCTGCTCGACCGGCAGAAGCGGAAGTCGGAGTTCGACAGGATCGACGCCGACCAGGGCTGGTACCAAGACTGGACCACCCGCTGCCTCGGCCTCGAACGCGGTACCGCCGGCCTTTACCTCTCCCGGCTGCTGCCGACGCTGGCCGGTGAGAGTGTGATCTCCGTACGGCCGGCTGATGACGGCGCGACCAAGGTGTACGGGCTGCAGCCGGGGCACATCCAGATCCGCCTGCTGGAGAAAGCCCAGGTCAACGATGCCGGGATCGGCTGCGACCGGTGCGCCTGGGAGCAGACCGTCCACCCCGAGATCCTCGACGACTGGTACGGCCAGCCGTGCCCGCGCTACCGCTGCGGCGGTCACCTGACCGACCGGGGCAGTCAGAACTACCAGCTCGACTACTACCGGCGGCTCTACCTCGCCCAGGGCGGCGAGGGCGCCTTCCGCGTGGTCACCGCCGAGCACACCGGAGCACTGACCCGAAGCCAGCGCGAGCAGGTCGAGCAGCGCTTCCGTGACGGCGACCGCTACAGCGACCCGAACGTGCTCTCCTGCACGCCCACCCTGGAGCTGGGCATCGACATCGGCGACCTGTCGGCGGTGATTCTCGCCTCGCTGCCGCCGGGCCCGGCGAACTACGTGCAGCGAGCCGGTCGCGCGGGCCGCCGAAGCGGCAACGCGTTCCTGGTCACCATGGTCGGGCGGTCCCCGCGTGACCTCTACTTCCTCGACGAGCCGCGTGACATGATCGACGGTGAGATCGTGCCGCCCGGCAGTTACCTGTCGGCCGTGGAGATCCTGCACCGCCAGTACACCGCCCACCTGGTCGACCTGTGCGCCAGGGGAGGGCTCGACGGTGTGCCGCCGCTGCCCAGGCTGGCCTCGGCGCTGTTCGGCGAGACCGGCTGGCTCGCCGGGTTCACCACGGCGGCCCTCGCGGTGGGCGACACGGCGGTGCGGGGGTTCCTCGACCTGTTCGGCACGGCGCTCACCCCCGAGGCGGTCGCCGACCTGCGCCGGTTCGCGACCGAGGACCTGGAACGGGTCGTCGCGGAGGCGACCGAGTCGTGGCGGCAGCGCCTCGCCGACCTGCGGGACCGAATCAGTGTCATCGACAGCGCGATCGAGGCGCTGGTGGAGTCCGACCCCGTCCAGCGCGCCCAGAAACGGGCGCTGACCGCCGAGCGGCGGGCGGTGGCCAAGCGCATCGGCGAGCTCGGCAGGGAGAACGCTCAGGGCGCGCTCGTCGAGCTCGGGTTGCTGCCGAACTACTCCCTGATCGACTCGACCACCACCCTGGAGGCGACGATCACCTGGGAGGAGGAGGTCGAGGGAGGAAAGCGATATCACAGCGAGGTGCGGGAGTATCAGCGCCCGGCCCGGCTGGCGCTCACCGAGCTGGCTCCCGGCAACTCCTTCTACGTGCGCGGCTACCAGCACGAGGTGACGGGCCTGGACATCGGCACCTCGTCGCGCCAGGCCTGGGAGCGGTGGCGGGTCTGCCCCGGCTGCGGTTACGTGCGGACCACGCTCGCCGCCGAGGACACGAGCCCCTGCCCGCGCTGCGACGGCCGCGACATCGGCGAACTGGGCTCTCTGTACGACGTGCTGCGCCCGACCCGGGTGACCTCGCACGACCGGCGCGACGACGCCCAGATCCGTGACGACCACGATGACCGGCAGCGCCGCTACTACGAGACGGCCGTCGCGGTGGACATCGAGCCCGCCGACATCGCGCCGGGATCGTGGCGGCACCGGAAGGTGGTGTTCGGCCTCGACTTCACCCGCAAGGCGGTCGTCCGCCGGTTCAACCTGGGCGCCACCCGCTACGACCGGCCCGCCACCGACCGGTTCGCCGGGGAGGACGTCCGGCTCAACCCCTTCCACACCTGTCCGGCCTGCGGCGGTACGACCGTGGACGGGCCGCCGACGGCATACCGGCAGGACGCGCTGGTCGCGAGTTCGTACACCGACCCCGGCCGCAAGCACCACCGGCCCTGGTGTTTCCATCGGCGGGACGCGGAGGATGTCGAGCACCTCCGGCTGCTCCTCGCGCACGAGTTGCGCACCGAGGCGCTGCGCGTCCTGCTCCCGGTCGCCACGCTGCTGATCGAGGAACGGATGGCCTCCTTCGAGGCCGCGCTGATGGCGGGGGTGGCCGCCAGGTACGGAGGCGACCCCGACCACCTCGCCGTCGTCACCGCGACCATGCCCGACCAGGAGACCGGCCGTCGCCGTCGCTTCCTGGTGTTGCATGACACGCTGCCCGGCGGCACCGGATACCTGCATCGCCTCTCCTCTCCCGAGGGTTTCCGCGAGGTGCTCGAAGCGGCGCTGCGGATCGTGGAGGAGTGCTCCTGCAAGGAGGATCATCGCAAGGCGGCCTGCCATCGCTGCCTGCTCTCACACGTGCCGGGTTCCAAGTACGACAAGGTCAGCCGGGCCGAGGCGCTCGTCATGTTGCGTGAACTGCTCGATACCTGGGAGCCCGCGACGGTCGCCACCACCGACGCGATCTCGCTCTGGGACCAGGTGGAGAGCGAGCTGGAGGCCAGGTTCCTCGGCGGCCTGCAGTCCTGGGCCCGCCGTACGGACACGCCGGGCACGCTGGGCATGGCCGGTGTGCTGAATGACAAGAAGACCGCGGACCTGCGCATCGAGGGCCCTGACGGCTCGATCGTGCACTGGCAGATGATCCTGCAGAACACCATCAAGGGCACCCGCCCCGACGTGCTGTTCCGGCGACTGGACGACACGCCGCTGGAGGTCGCGGTCTATCTCGACGGCTACGCCTACCACGCCTCACTGGAGAAGAACCGGCTGGCGGGCGACGCCGCGAAGAGGGCCAGGCTGCGCGCGGCCGGACGCGTGGTCTTCCAGTTCACCTGGGACGACATCGCCGCGTGGGAGGCGCGCGAACACGCGCCCTTCCTCAAGGGAGAACCGCCGCGTGCCCCCTACCTGGGCAACGCGCAGACCAGAGCGCGGCAGGTCTACCAGAAGGTCAGCTCAGGCAGGGATCCCGACGAGCTGGTCCGCACGGTGTGGGCCAACCCGGTCGACACGCTGCTCGCCTTCCTCGGTGACCCGCGGCCCGAGCTGTGGTTGCAGCGTGCCGAAGCCGCCACCGCCGGACTGATGGACCTGGCGAAGGGGCGGAGCCGCTCCGGCCCCGACGGTGTGCCGAAGAGGGTGACGGCCGCGCTCCGCGGGGCGCCACTACCGGCTCCGACCAGCGAGAAGATCATAACCATGCACGCCGTGGACGCTGCCGGCTGCCCGCTCGTCGTGGTGCTCGACGGGCGGGACAGCCAAAACTACAAATGGACCGCCTTCGCGCTGATCGACGACAGGAAAGAGACGATCAAGGCGGATCGGGAGGGTCACGAGAGGCGCTGGGCGGCCTGGCTCTACTGGGGCAACCTGCTGCAGTTTCTTGACGCGGGACCAGGAGAGGGGGGACAGCTCGCACTCACTGACCTGGACGCCTTCGACCCCTCACTGCTCGCGGTGGCCGGGGGCGAGGGGACCGCCTCCATGCTGAGCCTGTTGCCCCTCGAAGACGACGAGGGTGAGGCGACCGTTCCCGCGCACGTCGTACGACCTCCACGGGAGACCTCCCAGACCGAGACCGTTCCCTTCCCAAGGGTTCCTACCGCGCCGCAGCCCGAACGGATCGCAGAGAGCGGCGGCGCCGAGGGACCGGATCCACGCTGGGAGAAGATCTACGACGTGCTCGACCCCGGAGAGTCGGGTCTGGCCGCGTTCGCCCGCGAACTGGCCAGGCTGGAGATTCCCGCGCCCGCCTCCGACGAGGTGGGGTTCGAGCTGGGCGAGCAGGCCTGGCAGGCGGAGCTGGCCTGGCCCTCGGCCAGGGTGGCGATCGTGCTGGCCGGGGACGACGACGAGACGCACCGGCGGAACGCCGCCTTCGCGGCGGCCGGGTGGGATGTACGCGATGTGCGGGGCTGGAACCCGGAGGAGCTGGCCGAGCGCGTTCGTGCTGGAGACACCGGATGAGCGAGGAAGCGGCACTGTCTGAGCGGAGCGAGAGGACAAGGTGAACATGCAGGGTGAGGCGACGCTGCGGCTGCTCGAAAAGGCCGACAAGGAGATCCTCAAGCTTCCGAGGGACGTCAAGGGCGCGATCTACGACTTCCAGCACAAGTTCCGCAAGAGCCCGGCGAATCCCGGCCTGCACTTCAAACAGCTCAAGGGACACCCCAGGCTGTACTCGGCGCGGGTCAACCAGGAGTATCGCGCGCTGCTGCTCCACGCGGGCGAGGCGGACTACATCCTCGTGGCGGTCAAGCACCGCAAGGACGTCTACGACAACCTCGACCGGTTCGCCTACCAGATCAACCCGGTCACGGGCGGCATCGAGTTCGTCGACCTGGTCACCATCGAGAAACGGGTTCGGCATGAGCCCTCCGCCTTCGAGGAGCCGAAGCCGTTGTTCGCCGCCTTCAGCGCGGAGCAACTGCTCGGGCTCGGGGTGGCGGAGCCGCTCCTCGGGCTGATCGCGAAGATCACGACCGAGGACGAGTTGCTCGGCCTCGCCGAGTACGCCCCGCAGCTCACCACGGAGGTGCTGCTCGGGCTGCACGACGGCAAGAGCGTCGACGAGGTTCTCGACCAGATCACCACCCCGGTCACCGCGCCCGAACCGGTCGACGCTGAGGACTACCAGGCGGCCCTGGCCAGGCCGGCAACCCAGGTCACCACGGACGACACGGCCCTGCAGGAGGTGCTGGAGGAGGATTTCGGCCGCTGGCGCGTCTTCCTGCACCCCACCCAGCGCAAGGTGGTGGAGCGCGACTACAGCGGGCCCGCCCGGATCAGCGGGGGGCCGGGAACCGGGAAGACCATCGTCGCGCTGCACCGGGTGAGATACCTGGTGGACCGGCTCGGGCCAGGGGACGACAGGGCGGTCCTCTTCACCACGTTCAACAAGAACCTGGCGGCCGATCTGCAGCGGCGACTGCTTGAGCTCGCGGGGACCGAGGTGGCCCAGCGGGTGGAGATCGTCAACATCGACAAGCTCGCCACGAAGATCGTCGCGGAGGCCGAGCCCGGCGGGCGTCACCGCTGGATCGACGACGCCAAGGCGCTGCAGGAATGGGAGGAACTGCTGCTGGAGCAGGAGGAGACACGATGGGACGGCGAGTTCCTGCACGCCGAGTGGTCCCACGTCATCCTCGGCCAAGCGATCAACTCGCGGGCCGACTACTTCCGTGCCCGTCGCGCGGGACGTGGCCGCCCCATCAGCAGGGAGGACCGCGCGGCGATCTGGCAGCTCGTCGAGCGGTACGTCAAGCGGCTCGACGAGAAGGAGCTGTGGACCTTCCGCCAGGTGGCGGAACGGGCCGCGCGGCTGGAGATCGAGCGCGCCCGGGAACGGGCCTCTTACGAGGCCGACCAGGTCAGCTCGGTCAAGCTGCAGCGGGAATCGGGGATCTGGCACCGCCCCCGCTACCAGCACGTCGTCGTCGACGAGGCCCAGGATCTGAGCAGTGCCCACTGGAAGATGCTCCGCGCGATGGTCCCCGAAGGGCCGAACGACATCTTCCTCGCCGGCGACACCCACCAGCGGATCTATGGCAACTATGTCTCGCTCGGCAGCCTCGGCATCAACATCCGGGGGCGTTCGTCCAAGCTCACCCTCAGCTACCGGACCACGCACGAGATCCTCGGCGCGGCGCTGGGGCTGCTCGGCACCGAGGACTGGGACGACCTCGACGACGGCCGCGACGACCTTCTCGGCTACCGCTCTGTTCTGCACGGCACACGCCCGGTGCTGCGTTCGGCGTCCACCTGGGAGGCCGAGCTTGACGCCGTCGTCGAGCAGGTCAAGGAGTGGGACGACGTCGCACCCGCGGCGATCGCGATCTGCGTCCCCGAACGCCGCATGGTGGCCGAGGTCGAGAGGCGGCTGGGCAAGGCGGGAATCGTCGCCGCGGCCATCGGTCAGGACGGGCCGAAGCTGTACGACGCGGTCCACGTCGGCACGATGCACCGTTTCAAGGGCCTGGAGTATCAGCGGATGATCCTCGTCGGAGTGGCGGAGGGGCTGGTTCCCTCACGGCACGTCTCGCAGTATCGGGAGACCGATCCGCTGCGCCACCGGCGGGAGCTGCAACGTGCCCGCTCACTGCTGTTCGTCGCCGCCACCCGTGCCAGGGACACACTTGTGATCTCCTGGCACGGTCAGAAGAGCAGATTCCTGCCGTGAGGACGATCGCCGACCGCTACCGGCTCACCGCCCCCATCGCCCGAGGAGGGATGGGTACTGTCTGGCAGGGGTCGGACCTGCGGCTCAACCGTCCCGTCGCGGTCAAGCTGATCTACCAGGACGACCTGGTCGCGAAGAACGACGCCACCCGCCGCTTCTACCGTGAGGCACGGATCACCGCCCGCCTGCGACATCCCGGTGTGCCCGTCGTCTACGACTTCGGCAGTGAGGGGGGCGAGTTCTTCATTGTCCTGGAGTATCTCGAAGGCCACATGATCGCGGATCTGATCGCTGAGCGGTCGCCGCTCCCGGTGTCCTGGGTCGCACTCATCGGGGCCCAGGTCTGCGCGGTCCTGACCGCTGCACACGGTGCCGGTCTGCTTCATCGGGACATCAAACCGGCCAACCTGGTGATGTGCCCCGACGGCACGGTCAAAGTAATCGATTTCGGGGTGGCAACCGCGCTGGGAGCCAAGGAATTCTCGCAGATCACCCAGTCTGGACAAGTTCCCGGCACAGTGCGCTACATGGCGCCGGAACTGGTGGACGGCGCGGAGGCGAGCCGTTCCAGTGACCTGTACACGGTGGGTTGTCTGCTCTACGAACTACTCACCGGCTCGCGCCCGTTCGCCTCGAAGGACCTCCTGACGGAGATCGACCGGAGTCGACGTGAGTCTCCCCCCGATCTGGGGCGGCCCGACGTTTCTCATGAACTGGAAGGGCTGACGCTGCGATTGCTCGCGAAGTCTCCCGAACAGCGTCCCGATAGCGCTCTGGCGGTCTTCGAGGGGCTGATGCCGCTGGTGAGGGACCTGCCGCCGCTTCCTGGACTGATCAGCAAGGAACTCCAGGCCGATCCGGTGCACATGTACGCAACGGCCATCCGGCATATCGGCGGATGATGTGAATAGCGCATCCGATTCGAGGGATGGCTTGCCTTGAATCCATACACGAAAGGAATTTTCGTCCGTAGGCGATGACGACGAACCGCTCGCGAATCCTTGCTGAAAAGTGTAAGAATCGTCGAGTCCAAAAACCTTCTCGGTGGTTCCCCCGTAACGACGCTCCCTGAGGACGCATGAAGGCTGATACCCATACCCCTGCTGAGATCTTCGGTCGTGATATTCGCTATCTGGTTCCCCTTTTCCAACGCCCGTACGTATGGACCAAGGCAGATCAGTGGGAGCCGCTCTGGGACGACGTACGGGCCGTTGCCGAACAGGTCCTGGAAGGCAAATCGGGTGCGTACGGCGCCCAGGAGATTCCCCCGCACTTCCTCGGCGCCGTCGTCCTGGAACAGCAGTGGTCGCAGAGCATGTTCATCCCCGTTAGAAATGTCATCGACGGCCAGCAGCGTTTGACGACCCTGCAGATCCTGCTGGACGCCGCGCAACTGGTGGCCGAACGCCATGGCCTGCCGAGGGATGCCCAAGCGCTTCAGACGCTCGTTCTCAACCGAAAAGAACTGACCGAGAGCCCGGATGAGGTCTTCAAGGTCTGGCCCACCGATCGCGATCAGGACGCGTTCCGTGTTGTCATGGACAACGAGCGGGATGTTCCCGAAGAGCTCGCCACCAGCACGATCGTTCAGGCCCACCTGTTCTTCGTCGAGACGCTGACCGAATGGGCCGAGCCCGACGGTGACACGGAAAAGTGCAGGCACCGGATCACCGCGCTTACCCAGGTGCTGCGCAGCTACCTCAAGCTGGTGGTGATCGACCTCGAACCGGGTGACAACGCGCAGGTCATCTTCGAGACGCTCAACCACCGTGGAACACCGCTGCTCGCGGCGGACCTGGTCAAGAATCTGGCGTTCCAGCTGGCCGCGGCCCAGGGGGGAGACCTCCAAAGCCTGTATCAGCAGTACTGGAAGCCCTTCGACTCCAATCACTGGCGGCGGAACGTTCGGCAGGGACGGCTCTATCGTCCTTATGTCGACACCTTCCTCCAGCACTGGCTCACCATGCAGCGACTCCGCGAAGTGCCCGCGGACCGTGTCTTCAGCGAGTTCCGAGACCATGTGCGCCTCTCCGAACTTCAGGCCTGGGAAGTCATGCGGGACCTGGCCGCCGATGCGAAGGTCTACGAGGAGCTGGAGAACCTTCCCTGGAACTCTGTGGAGGGGACGTTCTACTACCGAGTCATCCGCATCATGGAGGCCACGGTCGTCGGCCCCTTCCTGCTGTGGATTCTGAGATGGCCCAAAGAGCGGATGTCGGCGGCGCAGCGCCTCAAGGCGCTGACATCGATGGAGAGCTGGCTGGCCCGCCGGATGCTGTGCAAACTGTCGACGAAGAGCTACAGCCGCATCCTCATAGACCTGCTGCGCGAGCTCGACCGCAACGGGCCTGAGGCGGCCGGTGACGTCACGGAGGCGTTCTTCGCCGGTGCCACCGCCAACGCCGGCTACTGGCCGTCGGACGACGAGGTCATCCAGGCCATGGAGCGGCTGCGGGTCTACAAGGATCTGACCCAGACCCGGTTGCGGATGGTGCTGGAGGCGCTTGAGGACAACCGTCGGCGCAAGTGGTCGGAACATGAGCACTGCCCTCGGGGGTGTCTGACAATCGAACACGTGATGCCCCAGAGCTGGGGGGAGCACTGGGGTGGAGACACGGTCGACCACGCCTCGCGCCAGCGCAGGGATCACCTTGTCCAGACCCTGGGCAACCTGACCCTGGTCAACGATCGACTCAACCCAAAACTCTCGAACCGGCCATGGACCAATATCGAGGTGCAGGCACGAGGCCTGACCGATCCAGAGCCGAACATCGGCAAACGGGATCTGCTCCTGAGACACGCCACGCTCAAGCTCAACGCTGAGATCGTCGCCGATCAACAGGAGGCGTGGACCGAGGAGACCATAACAGCGCGCTCGACTGAACTCGCCGAACGCCTCGTCCGGATCTGGCCGCGCCCGGCTGGTTCACCGGAAACACCTCCGGCATAGCGGTAAGGGCCTATGGCCCTCTGTACTGGCCGAAAGCTGTTTCCGGGAGGCCCACGCCTCATCGTGAGTAGATGGCGCGCCTCCCGGAAGCAGCTTTTCCCTCAGCGAGGGCACATCGCTGGTCAGATGAGTTTGTCGAAGTGGCCGTTCTTGATGCCGCCGACGAAGGCCGTCCACTCGTCACGGTGGAACAGGAGCGTTCCGCCTTCACGGTCCTTGGTGTCGCGGACGGCGACGTCGTTACCGACGAACGCCATCTCGACGCAGCTCGCGCCGTCGCCGCTGAGGGTGCTCTTGCGCCAGCGCGCACCGGAGAGGTCAGGGTTCTGCATCCTGCTTCCTTCCTCTAGTGATCTTCATGTGGGGGCGCGAGTAGCGCGGTCGTATCGGCAGGGCTGAGCGCTATCGCACGAAGATGCTCACAAATATTGTTACATCTCTGAATATCCTTTTCCTTCTCCAGGAATAGATCGCCACCCATGCTGTCGATGTAGATCACGTCGAAGTTATCCTCAGCGAACTTCAGGGAGATGAAGCTGCCCAGCATTCCTGGGTGGGCTCCGGCAGAGAACGGAATAACCTGAACGGTGATGTGCGGACGCTGGGCCTGTTGGGCCAGGTGCTTGATCTGAGCACGCATAACCGTCTCGCCTCCGACTTGCCTGTAGAGAACAGCCTGGTCCAGGATCGCCCATAGGCGAAGTGGTGCGTCCCCCTCCAGGAGGGCCTGACGCTGCATCCGGGCAGTGACGCGATTCTCCACCTCAAGGTCGGTGGCATTCGGCAGGACAGCCCGGATCACTGCACGCGCGTAGTCCTCGGTCTGCAGCAGGCCAGGGATGAACAGCGACTCGTAGTTGATGGCCTGTTCGGCCTCGGCTTCCAAGCCGATGAGGGCGGTGTACTGGTCGGGGAGACTCGCCTCGAAGTTGTGCAGCCAACCGCGTTGCTTGGCCTCCTTCTGCAGGAGGATCAGGTCGGCGCGAGTGTCACCGGTGACACCGTAGACGTCGAGCAGGGTGAGGAGTGTCCTGAGCTGCGGTTTGGTCTTGGCGGTCTCGATTCGATAGAGCGTGACGATGTTGACGTGGGTTTTCTCCACGACGTCATCCTGGGAGAGTCCGGCGGCCTGGCGGAGACGGCGTAACTCGGACGCCAGGCGGCGTAGACGCACCGTAGGAGGTTGGCGTTTGCCGGATGACGGAGGCGTCTTTTCGCCCATTCCCTACCTCTTTCGCATTTGGCGCATATCTGGATCATGCATGAGAACAAATGAAGCCCCTTGCATTAACCAAGGGTGATGATGCATGCTCTCTCCGTAAGATTTCCAGGCGGGCTCCCCACTGGAAGGCGAAACGTGTGATTTCCCCAGACGGCCGGGCGGACGATCTTCCCTCCCGAAGCGGCCCACCCCCGTACCGGGTGTCCGTCAGGCCTCAGCGGTACGACCGGCGACGCATCTGCGACGCTCCCCGGCCGTGCTTCCCGTAGGACCGGCACCGTGCCCCCGTCCCCCGTGGGGTGAGCGGCGTCCCCCGTCTGCGAACGGTGCCGGTCCTATGCCCGATGTACTGACCTGGAGCGGGTGAAATGACCGGTGTAACCACCACGGAGCACTATCTGGAACTCTCCGTCTTCCCGACCTCGCCCTACTACGCCCGCGTGCACGTCCGGCGGGTGCTGGAGGGCTGGCGGCGAGACGACCTGATCGAGACGGCCCAACTCGTCATCTCCGAGCTAGTCTCCAACGCCGTCAAGGCGCACACCTCGTGCCCCGCAGACGTGGAGGCGACCCACCTCGGCCCTGACCGCATCTGGATGGACCTCTACCTGGTCGGCGAGACGGTGGTGCTCCGCGTCTGGGACGCCGCCCGCACCCCGCCTGTACTACGCGACCCCGACCCCGACGACGAGAGCGGCCGAGGTCTCCACCTCGTCGACCTCCTCGCCACCGACTGGGGCTACTACCGCCCCGCCCCCGGCGGCAAGATCGTCTGGTGCACCCTGGCACCCTCACCTTCCGAGGAACAGGAAGGAACGATCCAACAACACCGATGAGAGAACAGCCTTCGCCGTTCGTCTTCCTGGTCCAGGCCGAGATGCTCGCCGGAATCGGGATGCTCGCCCGCGGAGACCTCGCACCCGGTATGCATGAGGTCTCCGCGGCCGACTGTGCCGCTGTCGCGGCGATCTGGCTCTCCTACTTCAACAGGTGATCGACTTGGCCATCACGGCCGACCACATCCGTACCGTCATCGGCGACTACCTCGACGCCTACCCCGAGGAGAGGAGTCTCGCCCTGGACCGGTGGCCGCTGCCCGGCGGCCACCTGTAGGCATCAGATGCCACCCTCCTGGACGCGGCCCTGCGCGAGCTCGCCGAGGAGACCGGCACATCGACTTCCGGTTCCTCCTCCGCACCGCCAACGCGGTCGGCCCGCTCCAGACCGAAGAGGTCACCGCCGCCTGGCGCAAGATCGACAGCATCGGTGACCCCATTCTGAGACAGCGCGTCACCCAGGCACTTCGCTGAGCCCCTCCAACTGGATCCGCTACCTCTCGAAGACGGATGTGGACCGTGCGGGCCGCGACGCCCCGTGCCTACGACTGGAAGGCCCATGCGTTCCGGGGAATCACGTAGAACGTGTGGTCGGCCTCGATCCAGCCACGATCGATGGGATGTCCGGTGATCCGGCCGATCAGAGTCAAGGCGGCGTCGATGCTCTCCTCGACCTCGGCGCCCTCCTCGTACGCGAGGACAAGCCCCTCCATATACGGGTCGAGCGCCTGGCGATCAGGCCCGCTGCGGTCCTCTGGAAACGTGAAGTCCATTGAGACCAGGACGCGCCCATCTGCTGCGTAGATCAGCCGCTCGTCGCCATTGGCGCTCCAGCCGATTCCAACCGCTCGCCCGGCTCCGGCGGACAATGCCTCAAGTGCCGAATACCGAGTGCAGTCCAGTCCGTTGAGCTGCAGGATCATCGTCCAGAATCCGGCTGGGCCGATGAGGAGCGCGCCCTCATCGAAGTCGGAGTCTCCCTCTTTGTGCATCAGCTCGCCGAGACTGGACACGTAGGCGCTGTCAAGGTCCGCTCGAAGGCGACGCGCGGTCTCCTCGCTGGTCAGGCCTTCGCACCAAGCCGCGCGGAAGCCGAAATCCTCGTTGTCGAGACCATATTCGTCGAGGAGATCGTAGAGGTTCGAATCATCTGTCATGTGTTATGGCTCCTTGGGGATGTGGCGCCCCAGCCTGCGTCGGAGATCCCGGTGACCATCAAGGTGATTCGGGTCATCTTTATCCGTTGTAACGGCTCTGAGCGGTATTGCCACTTTGGCTGCCCGGTAGTTGACTATATTGGCCCATTATCCCAAATGGGCTATTAAAGTAGTTTAGTCGGCTTTTGAACTTATTTTGCAGACGTGCATCATTTGGTGTTGTCTGGGTGGTATCTGGATGTTCGTCGGAATTGATAGCTATTTGAGATGAAACTAGTATCGATAAAAGATGTCCCTGGTTTGGGTGTCGACGGAGAGCGGTTGCGTGGGCAGGCATCCTCCCTGTTGTCACAGCAGGTTCTGTGCGGACTGGATATCCGAGGTATGCGAGGTTGGGTAGTCGGCTGCCCGAATGTCACATAAGAGCATAACCGCAGTTCATTGAGGGCCGCTTTCTTCTGCCCAAGGTCATGCCGGAGATGTACTGTGTGAGGCGCAAGTGAAGGTAATGGGTCAGCAGATGTGAAGTGCGAAAACCGGCTCGTGGATCCGTAACTCCTGGTGAACAAGTAAAGCAGGGAGCCTGATGTCCGATTTGGCGCGCCGTCGAAAAGGTCCCAGGGGGGCGGTTCGCCTGCTCACCTCCACGGCTCTCAATACATTTGTTGGCCTGCTTGGTCTCATTGTTCCGTTGACCGCCTGGGCGCTGGGGAAAGCCTCGGTAACAACGATCCTCTTTGTCGTTGAAACTGGCTTGTTGATTGCAATTGTCATCCGACATGCTTGGTTGCAGGCAACTTACATGCAATTCAGGCGAGCGAGCGGCAGGGCGATGTCCGATCCAACGTACTTCGAACTTATAAGCGCCACTCTCGAGGGAGAGTTGATGGAGGACACGGAGGAGATCGCCGATGGTCATCTCCTCCTGTACGCGGCGGAGGTTCCGCGGATAAGCGTGCTGCTGTATCGGACATTGATCGACTCTTCGTGTCAGCCGCGAAAGATTATGGCAACCGATCTCACAACAGATCCCCGGTTGTTGACCCAGCGCAGAGAATATCTCGTGGAGAATCGTCGGCTGATCGAGTCCGGCGGCGTTATTCTACGTATATTTGTCTGTCGGCTGTCGGATCTGACGAAACGTGGCTACGCCAAAGACCTGATCGATCTCATCGACCTTCACAGGTCATTGGGGGTTCAGTGCGGGCTCGCCGTACGTGAGTGGTTGAGGCCCGACCAGGCCGTGGACTTCGTGGTGGTGGCCGCAGCGGCCGTGCTGGTCGAGGAAGAGCAGGGCGATGCGGGATACAGCAAAGGGCGAAGTAGCGTCTACTTCAAGCGCATAGACAAATGGGTGAAGAAGTTCGACGAGATCTGGGGTGCGGAAAACTCGTCCGCGGCACCGGCCGTTCTTCATTCATACGAACAGGTGGCTCGCGAACTTCTGGTCGATTCCAGATGGAAGCCTGCGGAGATCAGCGCAGCTTTAAGTAAGCACAGATAATTGATTGCGGGAGATATGAACAGTATCGAGATCCTGAAGACCCACGGCTCGAAGAACGATATTTTCATCATCGAATCTCCTTATGACCGGTTTCCCGAAGAGGTGGACCTGGTGCAGTTGGTTCGTGGCATCTGTGACCGGAACGGACCGCTCGGCGGCGATGGGATCTACTTCGTGGATCACGTTGACGGAGTGCCGGAGGCCACCTTCTTCAATCCGGACGGTTCGCGGGCGGACCTGTGTGGAAACGGAATGAGATGTCTCGGACGGTATGTTCTTGAGCGAAGGGGCGAGACCTCGACGTCGATCATGTCAGGCCGTCATCGCTTCGTTGTTCGCACCGCCCCGGAGACAGCAGGCGGTGTGCGTCAGGTCTCGGTGGACCTGCCTCTGGTGTCTTTCGCGGCGCCCAGGCCCATAGTGGCCGGCTCCGCGCTCTGGGTTGATCGATCCATTCCTGTCCTGGATTCACACCTGACCTTCACCGCCTTGGCCGTGCCCAACTCCCATCTTGTGGCGATCGTCGATCACTACGATGAGCAGGAGCTTGTCCGTGTCGGAGGCATCGTGGCCTCGGACGTCGACCAGTTTCCTATCGGGGCGAACGTCTCATTCGTCTACCCCGTCGGACCCGACGAGATATTCGTCAGAACCTACGAGCGTGGAGTCGGTTTGACGCCATCCTGCGGCTCCGCCGTCGTAGCGTCATCGGCAGTGTATTCGCGGCTCGCAGCCGACACACAGCAGGTAAGCGAGATCACCGTCAGAAATGCGGGAGGAATGGCGAAGGTCACCCTTCGATCGGAGAACGGTGAGCTGATGCCGACCCTTGAAGGTAACGCAACATTCGTCTACCGGGCTGATGTCGCCATCGACGACATCCTGGACGCCGAGCGAGAATCCTTTGTGCAGGGCGAGTCGTTTCCCGCGGAGATCGCAGCCTATGCCGATCTGGAGAACGAGAACCGTGCCTGGCTGAAAGAAAAGGGGATATACGTCTAATGGCCAATGGGCTGGTCCTTGTTCTGGTCGGGCTGCTCGTCCGCCAGATCGATCACTGGTGGTTCTCCCCGTATCGCCGTCTTCCGGGCTCCGGCAAGGATCGTCCCGCCTGCAACGACATAGTCTCGATCAAACGACTCCAACGAGCCCGTGCCAACGACTACACACCGGCCTGCGTCGTCATCGGACACTGGCTCGAAATAGTGGGCCTCTGGGTGGTCGGCGGGGCGGCGGACAACCTCGCCGTGTGGATGCTCATCGCGCTACTGGTCTCGATTGAATTCCGCTGCCTACAGGAGGTATCCCACTACGCGGTGCATCGTTCGCTCTGTCGAACCCGTCGTGTCGGTGACCTGTTGGCCAACATGGGATTCCAGTTCCCACTCGCACTGCGAGATCTGACACAGCGGCGAGTTGTACACGTGCGGCGCCACCACCCGAACGCCATCATCCCCGGAGTCGATCCCAATCTGGAGGATCTCGCCGACGCCGGCCTTTCTCCGGGGTGCACGAAAGGCAGGTTCATTCTGGGAGTTCTGTTCCCGATGACTCCCCGAGGGGTTTACCGGACGGGGAGGGATGTCTGGCAGGTCCTGACTTCGAGCCGACAAAGAAAGTGGGTGCTGTTGTCGGCGGCGGCCATGGCGGTCGGTGCATATCTGCTGGGTGGACCACTCGGACTTGCCTTCGGCTTCCTGATCCCGCGGATCCTCATCTATCCGGAGCTGTCATGGATATCTCTGCTCGTCGAGCATCGATGGTTTGATCGCCCGCCGGATCGCGGCAACCGAGTGAGTGTCGAGGCCGCGCGCTGCCAGCGTCTTTATCATGGAAAACCCGTGCTGGAAGCTCTCGCCGGTCACACTCTGCTCCCCTACGGAGACCTGCGGCATTTCGCTCACTCGGCATATCCAATGATTCGCTGGAACTACCTGAGAGCGGTGGAGAGAGTCATCGGACATCCGCAGAGGCTGGTCCCGGCGATTTTCTTCGGCCCGCACTCGTCATTGGCATATGTCTACCGGTCCACTGTCCTTGGAGAAGCTCATGACGAAAGCAGGGCTCAGCCGCATCCACTCTGAGCAGAGGACGCTGTGAAGATCACCGTGGTCGGCGCCGGCGTGATCGGGCTCACAACGGCGCTGAGGTTGAAAGAGATGGAGGCGGAGGTCTCCATCATCGCCTCCGAACTCCCGCAGCAGACCTCCTCAGCGGTCGCGGCCGCCCTCTGGGGTCCCTTCCGCGCCGGCCCTCCCGGCGATGTCGCTCGCTGGAGCTCTCACTCACTGAGAATCTTCCGGCATCTCGCGGAGCACGTTCCGGCAGCGGGGGTGCGGATATCCTCGGGCATTCAGGCAGCCCGGCGTACGGTCTCGCCACCGGTCTGGCACGAATTGCTGAACGAGGTGGCCGAGTGGACACCGTGCGCCGCACAGGACATGCCGGAAGGCTTCGTCATGGGCTGGCGGTACAGCACGCCGATGATAGAGATGCCGACCTATCTGAGCTACCTGCAGAATCTTCTGTCGGCCACCGGGACGAAGATCGAACAAGCTACTCTCACCTTCCTCGAAGAGGCAGGCCAGCCTGATCTGCTTGTCAACTGCTCTGGATACGGGGCAGCGGAACTGGCCGTGGACCCCCTGCTACGCGCGGTGCGCGGGGATCACCTGGTGGTGGAGAATCCGGGATTGACCGACTTCTTCAGTGAAGACCGTGAATCATCGGACCGGCTCACCGCGATCTATCCTCATAGAAAGACAGTCATACTCAGCGGCACCGCGATCGACGATGTGCGGGATCGCACGCCGGATCCCGCGATAGGGAAAGAGATCCTGGCTCGTTGCCGCGAGATCGATCCACGCTTGGGCGACGCCTCCATCGTGGATCATCGGGTCGGAATCCGGCCGGTCAGGCCAACCGTCCGACTTGAGGTCGATCGCCTGGCGAACAAGGTGCCCTGTGTGCACAACTACGGACACGGTGGAGCGGGTGTGACCCTCTCGTGGGGATGCGCCGAAGACGTCCTGCGAATCGCACAGTCTCTGCTCTGATTCTGCTCTGACAACGTGATGCCGCGGCATCGGCGACCCTGTCCTGAGGCAGCGCGTCACCCAGGCACTTCGCTGAGCCTCTCCGGCCCGCTCGTAGTCGTGCCGCTAGAAGGCGAACACCTTCGCTTTCACCTCGTCTCCCGGCACGACGATCAGGTCGCTTACATAGAGGTCGACGAAGGATTCGCGTTGGGCGGCCTGAATCTCGCGGGCCCGGGCGAGCTTGTCGGGGTTGCGAAAGACCAGCTCCTGATTCCTCAAATGCGCCACCCGGAGGCTGTTTCGACTGTGAGATTCCGTCAGTCGTTGCCGTATTCGGACTCGCCGTAGTCGGCGTAACGCTCTTCGAGCGACTCCCGCTCGGTCCGCAGGTACTGTTGCTGAATCCCGGCGGCGTGGATCTCGGCAGTGCCTTCCAGGCTTAGCGTGCAGACCGGGCAGGACAGCCCCGTCGCCACGTAGACAACGTCGCGATAGACCCAGTCGTCCTCGATGCGCTCGTTCGTGCTGCGCACGGTCCTCAGCTCCAACGGGATCTTCTCGGCGCAGGCGGGGCATCCCACCTGCTCCGCAGCCTCATGAAGCAGGCTGAGGCCACCCCATCCCGGGAACAGCGTGCTGATACGGGCCCGCCGCACGATCAGCTCCTCGTCGGGCAGGCCGTCTCGGATCTTGACGGCTGCCTTGATTCGCTGCGTCACCTCATGGATCAGCCGCTTGTCCGCGGCGTCGACCAGGGCTCGTCCATGACTAAGCAGGGCGTCACCAAGCATATCCGCTGGATCCAACCCGAGGTGATCGCACAAGACTTCGACCACTCGCGTGAAGTGCGGCAACCATAGTTCAACCCCTTGCTCGTACGGTGACGAGCTGCTGTGTGCCTCCGCGTTACGCAAACCCGCCAAACCGGTGACATCGTCCGCGTGCTCTTTCGTGAAAGCAGGAACGATTACGCGCAACCGTTTCCCTCTCTGCCGGACCGATGTGACACATAAGAACAAATAGACCTTGAGTGGGCGAGAGCAGGGCCTTCTCGACCGTGCCGTTCGTCGCGGCGGCCGAGTAGTCGCCGAGGCGGCGCGTGCTAAGGGCGAGGCCGGTCCAGGTCGAACGTCACACCGGCCAGGCGGACGGTGCGCACCTTCGGGTCCTTGAGCAGCTCCCGCAGCTCGCGGACCGAACTGAGCTGGTCCACGTAGCCGTGGGCGAGCCCGGCCTCGGCCGCCTTGCGCAGTCGGTCCAGGGACAGATCGAAGGAGCGCAGGTTCGCGTTGTCGTGGTCACGCAGCAGGCCGACCCAGTCGCGGAACTGCGGCAGGCTGCCACCGCACACCTCTTCGGTCATGTCGCCGCCCTTGCCGAGGTCCAGCGCGTCGGTCCAGTAGTCGAAGCCCCAGGTGATCGGGAGGGAGCCGGGTCTGCGCTCGTACACGACCTGTTCGGCACAGGAGCGGTACCGCTTTACGAACGCCTTGAGGTCGGCCTCGCCGAGCGGCTGCTCGAACTCCACCACCGCCAGCGCGCTGAGGTCGGCGGGCAGCCGGGCGAGCACCGCGCGCGCCTCGTCCTTGGTTGTCAGCCGGGTGCCGAGGTTGAGCAGGGACTGGGAAAGCCTGGTGTTGGCGGTGTGACCCAGCGGCAGGCGTCTTACGCGGCCGAAGAGGTCCTGACTGATCGTGTACGACTCGCTCCCGGCCGGCCAGGCTCCGACAGGCCCCATGGGACGCGCCACCACCTCGAACGACATCGATGCGGGCGTGGTCTGGCAGCAGGAGTCGATCGTCACCGTATAGGCCGGACTGTAGATCTTGAAGGCGGTGCCGAGCACGGCCTGCATGCGGGCTTCCCGGTCGCCGCGGGTCTGCAGCAGGGATGAGCCCTCGGTCGCGGCCACCGTGAGCAGCGCCAGGACGGCCAAGACGATGGCGACCGTCCTGAACAGCCCCCGCCGGACCGCACGCCGGGTGCGCTTGGGGTCGAAGTCCGGCAGGTCTGGCATCTCAGGCATGTTCATTGGTTCTCCCCGTAAAGGTCGGCGAAGGCGGCTCTCGCCCGCCACACCGCGGTTTTGATCGAGTTGTGCGACCTTCCGGTCATCGCGGCCACCTCCACCATCGAGAAGCCCTCGAAGTAGACCAGCATGAGTAGTCGGCACTGCTGCTCGGGCAGCCGCTCCAGCGCGTCGCGCACGTCCAGCGATTCCACGTGAAGCGGCGGCACGCCCAGTTCGTCGGGGTTCGGGAGGGCGAGCTCGCGGTGGCTCCTGCGTACGTGATCCACCAGGGTGTTACGCGCGATCGTGAGCAGCCACGCCGCCGCGTTGTCCCCTCGCCAGCCGAGCAGCGCCCTGGTCGCCTTGATGAACGTCTCCTGCGCCAGGTCCTCGGCGAGATGCGGATCACGGGTCCTGCGCAGGAGGAACCCGCACACGAGCGGCCAGTGCTCGCGGTACAGCTCCTCGATGATGTCGCCCCCCGGATGGTTTCGATTGTCACGTCACATGCAGACGCCACCGCGGCGGGAATGGTCACAAGGCTTTCCGGGCAATGTGCCGGAAACATGACATCGCAGCCGGGCCACGGCTCGATCTCGCTGAGGGATGCTGGCGTGGAAGGGGCGCGGCCCCGTGGCGACATCGGCTTCCAGACAATCGGGGAGCAGGTTCGCCACGCCGAGGCATTCCTCGTCGGCGCTCCCAACGCGGCGATGTCGTTACCGGGTCAAACTTCATGTCATGGCGATGTCGATGAAGCAACTACGGCAGGACCTCGCCATCGGGGTGATGCGGGCGGCGAGGGCGGCGAACAGGAGCCGGATGGCCCGCCCACTGTTACGCGACCGTAGCGTCCGGTGCCTCCCCCCCTGGTCAACCGGCTCTATCACACGGTGTTCCGGCTGGGTGTCGCTACCGGGAACCGCGACGCCGAGGCGCGTCATCGGGGGGCGTGCCGACCGACCCGGTGTGGGACGCGACGATCGTGCCCTCGATCTCGGCGGGATACTACGAGGAGTGCGAGGTCGGCGTCTTCGAGTGACTGGCCTCGGTCAGCGATTCGATACTCGACGTCTGGGTGAACATCGGCTTCTACGCCTGCACCGGCTGGAGGCGCCTTTCGCGGGGCGGCAGTTCCCTGAGTCAAGCTGTTGGGGTCAGATGGAGTTGTGCTGGTGGGACGTGGTGTCGATTTCAGGTGATGGCGGCGTCACCGATCGGCTGATGGTGGGTACCCCGCTATCGCGATGTCCTCGGCAAGATCTTCCAGAGTCAGTTCGATGTTCAACGAGGACACCACTTCCCGCGTGAGGGGTCGGAGTGCATAGACGTGGCGCACGGCCTCGATATCCACAGGCACTTCGTAGTAGTCCTCGGCGAAGCGTTGGAACGCCTCTGGGGAGGGATCCATCAGCAGTGCCAACAGCCAGTCTGACCCGTCGGGGTTGTTCTGGTCCTGAGGAAAGTCGATCATTCCTGTCTGCCAGTGGTCGTCGCCGTTTTGGCGCCAGAGGCAGGCCGTCACGACGGGCATCCCAGTCTCATCGCAGAACGCCGGCTCTGTGATGTAGTGCTGGAACACCTGCGGAACAGAGTCCAGTACTCCCGGCCACGGTCCGTCGTTCCCGTACGGGCTCATCACCGACTCGTGATCAAAACACCGGATGTAGGCGCCGGCGGACGAAAAGACGATGGAGTACTCATCCCCCGAGCCGTTGTCCATCGACGCCAGCTCCTCCTTCGTGGTCCAGGCCGTGGCATAGCAGTGATGGCGGCTCTCCCAATCAGGGCTCAAGATCGCCTCCAGTACCGCCATCGACCGGCAGAGATCAGCGAGTCTTGAAACATCTGGGAGAAGGTGAGCGACATCATGAACAGTCATGCGCCTATCCAACCGGGCATCACCGACATCTCCGTAACAACATGGCGCTCCGACGAAGTGCTGCGGTCGGCTACGGGTGTCATGCGCGATGTCGAAGCTCATCGCCACTTCTCTTGCCCGTCGGCCGCTGGCACTGTCTGGATTCACCATGAGCGCTATCGATCAACAGCGAGGAAGTCACGCAGGCGTCACGCGGGCAAGGATGTGGTGCCTGGCCTGGTGGAGGGCGGGGTCGTAGGGCGTACCGTCGCGAAAGCAGGCGTGCATGACGCGAAGCCATCCTCGGCCGAGGATGCGAACGGTTTGGGGGTGGCGTTTGCCGCGCTCCCGGGCACGTCGGTAGAGCTCAGCGGCCCAAAGGTTGTCGTGTCTGCTGTTGTCGGCGAAGTGGGTGAGAGCTTTGCGTGCGGCCCGGTTGGCTGCGTGCCGGAACCCGACAGTGTGGACCTTTCCGCTGGCCTGGGTGACCGGAGCCATACCGACTTCCGCGGCGAGCTGGTCGGGGTTCAATCCACGTTCCAGCATGGGGCCGATCTCGCCGATGATCTGAGCGAGGTTGACCGTCCCGACGCGAGGCAGAGCGCGAAACAGCGCGGCGTAGGGATGGGCCTCCAGGACCTGAGTGATCGCGGCTTCGAGGGACTTGATCGCTGCGACGATCGCGCGGACCTGCCCGACCTGGACGTTCACCAGCGTGGTGACCACCTCGGGGCTGACCCGGCTGGCAGGCTTGGGTGCCGCTTTGAGCCGGTCGAGTAGCTCAGCGCCGCTCTTGCCGCCGGTGTAGGAGTGACGCCGCAGGAAGGCATCCAGCTTGGCGGGGGTGAGCGTGGCGGCGGCCTGCGGGGTGGGGAACCGGTCCAAGAACGCCAGTGAGATCTGGGCTTCGATCTGCCTGAACAGGCGCGTTGCTCCTGGCCAGTGCGCCTCCAGCAGGGCTCGCAGCTGGTTGGTGAGGCTGGTCCTGGCGGCGACCAGGTCGCTGCGCTGCCGGGACAAAGCTTGCAGCTCCAGCGTCGCGGTCTCGGTCGGGGCCAGGATGCGCAGGTGCCGGCCGTCGGTGCGCAGCAGGTCGGCGAGCATGAAGCTGTCGGCGTTGTCGGTCTTGGCGCGAGAGGCTCCCCACCGGGGCCGCATCGCGTTGAACGCGCCCGGGTGGATCGCGACGACCGGGTGTCCGGCCGCCAGCAATCGGTCGACGACCAAGCCCTTGCTGGTCTCGATCGCCACCGGCAGCTCAGCGGGGTCACCGTAGGTCGACAGGCGTCGTAGCGTGCCAGTGATCCCCGCCTCGGTGTGCGGGAGCGTCCACCGGGCGGCCTTGCTCCCTTGCTCGTCCAGCACCGTCACCGAGTGCGTCTGACCGCCCCAATCCCAACCGACCGTATGCACCTCATGTCCTTCCAAGGGAAGATCCACACCTCTGTCACGGAGAGGACGCCTGCCGGAAGCTCATTACTACGGCCCTCGTGGGGCAATTCCCTGATGCCGATCCGACGCCCTCGTCCCGGCGGGGCCGGCAACACTGTCGCAAGCCGTCCAGTGGCCGACCGATCGCAGGCCGTGCACCCACCAGGCCGAGAGATGACAACCCCTACAGGGCTGCCCTACCAGGATCCCCTAATGAGTCTGATCGCCTTTGAGCCGGTGCCGGAGAACCTCACCTACCTGCGACGCAACGTGGAGCGCAACGAACTGACCGGCTGTGTGACCGTGGAGTCGGTGGCCGTGGAGTCGATGGCCGTGGGGGCGTCGCCCGGCGAGCAGTCCGGCAGTGACATGACCTCAGCCGAGCGCCGCCGTGCGGTCACCTCGGCGAGCTCGCCTACCAGAACTTCCGCGACTCCCGCACGGACGATGCGGAGGAGAACCCAGGGCGCGGCTGGATCGGTTACCGGCCTTCGGTCGGCCCGCGCTCGAAGGTGAGGTCAGCGAGAACCCGGCGCGGCTCGTAGCGCGTCGAGCTCCTCGTTCATGGCGTCGAGGAAGGCGGCCGCGGCGCGCAGCTCCTCCGGGCTGAAACGCCGCAGGACGTTGTCGGTGCTGCGGCCGAGCGGGCGGAAGAAGACCGCGGCGAGTTCCTGCGCCGCGTCGAGGTAGTGCAGGTGGACCACGCGCCGATCGTGCGCGTCGCGGACGCGGCGGATGTGCCCGGCCCGCTCCAGCCTGTCGAGGCACGCGGTGATGGCGCCCGAGGTGAGGTTCAGCTCCTCCCGCAGCCGGCTCGGCGTGATCGGCGACGGGGCGTCGAAGATCTTCATCAGGGCCTGCACGTCGGTGGGGTGCAGCCCGTGCTCGTGGGCGAACTCGTGGGCGATGCGGTTGAACTCGGAGGTCATCCGGCGCAGGCGCACCGCGAAGGACAGCCGGTCGATGCCCTCCTCGCTGCCCTCCATGTCGCCATGCTACATTAACTCAATCATTGAGTATCTTAATCATTGAGTCATATGTCGGAAGGGTGATCTCATGGCGCGGCGACCGATCCGCTGGCTCGTCCCGGCGATGCTGGTGCTGGTCTGGCTGGCCGTCGGCGGAGGGCTGGGGCCGTTCGCGGGCAAGCTCGCCGAGGTGTCCACCAACGACCAGGCCGCTTTCCTGCCACAGAGCGCGGAGTCCACACGTGTCCTGGAGGTGCAGGAGCGGTTCCGCGAGGACGCGACGCAGCCGCTCATCGTGGTGTGGACCGCGGGCGGCAAGGACGTCACCCCCGAACAAGGCACCGCGGCGACCCAGGCGCTCGCCTCGCTGCGCGGGACGGGAGGCGTCGTCGGAACGCCCACGCCCTCCATCCCGTCGGACGACGGCCGGGCGTTGCAGGGCGTGGTCCAGCTCGGCCCCGAGGTCGAGGGCTCGCTCGGGGAGACCCTGGACCGGATCGGCTCGGCGGTGGCGGTCGACGGCCTGCGGGTCCAGCTCGCGGGGCCGGCGGCCACCCGGGCCGACCTGTCCGACGCCTTCGCCGGGATCGACGGCCTGCTTCTCGGGGTGGCGCTGATCACCGTTCTGATCATTCTGCTGGCGGTGTACCGGAGCGTTCTGCTGCCTCTCATCATCATCGGCGGCGCGGTCTTCGCGCTCGGCCTGGCGTGCGCCGTGGTGTACTTCCTGGCCGACCGCGACATCGTCCGGGTCGACGGCCAGGTGCAGGGCATCCTGTTCATCCTGGTCATCGGCGCGGCCACCGACTACGCGTTGCTGCTGACCGCCCGCTTCCGGGAGGAACTGGCCACGACCGGCGACCGCTTCGCCGCGGGCCGCGTCGCGCTGCGGCGCTCGTTCGAGCCGATCGTCGCCAGTGCCGCCACGGTGGCCCTCGCCCTGCTCGCGCTGCTGCTCAGCAGCCTGACCAACAACCGCGCGCTCGGCCCGGTGGGCGCCATCGGCATCGCGTGCGCCGCCCTCAGCGCGCTCACCTTCCTGCCCGCGGCTCTCGTCCTGCTGGGCCGCGCCGCCCTGTGGCCGGCGAAACCGCGTCCGGCAGACGAGGCCGGCGCCGAGGGGCGCGGGATCTGGAGCCGGGTGGCCTCCCTGGTCGACCGCCACCCGCGCCGGCTCTGGATCGCCACCGTCCTGCCCCTCGTCGGGCTCGCCCTCTTCGCGCCGCAGCTGAACGCCAGGGGGGTGCCGCTGGACGAGACCTTCGTGAACGACGCGCCGTCGGTGGCGGCGCAGGCGGCGCTGAGCGAGCACTTCCCCGGAGGCTCGGGGCAGCCCGCGGTCATCGTCGCCCCCGCCGGGCGTGCCGCGGCCGTGGAGAAGACGGCCGACGGCGTCGAGGGCGTGTCCGAGGCCGCGGTGGCGAGCCGGAGCGGACGGCCGGGCGACGCCCCCAAGGTCGTCGACGGGCTCGTGCTGGTGGAGGCGACGTTGAACGACGCGCCGGACAGCGACGCCGCCCAGGACACGGTCAGACGCCTGCGCGCCACGCTCGCCCCCGAGAACGGCGTCATGGTCGGCGGTTACAGCGCCCAGCGGTACGACACGACGGAGACCGCGAAGAACGACACGCTGCTCATCGTCCCGGTCGTCCTGGCGATCATCCTGCTCATCCTGATCGTCCTGCTGCGCTCGCTGATGACGCCCGTGCTCCTGGTGGTCACCGTGGCACTGAACTTCCTGGCCACCCTCGGCGTCTCCACGCTGGTCTTCACGCACCTGTTCGGATTCACCGGCGTCGACGCGTCCGTGCCGCTGTACGGCTTCGTCTTCCTGGTCGCGCTGGGAGTGGACTACAACATCTTCCTCATGTCCAGGGTGCGTGAGGAGACCGCGCACCGCGGGGCGCGGGAGGGGTTGCTGCGCGGGCTGGTCACCACCGGCGGGGTGATCACTTCGGCGGGCGTCGTGCTCGCCGCCACCTTCGCCGCGCTGGTGGTGATCCCCCTGGCCTTCCTCGCGCAGATCGCCTTCATCGTCGCCTTCGGCGTCCTGCTCGACACTCTGGTGGTGCGATCCCTGCTGGTTCCGGCGCTGGTACGGGATCTGGACGCGCGGGCCTGGTGGCCCAGCCGCCTGGGCCGTTCCGAGGTGGGACGGGAATCCCGGGAACTGACCGAGGCGTCGAGGTGACACCGGGCACGGGCGGCGGGAAAGAGGTGACACCGGGCACAGGCGCCGGGAAAGCGGTGACCTCCGGCACGGGCGGCGGGAAATAGGAAGAAGAAGGCGATATGCCGGTGCTAGCCTTCCGGGGTCGGCCGCGGGACTCCGGTGCGACTTCCGGGACCCGCCTTTGAAGCGATGATTCGCAGCTCGTGCCCCCATTCCCCGGCCGACCCCGCAACATCACCCCGGAGGCGGCGATCGAGGCTCACATCGAGACCGGTGCGGACCTGATCGCCGCCGAGGACGTCCTGCTGTTCGTGAACGCGGCGATCACCTCCACCGGCCAGCGCGAGTTCCACTCCGGCGCGGGCGAGCAGAGTCTCTCGCTTGACTTCCTGCACCGCTACCTGATGGGCAACTACCGCGACCTGTACGCGGCCACCCTCGCCCTGGACGTCAACGACCACAACGCCGTGCTGATCGCCCGGAACCTGCTGGTCACGACAGGGGAGGCGGAACCGGAGCAGCGGCGGGCCGAGGGGCGCCTGATCGCCCGGAGGCTCGCCCTGCTGCCACCGCCCCGGGTGTTCGGGCTGTTCCGCGAGCTGCGCCGGGCCAAGGTCAACAACCGGCGCACCCGGGCGATCATGCGGGACTGGCTGGGCGCCCGCCCCGACCTCGCGTTCGACGCGGTGAAGTACCGCGGCGCCGTCAAGGACGCCGTCCGTCATGCCCACCTGAGGCCGGGCGGGGAGCTGGGGCCGTTCCTGTTCACCCCGCACCGGCCGGCCGTCTACACCACACCGATCCTGGAGACCTGGCGGCGGGCCCACTACGAGCAGGCGGCGCTCTACAGGCTGCCCTACACGGTCGCGGAGGGGTTCGCGGCGAAACACCGCATCGCACGCGCCACCTTCCTGGAACGCATCGCGCCTCAGCTGACCCGGCTGGAGCGGCTACGCCTGCAGGAGTCGGCGCGCGGCCTGGGGGCCGACGCCGTGCGGGCCGACCTCACCACGATGCCGCTGACCCGGCTGGCGTCATACGTGCTCGCCCTCTCTCCGGACGATCGCGTCCGCCGCCGCGCCGAGCTGACGGCGGCGCTGCGCGCGGCCGCCCGCCGGACCGCGGGCGACCAGGCCGGGCGCTGGGGCGCGGTGGCCGCCGTTCTCGACGACAGCTTCTCCGCGTACGGTTCGGGGCACAAGCGCCGCCGTCCGCTCGCCGTCGCGCTCGCCTGCCATTTCCTGCTGGAGGCGCTGGCCTCCGAGTACACGCCGTTGTGGCTGTCGGGCCGTACGGACGCGCTGCTCGCCCGTCCGTACGGGGCGACACCGCTCGGCGAGCGCGTCCTCGACGGCCTCGAACGCGGACCCGGGCGCCTCGTCATCGTCTCCGACGGATGGGACAACTCACCGCCGGGGCTCGCGGGAGAGGTACTGCGGATCTGGCGCACCCGGCTCGACCCGGACCACGCCTGCGGAATCGTGCACCTCAATCCGGTGTACGACGCCGCCGGCTTCGACGTACGGAGGCTGGCGCCCACCGTCCCGACCGCAGGTATCCGCGACGCGGAGAATCTGGTCGCCCTGGTGGAGCTGGCCCAGTTCGCGGAGGGGCGCACCGGGATCGTCGAGCTGCGCGCCCACCTGGCGCGCCGCGTCGAGGTGTTCCTACGGGAGGACGCATGACGGATCTGGCTCTCACCGGGCTCTCCACCCGCCCCGCCCAGGCATGGGGTGGCGTACGGCTCGTCCCGCTGGTCCGCGAGGAGCCGATCGAGGACCTGCGGCTCGATGCCCGGCTCTACGACGCGGAGTTCGGTGTCGTCGCGGTGGACTCGCGGACCTCGTACCTCTCCTACATCCCGCACGGGTTCGTGGCGAGCTGGACGAGCGACGGCACCCCCGCCGCGGCGTACGGAACCCAGCTCCGGGGGCCGCGGGAGCGTGACCGTCCGCCCGGCCGGATGTCGCTGCGGTTCCACCGCCGGATGGCTCGCCGGGTCGACAGGAACCGGCTGCGCTTCCTGCCGCTGCACCTGGCGCTCGAAGGGTATCTGGCGCTGCACTTCGGCGGGCCGGAGATCGTGTGGGAGGAGTGGTCACACCGCGCGGTCAGCCGCGGGCTCTCACCCCGCGTCGAGGAGGCGTACACGGGCGCCGCGGTCAGTGGTCTGGAGGACGCCCTGCGCGTCTTCGAGATCCACCGCGGCCAGTGCGGCGTTCTCGTCTACGTCGCGGACGCGCTCGCCGCCGCGTTCGTGGTGCCGCACCCCGGCGACTACCGCGCCCTGCACAGCACCCTCGTCCACGACCTGTACGGCGAGCTGATCTACCACTACGCGATGTTCGGCGGGCCGGTGCCCGACTTCCGTGCCCGCATCGCGGACGCGACGGTACGGTCGCTCGCCGATCTGCGCGCGCAGGCCCGCCGGCAGCGGGACGAGTGGGCGGCCTTCCACGACCAGGTCATGGCGGGCGCGCTGCTGGGCGCGGATTACACCTACCAGCACGTCTACGAGATGGGTGGGTATCGCCTGTCGCGCTTCCTGCCGCCCTTCGAACGGCAGCGTGAGAACCACATCGGTGAGCTCATCACCGACGGCGCCGGCCGGGTCGCGTACCTCAAGACGTTCCGCCTGTCGGAGAACCAGGTCCGGCGCGGTCACCTGCTGACCAGGCTCGCCGCCGCCGGCTGGAACGTGGCCGACACCGCCGCCGCGCTCGGTGTGACCGAGCACGAACTCGGCCTGCGCGTCGAGGCCGCGGGCTTCGGCCACCTCCTCCGTCAGGACGTCCTCGACCACTACCGCGCCCAGGCCCGCCGCGACCGCCGGTGACCACGCCGCCGAGGACGCCGGCCGATGGTGGCCGGGCGCGCGCCTCGTCGATGACGTCGGCCGAGTTCGCCCTTCGTCGTGTTCGGCGGCACGGGCGAAGCCGTCACCCCGAAGCGGGACACCGCCCCCCAAGGGCGGACAGCGCGCCGGTGAAAGCCCGCGCGTGCCCCAGCTCGTCGCTCGCGGTGTCCGTCAGCAACTCCGCCACGGTCGTGTCACCGATCGTGGCGGCCTGGCGGGCGTAGGTCGGGTACATCCGGTTGCCCTCACGGTTCTCACCGGCGATCGCCTCGCACAGGTTGGACTTGGTGTCGCGAACCAGACCGGCGAGCTTCGCCTCCTCGGCGAAGTGCTCGGTCAGTTCGACCTGTGCGGTGCGGTCGAACAGCGCGGCGAGTTCCGGCTGGCCGGTGGCGCGGGCGCGTTCGGCGTAGAGGGCGTACTTCGCGTGGGCGAACGCCTCTCCGCCTATCGCGCTCCGCAGGTTACGCAGCGTCCGTGGCGACGACACCTCCGGCTTTCCCGCCGGGACGCTCACCGGCTCGGCGGTCACTCCCGCCGGGACGGTCACGCCGGACGCGGGATCGCTGACGGCTTTCAGCGCCTGGACGAACTGGCGATGATGCCGGGCCTCGTCCGAGCTGATCTCTTTGAAGAGCCTGGCCGCGTTCAGGTCGCCGTCCACCTCGGCCTGCGTGGCGAACTCCTTGTACATGCTGGTCGCCTCGTAGGACTCCCCGGCGATGGCGTCGCGCAGATTGGCGATGTTGTCGCCGGACGGCCCGGTCATCTTCGCCTGTTCGGCGAAATGTTCGCCGAGTTCGACGGCCGCGGTGCGCTCGAAAAGCGCCTGCACGTCCGGCAACCGTTCCCTGGCCGCCTGGGCGGCGTAGGCGCGGTACCTGGCGTAGGCGAACGCCTCGCCGCGCATGGCCGCGGTGATGTCGGCCCGCGTCGACGGATCGATGCTGTCGGCCCCATGGCCGAGCGAGGCGGTGGCGCCATCGGCCGGTGCGGCGAGAAGCGCGACCGTGCCGACAACGGCGGCACCGATCCGCCACCAGGCGAAACCTCGGACTCTCATATGGCCCCGATCCGCGGACTCCTACGGCCCGACCCCGTGCGAACGCGGTCCAGCTGAGTCGCCGTGTGGGTGCTAATGCATCAGATTCGTACCCTTACGCGAGCTTTCGGCTTCCTCGAAGATTAAAGTTCGACTGATCATTGATTAAAGGCGGCCTCGGTGGCCTCGGCGGCCCGACCGCCGACGCCGTTCCGCTCCGCCGGCGGTCCCGCACGTGGAGGCGAGGGTGACTCGCCCGGCTGCGGAGTTCCTCCGCCGCCTCGCGCATTTCCGCGATCGTCGGGTCGCGGTGCGCGCGGACGTGGTCGAGCGGGGCGCGAGCTGGTCAGCCGAAGCGGACGAGCCCTTGCTCGAAGGCGAAGACGACGGCCTGGACCCGGTCGCGGAGGTCGAGTTTGGTGAGGATGTGACTGACGTGCGTGCGGACCGTCCCCTCCGACAGGTGCAGGCGGGCCGCGATCTCGGCGTTCGTCAGACCACCGGCGATCTCGGCGAGCACCTCGTGTTCGCGCGGACTGAGCAGCGCGGCCCGCCTGTCCCGGGTCTTGCCCGCATCGGGAAGGCGGGGGACGAAGTGCGACAGGAGCCGCCGCGTGGTGGAGGGGGCGATGACCGCGTCGCCACGGTGCACGGTGCGGATCGCCTCGATGAAGGAGGCCGACCCCGTGTCCTTCAACAGGAACCCGCTGGCACCGGCTTTGATCGCGCCGAAGGCGTACTCGTCCAGGTCGAAGGTGGTGAGGATGAGCACCTTGGGACCGCCGCGCGCGCAGATGCGCCGGGTCGCCTCGATCCCGTCCATGCGAGGCATTCGCACATCCATCACCACCACGTCGACCTCGACCTCGTCCAGCAGGTCGAGCGCCTGCTGACCGTCCGCCGCCTCGCCGACGACGTCGATGCCGGGCTCTCGGCGCAGCACCAGCCGGAAGCCGGTGCGGACCAACTCCTGATCGTCGGTCAGCAGGACGCGGATCACCTCGTCCATGGATCAGGCCCAGGGAATGGTCGCCCTGACCTGGAAGCCGCCGCCGGGCAACGGCGCGGCCCGCGTCGCACCGCCGAACATCGCGGCGCGCTCGGCGATGCCGACCAGGCCGTATCCGGCCCCGCCGGGGCTGGGCGATGTCGTCGGCCTGCGACGACTCTCACCGGCACCGTCGTCGGTGACCTGGATGTGCAGTCCGTCTTCGGCGTAGCGTAGTAACACCTCGGCGTTCGCTTCCTTGCCAGCGTGCTTGAGCGTGTTGGTCAGAGCCTCTTGCACGATCCGGTAGGCGGCCAGGCCCAAGCTGGCCGGTGGTTCACGAACTCGTCCTTCGACCCGTAACCGTACCCTTAGCGGCAGCCGTTCGACCAGATTTTCGATCGCCTCGATACTGGGCTGTGGCGCGACGGGCGCCTCACGCAACACCCCCAGAAGCAACCGCAGCTCGCCCAGCGCGACCCGGCCCGACTTCCCGATCGCGTTGAGCGCCTGCCCCACCTCGGCGAGGTCGTCGTCCAGCAACGCGGCCGAGGCGCCGTCCGACTGGACCACCATCGCGCTCACGTTGTGCGCCACGATGTCGTGCAGTTCCCGTGAGATCCGCACCCGCTCCTGGGCCAGCACCAGCCTCACCCGCGCGTGGGCCACGGCCTCGGCCTCGGTGTGCCTGAGCCTGCCCAGCCACCAGGCCGCGACGCACACGACGGCCGATATCACGAACAGGTCCTCGGGAGGCACGGGCTGTGGGAACGGCGCCAGGTCCGGACCGCCCCAGATCCGGACAGCGGTCAGCGCGGGAGGCAGCAGCATGCCGGCGAGGAAGAGGCCGACCCGTTTGGAGGAGACCCACCGTCCCGCCGTGTAGAACATCAGCATCAGCGCGGTCGGGGTGCTCAGTTCGGCCCACGAGGCGTTCCACTCCGTCCAGATGTCCCACCTTCCGCTGACGAACCACAGAGTCCAGACCAGGGCCAGCACCGACAGCGGGAACCTGCGTCGCCACGCCAGAGCGGCGTACGCCAGCAGGTCACCCCAGAACATCATCGGGAGCCGGGTGAAGTCGGTGATGCTCTGGTCGTAGTAGGGCACCTCGATCAGTAGGTACGCGCAGGCCGCGACGGCGAGCAAGGCGTCGGACACCTGCGGGTGACCGCTCCACCACACCAGCAGGCGCCGCACCATGCCCCCGACGCTACGGCAGGATCTCCGTACCGGCATCGTCCGTCCCGCGTAGGTTCGCGTGCCCATCCGCCCTGTGGGGAATCAGCCGTGAGACGGATGCGCGCCGGGCGCGCGTCCCTCTCCTCCCCGCCGCGACCATCTCGCCGGGGCCTCCGCATGGTTTTTCCCCGTTTCGGCCGGTGTCCCGTCCATCGGGGCTACGTAGATCCGCCGACGACGAATTCCGCGACGCGGCCGATGTGGACCGATCCGCTCGCGTCGCACTCTTGGGACGTCAGCGAATCCCGGAACCTGTCCGGTGAGACGCCGGACCCGGATCCCGGGCTCCGACCACCGAGGAAAGGAGTTCACATGGCGTTCCTGAGCAGGCGCCTTCTCAGCAGGGGGGTGGTGACCGCCGCCGCCGTCTGCGCGCTGGGCGCCTCCGGCGCGACCCTCGCCTACGCGGAGGGCCAGTTCACCACCAGGCTGGAGAACGTCGGCGCGGGCTTCGAGTCCCGCACCTGGAAGGATGCCAACAGCGACCACTGGAGGACGGCGGTCGAGCTGTCCGGCTGCTCGGCCAACTCGAGAGCGGCGGTGCCGAGTCTGGGGCTGTACCGGGAGCGCACCGGCCCGGACACGCACTACGGCACCAAGGGCTACGGCGGCTGCAACTCACGGAAGGTCCGGGGCGACTGGGGAGACGTCCGCTCCGGTAAGTACCACTTCACCGTGAAGAACATGGGCGCGGACTTCTACCGGATCTCCGCACGCAAGGTCCAGGTCTACTGGTAAAGAGCGCGGGGTCACGGCCGTCCAGGGTTTCGCCCGAGGGGGGCCGGCCGTGACCCCGCCCGATCGCGATCCCATCGAGGAAAAAATGCCGATCTCATTTCAGGGGTGCGGATTCGGCCACCGCCGAGGCTCCCTCGTTCTCACCGGTCTGGACCTCTCCCTTCCCGAGGGCCGCACGGTGCTGCTCGGACCGAACGGGGCCGGTAAGTCGACGCTCCTCGGGCTGGCCGCATCGCTGTTGCGCCCGCACACGGGCCGAGTCCTCTACCGGGGACTCGATCCCGCCCGCCGCCGGGACAGGGCACGCTACCGGTCGCTGGTCGGCTGGATGCCCCAGGAGATCCGGCCGCTGCCCGGACTGACGGTGCGCGAGCAGGTCGGCTACGCCGGCTGGCTCAAGGGGCTGTCGCGGCGGGAGGCCTGGCGCAGGTCACTGGAGGCACTGGAGGTGGTGGAACTGGGCGCGCTGGCGGACGGCCCCTGCGCGGAGCTGTCGGGCGGCCAGCTCCGCAGGGTCGGGCTGGCTCAGACGTTGGTGCACGACGCCGAGGTGATCCTGCTGGACGAGCCCACCGCGGGGCTGGACCCCGACCAGCGCGAGCGGTTCCGGGAGATCGTCTCACGGGCCGGGGAGCACGCCCACCTGGTCGTGGCCACTCATGACATCGCGGACCTGGCCGGCACGTACGACTCGGCCGTGGTGCTCGACACGGGCGGGGTGGGTTACGCCGGGCCACTCGCGGGCCTGGTGACATCCGTCGGGGGATCCGTCCGCGGCTCCTTCTCCGACCAGGTCGGGCGCGCCTACCGGCGGCTCGTGACGCGGGAGGTCTGACCCGTGCCGCTGCGCCGCTGGCTGCGCTCCTCCGCGGCCGTGACAGCCCTTCCTCTCATGGCCGTCTACATGTTCCTCGTGTTGGGCGACTCGGCGAACTCCCTGGAGGACAACTGGCTGTCCGCCACCGTGCTCGTCGCGTCGGCCGGGGTGATGGCGATGGGCCCGGTGTGCGCGGGGGCAGGCGCCTGGGAAGGGGCCAGACTGTCGCGTGGCCGGGTGGAGGGCGCCACCCCGGTACGGTCTCCGGCGGAGATCCTCGCCTGGTCGTTGCTCCCGATCCTGGGCGCCGCCGTGTCCGGGCTGCTGGGCGCGCTCTCATTGGTGGCGGTCGCGATGACGGACGTCCCGGGGTTGCCGGCCCCCTCGGTCCTCGCGGTGGCGCTCCTGGTGATCGTCGCCTGGACTCTCGCCGGGTTCGCCGTCGGCCGGTTCCTGCCTCCGCTCCTCGGCGTGCCGTTGCTGTTGGCGGGCACGTGGTTGTGGCTGGCCTACCCGGCCGCCCTGGAGACCTTCTGGGTACGCCACCTCACGGGCAACAACCTGGGCTTCTGCTGCGAGACCGGCACGACGTTCCACCGGGGCGCCCTGATCGCCCAGACGATCCTCGCCGTGGCCGTCGCCGGGGCGGCGTTTCTGGCCTGGGCGCGTCGCAGGGGCACCCGCCGGGCGTGGGCGGGGATCGTCGGCATCCCGCTGGCCGCGGTCGTCGCGGCCTTCCCCCTCGTACGAGACATGGGCCCTGAGGCCCAGGTGCCACGCGCCGGCGGCCTGGTGTGCTCCCGGTGGGACGGGGGCGAGGTATGCGTGTGGCGGGAACGTGGGAAACGGCTGGGGTTCGCCGCCGGGATCGTCCTCCCCGCGGTGCGGCGGCTGTCGGCGGCGACCGGGCTGCCCGCGCCCGGTCGCGTCACGGAGGGGCCCGCCGACGGCCGGACGTCCTGGCGCTTCGCGGTGCCACCTGGGGCCGGTGGCGATGACGTGCTCTTCGGCCTGGCCACGGGCCTGCTGCCCGCCGATCCGCCGTCGTGCGGGCCTGACTGGTCCGGTGCCGACGCCTACGCGCCGCTGAGCGCCTGGCTGGCCCTGACGGCGGGTGCCGGGCGAGACTCGGTCGAGCGCAGGACCGGTCCGGCCTCCCTCGGTGCCGCCGGTCGGGCACTGGCACTGCCACCGGCCGGGCAGGCCCGGTGGTTCCGGCACAATCTCGCGGCGCTGCGCCGCTGTGACATCCCTCCCCGGGAGGTGACCCCGCTGTGAGGACCTGGTTCCACGTACACCACGTCGCCTGGTCGGCGCTTTCTCTCGCGATGACGGCGGGGGTGGTCGCGATGGCCGGTGACGTCCTCGTACCGGTCCCGAACCTCTCGCGAGGGGATCTGGACGGCGTGCCGCTGGCCCTGATCGCGCCGCTGGCGGCGAGCGCCGTGCTCGTGCGCGGCGTGTACGCGGGCCCCGCGGACCTTGAGGCCGTCGCGGTCCGTCCCACCGGCGCCTATCGCGCCGGCCTGGTCGCCGCCGCCTGCGCGGCGTCACTGCTGGCGGGACTTCTCCTCACCGGTGCGGTGCCGTACGGGACGGCGGCGGCCCGCAATCTGGTGGGCTTCACGGGACTGGCACTGGTGGCCTCCCGGTGGCGGCGTGACGCGGCCACCGGGGTGCCGGTCGCCTACATGATCGCCGCGATGCTCTTGGGCGGCGGATCCGGCACCGGATCACCGTGGGATTGGGCGATCATCGACTCCCCCGGCCCCTCCTCCTGGGCCGTCCCTGTGACGGCCCTGGCACTCGGCCTGACCTGCTCGGTGTTTCCCGGGCGAGAGCGCGCGCCGAGTTGACCGGTATCCGCCCGCCTCTCCGCAAAGACGATCGGCCGGTCCTTGCCGAGAGGTCAGGACGGCCGCATGGTCTGGGTGCCGATGACGGTGAGGAGTTTCAGCCTGTCGGCGGCGTCGGTGCCGGGAGCGGTGCTGTAGACGATGATGCGGAGATCGCTGCCGGGCACGGTGAGCACGTCGCAGTCGAGCGTGAACGTGCCGACGTCGGGGTGGTGGACGGTCTTGCGGTCCGACTCGTGGACGCCGACGACGTGGCTGTCCCACAGCTCCGCGAAGCGCGGGCTGGCGTTCCGGAGGTCGGTGACGAGCGAGCGCAGACCGGTGTCGGCGGGGTAACGGGCGGTCGCCGACCGGAGATCGGCGACCGTGACCGTCTCGAAGCGGATCTCCTGTTCCGGGGTGTGGCTGACGCGCCCCAGGCCGCCCGTGAAGTGGCGCCAGATCACGTTGCGGTCGCGCCCGACCAGCAGGGAGGGGTCCCCGAAGAGCGCGGCCCACAGCGGGTTCCAGCTGATCAGGTTCCAGGCGGCGTCGTTGACGCTGAGGGGTGTGCCGTCGAGTTGATCGAGCAGTCGCTGCACACTCGGGGTGATGTGGGAGGACATGCGCCCGGCGGTGGGTGGGGGCTGTCCCGCGAGGAGGAACAGGTGCTCGCGTTCCTGGCCGGACAGCCGCAGCGCCCGCGCCAGCGCGGTGAGGATCTGCGCGGACGGGGAGGTCGCCCGGCCCTGTTCGAGGCGGGTGATGTAGTCGGCCGACACCCCCGCGAGCATCGCCAGTTCCTCGCGCCGCAGGCCCGCCGCGCGGCGCGGCCCGCCGCCGGGCAGCCCGACCGCGGCCGGGGCGACCCGGTCACGCCAGTGCCGCAGCGCGGGGCCCAGTTCTCCGCTTTCGGTCATTCACCCAGTATGCGCCGGTTGCCGGGAGACTGCCTGGTACCGCCTGTACCAGGCAGGACGGGTGTTTCCCGTCGATGATCAGGGCCCGGCAGAGGGCGGGACGCCCCCCCGGGGCGTTCCCTGCCTGCTCCCTGCCTGTTCTCTGTCCACAGCCTGGTATCGCCCGTCCCAGGAAGGGCCGGGCACTACCTGGGCGCTCACGTCGCGACGACAGTGGGGCGCATGACAACGACACTGATCACCGGAGCGAACAAGGGGCTCGGCTTCGAGACCGCCCGCCGCCTGGTCGCGGAGGGACACACCGTCTACGTCGGGGCGCGCGACGCCCGGCGGGGGGAGGAGGCGGTGGAAAAGCTCAACGCCGGGACCGGGGCGGGGCTCGACGCCGGGAACGGGGTAGAAGGAGCCGGTGACGGGCACGCACGGGAGGCGGGGAGGGGCGAGGCCCGTCCGCTGTTGATCGACGTCACCGACGACGACTCCGTCCGGGCCGCCGTGGCGGTCGTCCGCGAGCAGGCCGGCCGCCTCGACGTCCTCGTCAACAACGCGGGCGTCGCGGGCCCCCACAGGCCGGTCGAGGAGATCACCGTCGCCGACGTGCGGACGGTCTACGAGACCAACGTCTTCGGCGTCGTACGCGTCACGCGGGCGTTCCTGCCGCTCCTCGAGAACGGGGACGCCCCCGTCGTGGTGAACGTCGGCAGCGGCCTGGGGTCGCTGGCCGTGACCCTCGACCCCGGGCGCCTGGAGTCGACCGTCCCCGCCCTGGCGTACGCCTCCTCCAAGAGCGCCCTCAACATGATCACCTCGCAGTACGCCAAGGCCTACCCGAAGATCAGGATCAACGTGGTGGATCCCGGCTACACGGCCACCGACCTCAACGACAACAGCGGCGTCCAGACCGTCGAGGAGGGCGCCGAGATCATCGTGCGCATGGCCCTGGTCGGAGAGGACGGCCCCACCGGCGGCTACTTCGACGCCGCCGGTCCCGTTCCCTGGTGAGAGCCGCCCCCGCCGGGCACGGCCGTGGGACGCCGGCCGTGTCCCGCCCTCCCGGGAATGGGGATGGGCCTGGGCATGGGCCGGCCGGGAGGGCGGGGGGCCGGTGCCGGAACCACGCGACGGCCACGGGGGCCCGCGTCGCGACGGCCACGGGGTCCCACGTCGGGACAACGACGAACTCCCGGTGTCGGGTCGGCGACGGGGTCCCGGTGTCGAGGACGCGGTCCCGGCATCCGGACGGTGAGGGGCTCCCGGCGTCAGGCGCCGGGGTACTTCCTGAGCCAGGCGTCGGTGATCTCGTGCTTCCCGGCCGACCAGGCCGCGAGGTCGTCGGCCAGTTCGGCGATGGTCTCGCGGCCCTCAAGGTGTGCGAGCCAGGCGGCGGGGAGCGCCGCCTCACCGTGGAGGGTGCCCAGGAGGTTGCCGCAGAGGGCGCCGGTGGAGTCGCTGTCGCCGGAGTGGTTGACCGAGAGCAGCAGCGCCCTCCCGACGTCGCCGGGCGCGGGATACGTCAGGGCGCAGTAGACCGCGATGGCGAGCGCCTCCTCGGCGACCCACGCGCCGCCCAGCGACTCGACCTTCTCCGGGCTCGGGCCGCCCTCCGCCGCGAGGGACACGGCGTCGCGCAGCGCCAGGCCGGTCTCCTCGTGCGAGGGGTACGTCGCCAGCAGGTCCGTCGCCTTCCGTACGGCCCGCGCGAGCGTCTCGGCCGGTTCGTCCGGCTTCGAAGGCCCGTTCGCCTCGGCGGGCTCGTGCTCCGTCGGGAGATCGTTCTCCGCCAGGAAGTGGACGATGGCGGCGAAGGCACCGGCGGCGAGGTAACCGGTGGGGTGGCCGTGGGTGATCTGGGCGCACTCGGCGGCCAGGTCGAAGGCGTGGCGAGGGCTCCGCGCGCCCAGGCCGAAGGGGGCCGAGCGCATCACCGTCCCGCAGCCCTTGGAATCGGGGTTGACCGGTCCCGGCTCACCGAACGGGGCGGGGGCGAAGGCCCGGGAGCCGCGCAGGCCCGACAGGCAGGCGTTCCCGGGGGCCCGCTGGGAGTAGAGCCACTCCTGCTCGCGGAGCAGGCCCGTACGGACCAGGTCGTTCCGGGACGAGGCCGGATCGGGCCCGCTCGCCGGACGGCTGTGCGCCGGACGGTCGTCCGGCGCACGGTCATTCGCCGGACGGTCGTTCGCGGCCGGGGAGGAGGCGCGCGCCGGGCGGGCGGCGGAGCGGTCGTGCGCGGGAGAAGCGGGAGAAGCGGGAGAAGCAGGGGAACCGGGGGAGGTGGGTGGTGGGGACCGGTGGTGCTGGGTGTCCAGCCAGCGCAGGTAGGCGCGCCGGACGGCGGCGACGTCACCGCCGCGGATCAGTCCCTCGACGGTGAACAGCGTCATCTGCGTGTCGTCGGTGATCAGGCCGACCTTGCCGCGCCAGTCGGGGACCAGGCCGGTCAGCCCTCTGGGGCCGTACTGCCTGCGGATTCTTTTGATCGACTCGAACTCGACGGGAGCCCCCAGCGCGTCGCCGAGCGCGCCGCCCAGCAGGCAACCTCTCACACGGTCGCGGTGGTCCGGCAGATCACGGGCGGGAGGACGCACGGGCACGATCCTTTCGTCGTCAGTTGACATCAAGAAAACTTGAGGTTTGAGACTGTGCGCTAACCAATCGAGGGAGAGCGACCGACATGCGCATTGTCCAGGTAATCGCGTTCGGGGGACCAGAGGTACTGGTCGTGGACCGGGTGCCGGAACCGGTCGCCGGGGCCGGGCAGGTCGTGGTCGGGGTGTCCGTCGTGGACGTCCTGTTCCTCGAGACGCAGCTCCGCGCCGGCTGGGGCGTCGAGTTCTTCGGCCAGAGCCCGCCGTACGTGCCCGGGGGAGGGGTGGGCGGGCGGGTGGTCTCGGTGGGGGAGGGGGTCGATCCCGGCTGGATCGGCCGTGACGTCGTCGCCATGACCGGCGACGGAGGTTACGCCGAGCGAGTCGTGGTCCCGGTGGACGCGCTGGTCCCCGTACCGGACGGGCTGGGTGTACGGGAGGCGACGGCGCTGCTCCAGATCGGCCCGGCGGCGCTGGGCCTGGCGGACGCGGCCGAGATCAAGCCGGGGGAGCGGGTGCTGGTCACCGCGGCGGCCGGGGGGCTCGGCAGCCTGCTGGTACAACTCGCCCACGCGGTCGGCGCCCACGTGGTCGCGGCCGCCAGGGGCGAGCGCAAGCTCGGCCTGCTCCGGGAGCTGGGAGCCGACACCGTGGTCGACCACTCCGAGCCCGGCTGGGCCGAGCGGGTGCGAGAGGCGGCCGGTGACGGGGGACCGCTCAGGACGGCCGACGACGCCGGGGTGGACGTGGTCTTCGACGGTGCCGGTGGGCGGATCGGCGAGGACGCGTTCGGGATCACGGCGCGCGGGGGCAGGTTCTTCACCTACGGCGTGCCCGGCGGGAGCTTCGCGCGGATCGACCCTGAGGAGGCCGAACGGGGTGGGGTGAGCGTGCGCGGGATCGAACAGGTGCAGTTCGCCCCGGAGGAGGGCAGGCGGCTGGCCGGGCTGGCGCTGTCCGAGGCGGCGGCGGGCCGGATCAGGCCGGTCGTCGGGCAGACCTTCCCGCTTGAGCGGGCCGCCGACGCGCACGCCGCGATCGAGGCGCGCGACACCGTGGGCAAGACCCTGCTGCTCGTCTGAGCACCCCGTGCCGTCAACCAGGCGCGCACGCGCTCGAAGGGAGAAGGCCATGTCGCAGGCCATCCGCTATGACCGCTATGGCGGCCCCGAGGTGCTCACCCTCGACGAGGTTCCCATTCCCGAACCCGGTCCCGGGCAGGTGCGGGTCGCGGTACGGGCGGCCGGGGTCAACGGCATCGACTGGAAACTTCGCTACGGGTTCATGGACCGTGGCGGGCTGTCGGCCGGGCCCGCGGGCGTCGGTGTCGAGTTCGCCGGAACGATCGACGCCATCGGCGCCGGCGCGGGGGGCGGGGTTGGGACGGGTGCTGATGTCGGTCTGGGTCCTGGTCCGGACCCGAGTCCGGAGCCGAGCCCGAGTCCGAGTCCGGGTGCGGGGTCAGGCGCTGGGGTGGATGCCTTCGCGGGGGCCGGTGCCGGGGGCTGGAGCCTGGGGCAGGCCGTCTTCGGCAAGGTTCTCCCCGGTGCCGCGGCCACCCATGTCGCGGTCGGCACGGACAACCTGCTGGCCATGCCCGCCTGGCTGTCCTTCGAGCAGGCCGCCGCGCTGCCGGTGGCCGTCGAAACCGCCTGGCGTACCCTGCGGCAGCTCGACGTGAAGGAGGGGCACACGCTGCTGATCCACGCGGTCGCCGGTGGCGTCGGGCTGGTCGCCGCGCAGCTCGCCCGGGCCAGGGGCGTACGGGTGGTCGGCACGGCGAGCCCGGCCCGTCACGACTTCCTGCGCGAGCTCGGCGTGCGGCCGGTCGAGTACGGCGACGGCTGGGCCGGGCGGGTGCGCGCCGCGGCCCCGGAGGGCGTCGACGCGGTCCTGGACGCCTCCGGCCGTGACGTGCTCGCCGGCTCGGTCGACCTGGCCGGTGGGCCGGACAGGGTGGTCACCATCGCCGACGGGCGGGCCGCCGAGTACGGTGTGCGCTTCTCCACCGGTGGTGCCGGCGGGGTCCCGTTGGCGGAGGTGTTCGCCGAGGTGCTTCCCCTGCTGGAGCGCGGCGCGCTGCGCGTGCCGATCGAGAGGACCTTCCCGCTGGAGGAGACCGCCGACGCCCACCGGCTGAGCGAGGAGGGGCACCTGCTCGGCAAGATAGTGATCACCGTTCCGTGACGCCGGGGCCGAGGTGACCGAGAGCTTCTGGCTCCCGGGCCCCGGACGTACGGAGCCGTGATGTGAGGGCCCGTGGCGCGCGCGGAAGGTGCGGGACGCGGAGCCTTGATGTGCGGGGCTTCGGCAGTGGGAACCCGAGGCGTGTGGAGCCGTGGTGTGCGGAGCCGAGGTAGGAGGGGGCGCGGTTGTGCGAATCCGCGGTGCGAGGGCCTGCGGAGCGCGGGGAAGCGGAGGAGCGGGGAAGCGAGGGAGCAGGAAGCGGAGAAGCAGGGAAGCAGGGGAGCAGGGGAGCAGGAGGCGGGGGAAGCGGCGCGCGGGTCCGGACGGGGAACGAACGGGGAACGAGGTGAAACCCTCGTGAAACCGGCTTCGTCTATTTTGGCCTTGACCAGCACAGATACCGTCCGCAGACGGCATCCGAGCTGGGTGTGAGGTGAAGGGGTCGTCCGTACAGGGGCTTAACGACACGACACCGGGGCGGTATGGGTACGGCCGACGGCGGCCGTACCCATACCTGGAACCTCGCTTCTCAGTGGGCTGGGCGGAGAGGAAGTTCAACAGCGAGATCCCATACGCGGCACCCGGCGATCGTGGTATTGCTATCGATCACCAAGCCCGCGGGGGTGTGGACCGATCCGTTGACGAACGAGGAGAAAGATGAAGAAGATCAAGGCGGGGTTGCTGGCGCTGATGGTGGCCGGGCTGCTGGGCGCGAGCGCCGCGCCGGCCTCGGCGATCGAGCTGCCGTGTCAGAGCCTCGGCTTCAACTGCGACAGCCACTGGATGGACCCGGGCGAGTAGCCCGCCGACGAGAGGTCAGCACGGGGTGGGCGGTGTGGAGAGCGTGCCGTCGAGAGCGCGCCGGGCGTCGAGTGCCCGCTCGTGCCAGACGGGCAGGCCGATGTCGGCGAACTCCCGCACCGCCCGGTCCAGCATGGCCACGGCCAGCTCGCGCTCACCGCGCTCACCGGCGAGCCGCCCGCAGGCCAGGCGGGCGCGGGCCGCGACGAAGGGCTCCCCGAGCCCCTCGGCCAGCAGCAGCGTCGCGTCGAGCAGGTTGGCCGCGTGGTCGAGTTCGCCCGCCAGCAGCTCGGCCTCGCCCATCCCGAGCATGCCGTACGCCTCGCCGATGCGGTCTCCGGCCGCCCTGGCGGCCACCAGCACCTGCTCGAACGCGTCCTTCGCCCGAGCGGGGTCGTTCTGGCGAAGGTGAAGCAGCCCCAGCCTGTTGAGGATCTGCGCGACCCCGCGCGTGTTGCCCAGCTCGCGGTAGACGGCCAGCGCCGTCTCCAGGAGCGGGGCCGCCGCGTGGGGGCGGTCGTGCTCGATGTGGATCTGGGCCATGCTGCCGAGCACGTGGGCCTCGGCGTGCCGGTCGCCGACCTCGCGGAGCATCCGCAGCGCCCGCCGGTAGCTGTCGAGCGCGGTCTCGGCCCGTCCCTCCACCCTCTCGATCAGCGCCGCGTTGCGCAGGGTGAGAGCCTGGCCGTGCCGGTCGTCCACCGCCTCGAAGAGCGGCAGCGCGGCCTCCAGGTAGGGCCGCGCGTCGGTGTAGCGCTGCCGGAACAGGGCGAGCGTGCCCAGCGAGTAGCGCATCGCGGCCTCGCCGCGCCGGTCGCCCGCGCGCAGGGCGGCGGCCAGCGCGGTCTCCGAGGTGTGCCGCCAGTCGTCGAAGTGGCCCTGCGCCTCGAACAGGGTGACCGCCGTCATCGCCAGGTCCCAGCACATCTCGCTCAGGTCGAGCCGGGCGGCCTGCTCCACCGCCGCCACCAAGCCGAGCCGCTCGCCGCGCAGCCAGCCGGACGGGTCGGCGAGCAGGCGGTCGGAGGTGGCCTCACCGCAGTCCCAGCGTGGCCCGTCGCCGTGCAGCACGGTGTAGTCGCCGCCGTACTGCCGCCGGTGCGCCCGTTCGGCGAGCGCGAGGTACCCGCCCGCGAGCCGGGTCAGCGCGGCGGCGGTGGCGCCGGGAGGGTCGTCGGTCTCGGCGCGTTCCCTGGCGTGCAGCCGCACCAGGTCGTGGACGCGGTAGCGGGGCTCGCCGGTGCCGTCCTGGCCCGCGTAGTCGACGAGCCGCGCCTCCACGAGCCCTTCGAGGATCTCCTCGGCGTCGCGCGGCCCGGTGTCACGCGGCCTCACCTCCTGGGGCCCGGTGTCACGACGGCCGACGTCACCACGGCCGACGTCACGATGGTCGGTGTCGCGCGGGTCGGTGTCGTGGGGGCCCATGTCGAGCAGGGCCGCGGCGACCCATCCGGCGAAGTCGGGCGTGTCGACCAGGCCGAGCCGGCGGAACAGGGTACGGCCGGGCTCGTCGAGGCCGGAGTAACCGAGCGCGAGGCTGGCCCGTACCGACAGGGTGCCGTGGGTGAGCTCGTCGAGCCGGTCGTGCTCGGCGGCGAGCCGGGAGAGCAGCCGGTCGACGCTCCAGTGCGGCCGGGCGGCGAGGCGTGCCCCGGCGATCCTGAGCGCCAGCGGGAGGTGCCCGCACAGCTCGGCGAGCCGCCTGGCGGCGGCGGTGTCGGAGGTGAGCTCGACCCGGCCGGTGATCGTACCCAGCAGCCGGACGGCGGCGGCGTTCCCGAGCACCCCCAGGGCGAGCCGCTGCGCGCCGGGCAGGGCGGTCAGCGCGCCGCGGCTCGTGACCACCACCGCGCAGCCGTTCCCCGCGGGGATGAGCGGCTCGACCTGCGCCTCGTTCGCGGCGTCGTCCAGCAGCACCAGCACGCGCCGGTCGGACAGGTGGGCGCGGAACACCTCGGCGCGCTCGTCCAGGCCGTCGGGAATGGCCGTCCCCGCCACGCCGAGGGCGCGCAGGAACCGGCTGAGCGCGTGCGACGGCTCGACCGGTTCGGCTCCGGCGCCCCGCAGGTTCACGTACAGCCGCCCGTCGGGGAAGGCGTCCCGCAGGTCGTGGGCGGCCCGCAGGGCCAGCGCGCTCTTGCCCACCCCCGGCATGCCGGAGACGGCGCAGATCACCGGCGCCGCGGCGGGGCGGTCGCGCAAGGTGGAGACGAGCCAGCGCAGCTCGGCGTCGCGCCCGGTGAGGTCGCCCACCCCGGCGGGGAGCAGGGACGGGGCCACCGGGGCCGCAGCGGGGGCGGGGGCCGGGTCCTTCGCGGGTGCCGCCTCGGGCCGGGGGCCCAGGTCGACCCGGGTGTCCCCGCGCAGGATGGCCCGCTCCAGCGCGCGCAGCTGCGGTCCCGGTTCCAGGCCCAGCTCCTCGGCGAGGACGGCACGGGTGCGCCGGTAGGTCTCCAGCGCCTCCGTACGCAGCCCGGCCCGGTGCATCGCCACCATCAGCCGCGCGGCGGTGGACTCCACCAGCGGATCCTCCGCGAGCATCGAGAGCAGCTCCGGGATGACCTCCGCGTGCCTGCCCAGCGCCAGGTCGGTGTCGATGCGCTCGGTCAGCAGCCGCCTGCGGTCCTGCTCCAGGCGTTCGGCCGCCTCCGCGAGCTGGGCCACGTCGTCCAGTCCCGAGAAGGCCCGGCCGTTCCACAGCGCGAGCGCCTCGCGCTGCAGGACGGACGCCGCCTCCGGCTCCCCCCGGTTCAGCGTCCGCCTGGCGCGCTCGGCCAGGTCGGCGAAGTGCCAGGCGTCGACCTCCTCCGGCCGCGCGGACAGGGTGTAGCCCGAGCGGTCGTGCCGGATCCGCTCGGGGGCGTCGAGCGTCCTGCGCAGCCGGTGCACGAGCACCCGCAGATTCTTGCCGGCGCGCGGCCCGAGCCGCTCGCCCCACAGCGCGTCGATCAGGGTCTCGGCCGCCACGATGCGTCCTCGCGCGCAGACGAGGAGCGCGAGCAGCTGCTCCTGCCTGCGTGAGGACAGGGGAACGGGATGGTCGTCGGCGACGATCGCCACATCGCCCAGCACCTGGAATCTCATCAAGCTCCCCGAACGGCTCACGGATCCCAGGAGGCGAGGTGAACGGCGCCACGCCCTGGAGGATATGGACTGCCCGATTCCGGCGAGGATAGCTCGGATGATCTTTTAACGGTAGTCGGCGTGTTCGTCCGCGCCGGGGCTTTTTCCTCCCTCGACACGTCTCACGAACGCCGGGGCGGTACCGTGCCCGTTTGGTAACGGTGATGTAACAAGCCTTTACTGATGATTCCGTCCGGTGGTTGACTCCGACCATTCACTGTAAGCGCTTCCACTTTTCGTCGCCGTCGAGTGTAAGCGCTTCCACTCCTGGGAGATCGGACGACGGGTGCCAAACAGTGACGAGGGTCAGGGCGCGACCATCTACGAGGTCGCGCAGCGGGCAGGCGTCTCCATCGCCACCGTCTCCCGGGCGCTGCGCAACACCGGCCCCGTCGCGGCCGGAACGCGCGAGAAGGTGCTCAGGGCGGTCGAGGAGCTGAGCTTCACCCCGAGCCGCCTCGGCGTCTCCCTCGCCCAGGGCCGTCACGCGGCCAACGGGATCGTCTTCCCCGACCTGTCGGGCCCCTACTTCGCCGAGGTCCTCCTCGGGTACGAGGAGGTGGCCGCCGAGCTCGGCCGCTCCGTGCTCATCCTGTCCACGCGCGGGCGAGCGGCCGTGCAGGACCTGGTGAGGGACCTCGTCGGCCGGGTGGACGGCATGGTGATCTTCGGCAGGACCGTCGAGGACGCCGTGGTGGACGAGATCGTCAAAAGCAGGACGCCGCTGGTCCTGCTCGCCCGCGACCCCGTCGAGCGGGCGGACGCGGTCTGCAGCGAGAACACCGCGTCGGCCGAGGCGCTCGCCACCCACCTGCTCGGTCACGGCTACTCCACCTTCGCCCTCGCCGGGGGCGACGACCTGGGTGACATCACCCAGCGCTGGACGGGTGTCAGACGGGTCCTGTCCGGCCACGGGATCCGGCCCCCCGAGCCACTGCCCTGCGAACTCACCGTGGAGGGCGGGTACGCGGCCGGGCGGACGCTGCTCGGGGGAAAAACGAGCGGGAAGGCGCGTGGAGCGCGACGTCCCCAGGCGGTGATCTGCGCCGACGACCAGGTGGCCCTCGGCGTCATCCTGGCGGCCGAGGAGCTCGGCCTCGACGTGCCGGGCGACGTGGCGATCACCGGCTGGGACGACATCATGGCCGCCCGCCACGCCAGGCCCGCCCTCACCACGGTGCGCCAGCCCATGCGCCTGCTCGGCGCCCGCGCCGCCCGCGCGCTCGACGAGCTCATCAAGGGCACTCGTACCGTCCCGAACTCCGAGATTCTCCCCACCCAGCTGATCGTCCGATCCAGCTGCGGGTCTCACCCCCTGGAGGAAAAGTGAAGAAGTACGCCGTAGGGATCCTCGCGCTGGGGCTGGTGCTCACCGGGTGCGGCCGGAGCACCGGAGGGGCCGCGGAGCAGGCGAGGGACGTCGACACCGGCAAGGCCACCGGCGAGGTCACGGTCTGGGCGATCGGGGCCGAGGGGGAGGCGCTGGGCGCCTTCGCCAAGGACTTCGAGACGGCCAACCCCGGCATCACGGTCAAGGTGACCGCGCTCGGCTGGGACTCGGCCCACGACAAGATCACCGCGGCCATCGCCGGGAACGCCACCCCCGACGTCACCATGCTGGGCAGCACCTGGATGGGCGAGATGGCCAAGACCGGCGCCCTCGACCCCACCCCGGCCAACCTGATCGACAAGTCGGCGTTCTTCCCCGGAGCGTGGGGCACGGTCGAGGTGGAGGGGACCGCGTACGGCGTGCCCTGGTACGTCGAGACCCGCGCCCTGTACTACCGCAAGGACCTCGCCGGGAAGGCGTCGGTGAAGCCGCCCGCCACCTGGGAGGAGACCACCGCCTTCGTGAAGGCGCTCAAGGAGAGGGGCGGCGCCTCGCTCGGCGTCGAGCAGAACTTCCGGCAGGGCTCCTGGCAGGAGGTGCTGCCGCTGGTGTGGCAGGCGGGCGGTGAGATCGTCTCGGGTGACAAGTGGACGCTGGACACGCCCCAGATGGTCCAGGCGCTCAAGCACTACGGCTCGTTCTTCGAGAGCGGCCTCGCCAGCACCGACCAGCCGACCGGCGCCTTCCCGCAGACGTTCGTCAAGGGGAAGGTCGGCGCCTTCTACTCGGGGCCGTGGATGATCGCGGGCCTGGAGAAGGACGGCGGCGAGGGCTTCGGCGACAAGTTCGCCGTCGCGCCCTACCCGAAGGGGAGCGCCGGAGGCCCCAGCCTGGTCGGCGGCAGCGACATGGTGGTCTTCAAGGACGCGAAGAACCGCGAGGCCGCCTGGAAGTTCCTGCGCTGGCTCGTCGACCCCAAGGTCCAGGCCACCTGGTACACCAAGGTGAACGCGCTGCCCAGCGTCGAGGCCGCCTGGCAGGACCCGGCGCTCACCGCCGACGAGCGCGTCACCGTCTTCGGCGAGCAGCTCAAGGACGCCAAGGCCGTCCCCGCCGTCCCGACCTGGGAGCAGGTGGCCAAGGTGATGGAGACCGAGGTCGAGAAGATGGCCCTGGGCAAGCAGACGGCCGAGGAGACGGCCAGGCGGATCCAGGAACAGGCCGAGACCATCGGGACCGGGGTCTGACCATGGTGGTCAGCGAGCGGGTGGGCTCGCGCGAGTCCACCGAACCCGCGCCCGCGAGGGAGCGGCGATCCGGGGGAGGATTCCGCCGCACCGGCCTGGCCTGGGTCTTCGTCACGCCCTTCGTGGTGATGTTCGCGGTCTTCTGGGCGGGGCCGCTCCTCGTCGAACTCGGCATGAGCTTCACCGACATGCGCAGCACCGACGTGCGCGACCCCCTCGGGGTGAACCTCGTCGGGCTCGACAACTACCTGCGGCTGTTCGACGACGAGCTCATGCGCAAGGCGGCGGTCAACACGCTGATCTTCGTGGTGACCGCGCTCCCGCTCACCATCGCGCTCGGCCTGGGCGCGGCCGTGGCGCTCAACTCGGGGATCGCCCGGCTGCCCGCCGCGTTCTTCCGGCTCGGCTACTACCTGCCGTACGTCACCAGCATCATCGGCGTCGCGGTGGCCTGGAGGTTCCTGCTCGAACCCGACGCGGGGCTGGTCAACCAGGTGCTCGGAGCGGTGGGCGTGGACGGTCCCCGCTGGCTCGCCGACGAGGACCTGGCGCTCCCGGTGATCATCGTCATGACCGCGTGGCGGAGCTTCGGCTTCGACATGGTCGTCCTGCTCGCCGCCCTGCAGGGCATCCCCAGGGAGCTGTACGAGGCGGCGGAGGTCGACGGCGCCGGACGCTGGGAGCGTTTCCGCTCCGTCACGCTGCCGATGCTCCGCCCGGCGCTGCTGTTCTGCACCGTCTACAGCTCCATCGGGTTCGCCCAGTTCATGGAGGAACCGCTGGTGATGACCCAGGGCGGCCCGGCGGGAGCGACCACCTCGGCGTCGCTCGCCATCTACGGCCAGTTCGGCTCCGGCAACTACGGCTACGCCGCCGCCGCGGCGAGCGTCCTGTTCACCGTGATCGTGGCCCTCGCGGTCCTGCAGTTCCGGGTCGGGAGGTCCAGATGAGATCGGTCCAGGGCCGTCACGTCCCCGCGAAGCCGGCTCCCGGGCGCAAGCCCCTGGTCAAACGCCGTTTCTCCACGTACGCGCTGCTCAGCGCCGGGCTCGTGGTCGTCGTGCTGCCGTTCGTCTGGACGCTGCTCACCTCGTTCAAGCCGGAGACCGAGATCAGGCGGACCCCGCCCGACCTCCTGCCGGTGCAGTGGACGCTCGCCAACTACGGCGAGCTGCTGGAGAAGATGAACATCACGCAGGTGTTCGTCAACAGCGCGGTGGTGGCCCTCGCCACCGTCGCGGGCAACCTGCTGTTCTGCTCGATGGTCGGGTACGCCTTCGCCAAGCTCTCCTTCCGCGGCAAGAACGTGCTCTTCGCGCTGGTCCTCACGCAGATGGCGCTCCCCGCCATCGTGGTGATGATCCCGCAGTTCGTGCTCATCGCGAAGCTCGGCCTGGTCAACACCTTCCTCGGGATCATCCTGCCCGGCCTGGTCACCCCGCTCGGCATCTTCCTGATGCGCCAGTTCATCGCGGACATCCCCGACGAGCTGATCCACGCCGCGCGGGTGGACGGCGCCAGGGAGTTCCGGATCTTCTTCAGGATCGTGATGCCGCTCTGCAGGCCCGCGCTCGCCACGCTCGGCCTGATCACGTTCCTCGGCTCGTGGAACAACTTCCTGTGGCCCGCGGTGGTCGCCCAGAGCGAGGACAAGTACACGCTGCCCGTCGCGCTCGCGATCTTCAACGGCTACCAGGGAACCCAGTACGGCCTGCTCATCGCCGGGGCGGTGGTCGTCGTGCTGCCGGTCCTCGTCCTCTTCGTCTTCCTGCAGCGCTTCTTCATCCAGGGAATCGCCTCCACCGGACTCAAGTAACCCCCCACGTGTAAGGAGCCCCCGTGCGTCGTCGTCACGCGGCCGCCCTCCTGGCGGCCGGCCTCGCCCTGATCACGGCAGCCCCCTCTCCCGCCTCGGCCGCCCCTTCCCCCGCCCCCTCCGCTTCCCCTTCCGCGTCTCCCCCGGTATCCCCTGATGCCCCCTTGACAGCGGGGCGGCAGCGGGAAACGCTGCGCCGCTACGCCGCCGACACCTGGAAGTCCATGGCCGCGATGGCCGACCCGGCGACCGGGCTGCCCTCCGACAAGATCGACGGCTCGCTCGACCCCGCCACCCGCGCCAAGGTGACCTCGCCGACCAACATCGCCACCTACCTGTGGAGCACGGTGGCCGCCCGCGACACCCACCTCATCTCCAGAAGCGAGGCCCTGCGCCGCGTGACCAGGACGCTCGCCTCGACCGCGAAGCTGGAGCGGCACGCCCCGACCGGCCAGTTCTACAACTGGTACGACCCGCGCACGCTCCAGATCGTCCGCACCTGGCCGGAGAACGGCTCCGCCGTCCAGCCGTTCCTGTCCAGCGTCGACAACGGCTGGCTCGCCGCCGCCCTCATGATGCTCCGAAGCGCCGTGCCCGAGGTCTCCAAGCAGGCCGGGGCGCTGGCGAGGAGCATGGACTTCGAGTCCTACTACGACCCGCAGGCGCGGCCCGACGCGGGCACCGGCCTGCTGCGCGGCGGGTTCTGGCCGGACAAGCCCACCGGCTGCTCGGTCGAGAGCGACTACAACGGCTCGGGGACCACGGTCCACTCCACCTGCCACCACTACGGCGCGCTCACCGAGGCCAGGATCGCCAGCTACGTCGGCATCGTCCTCGGCCAGCTCCCGCCCGAGCACTACTACGGCATGTGGCGCACCTTCCCCGACACCTGCGACTGGTCGTGGGCCGAGCAGAAGCCGGTCGGCGCCTGGCGCACGTACATGGGCGTCAACGTCTTCGAGGGCACCTACGGCTACCGCGGCATGCGCCTGGTGCCCACCTGGGGCGGCAGCATGTTCGAGGAGCTGATGGTGACCCAGCTCGTGCCGGAGGACGTCTGGGGCGCCAGGAGCTGGGGCCGCAACCAGCCGGTCTACATCGCCGCCCAGATCGAGCACGGCATGAACGAGGCGAAGTACGGCTACTGGGGCTTCTCCCCGTCCAACGACCCCGCGGGCGGCTACCGCGAGTACGGCGTGGACGCGATCGGCATGGACACCCCCGGCTACACCTCCGACCAGGAGCGCACCTCCGTCGACTACGGCTTCGAGGGATGCCGCGAGGGAGCGCCCGAACCGGCGTCGTACGGGGACGGCGTGGTCACCCCGCACGCGTCGTTCCTCGCGCTGCGCCACGCGCCGGACGCGGCCCTCGCCAACCTCGCGAGGCTCAGGGCGAACTTCGACGCCTACGGGCCCGGCGGTTTCTACGACGCGGTCGCCGTGCGCAGCGGCAAGGTCGCCAAGCAGTATCTCGCCCTCGACCAGGGAATGATCATGATCGCGCTCGGCAACGCGCTCGCGGACGACAGCCTGCGCCGCCACTTCGCCACCCGCGACGTCACGGCCAAGCTCGCCCCCGTGCTGCGCCAGGAGGAATGGGCCGTCGTGCCTCCCAAGTGAGCCGCACTCCAGCAACCACCCATCGACCATCGGGGAGACGTATTCATGAGCACGGCCGACGCCGCACGCCGGGACTGGCAGGCACGCATCTACCGGGCGTCGGGGGAGGTGACCGCGGCCGGACGGGTCGAGGTCACCGCCCCCCGCGACCTGCGCGCCGACAGCGGAGGCGGGCACGTCACGCTGACCTGGGAACCGGTGGCCGGGGCCATCGGCTACCTCGTCCACCGCGCGCCCGCCGAGGCGGGGCCGTACACGCCGACCGAGCAGCGCGACGTCGACGTGCCGGCCGTGCCGGATCCGCGCTACGTCGACACGCGCGGGGAACCCGCCTGGTACCGGGTCGCCGCCGTCACCAGCATGGAGCGGACCGGGCCCTTCGGCGAGGCGGTGTTCGCCGCGCCGCTCGCCGAGCCGGGCGCCGCGGCCCTGCGGGTCGACGCCTCAGTGACCACGCGGCCGCTGCCCAGGCCGTGGAAGTACATGATCGGTTCCGAGCACCTGTCGTACATGCTGTCCGCCGACAGCGTGGGCGGGCGCCCGATCGGTCCCGAGCTGACCGAGGCGCTGCGGACGATGCGCGACGAGCTCGGCGTCGAGACCGTGCGCGCCCACGCGATCCTCTGCGACGACCTCGGCGTCTACCGGGAGGAGGACGGCAAGCCCGTGCACGACTTCAGCCGGGTGGACGAGGTCTACGACACGATCACCGCGTTCGGCATGCGGCCGATCGTGGAGCTGTCGTTCATGCCGCGCGACCTCGCCTCCGACCCGTCGAAGACGGTCTTCGGCTACGAGGCGATCATCTCGCCGCCCAGGGACTACGACCGCTGGGGCGACCTGGTCCGCGACCTCACCCGGCACCTCGTCGACCGGTACGGCCTGCGCGAGGTGGTCGACAACTGGGCCTTCGAGGTGTGGAACGAGGCCAACCTGGAGGTCTTCTGGAGCGGCACCCCGCAGGAGTTCTTCCGCCTCTACGACGTGTCGGCGGCGGCGGTCAAGGACGTCCACCCGGACATCCGCGTCGGCGGCCCGTCGTCGGCGGCCAACGGCTGGGTCCAGGAGCTGATCGACCACGTGGACGCCTCGGGCGCGGCGCTCGACTTCGTCTCCACCCACACCTACGGCAACGCCCCGCTCGACTGGCGGCCCACCCTGGAACGGCACGGCCGCGCGGGCACGCCGATCTGGTGGACGGAGTGGGGGCCGACCCCCACCCACTTCCACGGCATCGGCGACGGGCCGTTCGGGGCGGCGTTCCTGCTGCACGGGATGAGGTCGGCGGCCGGGCGGGTGGACGCCCTCGCCCACTGGGTGGCCTCGGACCACTTCGAGGAGCTGGGCCGCCCACCGGCGCTCTTCCACGGCGGGTTCGGCCTGCTCACGGTCGGCAACCTGCGCAAGCCCCGCTACCTCGCGCTCACCCTGGCCGACCGGCTGGGCGAGGACGAGCTCGCCTGCTCGGCCACCGGCGACGTCGCGGGGGTCGAGGCGTGGGCGGCGCGCTCGGCCACCGGCGCCGTCGGGGTGCTGGTGTGGAACGGCACCCTCGACCAGGACCGGGCCGACGGCGCGGAGCTCCTGTCGCGAGAGGTCACCCTCACCGTCGAGGGCCTGGCCGAGGGGGAGTACGCGGTCGGCCACCACCGGATCGACGAGCGGCACTCCAACATCCGGGCGGTCTGGGCGGAGATCGGCGGGGACGCCGACTGGCCCGAGGGCGAGCAGTGGGAACGGCTCCGCGCCGCGAACACCCTGGACGAGCTGGAACCCGCCCGTACCCTCCGCGCGGAGGACGGGACCCTGCGGCTGGAGTTCACCCTGCCCATGCCCGCCGTCTCCTACCTGGAGTTCGTCCCGGTGTGAGGGGTACGTCCGCCCACGTCCGCCCGTCCGCCCACGAGCGGCCGGAGGGACCGGAGGGGCCGTCGGCGCGGGGTACCCGTGAGGGAGGTGGGTGAGAGGCGCCGGGGCGCGTACGAAGGGCCGGGTGAGGGGCGCGGGGGCCGGTGAGTCTCGCGCCCGGCGGAAGCGCCCGGCCGCTTTCGGGAACCGCGGGCACGCGGGAGGGCAACAACGGTTGTCCTGACCGAGAGCCGAGAGGCCGGATATGAGTGAGACGAGCCGGGACCGGCGGAGCTGCGCGCGGAGGAGCGGCGGTTGCTGTCGGCGATCGCCGCATCCGGCGCGGCACCGGCCGGCCGCGAGCGCCGCCCGGCGAGCCGCCGGATCCCGGGGATCGCCGCCCTCGGCGGCCACGGGGCCCGCCGCCCGGCGAGCCTTCGCGGGAACCTCCGGCTGAGCCTGGGGACGAGCCTGGCGGTGGGAGCCGGGGCCGCGCTGGTCGTGGGACTCGGGTTCGTCGACACCGGCTCGACCCCCCGGCCGGAGACGGTCGTCCGGGTGACGCCCGTGGCGATGTCGGCGGTCCTCCAGCGGGCCGCCGAGACCGCGGGCGAGCGGGACGAGCTGGACCCGAAGCCCGGACAGTTCCTCGCCTACGAGATACAGAGCATGTTCCCGGTCAAGCTGAAGGAGGGCGGCAAGGAGGTCCGCTACCTCGACCGCAGCCTGTTCAAGGTGTGGCTGCCGGTCGAGGGCTCCCCACTGGACGGGGGGGTCATGTCGAGCGAGCATCTGGAGCCGAGGCCGTTCCCCGGGGAGCCGCTGCCCGCCGAGGCCGAACGGCGGGCGGGAAGCGTCGGGGCGCCGTCGAAACTCACCGGCTACGACATCAGCGCCGAGCACCAGCGCACCGACTACGCCTACCTGAGCCGGTTGCCCGCCGATCCCGCGAAGATGCGCGAGCACCTCTACCGGGGCCTGGCCCGGGACCCGCTGGCCGACTACAAGGCGTGGGGGAAGGTCGGCTCGATGATCACGCAGGCGTACCTGCCGTCCGCCCAGCGGGCCGCGCTGTTCCGGGCGGCCGGTACGATCCCCGGCGTCGAGACCGTCGGCAGGGCCGAGGACGCCGCCGGGCGCGAGGGGGTCGCGGTGGCGATGGCCAACGCGCTCGGCGGGGTGCGGCACGAGTACATCTTCGACTCCGCCACCCACCTGTACCTGGGCGAGCGCGTCGTCGTGACGGACGCGGCCAGGGCGGGAGCGCCCGAGGGTACCCTGCTGACCTCGACGGCGCAGCTGAAGGTCGAGGTGGCCGACAGCGCGCCCGAGGTGACCGGCCCCGCGCCCGGCGGCGCCGGCCCCGCTTCCGAAGCGCGGCACGGGTGGACCGGCAGCGCACGGGAAGCACACGGCTAACACAGACCGTGTAATCGTGACGCACAGGTCGAGTGGTATTAATCCACACTCTTTTCCACAGTTCAAGGGCTGGCGGATTCACCATTCTCTGTCACCATTGCCCCATGCATGCCTTCCGTTTTGTTCGCGCCGCGGTGTTCGCGGTCGTGTGCGTGACGGCGTCGCTGGCCATGCATGTGCTGGCCGGAGGCAGCCCGGTGGGACCGGGTGTGCTGGCCTGGGCGATACTGCCGACCGCGGCGGGCGCGTTCGCGCTCGCCCGGCGGCAGCGCGGTTTCGGCATGCTGCTGGGGGCGAGTTTCGCCGCCCAGTACGGCATGCACCTGTGGTTCACCTCCGGCGCGGTGCCGCCGTCGACCGGACACGAGCACGGCGCCGGTGATCTGTCCACCGGCCTGTTCATGGTGCTGGTGCACGTCGTGACGGCGTTGCTGTCGGCCCACTGGCTGGAGCGGGGGGAGTGCGGCCTGGCCGCGCTCCTGTTCCTGCTCTTCGCCTCGGTCCTCACCCTGCTGCGCTGGCGCGCGCCCGTCGTCCAGCGCGCCGCACTCCCCGCCGCGCCCGGCGACCGGGTGCCACCGGTCGTCCGGTTGCTCGCCGCCGCCGTCTCGCGCCGCGGGCCGCCCGCGCCCTCGTACGCCGTCTGACATCGGGCCGTCGCGCCCGGACACCGTCGCACCCCTCGCGGGCCCGCGTCTCCGAGCGCCGTACCCTTCCCGGTCGCGGGTCGTCGCGCCGTCGCGCCCTCCCCGGCCGGTGGACCCGAGTGTCGACGCTCGACGGCTCCCGGTAGTACCGGCACCGCCCGCGTAGTGCGGGCGGCATCCGCCGACCGGTGGTACCGGCAGCACCCGCAAGCACCTGCCGACAACAACGCCAACGGGCCGCGCGCCCGGCTCCCACCATGCCTCCGGCGGGTGAGGGCCGGAATCCCGCCCGCCCTTTCGCGACGCCGAACCGAACCTCACACCGCGGTGGCGCGTACCTGACGGTGCGCGCGTTCCCTGTGAACGGAGAACTCTCCCCATGACGTCTGACGTCGAGATCCAGCCCGAGACCGGGCCCTCCGGGTCCTCCCCGGCCCCCGCGTCGGTGACCCCTGTCTCCTCAGTGTCCCCGGCGCCCTCCACCTGGGCGACGCTGCGCTCGCTCCTGCTCCGCCTGCACTTCTACGCCGGCATCCTCGTCGCGCCCTTCCTGCTGGTGGCCGCGACGACCGGCCTGCTGTACGCCGCCTCCTTCCAGCTGGAGAAGGTGGTCCACTCCCACGAGCTGACGGTCCCCGTACCGGCCGGGCAGCAGAAGCTCCCCCTGGCGCGGCAGGTCGCCGCCGCCACCGCCGCGCATCCCGGGGGAACGATCGGAGCCGTATGGACCTACGACGAGCCTGACGCGACGACCCGGGTGCTGTTCAACGACCCCGGCCTCCCGGAGAGCGTCCGCACGGCGGTCTTCGTCGACCCGTACACCGCCCAGGTCCGCGGGACGCTGGAGAGCTACGGCAGCTCGGGCGCCCTGCCCGTGCGGACCTGGATCTCCCAGCTCCACCGACACCTGCACCTGGGAGAACCGGGACGCGTCTACAGCGAGATGGCCGCCAGCTGGCTGTGGCTGGTCGCGCTCGGCGGCCTGGTGCTGTGGCTGACCCGCCGCCGTCGTGCCGGTCGGCGGCTGCGCCGCGTCGTCGCCCCCGAGCGCGGCGCCCGCGGCCTGCGCAAGACCCTCTCCTGGCACGGCTCGGTCGGCCTGTGGGCGCTGGTCGGCCTGCTCGCCCTGTCGGCCACCGGCCTGACCTGGTCGAAGTACGCGGGAGTCAACGTCGACGTGATCCAGAGGGCGATCGGCTGGGGCACCCCGTCGATGCCCGTCTCCGGCGGTCACGGTGACCACGGTGGCCACGCCGGAGGGGACGCGGGCGCCACCACGGCCGCCGACCCCGACCAGGTCGTCCGGGCGGCGACGGGCAAGGGCCTGTCCGGGCCCCTGGAGATCGTCTGGCCGGCCGAGTCCGGCGACCCGTACGTCGTCAAGGAGACGGACCGCCTCTGGCCGCAGCGCAACGACCAGGTGGCGGTCGACGCCGGCGGCCAGGCGGTCGCCGAGCTGCGCTTCGACGACTTCCCCATCGGCGCCAAGCTGACCCGGTGGGGCATCGACGGGCACATGGGAGTGCTGTTCGGCCTGGTCAACCAGATCCTGCTCGCCGCGCTGGCCGTGGCGCTGATCTCGGTCATCGTGTGGGGCTACCGGATGTGGTGGCTGCGCCGCCCGACCCGCGGGTTCGGCGTCCCCTACGAGCGCGGCGGCCTGCGGCGGCTGCCCCTCGCCGTGGTCCTGCCCCTGGCGGCCGTGGCGATCGCGGTGGGCGTGTTCCTCCCGCTGCTGGGCATCTCGCTGCTCGCCTTCCTCGTGGTCGACGTCGTCCTCGCCCGGGTCGCGGCGTCACGCGCGGGCAGGCCGGAAACCGGCGGGCCCGGTGAGCACGGTGAGCACGGTGAGCTCGGCGGACACGGCGGACACGGCGGACACGGCGAGCCCGGCGAGTCCGGTGCGTCGGGCGAGCAGCCCGGCGAGGTCGGCGAGGTCGGCGAGCCGGGCGAGCCCGGTGGGCTCGAAAAGGCCGGCGGGCCGGACGGGCCCGGCGAGCTCGGCAGGTCCGGGGCGGGGGTCCCCGGCTGAGACCCGCCGGCGGCGACCGAAGACCTTCCAGGACCCGGTCCGGCCGGTGACGAGTGACACCGGCCGGACCGGCCGAGACGGCGGGGGTGCGGTGTGGGGCGCACGCCACGTCCCCGCCTGTCCCCGCCTGCCCCCGCCCGTCCCCGGCCCCTCGGGCTCAGTCGGGGTGGTGCTGGTGCTGCAGGTAGGCGGCGGTCTCGGGGTTCGCCGGGAAGTACGCCTCGATGGCGAGCTCGGCGACGGTGATGTCCAGCGGGGTGCCGAAGGTGGCCATGGTGCTGAAGAAGGCCAGCTCCCGGTAGCCGCGGCGGAGCCGGAGGGGTATCACGATGTCGCCGGGCCCCGGCCGGTCTATCTCCGGCTCGGGCTGGTCGCAGGGGTAGTCGTCGAGCTCCTGCCAGAGCGCCGCCAGGTCGGGGTCGGCGGTGAGGCTCATCTGGCGGCGGAGCCGGTGCAGCAGGTGGGCCCGCCACTCGCCCAGGTTGATGATCCGCTGCGCCATGCCCTTGGGGTGCAGGCTCAGCCGCAGCACGTTCACCGGGGGGACGAGCAGCTCCGGCGCGACCCCGCGCAGCAGCAACCCGGTCGCGGCGTTGCGGTCGATGAGGTTCCAGCGCTGGTCGACGACGACCGCCGGGTACGGTTCGTGCCCGCTCAGCACCTGCCCCAGCGCCTCGCGCACCGACGCCATGTGCGGTGAGTTGAGCGGTGTCTCCGCGTAGAGCGGCGCGAACCCGCCGGACAGCAGCAGGTGGTTGCGCTCGCGCAGCGGGAGCTCCAGCTCCTCCGCGAGGTGCAGGATCATGTCCCTGCTCGGTTTGGACCGGCCCGTCTCCACGAAGCTCAGGTGCCGGGTGGAGATGTCGGCCTGGATCGCGAGGTCCATCTGGCTCATCCGCCGTCGTTCCCGCCACTGGCGCAGAAGCTCGCCTACCGGCCGGGACGCGCTGGTGGTGGTCATGAAGGTCACGATAACCGGGAGAGCGCGGTGAAACCATTACCGCGCGCGTAACGCACATCATGATGTCAGCCCCGTGTCTCGCACGCCGCACCACTGTCATGAATTCGATGACGCGCCGCGTTGCGTTCGAGTCGTGTGAACGAGGCGCTGGAATTTATCGCCATGTATCACGGCAAACCGCTGCCCTGTTGTCCAGTTCGCTGGACGCCCTTCGTCCAGTACGCTAACTTCCGTGCGTGCTTCAGACATACCCCGAAATCCGCGATCGGATCTACGAGCTCGCGCGTTGGCACGCCTTGCGTCCCGACTGGGTCGACGCGGGCAGGACCACCCGGTCCCTGTTGCTCTACAACTCCGAGCAGGTGGTGGTCGCCCGGTCCCGGGTTCCCCTGCGGCATATGGATCCCGACCTGCTCGCGGCTCTTGTACATGACTTGGAAAACGTGTTCGGAAAGGGATGGTTGGAGTGACCGGTGCACCCCTGCAGCTCACGATGAAGGCTGTGCGTAAGACCGATTACTGGATCGCACTCCCGATGGATGCCCCCATCGAGGGAGGGGTTTCCGGCGACACTCTCATGGAGCTGTACGAAGAAGTGGAAGCGGCCAAGCACTTCATCCTCGATGCTCCTCCGGAGGCCGAGATCGTCGTGACATACCTGTACGAGGTGGCCGGTGTTCCGCCCACGGTGCTCGACACCTACAAGGAGCTTCGGGCTCAGCGCGATCAGGTGACGGCCCGGCTCGGCGAGACGGCCAAGGAGGCTGTGGCGGCTCTCCGGGCGGCGGGCGTCTCCGTCCGCGACAGCGCGGCCCTGCTTGAGCTGTCGAAGTCGCGCGTTGACCAGCTCAGCGCCTGAAGGGCGGCCCTCAGCGGTGTGAAGGCCGCCCCTCAGGAGGCGTCAGCGGCGGCGGACCTTGGTGGCGAGGCGGTTGAGGATGCGGTCCCACTCGGTGCCGAAGGGGTTGTCCTGGACGAGGTAGGTCCAGGTGGCGGTGGGGCGCTTGAGGCCCGCGCCCTCCAGGTCGAGGCCGTCCTCGGTGACGGTGGCGGTCTCGAAGGTCTCGACCGAGCGTGACTCGATCTCGGCCAGCAGGCGCTGGTAGGCCGGGACGGCGTCCTTGTGGAACTCGTCGATCGGGTTGAGCCTGCCGAGGACCCGCAGGTGGATGCCCTCCCGCAGCTCCGCCAGGTACGCCAGGTGGTCGGCCCAGCCGCGGTCGAGGTGGAACAGCACGATCTGGCGGGCCGCCTCGTGCAGCACCTCCTCGTCGACGCTCTCCGCCAGCTCCGCCCACCGCTCGGGAGCCGCCGCGGCCAGCGCCTCACCGGCGACCCGGTCGCGCAGGACCCGGTCGCGGCGCTCCAGCAGCTGGCCGCGCTGGCGCTCAAGCAGGCGGGTGTAGCGCCAGGTGTTGCGGTGGATCTCCATGTTGACGCCCTCGGCGACCCGCTGGGCGTGGCCCACGAGGGAGTGCTCCGGCACGCCCTTGGCGTACTCGTCGGCGACGTAGTGGGTGATCAGCTCGTCCTCGCCGCTGACGAGGAAGACCGAGCCGCCGGGGTCACCCTGGCGGCCCGCGCGCCCGCGGAGCTGGTCGTCCAGGCGGCTGCTGGTGTGCCGGCCCGAGCCGATGACGTACAGGCCGCCGAGCTCGTCGACGCCCTCGCCGAGGCGGATGTCGGTGCCGCGCCCGGCCATCTGGGTGGAGACCGTGAGCGCGCCGCGCTCCCCGGCCCGGGAGATGATGGCCGCCTCCTCGGCGTCGTTCTTGGCGTTGAGGACCACGCACTCCAGCCCGCGCCCGCTCAGGGTGAGCGCGAGGCGCTCGGACTCGGCCACGTCCAGGGTGCCGATCAGGATCGGCCGGCCGGTGGCGTGCACCTCGACGATCTCCTCGACCAGCGCGAGGTCCTTCTCCATGCGGTACTCGAAGAGGCGGTCGGGCTCGTCGATCCGCACGTTCGGCCGGTTGGGCTGGATCACGGCCACCTTGAGGTCGTAGAACTCCCTCAGCTGGTCGCCGACCGCCACCGCGGTGCCGGTCATGCCGCACTTCTCCGGGTAACGGGTGATCAGCGCCTGGACGGTGATCGAGTCGAGGATCTCGCCGGTCTCCGACGGAGAGAGCGCCTCCTTGGCCTCCACCGCCGCCTGCAGCCCGTCGGGCCAGCGCTGCAGCAGCGCCACCCGGCCCCGGGAGGGGTTGATCAGGTGCACCTTGCCGTCGCGGACGATGTAGTCGACGTCCTTGGTGAGCAGGGCGTGCGCGTGCAGCGCGAGGTTGACGTCCGTCAGGGTGGCCGGGGTGTCGTAGAGGTCGAGGCCGAGCGCCTGCTCGACGGTGTCGATGCCCTTGCTCGTCAGGTGGACGTTGCGCGCCTGGTCGTCGAGCTCGTAGTGGTAGCCCTTGACCAGCTGCCTGACCAGCACGGCCATCTCCGGGACCGCGTCGCCGGGGTCGGCGGCACCGGCCAGCACCAGCGGCACCCGGGCCTCGTCGACCAGCACGGAGTCGGCCTCGTCGACCAGCGCCACGGCCGGGGCGGGCACGATCAGGTCGTCCACGCTGGTGCTCAGCCGGTCGCGCAGCACGTCGAAGCCGATCTCGCTGACCGAGCCGTACGTCACGTCCGCCGCGTAGGCCGCCCGGCGCTCCTCGGGGGTGGAGTTCTGGCCGATCCAGCCGCAGGAGACGCCGAGCGCCGTGTAGAGGGGACCCATCCACTCGGCGTCACGCTGGGCCAGGTAGTCGTTGACCGAGATGACGTGGACGCGCTTGCCCTGCAGGGCGTATCCGGCGGCGGCCATCGCGCCGGACAGGGTCTTGCCCTCGCCGGTGGCCATCTCCGCGACGTTTCCCGACAGCATCGCCAGCATGCCGACCAGCTGCACGTCGTACGGCCGCAGGTCGAGCGCGCGGCGCGCGGTCTCGCGCATGATCGCGCAGAACTCGGGAAGGTCGTCGACCGACGGCGCGGGCAGCTCGTCGAGCGCGCGGATCCGCTCCTCGCGGGTCCCGGCCTCCGCGACGACCCGCTCGAACTTCGAGAGGTCGATGGTGCCGGGGCGTTCGAGGAACCGCCTGAAGAGCTGGGTAATCGAGGCCACGTTCCCTCCAACGCCCGTCCCCGGGCTCGCGTTCCGTCTCTCCGCACATTGTGGTGCAAAGATCGGCCGTTCAGGATCGGGGTGCCCCCGCCAGGTTTCCGAGGCACCAGTGACTTGTCACGCAATAGTGGGATAAGTCGGATGTGATTTTAGCCAACATGCCGTAGACATCCACGATCATCGGAACAAAGGTTGGAACATGGCCTTCTCCGATTACCAGTACGAGATCTACCTCAACGGCCTGGTCGGGACCCCGCCCCCGTACTCGACGTCCGTCGCCGAACTGGAGCGGGTCGCGCGCGAGCGGCTCGACCCGGGACCGTACTGGTACGTGGCAGGTTCCGCCGGGACCGGCGCGACCGAGCGCGCCAACCGCGAGGCGTTCGACCGCCGTCGGATCGTGCCCAGGATGCTCCGCGACGTCCCGGTCAGGGACCTCGGCGTCGAGCTCTTCGGCAGGACCTACCCCGCGCCGCTCGCCCTCGCCCCGATCGGGGTGCAGTCGATCGTGCACCCGGACGGCGAGCTGGCCACCGCGAGGGCCGCCGCCTCGCTCGGCATTCCCACGGTGCTGAGCACCGCCGCGTCCCACACGCTGGAGGAGGTGGCCGAGGCCGACGGCCCCCGGTGGTACCAGCTCTACTGGCCGCACGACGACGACGTCACGCTCAGCCTGCTCGACCGGGCCGCGAAGAACGGCTACGACACCCTGGTCGTCACCCTCGACACCTGGACCCTGGCCTGGCGCCCGCACGACCTCGACCACGCCTACCTGCCGTTCCTGCGCGGGACCGGCCTGGCGATCCCGCTGTCGGACCCGGTGTTCCGTGCCAAGCTGGCCCGCCCGGTCGAGGAGGACCTCGACGCGGCGATCATGCAGTGGGTGCCGATGTTCAACGGCCGCCCCCACACCTGGGACCGGCTGGCCCTGCTCCGCGACAACTGGGACGGGCCGATCGTCCTCAAGGGGATCCAGCACGTGGACGACGCCCTGCGCGCCGCGGACGCGGGCATGGACGGCGTGGTCGTCTCCAACCACGGGGGCCGCCAGATCGACGGCGCCACGGCCTCGCTCGACGCGCTCCCCGCGATCGCGGCGGCCGTGGGCGACCGGCTCACCGTGCTGTTCGACTCGGGCATCCGCACCGGCTCCGACATCGTCAAGGCCCTCGCCCTCGGCGCGCGGGCCGTGCTCCTCGGCAGGCCGTACGTCTGGGGCCTGGCCGCGGGCGGCGAGGAGGGCGTGCGCCACGTGGTGCGCGGCCTGCTCGCCGAGCTCGACCTCACCCTCGGCCTGGCGGGCTACAGCCGTCTCGCCGATCTCGACCCTTCCGCCCTGGAGGAACCGTGAGCCTGTCCGACCTGCGGCCCGTTCCCAGCGACCAGCTCGTCCTCCGGCGCCCCCGGAAGTTCGGGACCGTGCAGGAGGAACGCCGCCACCGCCGGGAACGCCTGGTCGCCGCGCTGCGGCTGTTCGGCCGGTTCGGCTTCGAGGAGGGGGTGGCCGGGCACATCACCGTCCGCGACCCCGAGCACACCGACCACTTCTGGGTGAACCCGTTCGGCATGTCGTTCAAGCAGATCAAGGTGAGCGACCTGATCCTCGTCAACCACGAGGGCCAGGTGGTCGACGGCCGTCACCACGTCAACCGGGCCGCGTTCGCGATCCACTCGATGGTCCACCAGGCCAGGCCCGACGTGGTCGCCGCCGCGCACAGCCACTCGGTACACGGCAAGGCGCTGTCGTCGCTCGGCACGCTCCTGGAACCGCTCACCCAGGACGCCTGCGCCTTCTACGAGGACCACGCCCTGTTCGACGACTACACAGGTGTCGTCCTGGAGACCGAGGAGGGGCGCCGCATCGCCCAGGCTCTGGGCTCCCACAAGGCGGTGATCTTACGAAACCACGGCCTTCTGACGGTGGGCGGCAGCGTGGACGCCGCCGCCTGGTGGTTCATCACGATGGAGCGTTCGTGCCAGGCCCAGCTCCTGGCCAAGGCCGCGGGCCCCACCGTCCGGATCACCCACGAGAACGCCAAGCTCACCCACGGCCAGATCGGCGACGACACGGTCGGCTGGTTCAACTTCCAGCCCCTGTACGACCAGATCGTCGCCGCCGAACCCGACCTGTTCGACTGAGGTCCCGCGAGGGCCCCGTATGGATCTTTTGCTACGGGACCCTCGCGGGAGCGGTCACACCGGGACGGTCACCTGTCCTCTCTCCTTCAGGGCGAGCAGGGCGACCGCGCCGAGCAGCAGGGCGCTCCCGCACGCCGCCGCCGGGGTGAGCCGCTCGCCGAGCAGCAGGATTCCCAGGATCGCCGCGCCGACCGGCTCCACGAGGGAGATCACGGCGGCCGTCGTGGCGCGTACCGCCACGAGACCGGTGAAGAAGAGCCCGTAGGCCAGTGCCGTCGGGACCGTACCGAGGTAGACGACGACCGCCCAGGAGGCGAGCGGGTCACCGGAGGGCAGCAGCCCCTGGGCCGGCGCGACGGGGAGCAGGCAGAGCCCGCCGACGACGAAGCCGCCCGTCGCGGTGGCGTACGGCCCGTCGGTGGAGGCCCGGTTGAGCAGGGTCACGCCCGCGTACCCGGCCGCCGACAGCAGGGCCCACCCGACACCGGCCGCCGAGAAGGCCGCCGACCCGTCGCCGAGCGTCAGCAGGGCCAGGCCGGTCAGGGCGATCGCGACCGCGCCCAGCCCGGCGGCGCTCAGCCGCTCGCCCAGCAACAGCCGCCCGCCCGCGGCCACCAGGACGGGGGTGGCGCCTATCGTGACCACGGTCGCCACGGCCAGGCCCGACTCGGCGATCGCCGCGAAGTAGGCCGTCTGGTAGACCGCCATCGCCACGCCGGTGACCAGGACCCGTCCGAGCACCGAACCCCGCCGGGCGAGGCGGACCCGCCGGAGGACGGCGAGCGGCCCGCCGAGGGCCGGGCCCCATCCGGTGGGGCGGGCCGGCTGGAGGGGGGTGAGCAGCGGTTCGGTGGAGTGGACCGGCCGGACGGTGAGTGGTTCGACGGGGTGGGGTTGTTGTGCGGCGGTGAGTGGTTCGGCGGAGTTGGATCGTTGTGCGGTGGTGATTGGCCTGGTGGGGCGGGTCCGCTGGACGGTGGTGAGCGGTTCGGTGGGACGGGGGGCGCCGAGGCCGAACAGGAGCCTGGCCAGCAGGAGCACGGCCGCTCCGGCGGCGAACCGCCAGAAGGAGACGGCGACGGGGCCGAGCCCGCCCGTCTGGTGGAGCAGCGCGCCGGCGGCGCCGCCGGTGCCCCAGGCGGTCGCCGCGATGGACACGTACAGCAGGCCCCGCCGTACGGAGACATGCGTCATGGAGATCTCTCCAGATGAGGTGGTCGTCGTCAGGTCGCACGTATGCGGACGGCAAGCACCCACCGGACCGCTCGGGTCCGGTCGTCAGGAGAGAGGGGCGCCCGCTAGCGGGCGGTCGGCGGGGAAACGATCAGAAACACGGAGACACCCTAACCAGGCACTCCTCACGGCGGCCACCACTTATTCCGGCCATCCCCTCGTTCCAGTCCGCGCCCCGGCGCCCGTTCCCGTTCCCGTGCGCGGTTCCGGTTCCGTACTCCGATGTCCGTACTCGCTCCCGCGCTCCGGCCCGTGCTTGCGTTCAGCCCCCCGCGATGCCCTACCTGTACCTGCGCCCAGGGCGGCGCCTGTGCTCTGGGTCGTCTCTGTGCCGGGAACTGTGTCGGCATCCGTTCCGGGAAGTGTCCCGCCACCTGTGCCGGGACCTGTCGGTCGAACTGTCCCGGCAAACATGACAGCGGTTGACAGGTATGGGCGGGACGATCGTTCCATGACCACGAAAGCACAACTTGTCGCCGTGACCATGGACTGCGCCGAGCCCAGGCGGCTGGCCGAGTTCTACGCGGCCGTCCTCGGCGGTTACGAGGTCCAGTACGCGGAGGACACCTACGCCGGTATCGGTGACGGCACGACGAGCATCTACTTCCAGCAGAACCTCGACCGCAAGCCGTCCACGTGGCCGGGCCCCGACAAGCAGTTCCACCTGGACGTCCGCGTGCCCGACCTGGAGAAGGCCGTCCGGGACTACCTGGAACTCGGAGCCACCCGGCCCGACTTCCAGCCCGGCGAGGGAAAGTGGGTCGTCCTCGCCGACCCCGAGGGGCACCTGTTCTGCGTCTGCCCGCCCAGCGGCCAGTGACCACCGTCCACTGAACACCGACCGTGCGGGGTGATCGTCTGGGCTCCGTCAGGCACGGGATGACCGTCTGCCGACCGTACGGACCCCCGGGAGTCCCCGGATCGAGGTGATCAACGGCCGCGCGGTCCCCGGACCGCGCGGCCCCCGTCCGGAGTCAGGAGGCCGGGGAGCCAGGAGGTTCGGGGTCCGGAGGTTCGGAGGCCGAGGGGCACGGGATTCACCCGGACCACTGGACGATCAGGGAGGGATGCGCTGGAGTTGCCTTCCGGACTCTCTCCTCCCCGGAGGCGACCGAGAGCTCGTTCTCCCTCGCCCGAGGCTCGTCCGAAGGTGGAGGTCCCCACCCGAGGAGGACTGATGAGGCGACACCCCCGGCGCGGGACGGTCGGCGTGATCTCGCTCGTCGCGGCGGTGGCGGTGGCGGCGTCCGTGCTGGTGACGAGCCGCGCCGGGGCGCAGGACCTGGCGCCTTACGTCCCCCTGCCCGGCCTGCTCGCGCTGGTGGCCGTGGTGCTCGCGGGGGTGGGCGCCGGATTGGCCCTGGCGAGTCCCCGGCGGGGCGACCGCGCGGCACTGCGCGTCCTGTCCTGGTGGTGGGTCCTCGCCGGGGTCGTGCTCATCGTCGTGTCCATGTGGAGCGCCACGGCCGTTTTTCTGTTCCTCGCGGACACGGCGCCGGACGCGTCCAAGCGCGTCGAGATGCGCCTGGACGCGGTGAAGACCGGCCTGACCGTGGGTGCCGGGGCCGTGGGGTTGGTGGCGCTCCTCCTGGGCGTGCGCCGCCAGTGGCTCGGGGAGCGTACGCAGGCGTACCAGGAGTACGATGCCGGCGAGCGGCGTGTGACCGAGCTCTACACCAAGGCGGCCGACCAGCTCGGGCACGACAAGGCCGCCGTGCGCCTGGCCGGCCTGTACGCCCTGGAGCGCGTCGCGCAGGACAACCCCGAACACCGTCAGACGATCGTCGATGTGATCTGCGCCTATCTCCGGATGCCTCCCCTCCCGGCCTCGCCGGTGGAGACGGAACCCGCCGGCCGGGATGAGACCATCGACCCGCAGGAACTCCAGGTGCGCGCCACGGCCCAGGGAATCCTCAGGAACCACCTGCGCTGGAGCAGGTCCGAGCCTGTCAGGCCCGTCATGTTCTGGCCGGACATCGACCTCGACCTCACGGGCGCGTGGCTCGTGAAACCGGGGTTCGTCGATTGCCGTATGCGCCGGGCCCGGTTCGGGGGAGCCAGGTTCGAGGGAGCCGCCCGCTTCGACAGGGCCGTTTTCGAAGGCGTGGCGATGTTCGGGGGAGCCGTCTTCACCGGCGGGGCGGTCTGGGGGGAGGCCAACTACAAAGTGGGTTTCGAGGGTGCGGTGTTCAGGGACGAGGCCGTGTTCCGGGAGGCGGTGTTCGCCCTCCGGGCGGACTTCAGGGAGGTCGTGTTCGAGCGGGCGGTGTTCTTCAATCGGGCCGTCTTCAAGGACCGGGCACTCTTCCGTAAGACCGCCTTCGCGGGGACCACGCTCTTCGGCGATGCCGTGTTCGAGAACGAGGCCGTCTTCCGCCAAGCCCTCTTCGAGGGAGGGGCGTCCTTCGCCGAGGCCGTTTTCACGACCGCGCCCGCCTTCTGGGAGGCGACGGTACGGGAGGTTCCCGGCGTCCGGCGCTCCTGGCCCACCGGCTGGCGGGAGAGCGCCCGCGACGACGACTCCGACACCACGCGTCTCGTCCGCGAGGACCGAGAGAACCGCGACCGTGGGGACTCCCGGCCCGGTGGCGACGGTGTCGCGCATCTCGCCGATGAGGACCCCGAGGACCTCGAAGACCGTGAGGACTCCCGGTCAGGGGAACCCGTCACCGATCCGGGTGTCGACGGGTTCGCCGGGCCGGGTGCCGGTCGGATCCAGGCCGGCGGACAGGACGCCGGTCATGCTCGGAGCGGCGGTTCGTGAGAGTGTTTCCCGCCGGAAAGGGCGCCGCGCTCTCGCCGGTACCGGCAGGGTGGTGCCTCGCCACATCTCGGACGAACCGGGGAAGTTCCCTACCCGTTCGTCATGCGCCTTAAGCTTGCGGGATGACCCGTGAATCGCTTCTTTCCGGATGCCCCGTCCGTTATGTGAGGTGGCGATGACCTGGGTCGGGATATCGATCGCCCTGGTCGGCGCGCTGGGCTACGCCCTCGGAGCCGCGCTCCAGCAGTTCGAGGCGGTCTCCGAGGGCGCCTCGCTGAAGCTGATGAGGCGGCCCCGCTGGTGGCTCGGCGGCGTCATCGGTTTCACCGGGGCGTCCCTGCACGCCGTCGCCCTCAGCTTCGCGCCGCTGATCGCGGTGCAGCCGATCAGCGTGGCGACGCTGGTGTTCGCGGTGCCGCTGGCGGCGATGCTGCACGGCAGGCGCCCGCACAAGGCGGAGATCGTCGGTTCGATCGCGGTGGCCATCGGGCTGCTCGGGTTGCTGTTGCTCGTCCCCGCGCACCCGGTGAAACCCCACATGACGAACCAGGAGGCGCTGGGCTTCCTCGGCTGCGTCGGGCTGGTCGTGCTGGTGTCCCATCTGCTGGCACGGAAGATGACCGGCTCGGCCCACGCGCTCGTACTGTCGGTCGGCGCGGGGGCGGTGACGGCCAGCGTCTCCACCTTCGTCCGGGTGGTGGGCGGCAACTTCGACGGCGACCTGGGCACGTTGCTCAACTGGTTCGCGCTGGCCATCCCCCTGCTGCTCATCTGCGCGGTCGTGCTGCTGCAGAAGACCTACGAGGTGGGTTACTTCGGCATCTCCTACGCCGCCGTCCAGATCGTCGACCCGATCACCTCGATCCTCGCGGGCGCGCTCCTGCTCGACGAGGCGGTGCCCAGTGGCTGGCTGAACGTGATCCCCGCCCTCGTCGCCGCCGCGCTGCTCGTCTGGGGGACGATCACCCTGGGACGGCTCTCCCCCGACCAGGGGGTGCCCGCCCCGATGCGCGAGAAGGCGAGCGTCACACCGTAGACGCGCCGTGGTCGCGCCGTGGCCGTGTCGGGGCCGTGTCGGGGCCGTGTCGGGGCCGTGTCGTGGTCGCGAAACGGCCGCGGGTCAGTCGGGCGGGGTCAGGTGGAGGGCGGTGTCCAGGCGAACACCTCGTCCATCGCGCCGTTCACCCTCGACGGGGCGAGCCGCCAGCTGAGCGCCACCATCGTGTCGCGCAGCCGTACGGCCAGCGGGCCGCGCATCCGGGTGACGCGGCAGATCGCGGCGGACCGGGCCACGATCCTGGACGTACGCTCCAGCCGCGCGGCGGTGTAACCGGCCAGCACGTCGTTCCCGTCGGCCGATCCGCCGCTTCCGCCCTCCGCTCCCGGGGCGCCGGTGAACCTTCCGCCGTCGCCGGCCACGTGGGCCAGCACCACCGCGTCCTCGATCGCCTGGCAGGCGCCCTGCCCCAGGTTGGGGGTCATGGCGTGCGCGGCGTCGCCCAGCAGGGCGACCCGGCCCCGGTGCATGGCGGGCAGCGGGGTGGCGAGGTAATGGACGTCGTTCCTCAGGACCATCTCCGGCGAGGCCGCGGCGAGCAGCTCCGGGATCGGGGAGTGCCAGTCCCCGAACAGCCGTCGCAGCTCGGCCAGCTGGTCCCCGCCACCGCCGCCCGCCGGGACGGTGTCGGTGGCGTAGCAGTAGGACGTGCCCCCGGCCAGCGGCATGACGCCGAAGACCTTGCCGCGTCCCCAGCTCTCGTACGCCTGACCTGGCACGCCCTCGGCGGGGATGAGCAGCCGCCAGCTGGTGACACCCGCGTAGCGGGGGGCGGGATGGCCGGGGAACAACGCCGACCTGACGGGGGAGTGGATGCCGTCGGCCGCCACCACCAGATCCGCTCCCATCCGCCCGTCGGGGAGGGTCACCACGCCGTTCTCCGCGTCGACCCCCGAGACCTCGGTGTTCAGCCGGACCGTGCCGGGTTCGAGGTGGGAGGAGAGCACGTCGACCAGGTCCGCGCGGCGCAGCAGCACCACGGAGTCGCCGCCGTTGCGCGCCGAGGCGGCCTCCACGCTGGTCCTCGCCAGCCATCCGCCGTCGGAGCGCCGCATGCCGCCCGTGCCCTGGACCGCGGACAGCTTACGGATCTCGTCACCGGCCCCGATCGTGTCGAGCGCCTTGAGCGCGTTGGCGGCGACGGCGAGCCCCGAGCCGACCGGCTCCAGGGACGCCGCCCTCTCGAACACCGTCACGTCCCAGCCCCGCCGCTGTAGCGCCACCGCCGCAGTCAGCCCGCCGATGCCCGCTCCGATGACCGCCGCACGTGCCATGACCTTCTCCTTTACTACGGATGTAGTGGATATTACTACGCCTGTAGTTGAACTACAAATGTAGTATCCAAGGGTGAAGTCCCAACGCGCGGAGCTCGTCGCCGACACCGCCATCGCTCTGCTGGCGGATCGGGGAATGCGCGGCCTGACCCACCGAGCCGTGGACGAGGCGGCCGGGTTGCCGCCGGGGTCGACCTCCAACCTGGCCCGCACCCGCTCCGCGCTCCTGGAGCTGACCCTGGCCCGGCTCGCCCAGCTGGAGTCCGCCGCGTTCGCGCCGCTCCTGGAGTCCCCGGCGCCGGACCTGGTCGAGGTTCTCGCCGAGATGACGGCCCAGGCGCTCTGGACACAGCTGACCGTCGGCCGTCACCGGACGGTCGCCCGCTACGAGCTGGCCCTTGAGGCCACCCGCCGTCCCGAGCTGCGCAGGATCTACGACAGGGCCGGTGCGCGCTTCCGTGACCCCGCGGTCGCGATCCTCGCCGCCGCGGGCTCGTCCGACCCGGTACGGCACGGGCGCCAGCTCGTCGCCTTCGGCGAGGGGGCGATCTTCGACGCCGTCGTCGGCGCCGGAGCGGAACCGACCCTGGACGACCTCCGCCTGGGGATCAGGGAACTCCTGCGCGGCATGCTCGGCCGCGAAGGCGCATAGGCCGCGAAGGCGCCAAGTCCGCGGGTCGCGAGGTGGGTGCTTCGGCGAGGCGGTTCAGCGGAGCAGGTGGTTCGGCGAGGCGGGCGGTTCGGCGGAGCAGGTGGTTCGGCGGGGCGGGTGGTTCAGCGGGGCAGGCCGGTGAGGCGGGCGCGGTGGGCGGGCCACTCGTCGTCGAGGATGCTGAAATAGGCGGTGTCGCGCCAGGTGCCGTCGGCGCGTCGGCGCTGGCGGCGCAGGGTGCCCTCGGCGACGCCGCCGATGCGCCTGATCGCCTCCTGCGAGCGGGCGTTCAGGTTGTCGGTCTTGAGCTGGACCCGGTTCACGCCCAGCTTGTCGAAGGCGTGGTCGATCAGCAGGACCTTGCACTCGGTGTTCACCGCGGAGCGCCACACCGACCTGCCGTACCAGGTCCAGCCGATCTCGATGCTGTCGGCGTATCCAGGGGTGTCGATGTAGGTGGTCCAGCCGACCGCGCGGCCCGTCTCCCTCAGGATCACCGCGAACGGCACGTGGTCCGGCGTCTCGACCAGCCGTATCGCGATCTCCGCCAGCTCGGTCTCGGTGCGCGGGGTCGGGGCGGGCATCCAGCGCCACACCTCGTCGTCGCCGCCACCGGCCAGGAACAGGTCGGGGACGTGGCCGCCGGTCAGCGGCTCCAGCCGTACGGTCTCGCCTTCGAGAACGACGGGAGCGGGCATCTTCGCGGTCATGGGGACGAGCCTAGAGCCCGTGGTGGACCTGTCCGAAGGTCCACTCAGGGGGTGTTCCCGGGGACCACTCGGCGCTCGAACTGCGCGAGCCTGCGTTCCGCCGCGGAGTCCTCGATCAGCCGGGTGAGACGCTTCTCCCTCGTCTCGGGGCGTTTCGCGGTGGTCACCCAGTGCAGCGCGGTTCTGCGGTAGCCGGGCGGCTGGCTCTGGAACCACTCCCACGCCGCCGTCTCCGCCCGGAAACGGCGCTCCTGCCCCTCGTCCAGCGCGGCGTCCTCGGCCCGCTCGTGGGAGTAGATCACCGAGTTGTCCTCGGTCCGCTGCTCGAAGGCGAGCAGGCCCGCGGGACGCATCAGGCCGAGCTCGGTCAGTTCGGCGACCTTGGCGATGTTGACCGCGCTCCACGTGCTGCGCGCCTTGCGCGGGGTGAAGCGGACGCTGTAGCTCTCGGCGTCGATGGTCCTGCGGACGCCGTCGATCCAGCCGAAGCACAGGGCCTGCTCGACGGACTGGGGCCAGGTGATGCTCGGGCGGCCGGTGCCCTTCTTGAGGAACCCCACCAGCAGCTCCGTCTCGGTCTCGTGATGCGCCTCCAGCCAGGCGCGGAACTTCTCGGGGGTGGCGAAGAAGACGGGGTCCATGAGGTTGAGCATAGGGGGCGTGTCGACAGGCATACCGTCCGGTCGGTACCCTCACGGGAGACCGTGAGGAGGGCCCATGGATTTCGCGTTCGACGCCGAGACCGAGGAGCTGCGGGAACGGCTGCTCGGCTTCATGGACGAGTGTGTGTACCCGGCGGAGGAGGCTTTCGAGGCCCAGGCCGCCGAGAGCGGGTGGGCCACTCCACCGCTGATGGAGGATCTCAAGGAGGAGGCGCGCAGGCGAGGTCTGTGGAACCTCTTCCTGCCGGGCGAGCACGGCGCGGGCCTGACCAACCTGCGGTACGCGCCGCTGGCCGAGATCATGGGCCGCTCGCCCCGGATCGCCCCGACCGCGACCAACTGCGCCGCCCCCGACACCGGCAACATGGAGGTCCTCTCCATGTTCGGCAGCGAGTGGCAGCGCAAGGAGTGGCTGGAGCCGCTGCTGCGCGGCGAGATCCGGTCGGCGTTCGCGATGACCGAGCCCGACACCGCGTCCTCCGACGCCACGAACATCGCGCTCTCGATCGTCAGGGACGGCTCCGAGTACGTCGTCAACGGCCGCAAGTGGTTCGCCTCCGGCGCGATGAACCCCAACTGCAGGATCTTCATCGTGATGGGCAAGACCGACCCCGAGGCGTCCTCGCACCGGCAGCAGTCGATGATCCTGATACCGCGCGACACGCCCGGCATGCACGTCAAGCGGGGCATGCACGTCTTCGGTTACTCCGACTCCGACCACGGCGGCCACGCCGAGATCGTGTTCGAGGACGTCAGGGTGCCGGTCGACAACCTGATCGGCGAGGAGGGCGGCGGCTTCGCGATCGCCCAGGCCCGCCTCGGGCCCGGCCGCATCCACCACTGCATGCGGCTGATCGGGATGGCCGAGCGGGCCGTCGAGATGATGTGCGTCCGGACCCTGTCGCGGAACGCGTTCGGCAAGCCGATCGCCCAGCAGGGCGTCGTCCAGGACTGGATCGCCGAGTCGCGGGTGAGGATCGAGCAACTTCGCCTGCTCGTGCTGAAGACCGCCTGGCTGATGGACACCGTGGGAAACCGGGGCGCCCACGCCGAGATCCAGGCCATCAAGATCGCCACCCCGCGTGATGTGGAGTGGATCCTGGACAAGGCGATCCAGGCCCACGGCGCCGGAGGCGTCAGCCAGGACTTCCCGCTCGCCGGCCTCTGGGCGGGAGCGCGCTCGCTGCGGCTCGCCGACGGGCCCGACGAGGTCCACAAGCGCTCCCTGGCCTACCGGGAGCTCAAGAAACACATGTGACCCGGCGTCGCTCCCGCCTTCCCGTACACCCGGGGCGGCGGGGTGCCGGGGCGCCCCGAAGGCGAGTCACGGGGCGCGCGAACCGATGACGGCCGGCGAGGGTTGACGAAGGCCGACGAGGGGCGGCGAGAGCCGACACAGGTCGACGAGGGTCGATGGAGATCGACGAAGGGAGCGTTCGTGGCGCTGGACGAGAAGGCGGTCAAGGAGCGCGCTGCGGCGTTCCTGGCCGGGCACGACCCCGCCGGGGACCGGCTGGAGTTCCTGCGGGCCAGGTTCGACGCCGGGCTGGCCTGGGTGCACTTCCCCGAGGGGCTCGGCGGGCTCGGAGCGGCGCGCGAGCTGCAGAACGTCGTGGAGCGCGAGCTGGAGGGGACGCCGCAGATCAATCCCGGGCTGCAGACGATCGGGCTGGGGATGGCGGCGCCCACGATCCTGACGTTCGGCACCGACGAGCAGCGGAAGCGGTTCCTGCGCCCGCTGTGGACGGGCGAGGAGATCTGGTGCCAGCTCTTCAGCGAGCCCGGCGCCGGTTCCGACCTGGCCACGCTCGGCACCCGCGCGGTCAGGGACGGCGACGAGTGGGTGGTGGACGGGCAGAAGGTCTGGACCTCCGGCGCCCACCACTCCCGCTGGGCGATCCTGGTCGCCAGGACCGACGTGGACGTGCCCAAGCACCGGGGGCTCACCTACTTCGTGTGTGACATGCACGCCCCCGGGGTCGAGGTCAGGCCGCTGCGGCAGATCACCGGCGAGGCGGAGTTCAACGAGGTCTTCCTCACCGGCGTACGGCTCGGTGACGACCTGCGGCTGGGGGAGGTCGGCGACGGCTGGCGGGTCGCGCAGACCACGCTCATGAACGAGCGGGTCGCCATCGGCGGCGCGCCGGTCCGGCGGGGCGGCGGCGTGGTCGGCCTGGTCGCCGACACCTGGCGCTCCCGGCCCGAGGCGCGCACCCACGACCTGCACCAGCGCCTGCTGCGCCTGTGGGTGGAGGCGGAGGTGACCCGCCTGGCCGGTACGCGCCTGCGCGAGCAGCTCTCCGCCGGGCAGCCGGGACCGGAGGGTTCCGGCATGAAGCTCGCCTTCGCCGACCTCAACCAGGCCCTGTCGGGGCTGGACGTGGAACTGCGCGGGGAGGAGGGCCTGGTCTACGACGACTGGACCTTCCGCCGCTCCGACAGCGTCGACTTCTTCGGCCGGGGCCCCGGATACCGCTACCTCCGCGCCAAGGGCAACTCCATCGAGGGCGGCACCTCGGAGATCCTGCGCAACATCATCGCCGAGCGCGTGCTCGGCCTCCCCTCGGAACCCCGCGTCGACAAGGACGTGCCCTGGAAGGACCTTCCGCGATGACACGGAGCGAGCCCGACGCAGTGAGCGGAGTGGGTCGCGAGGGACGAGCGGGCCGCGTAGCGAATGAGGAGTGGTGAGCGACCGATGGCGGAGGGCGAGCCCGACGCAGTGAGCGGAGTGGGTCGCGAGGGACGAGCGGGCCGCGTAGCGAATGAGGAGTGGTGAGCGACCGATGACACTGCTTTATACCGAGGTGGAAGAGGAACTGCGTGCTTCCGTGCGGGATCTTCTCGCGGATCGCTGCGGGTCCGCCGCCGTGTTGAGGCGTGCCGAGTCCGAGGCGCCGTACGACATGGACCTGTGGAAGACGTTGTCCCGGGACATCGGGGTGGCGGGTCTGCTGGTGCCGGAGGAGTACGGCGGGGCGGGGGCGTCGGCGCGGGAGGTCGCGGTGGTGCTGGAGGAGCTGGGGCGGGCGGTGGCGCCGCTGCCGTTCCTCACCAGTTCGGTGCTCGCCACCAAGGCCCTGCTGCAGGTCGGTGAGGAGGACCTGATCCAGGAACTCGCCTCGGGGGAGACGACGGCGGCGCTCGTGGTGTCGCTGGCGGCCTCGCCGTACCGGCCGTTGCCGGAGACCGTCACCGTCACGGACGGGGTGCTGAACGGGGAGATCCGGGCGGTGGCCGGCGCGGACGTGGCGGACGTGCTGCTCGTGCCCGTCGGGACGGCGCTCTACCAGGTGGAGGCGGCGGACGTCCGGATCGACGTGGTGCCGTCGCTCGACCTGACGCGGCCGGTCGCCACCGTCACGTTCTCGGACACCCCGGGTGAGGCGATCGGCAGGCTCGACACGCGGAGGGTGCTGAACTTCGGCGCGGGCCTGCTCGCCTCCGAGCAGCTCGGGGTCGCCGAGTGGTGCCTGAGCACGACGCTCTCCTACATCAAGGAGCGCCACCAGTTCGCCCGGCCGGTCGGCTCCTTCCAGGCGATCAAGCACCGGATGGCCGACCTCTGGCTGGACGTGGTGCGGGCCCGTGCCGCCGCGAGGAACGCGGCCGACCTGCTGGCCACGGACCAGGGCGCGTCCGGCGAGGGGGAGGCGACCGGCGATCGGGAGCTGGCGGCGGCGGTGGCCGCGTCGTGGTGCTCGGAGGTGGCGGTGCACGTCGCGGAGGAGAGCGTCCAGCTCCACGGAGGGATCGGGATGACCTGGGAGCACCCAGTGCACCTGTATCTCAAGCGCGCCAAATCCACCGAGATCGCGTTCGGCACCCCCGGCGCCCACCGGGAGGCCGTGGCCGCCCTCGCGGACCTGCCCGCTCCGGCCTGACCACATGGCCGATGGCCGATGGCTGATGGCCGACGGCCGACGCGATGATCCCCGGCTCCGTGCCGGGAGTCGTCGCGTCGGCACGCCGGGGAGCGGGGGACGGTGGTCCGGGCGGGGAGAATACCGGGATCGCCGCGCGCCCGGCCGTGGCCGGAGCTATGTGATTCCCTGGTGGGGCGACTCCGTCTCGACGGCCTGGGCTATGTGATCCCCGGGCCGGGCGGCTCCGTCTCGACCCGGTTCCCGGCCAGGTCGCCGCGTGGGCTCGTCGCCCTGCCGAGGCGGAGGGTCAGGCGGGGGGTGCCGGCCGATCCGGTCGCAGCGAGGTGAGCAGCAGGTCGGCGAAGTGCGCCCCCAGCTCGGGGCCGGAGAGCGCGCCCTCCGCGCTGTACCAGGTGCCCAGGTGGTGGACGGAGCCGAAGAAGAAGTCGACGACGATGTCCGCGGGGACGTCGCTCCTGAAGGTGCCCTCGCGCTGCCCCTCGGTGACCAGGTCGCGGAAGCGCTCGTGGTAGTTGCGCCGCTCGGCGCGGACGACCTTGCGGGTGTCGGGCGCGAGCAGGTGCATCGAGCGGAAGAAGATCTTGGAGTCGTCCAGGTTCTCCACCGTGGTCGTCACGACGTCCGCGGCGGCGGAGTGCAGGCGCGTGGCCACCGGCCCCGGGCCGTCGGCGAAGTGGGTCAGCCGCTCCATCTGCAGCCGCAGCACGCGCCCGTAGATCTCGTGGAGCAGGTCGTCCTTGGAGTCGAAGTAGTGGTACATGGCGCCCTTGGTGACGCCGGCCGCCGAGACGACCTCCTGCACCGACGTGCTCTCGAAGCCTCGCTCGGCGAACAGGCGGGTGGCCTCACTGAGCAGGCGTTGTCGTACCGGCTCCTGGTCCTGAGTCATGCGTCCCCCATGGTGTGGTGAGGGAAAGCATACCGACTGGTCGGTTGCACCGCTGGTGGCTGGCGAATACGTGTTACTTGCGTCACCTTCGCGGCGTGGAGATAGCTGGGGCCCCCGATTGGGTATTTCATAGTCTAAGGATCTTCAGCGTGGCAGGTCCCCCCACCCTTCCTTGCCGACCGTTCTAGCCATGGGGGTTCCGCTATGCCGGGCGGATCTATCTACGTGACGCCAGTCGACCAGGTCCACGGCCTGTCCCCGCAGGTCATGTACGAGCAGTTCTGGATCAAGGAAGTCGCCCAGCGCAGGAAGATGCGCGCGGTCAAGGCGGCGGTCGGCCTGGCCGTGGGTGTCGCGCTCGCCTACCGCTTCGAGCTGTCCCCGCCGATCCTCGGACTGCTGTGCGGCCTGCTCGTCGCCGCCGGGGACGCGTTCCTGACGTGGCGGGAGTACGACGCCACCGCCGTCTGGCGCGGCAGGCGCCGGGGTGAGACCGTCACCGGCAAGCTGCTCCGCCGCAAGCTCCGCAAGGACGGCTACCACATCCTCGAAGGCCGGGCCGTTCCCGGCAAGGCGTCGGTCGACCACCTCGTCATCGGTCCCGGTGGCGTCTGGGTGGTCGACAACGAGGCGTGGGACCCCGACACCGAGATCGCCCGGTACGGCGACCGGTTGTTCCTGGGCGAGAAGTACGGCACGAAGGTGGCCAAGGCGCTCGTCGAGGTCTCCGAGTCGCTGGCCGAGGTGCTCTCCCGCGAGTCGGGCATCCCCGTCACCATCGAGCCCCTGATCGCCGTGCACGGCGGGGAGATCAGGCGGTCGGTCACCGCGGAGGGAATCACCCTTCTCAAGCCCCGCCTGGTCGCGCGCTGGATCCAGAAGGGCCCCCGGGCCGACTTCGACGACGCTCAGGTCGAGGTCCTCGCCAGGACCGCAGCCCGGGTGCTGCGCCGCATGAGCTGACCGCGCCCGCCGCCCGGCCTGGTCCCTCTCCTCAGACGAGTTCCTCGATGAAGGCCGCCAGCTGCGCGGCGTTCCGGCACTCGTACATCGGCACGATCCCGCCGTACGCCGTCGCGAGCGAGTCGCCGCTGTCCCACTGGGCGGTCGGCTCCGGGTTGAGCCAGTAGGCGTGCCGGGCGCCGGCGGCCAGGCGTTTCAGCGTCTCCAGCGCGGGCGGCTGGTAGTTGGAGCGGGCGTCGCCCAGGATGAGCAGGGACGTCTTCGGCCCGATCGCGTCGCCGTACCGCTCGACGAACCCCTCCAGCGCGTGGCCGTAGTCGGTCCGGCCGAAGCGCACCATGTCGGCCTCCTTCGTCAGCCGGGTCATCGCCTCCACCACGTCGGCGCCCGGCACGAAGAACCGGGTGATCTCGTCCACGGTGTCCACGAACCCGAACGCGCGGACCTTGGTGAACTGCTCGCGCAGCGCGTACGTCAGCAGCAGGGTGAAGTGCGCGAAGGAGGCGACCGAGTCGCTGGTGTCGCACAGGATGACCAGCTCGGGCTTGTGCGGGCGGCGCGGCCTGTTGAAGGTGGTGAGCGGCACCCCGCCGCTGGACAGCGAGGCCCGTACGGTCCTGCGGAAGTCGAGGCGGCCACGGTGGCCGAGCCGGTGCTTGACGGTGAGCCGGGCGGCGAGGCGGCGGGCGAGCGGGTGGACCTCCCGGCGGAGCCTGGCCAGGTCGGCCTTGGTGATCCGCAGGAAGTCGAGCTGTTCGAGCGGCGGGCGTACCGAGGAACGGGCGATCCGCTCGATCCCGGAGTCCTCGGCGATCCGGCGGCGCACGTCGCCGGAGACGGCGTCCTCGAAGCGCCTGGTGTTCTCGCCGATCCGCTGCCGGGCGACCTTCTCCGCCAGCCCGCCGCGCTCCCGGCCCGCGAGGACCTCGGCGAGCAGCCGCGCCATGAGCGTCTCGGGGGAGAGCGTCCGCATCACCGGGTAGGAGAACCAGTTCTGCCTGCCGGGGCCCGCGGGCTGGCGGCCGAAGCGCTCCACCATCGCCCGCGCGAACTCGTTCATCCCCTCGGCGCCCAGCAGCAGCTCGGCGAGCCGGTCGCGCAGCTCGGGGACCTCGGCGGTCCGCAGGTCGGGCAGGCCCGGCTCGGCCGGGCGCGGCGCCCCCAGGCCGGTCGTCGAGGCGGGGAACCACAGGTCGAACAGCGTGTCGAAGCCCGGCCGGTGCGAGGGTCGCTTGACCAGCGTCGCGGCGTACGCGGCCCGCAGCGACTCCCGCTCGGTCAGGTCGATCACCGCCAGCGCCCTGACCGCGTCCAGGCCCTCGGCCGGAGAGACCGGCAGCCCGGCCTCGCGCAACGCGTGCACGAACCCCACGTGCCGGTCGAGCAGGCTCACCTCCGGCCTCCCGTCCCGAGACCCGGGCCGTCCGGGACGCCGGTCGCGGTCCTCCCGGGCTCCGGGGGCGTGCGGACGGCGCCGTCTCCGGTGCCGTCCGCGCTGTCGCCCGCGGTGCTGTCCGCGGTGCCGTTCGCGGTGCCGTTCGCGGTGCCCTTCGTCGTGCCGACCAGGGGGCCGGTCACAGGGCGAGTTCCTTGCGGGCCCGCGTCTGGTCGGAGGCGTGCTTGAGGACGACGCCGAGGGTCACTCCGATCGCCTCCTCGTCGAGCTCGGTCCTGCCCAGCGCGAGCAGGGTGTTGGCCCAGTCGATCGTCTCGGCGATCGAGGGCGACTTCTTCAGCTCCAGGCCGCGCAGGGTGGCGACCGTGCGGGCGAGCTGCTCGGCCAGGCTCGCCTCGATCGCGGGCACCTGGGCCAGCACGATGTCGCGCTCGCGCTCCGGCGTCGGATACTCCAGGTGCAGGTAGAGGCAGCGCCGCTTCAGCGCCTCGGAGAGCTCGCGGGTCGCGTTGGAGGTCAGCACCACGTACGGCTTCCGCACGGCGGCGATGGTGCCGAGTTCGGGGATCGTGACCTGGTAGTCGGACAGGATCTCCAGCAGCAGCCCCTCCACCTCGACGTCGGCCTTGTCGATCTCGTCGATCAGCAGGACCACCGGCGTCTCCGACCGGATCGCCGCGAGCAGCGGCCGCTCCAGCAGGAACTCCTCGGTGAAGATGTCGTCATGCGTGGCGTCCCAGTCCTCGCCCTGCCCGGCCTGGATGCGCAGCAACTGCTTCTTGTAGTTCCACTCGTACAGCGCCCTGGCCTCGTCCAGTCCCTCGTAGCACTGCAACCTGACCAGCCGGGCCCCGGTCGTCGCCGCCACGGCCTTGGCGAGCTGGGTCTTGCCCACCCCCGCGGGGCCTTCGGCGAGGAGTGGTTTGCCGAGCGCTCCCGCCAGGAAGACCGAGGTCGAGACGGAGTCGTCGGGGAGGTAGTCGACGGCGTCGAGCCGCTCGCCGGCGTCGCTCGGTGAGGCGAACCACATGTGTGCTCCCAGTACAGGACCGAATGTTGTTCTAGCTTAGCCGGTGATCGTCTCCACCCACGGCCGCCCTCGACCGGTGGTCGCCGCTGAATTCGAGGCGCCGCCCGATGTGCGCTATCCTTCAAGGGCTTCAAGCGCCGCTAGCTCAGTTGGTTAGAGCAGCTGACTCTTAATCAGCGGGTCCGGGGTTCGAGTCCCTGGCGGCGCACAGTGCATCTACCAGCGCATCCCCTGATTACCAGGGGATGCGCTGGTGTCGTTTACGGGGTGCTTCGGCCCCCGCGTCAGCTCGTTGTTCGCTCGGATGTCGTGATCATGTCGGCGGGGTGCGGCGGATGCTGTCGCCGTAGGCGATCATGCTGATGCATCGTGCCTGTCCGGTGGCTGGAGGGCTGCCGCCTGCTCGACAAGGTGCGCCGTCATGAAGTACTTCGAGGAGACTGGTCATATTTGGAGGACCCTCGTCCCCAAGTTCGGCCAGGCCAGCACTGTCCAAGGCGAGTTGCTTTGCGCGGACGAGAAGCTTCGAGACGAGACCACTCGCAACGGCAACATCAACTGGGACGGCGGCCACGAGCGCCTGCCGAGGATGAGTGGCGGCTGACACCGCCATGCGTCAGCTCTGCTGGTAGTGGACTGCGGCTAGGCCGCATGGCGCGTGGACGTAGAGGTAGTAGGCGCCTTCGCCGTCCCACAGGTCGGCACCGTTGACCAGGCCGACGTAGTCCATGGCACGCCGGCATCCTGGGCAGGTCGGGTAGGTCGGATCCTGGATCCAGTCACCCCGTCCGCCGAGGGTCGACCCGCCGGAGTCCCAGGCGCCGGCCATGGCGTCGGTCGCCCGGCGCGCGCCGAGGACCATCCTGTTCTCCGGCGGTGGTTCGGGTTGGCCCACCTGCAGGTAGCTGGGCCGCACGGTGTGCGGCGACCACGCCGATCCGCCGTCGGACGTGACCGTCACATAGATCGTGTCGTAGCAGGTGCACAGGTGGCAGACGGAGATCCGCAGGCGCCCTTTCCAACCGGTGTGTGTGAGCGCTTGCTCCACTGCGGCGTCGGCGGTGTCCACGTCGAGCGCGGCCCAGAGGGAACTGCCGCACCACGGGCAGGTCTCCACAGCCGGTGTGGCACCGGGCTCGGGCACGAGCTGGAACGCCGAGGAGCCGCACAGCTCGCGAACCCCGTGTTCCTCAAGCTCCCAGCCCCCATCGCGCGCGAGGGCGTCCACGCCCCGTTCGTACGGGTCAATGCCTGGCGGCGGAGAGTCCCGCCATCGGATGAACGCGGCTGTCACGACCGGGCCGCGCATCTGAGTGAGCAGGAAGACCAACCTGGCAGGGAAGTCGGTTTCGCCGCTATCGATGCGGCGAATGAGTTCCTGCTGGAACTCCTCGTCGCCGCCGCGATACAAGACCTCGGCCCGCCACCGGGCATCGGCGTCCAGAAGCCGGAGCAGGTACGGGGCCACGCGGCCCGGATCGGCCGCCGCGATATCCGCGACCTGGTCGATCAGATCGTCTTCTCCGGCCTCGATGCGGCGCACCAGGTCTTCGATCATGACGGTGAGGGTACCGGAGTAGCGTGACCACACCTTGGCGGAACTCCACCCGCCGACCTTGCTCAGAACACCGTGTCCAGCGGGTAGGGGGAGAACCGCAGCGCGTCGTTCGCGGGACGGCCGGCGGGTGGCCGTTTCACGGTCGTGTCCTCGCGGGAATGGTCGCCGGGTGGCCGGACGACTCCCGGAACGCCGGCACCCCCGCGTGCCGCCGGGGCGGTGCGGGGGCGAGCGGGGGTCGGTCACCTGTTGCCCGCGCAGGGTGGTGCGGGGGCGGGCGGGGCGGTCACCCGTCGCCTGTACAGGGGTGCGGGGCGGTCACCGTCACTTGCACAGGGCGGTGTCGAGGGCCTTCTCCACGTTCTTGGCGCTCTTCAGGGTGACGGGCAGGGCGGTGACGGCGACGGCCGCGGCCCTGCCGTCCTTGGTCACCGCGTTGCGGGTGGTGTAGCCGGGGGCGTTCCCGCCGTGGGTCCAGGCGAAGCCGCCGCAGCTCAGCTTGAAGGTGGCCAGGCCCAGGCCGTAGCGGCCGCCGCCGACGGTGTCGGAGCCGGGCGCCGCGACGGTCTTCTTCATCTCCGCCAGCTGGGCCGGTTCGAGCAGTTCGCCGTCCAGCAGCGCGAGCAGGAAGCGGTTGAGGTCACCGGGGCTGCCGATCAGCTGGCCGGCGGCCCAGCCGGACGAGGGGTCGAACCTGGTGACGTCGACCCACGGCTCGGAGGGCTTGGCCGCGAAGTAGCCGTGCGGGTGGGGGCCGCGGATGCCCCTGTCGCGGGCCTTGGGCCAGTAGGTGTCGCGCAGCCCGAGGCGCTTGATGATCCGGTCGGTGATCTCGCGGCCGACCGGGCGGCCGGTGACCTTCTCCACGACCATGCCGGCCAGCACATAGTTGGTGTTGCTGTAGCCCCAGCCCTTGCCGGGCTCGAACAGCGCCTTCCGCTTCAGGGCGAGGTCCACCATCTCCCGCGGCTTCCAGTACTTCCGCAGGAAGAGGTCGAAGTCGGCGAAGAGGGCCTCGTCGTAATCGGGCAGACCGCTGGTGTGCTGGAGGAGCTGGCGGACCGTGATCTTACGGCCGTCGCCGGCCTTGCCGCGGACCAGCTTCGGCAGGTACCTCTCGATCGGCGCGTCCAGCTCGATCCTCCCCTCGCCGACGAGCTGCAGCACGACGGTTGCGGTGTACATCTTGGTGTTGCTGGCGATGCGGACCCGCCCGTCGACGGGAACCTCGCTCCTGGTCTTCAGGTCGCCGACGCCCGCGGTGTAGTAGCGCACGTCACCGTCGCTCTCGTGCACCGTCGCGAGCGCGCCGGGGAATCCGTCCTTCTTGACGAGGTCGTTCAGTGCCTTCTGCAGGGGCGGGACGCCGGCGGCGGCAGCGGTGGCGGTGGCGGTCCGGGCGGGGGTCGCGGCGGTCGCCGCCGGAGCGGTCAGGACGCCGGCGAGGGCCAGTCCGCTCAGGGCCGTCAGAGCCGTCAGGGTCTTCAGGGGGGTCGACGGGCGGTGGTGCTCGGTGAACGCGGGCATGGGAGTGCTCCTGGGGAGAGGGGTTCGGGCGGTAGGAGAAGCCGGGAAAGGCAGGGAAGAGGCCGGGGCGAGGGAGGGGCGAGGGAGGGGCGAGGCGGCCGGGGAAGCGCTACTCGGCGCCGCAGAGGATGTCGTCGGTGACCTTGATGGCCTTCAGTGCCCCGGCCTCGCTGCCGGGCAGGGCGGTCACCGCGAGCGCGGTCGCCCGGCCGTCGGTGGTGGCGGCGTTGCGGGTCTCGTAGCCGTCGATGTCGCCGCCGTGGCCCCACGCGGTGTCGCCGCAGCTCAGCTTCATCTTGACCACGCCGAGCCCGTAGCGCCATCCCTCGGGGAACCCGGGGGCCTTGACCGTCTTCTTCATCTCCGCCAGCTGCGCGGGCTTGAGCAGCTTGCCGTCCAAAAGAGCGAGGAAGAAGGTGTTGAGGTCGTTCGGGGTGCCGATGAGCTGGCCGGCCGCGCCGCCCCAGGACGGGTCCATCGTGGTGATGTCGACGAACTCGCCCTTGCGCTTGCCGACCGTGTAACCGCGGGGGTGCGGGCCCTTGATGGTCTGGTCGCCGACGCCCGGCCAGTAGGTGTCACGCAACCCGGCGCGGTCGATGACCCGCCTGGTGACCTCTTCGGCGATCGGCCGGCCGGTGACCTTCTGCACGACCAGGCCGAGCAGCAGGTAGCCGGTGTTGCTGTACTCCCAGCCCTTGCCCGGCCTGAACGACGCCTTGTGGCGCAGCGCCACGTCGATCATGTCCCTGGACTCGACATAGCGATGCTGGATCTTGGAAAAGTCCTCGTGCATGTAGCGGGTGTAGTTGGGCAGGCCGCTGGTGTGCTGGAGAAGCTGGCGGATCGTGATCTCGCGTCCGTCACCGGCCTTGCCACGGACCAGGCCGGGCAGATACTTCTCGACCGGCCCGTCCAGCTCGATCCTTCCCTCGCCGACGAGCTGCAGCACGACGGTGGCGACGAACGTCTTGGTGTTGCTGCCGATGCGCACCCGGCCGTCGGCCGGCACCTCCTCCCGCGTCTCCAGGTCGCCGACGCCCGCCGTGTACGTGGTGACGCGCCCTTCGGTGTCGCGTACCGAGGCGAGCGCGCCGGGGAACTCCTCGCCGATCAGCCCGTCGAGTGACCTCTGCACACCGTCGTCGGAACCGGCGGCCGTGGAAGCGGACGCCGCGGCCGACGCCGTGAGCGGCGCGGCGACGGCGCCGACGGCGATCATCGTGGCGAGCCCGCAGGCGAGGAGGCGGGAGCGGGGAGAGGAGGGCTTGTACACCGGAACTCCTTGTTCGAGGGTCACTTACCGACCCCTGAAGCATGTCGCGGGGGAGATCGTCGCTTCGATCCCGCGAGCTGGAGACTCCTGGTACAGCTGGTACCACCTCCACCCGCTCAGCCGATCGCATACGGCCTGGTCGTACCGCTGTTTTTTCCCGCGTCGCCCTCGCACAGCCACCGTCGGCGACTTCGCCTCTTTTGCACCACGGCGCTCCAAGCCTGTGCGATCTTTGGATCTTCAGGCGGATCGAAGGCCCAGATCCCGAGGTGGCTCCGCGTGGACCTGGGCCGCGCGGTGTCCGCCGGGTGCCTTGTCGAAGCGAAAGGCCGGCCCACGTCACTCCTCGATCCGGTTGACGCACCGTCGATGCTTGCACGGACGACCGCACGTTTGTGTCACCAGACCATCGCCTGGTCCGACCGTTCCCGTTACCCCGTGCCTTTGCATGCAGCGAGGCAGATGGACCTCGACCATCCCCAGTACCGGCGGTCTGCGCCCTCTGAGGAGCAGGAAGACGAAGCCACCGACGAGTAACCGCGAAATGCGCTGACTATGATGCCGGGAGTGGAGGGGATTGACACCGCTACTCTGCATCCTGCATGCGGTCCAGCAGATGTGTGGATGGGCACGAAGACGACGTTGGGGCCGGGACCCGCACGCAGGTCGTTGACTCTTAATAAATGGGTCCAGGGTTCGAGTCCTTGGCGGCGCGTTCTGATGTGAATTGACGATCTGGGCATTCCCGCCGTCGGCGGGAATGCCCAGTCGACCGGCCAGCAGGAGAACTGGCTCTCGCTGACCGCACCCGATTCGCTTCCGGGCCGTCGTCGCCGCTGAAGCAGCACACAGCCCCGGCTGCCGTCGTCCTGCGTTACACGGGACTTGGGTGGACGGGGCTCGGCGCGGAAAGCGTCGGCCTTATCCTCGTTCAAGGAGGGCCAGCCTGGTATGAACAGGCTGGGCCTCCCCTACGCGACAGCGACCCCCTGGCCCTCCTGCGCGGTCTCGATTTTGAGGGTGAGGTCGATGTCGGCCCATACGGTGTGGCCGAGCTGCGGGCTTCCGTGGACGCCGATGGTCAGGGCGAGTTCCTTTACGAGAAGGATCCCGAACCCGCCCTCCACGAGCTTCCCGCCCGCTGCGGAGGTGAGGACGGGTCGTCCGGCTCCGCCGAGATCGGTGACGGCCAGGTACGCGAGGTCGTCCAGGACGACTTCGACGCCGAACCAGCCGTCGTCATGTCCGGAGACGGTGTGGAGTACGGCGTTGTTGCACAACTCCGCCGCGATCGTTCCTGCATCGTCGCTACGCGGGGTTCCGGCGAAGAGCCCTTCGACAAAGTGGCGGGCCTCGGACACCTGCTGAGGGGTGCCGGGGAAGGTGCGTCGCCACACCATCGGTCCCGGCACCCGGAGCCATTCCTCGGGGCTGGCATAGCCCCACTTTCCTCGGTGCATCGCTGATCTATCTCCAGGATGGGTGTTCCGGCCACCGGTTGACGGCCGGTGATCACACGCGCGGTACGTGGCGGTATCGGGCACCAACTCGCCCATCAAGGTCAAGTTCAGTACACGGCTCCACCTCCCCGCGTGTTTGAGGCGTTCGGGCATGTCATACGGCCTTCCGACACGGATGCCGCACTCCGAAAGCGAGGCCGTCACCCCTGTTGATCCGACTTATCAACGCCGCCCCCGCTTGTTGCTCGGGTGGCGAGGAGATCGGACAGCCGCATGCGAAGGCGACGAAGGTCAACCCACCCATGCGCGCTGTAGTCCATCCCCGTTCGAGGTCGGCGATCGCCGTCAGGTAGCGGGGATACTGGGATGCTCGGTGGTCCGCGACAAGCCACCGGCGCACCGCGGCGAGTGCCTGGTCGCGGCTGACCGGTGGTGCGGTCCGCAGGTCCTGCGGGGGACCGGAGGCGTGCCACTGGGTCACGGACGGAAGGAGGGGGGCCATGTCAGCGGCTCCACGTCGGCTGGGCCAGGCATGGATTCCCCATAGCGAACGCCCTTTCCGGCGCGTGCGCGCGAGCGCCATTCTGCGATCTCGTTAAGACCGGTCGCTTTGAGGTCAGCGGCTGTCAGCCCGAGGTAGGGGTTCGGCTGGATCAGGATCGTGAGGACTCCGGTCGTGGTGCGGTCGCCGGCCCAGGTGTGATCGGCGGATGTGAAGTCGTCGTCGATCCAGACGAGCGGCTGGTCGGTGAAGAGCTGGGCGATGGTGTCGCGTTTCCAGAGGTAACCGTTGGGGTGGCTGGTGGTGAGCGGGAGGCGGGGCAGGTCGATGTGGTCCCAGGTGGGCAGGCCGAGAAGGCTGCCGACGAGGGGCGCGGCGTCTGCACGCCAACTGGTGCACCACACAGGGCTGAGGGCGTAGCGGTTGATCAGGTCGAGGACAAGGCGGCCGGTGGCGGGGTTGAGCCAGATCGCGACGGGCTCGCTGTAGCCGGTGGGGGTGACGTGGTGGGTGCGGAAGCCGTCGGGAATCTCTCCAGCGGGGCCGGGGAATGGGATATGGACGCCGTCGATGTCGCACAGAAGGTGCATTGGTCAGCTCCTGGTGTAGATGAGGACCAGGTCCGTGGTGTCGGTCGCGCGCAGGGTGAGGGCGAGTCGTCCGCCGTGGCGAAGGGCGCGGGTGGTCGCGGTCAGGAGCGGGCGTAGGTTGGCGCGTTCGACGAACGAGAAGGCACCGAAGATCGAGAGGCAGAGGTCGATGGACTCGGGTGGGTGGGATCGGAGGTAGGCGGCTGCGTCTGTCCGGATGAAGGCGAGGCGGGGAAGACCTGCGTAGAGGATCCGGGCACGCTGGATTTTGAGAGGGTCGTGGTCGATGCCGACCCCCTCGGCGCGGTGATGGATGGCGAGGTGGGCGAGGTTGTGTCCGCTGCCGCAGCCGAGTTCGACGACCCGCCTGCCTGTGAGATCGCCGAAGACCGTGGGTGGAGGGCCGATTCCTGCGGCTCGGGTCCACTCGAACCGGTCGCGGACGGTCAGGCTCGCAGGAGAAGTGCGGCTTCGGTGAGGTGACGGGAGATCGCGGAGATCCATGTGTCTTCGGCTCCTTCGGCCCACCCGATCGTGAGCTGGTGGGTGAACCAGTCGGCCACCCAGACGCGGTGCCAGCCGAGCGCCCAGCGGGCGGAACTCAACCCGCCCCTTGAGGCTGCCGCCTCCTCGGGGCCGCCGGCGGCGACGTAGGAGGTGATGAGCTCGTTGAGCTTGCCGGTGTCGGGAGCATCGATCGTGCCGTGCCAGGACGCCAGGTCGAGCAGCCCGGGACCGTGGAACGCCCGCGCGAAGTCCAGGAGGTGCGTCTCGGTCTTCGTGAGATGCACGGAGGTCGGATGCCATTCGGAGTGGCACAGCCCGAACGGCGGAAGATCGGTTCCGACGGAGCGGGCATCGGCGACCTTCGCCAGACCGCGAGCGGTCTCGGTGAGTGCGCCGAGGTCACATCCGGGGCCGTCGAGGTGAGCGAGACGCGCACGGATCTGCTCGGGCATCGCGGCCAGGCACCCCCCGTCCATGGTCGGCAGGTCTTTGGTGTCGCAGATGGCATGAACGCGAACAGCCAGAGCGGCACCTTCGGCGTCGGTTGCCTGCCGACCGGCCGGGCCGAGGTCGGTCAGCAGCATTCCGAGCAATCCAGGTGTTCGGTCGACCGCCAGGCGGGCCGGGACCGGCAACCCGCCCTCCTCGGCAACCGCCAAGGCGTGGTCTTCGGCTGCGAAGGGGCCTTCGGCGTACTTGAACACCACCGAGGTGCCGTCAGCCAGGTGAAGGCGTTCCACGCCCGAACGCGCCCAGACGCGGATCTCCTCGCGTTCGACCGGCCCTTGCACGACGTTGTCCAGCAGCCGGACGAGTAGAGCGTTCACCTCGATGGTGTCCAAGGTCTTGGGCCTTCCTTATCGATCGGTCGTCGGGATGCGGCAGGCTTCGACGGACGCGATCCAGCTGTCCTTCATCGTGGCCAGCTCGCTGCGGAACTTCTCCAGCGGAGCGCCGTAAGGGACGACCGCGCCGCCGGTCTGGTTCGGGACGGACTGGCATCCGTGGACGAGACGGCCGCCGAGAGCGGTGTGGGCGCGCACGAGCTCCAGACGGCGGGTCTCGTTGAACCAGCCGCCGTGGTAGACCTCGTCCAGCAGGTCACCCTCGGCGTCGGTGAGGTCGAACACCGCGCGGGTGGTGGAGTTGAAGAACCAGGCAGGCCCGATGTTGGAGATCTCGCCGGTCAGCTCGACCTTGTTGAGCGCCATGAACGTGCCCGCCTGCCGGAGCATCATCAGATGCTTCTCGGTGATCTCCGGCATACCGAGATCGGCCAGATGCTCGGCGCGGAACACGTACCGGTACACCTCCCACCCGATCTGCAGGACGGTCGTTGCGTCGCTGGTCGGCGTGGCGTTGGCGCGGATATAGTCCAGCGCGAGCTGCTCCAACGAGGTGTCCGGGGTCTCGTGGGCGTCGAGCATGTTGCGCCGCACCTGCTGCCAGGGGATGACGAGCCAGGTGTGGTTGGTGAACTTGAAGAAATACTCCTCGGGGTCGAGGGTGACGCGGTGGCCGTCCACTGTGATACCGGGGATACGGTTCCAGCGCGGATCGAACACCTCGGGCAGCTCGATGCTGATCTTGTCGTGGGTGGCAGTGGACACTTCGTTCTCCGTTCGAGAGGACAGGCAGCGGCACCCGTACGGGATCGCAGGAAAGAGGTTTTTTCACGCTCCGCGTTCGGGTTCCTACTAAGAGTGGCTCTCTGGGCGTGAGGCGGCTATGGTCAATGGCGTCGCAGAACGTTTAATCGGTTTATCCGTAGGGAGTTCCGATGGCGAGGTACTCCGGCCAGCGTTCCCCCAACGACCGGCTGCGGGAGATGATCGCGGCTTCGGGCTTGAGCTATGAGGGCGTGGCGCGCGCCGTTGTGCGCGTCGCTGCGGAGAACGGGGAAGTTCTGCGGACGAACAAGTCCGCCATCTCGCATTGGGTTGCGGGCGTTGAACCGAATGAACGGACTGCCTGCTACCTCGTCGAGGCTCTCTCGCGCCGCGCCGGACGTCCGGTGACGAAGCTGCAGCTCGGTTTCCAGACTGACGAGTCGCCGGTGCTGGAAGGCGCGCACCCTGTCGAAACCGCGACCATGCTCAGCCGGGCCGATATCGAGAACAGAAGCTTCCTCGCCACCGCCGTCTACACCACGGACCGGGTGAGTCTGCCTCTCGGCTACGACTCAGAGGCGGTGAGCAGGCTCCTGCGGGCACGGACCGGCAGCGCGCGAGTCGGTGCCAGAGAAGTGGCCGTCGTCCGGCAGATCACCAAAGCGTTCGGTGCGGCCGATGAGCGCCTCGGCGGGGGGCACGGCCTCACTACCGTTGCCGCCTACCTGGCCGACACCGTCGCCCCCATGCTGTCCGGCCGCTTCACCGACGAAGCGACACGTCGCGACGCGTTCGGTGCCACTGCCGAGCTCGCCTGGCTGCTCGGTTGGAAGCATCACGACCTCGGACATGAGGGCGCGGCCCAGCGGTACTACCTCACCGGCTTCCAACTCGCCGTCGAGGCCGACCCGGGCGCCCACGCCGCTTGGATGATGCGCGCGATCGCCCACCAAGCGCTCAGCCTGAAGGAACATCAGCACAGCCGGGACCTCATCGAAGCGGCCCTCAAACGCGCTAAAGGCCGCTGTGACGGTGCCACCGAAGCGCTTCTGCGCATCACGCACGCTCGTTCCCACGCCGCTCTCGGTGAGAAGGCCGGAGCAGCGAGAGCACTCCTCGCGGCCGAGGACGCTCTCTCCCGACCAGGCGATCCGCAACCCTCATACTCGCTCCTCATGGGACCCGCCTCCGGCACCGTCGACTCCCACACCGCCAGGACGCTCACTGAAATGGGCGACCATGTGGGCACCGAGGCCCGGCACCGGGCGGCCTTCACATCCTGGGACCCCGTCGCTTTTCCCCGCGTCCACCTGCTCACCCACATGGACCTCGGGGACTGCCTCGCCGCCCAGGTAAGAGCCGACGAGGCGATCGGAGCCTGGAACCAGGCACTCGACCTCGCCGAAGGAATGGCGTCAGGCCGGAGCAGAACCGCCCTGGCTAGCATCCGACCGACCCTCGCCGTATACAAGCGCAGAGGCGTCCCCGGCGCGGCCCTGCTGGAACAGCGCATCCGGCACGCGGCCACCGCCGCGTGAAAGGATCGTGTCCATGCCCACGCCCGGCACCGCCCTGCCCCCCGCGCTCGAAGCACACACCCTCCTCGTCGCCGCCGTCATCGTCCACGACCAGGCGCGGCAACGAGTCCTCCTCATACAACGAGCGGCCGGAGCGAAGTTCGCCCCCAACCACTGGGACCTTCCCGTCGGCAAGGCGAGCAAGGGCGAAGTGATCACGCAGACCGCGGTCCGCGAGCTGAAAGAGGAGACCGGACTGGTCGTAGACCCCGCCGACCTCCGAGTAGCCGGTCTCATCCACTGCTCCTGGGGTGTCGAGGCACCGAACGGCTTCGTTACCGTTGTCTTCGTCACCGACACCTGGAGCGGCACCCCGATCAACGCCGAACCTCGCAAACACGCACGCGTCGCCTGGCACCCGGCAGACGAGATACCCCAGGCATTCGTGTCCACCACTCGCGCCGCGCTGATCAACTACCTGACAGGCGGCCCCATGGTGACCACCGAGGGATTCTGACCCTGAGACCTGATGGTTGATTGGGTTCCGGTCGTCCTGAGGTCGACGCTGGACATAAACCAATCTAAAAGGTAGGAATAGTATGAAAAATCTCGCGCGTCTTGAGGAGCAGCCATGGCAGCCGAAGTGATCGACGTGGCCGCGTACGTCCAGGAATGGCAGGACTGGCACCACCGGCACGAGAGGGTGCTGGCCGATCCCCACGGGTTCCTCGCCGTCACCAACCTGCACTGGCTGACGTCTGAACCGCAGCGACTGCCGGATGCTCCAGGGGAGTGGTCGACCGGCGGCGAGGGCGTCGTGGTGACCCTCGGCGACGCGGAGGAACTGGTCGTGGACGGCACGCCTGTGCGCGGCCGGTACGTGTTCGGCCACATCCCCGAACGAGGCTCGATCAACACCACCTGGGGTGAAGCGGTGATCGAGGTGGCCAAGCGGGGCGGGCATGACATCGTCAGGCCCAGACACCCGGACCACCCGCTGCGTGTCGCGTTCGCGGGTACTCCGGTCTTCCCGCCGGACCCGCGATGGTCGGTCGTCGGCCGCTACCTGCCGTTCGACGAGCCCCGGCCGACGGAGGTCGGGGCGGCGGTGGAAGGGCTGAGGCACGTTTACGACGCGCCGGGGCGGGTCGAGTTCGAACTCGACGGGCGGACGCTGAGCCTGACGGTGTTCAACGGACACGAGCCGGGCAGCCTGATCGCCCTGTTCACCGACGCGACCTCCGGCGTGACCACCTACGCCGCCAACCGTGTCCTGCAACTCGGGGTGCCCGATGCCGACAACCAGGTGACCGTGGATTTCAACCGGGCCACGAACCTGCCGTGCGCCTACACCGACCTCGCCACCTGCCCGCTGCCGCCGGCGGAGAACCGGCTGCCGGTCGCGATCGAGGCGGGCGAGAAGATCCCCTACGAGCGCGGCTGACGTCCGGACGGGCGCGCCCGTGGCCCCGTGCGTGTCAGCCTCGCGGGCTTCGGGCGCCGCCGGCTCCGTTCCGGCTCCCCCTCCGAGGACGCGATCGTCACGTCGAGGGGGAACCGGCCCAAGACGCTCGCCCGTCCCTCGATGTGCCGCTCTTCCGGGCCGTCAGCCGATGGGAAGGTGGTCGAGGTAGCCCCGGATGTTGCGGCGGGTCTCGGACACCGAGTCCCCGGCGAACTTCTCGGCCACCGCGTCCGCCAGGACGAGCGCGACCATCGCCTCGGCCACGATCCCGGCCGCCGGGACCGCGCACACGTCCGACCGCTGGTGGTGGGCCCGCGCCGGGGCGCCGGTGGTGACGTCCACGGTGGCCAGGGCCCGGGGCACGGTCGCGATCGGCTTCATCGCCGCCCGCACCCGCAGCGGTTCGCCGGTGCTCAGGCCGCCCTCGGTCCCGCCGGAACGCCCCGAGGTCCGCCTGACGCCCTCGCCCGTCGGCACGATCTCGTCGTGCGCCCTCGATCCCGGCGTACGGGCCAGCCCGAAGCCCTCTCCGACCTCGACCCCCTTGATCGCCTGGATGCCCATCAGGGCGCACGCCAGCCGCGCGTCGAGGCGCCTGTCCCAGTGCACGTGGGAGCCGAGCCCCACGGGGACCCCGTAGGCGAGGACCTCGACCACGCCGCCGAGCGTGTCACCGTCCCGGTGGGCCCGGTCGATCTCGGCGACCATCGCCTTGCTCGCGTCCGCGTCCAGACAGCGCACCGGGTCGGCGTCCAGCCTCCCGGTGTCCTCGGGGGTGGGCAGGATCCCCTCGGGAGCCCTGGCCGAGGCCAGTTCCACGACGTGCGAGACGAGCTCGATCCCGGCCGTCTCCCGCAGGTAGGAGCGGGCCACCGCGCCCAGCGCGACCCGCGCCGCCGTCTCCCGCGCGCTGGCCCGCTCCAGGATCGGCCTGGCCTCGTCGAAACCGTACTTCTGCATGCCCGCCAGGTCCGCGTGGCCGGGCCGGGGCCGGGTCAGGGGGGCGTTGCGCGCCAGCCCCTCCAGCACCTCGGGGGCGACCGGGTCGGCCGCCATCACCTGCTCCCACCTGGCCCACTCGGTGTTGCCCACCACGATCGCGACCGGCGAGCCCAGGGTGAGCCCGTGCCGTACGCCGCCGAGGACGGTCACCTCGTCCCGCTCGAACCTCATCCGCGCGCCCCGGCCGTACCCCAGCCGCCGCCTGGCGAGCGCGTCCGCCAGCATCCCGGTGGTGACCGGCACGCCGGCGGGCAGCCCCTCCAGGGTCGCCACCAGGGCGGGCCCGTGGGACTCTCCCGCGGTCAGCCAGCGCAGCCTGCTCATCGGGCCGCCCCCGCGCCGACGCCGAGACCGCGGCTGAAGTCGCGGGCGCCGTGCAGCCAGGCCACCCTGTCGTGCAGGTCGTCCACGGTGAGGGAGGACAGCATCTCGTTCCGCGCCCGTGCCTCGGCGCCCGACGGATGGTAGAGCCGCGTCCCCATCTCGCGGGCCACCAGCTGGGTCCTCGCCGTGCGCTCGCGCCGTTCGGCGTTGTACTTCTCCAGGCGCCGCGGGATCGCGTCCTCGTCCCAGTCGAGCAGCCCGCCGATCACCACCGCGTCCTCAAGGGCCATGCACGCGCCCTGGGCGGCGTACTGCAGCATCGGGTGCGCGGCGTCGCCGAGCAGGGCGACCCGCCCGTCGGTCCAGCGCTCGACCGGGTCGCGGTCGCACAGGACCCAGGTCCTCCACTCCTCGCCCAGTTCCAGCAGGTCACGGGCGGTGTCGCTCAGGCCGGGGAACTCGCCCAGCACGTGGGACCTGTCCGCGGGCTCGCCGGTCACCTCCTCGCGGGCGTCGTCGTCCCGGGTGGCGGCCAGGTTCAGGAACCGGCCGCCGCCGATCGGGTAGTGGACGAAGTGCCATTTCGGGCCCGCCCAGAGGGTGACGGTGTTCCAGCGCAGCTCCTCGGGGACGTTCTCCATGGGGATGACCGAGCGGTAGATGGTGTGCCCGGAGATCCGGGGCCCGCCGTCACCGACGAGCTGCCCGCGGACGGCCGAGCGGATGCCGTCGGCCCCGATGAGGGCGGCGCCGGTGAACCGGTCTCCCGTGTCCGTGACGGCGGTGACACCGGCCGGGCCCTGCTCGTACCGGGTGACCGGCCGGCCGCCGAGCAGCTCGATGTCGCCGGACGCGCGGCAGGCGTCGAGCAGCGGCTGGTACAGGTCGCCCCGGTGGACCACCGCGTACGGGTTGCCGAACCGTCCCCGGTAGGCGCCGGTCAGCGGCATGCTCGCCACCCGCTCGCCCGTCGTGCCGTCCATGAGGCGCAGCTCGTCGATGAAGACCGCCCGGTCGCGTACGGCCTCGCCGACCCCGAGGCAGTCGAGCGCGTGGAAGGCGTTCGGCCCCAGCTGGATGCCCGCGCCCAGTTCGGCGAACGTGGCCTGGCGTTCCAGCACGACCACCCGGTGCCCCCGGCCGGCGATGCTCAGCGCGGCCGCGAGGCCGCCGATGCCGCCACCGGCGATGAGAATCTTCGCCATGTCCTCGTCATCCCTCCAGGGCCAGGCCACGGCCCGCCAGTTCGGCGATGTCGAAGATGCCCTCGGTGGTGGCCTCCACCTCGAAGACGGAGCGCTGGACGGGCGGGAATCCGATCAGTTCGGCGGCCCTGGCCGGCAGCGGGACCGCCGCGGCCTCCGCCGACTCCCAGAGCAACACGGCGCCCCAGCGGTCGCTCCTCCGGTCGGAGATCCAGAACTTCAGGCGCAGCCCGGGAATCGTGGCGAACCGGTCCACCGCCTCGTCGCGCAGGAACGCGCGGAGCGATTCGACGGTCTGGTCCGAATCGCGCAGATCCCACCAGACGACCGCGGCCTGCATACGCTTGACACCTCCGGCGTTCGATTCTTTGTTCCGTCGTCGCCGGTGACGTCGTCTCCGCGAATTCCACGGATTCCGCCTCCGGGTGAACGGCCATTCTTGTGGTTGCCTTCTTTTACGGTAGATCCCTGGTCAGCGCGGGACAACGAGCTGGCGATAAGACATTCTTCTCGGGATGCGAACAAAAAACAGCGACGACTGGAAAGGTGAATACGAGGGCCAATGCGCGGGCCAATGCGCGGGCGCCGGAAAACGGGCGGGCAAAGTGACGGAACCCGACGAAAAGGATCGGCCCCGGTGTAAACCGGGGCCGATCCTTTTCGTCGGACTCGTTTCACAAGAATCGGCGGTCAGCTCCTTCTCGCCTCCGCGACGGTGTGGGCCATCCGCTCGATGCTGGCGTCGTCGAACAGGTCGTCGATGTCGACGTCGACGTCGAAGACCTCGCGGATCCGCTCGGTCAGGCGGGCCGCGCGCAGGGAGTCCCCGCCCAGCTCGAAGAAGTTGTCGAGGATGCCGATGCCCTCGAGTTCCAGCGTCTTCGCCCAGATCCGCTGGAGGGACCGCTCGACGTCGTCGCGCGGCTCCTGGTAGGGGCTGCCGACCTCCGGGCGGGACCGGGGCGGCTCGGGGAGCGCGGTCCGGTCGATCTTGCCGTTCGTCGTCGTCGGGAGACCGCCGATGACGTACGCCGCCGGCACCATGAACGAGGGAAGCGTCTGCCGCAGCGCCGCCCGGACGTCCCGCACCTCGGGGACGGGGCCGGGGCCCGGCTCGATGTAGGCCACCAGCTGGACGTCTCCCTGGCCGTCCTTCTTGGCCAGGACCGCCGCCTGGCCGACGCCCGGCTGGTCGGCCAGGACGGCCTCGATCTCGCCGAGGTGCACCCGGTTGCCGCGGACCTTGATCTGGTTGTCGGTACGGCCGACGATCTCGATGCTCCCGTCGGTCCAGTAGCGCGCCACGTCGCCCGTCCGGTACAGCACCGGGTGACGGACCGGGTCCATCGGGTTGGCGAGCCACTTCTCCGCGGTGGCCTCGGGCCGGCCCAGGTATCCCTCCGACAGACTCTCACCGGCCACGAAGATCTCGCCGACGACTCCCGGCGGGAGGACTTCGAGGTTCTCGCCGAGCACGTACGCCTTGACGTTGGGCGTGGGCCGGCCGATCGGCGGCAGGCGGTGGGCGCGCCCCTCCTCGCCGAGGTCCACGCCGAGCTGGGTGATGTCGCACGTGGCCACCACCGTCGCCTCCGCGGAGCCGTACAGGTTGAACACGTGGAAGGGCAGGTCGGCGGAGGGCCACGACTGCACGCGCTCGCCGCAGATCCTGATGTTGACCAGCTCGGTCTCGGCGGGCCAGTGGAGCGTCCACAGCCGCTCGGCCATGGCCTTCATGAGCAGGGTGTGGGTGATCCGCTCCGAGACGAGCCAGTCGCGCAGCCACTCGGGCGACGTCACGACCGACGGCTCGGGGATGTGGACCGTGGCGCCCGCGGCCAGGACCGAGAAGCACTCGACCTCCACCATGCCGTAGCCGGGCGCCGCCAGCCACGTCCCGCGGGACTTCTCGGTGATGCCGCAGATCACCCGCATGCTGTAGATGAGGTTGCGGGCCGCGCCGTGCGGCACCATGACGGCCTTGGGCACCCCCGTGGAGCCGGACGTGTAGCAGATGTGGATGAGGTCCCCGGCCTCCACCCGCTCGCCGACCGGGGTGGCGGGCTCGTCGCGCCAGTCCGCGTCGTCGAGCGAGAGCACCGGGCAGATCCCGGACACCTTGGGCTCGTGGGCCTTCGTGGTGAGCACCACCACGGCCGAGGCGTCCTCGATCATGAAGCGGACGCGGTCGTCGGGGAACTCGGGGTCGAGCAGGATCGCCGCCGCCCCCGTCTTGAAGCAGGCGAGCTGCGCGATCAGGCTCTCGGCGCCGCGCGGGAAGCAGACCCCGACCCGGTCGCGGGGGCGGACCCCTGTCGAGGCGAGCCGGTGGGCGAGCCGGTTGGCCTGGTCGTCGAGCTCGCGGAAGGTCATCCGGCCACCGGGCCAGGCCACCGCGACCACGTCGGGCGTCCGGCGCGCGATGTCCGCGACGACCTCGTGGAAGAAGAGGTCGGGTACGGGCTCGTCGGTCTGGTTCCAGTCGACCAGGATGCGCCTCGACTCCTCCTCGGTGAGCAGGGGAATGTCCCGCAGCGCGACGGACCGGTCGGCCGCGAGGGCGTCGAGGACCCGCCCCAGGTGCAGCGCGTACTGCGCGGCGGCGTCCGCGTCGAACTCCGCCCGGGACATCACGAGCTCGAAGTCGCCCTCGTCCCGGGTGAGCACGGTCAGCGCGGCACGCGGCCCCGGCTCCCCGCCGTTCGCGGAGACACCGCTTGCGGAGACGCCGTCAGCGGGGGCGGCACTCGCGGGGACGTCTCCCGCGGAGATGCCAGGGACGACAGGGGTGCCGGGGACGCCCGGGACGTCTCCCGTGGAGACGACGGCGTGACAGGTCTCGCCGGTGGACGGCTCGGCCCGTGTGGCGGCGATCCCGGCCAGCAGGTCCGCGGCGGTCGTGTCCCCCGACACCCGCAGCCGGACGGTCTCGGCCGCCCCCTGCCCCGCCCGCCGTCCGATCAGCAGGTCGGTCTCCCCCGTGTAGCGGTGGAGCAGGCCGGCCAGGGCCGCCACCGCGAACGTCTCCCGGTGCTGGACGGCCTTCTCGGGTACGGAAACGGAGTGCCGGTGCGGTGCTCCGGTCCGGTCGTCACCGGCGGGACGGGCGAGGGGAAGCGACGAGTTGGTCGTTTCCATGAGAATCGTTCCTCTCGAAATAGCGTGGGACGGGGGCTCAGGCGAGGGCCGGCAGCGTGGCGGGGAGAGCGGCCTCGGCCAGCAGGGGGGTGTCCTCGGCACCGGCCCGCCGGAGGGAACGCCCGGCCTCGACGGCCTCGGCGAGCTCCTCGATCATCCGGGTGGTCTGCTCCCAGTCCACGCAGGCGTCGGTCACGCTCTGCCCGTACGCGAGGCGCTCCGTCCTTCCCAGGACCAGGTCCTGCCGGCCGGCGGCGAGGAAGCTCTCCAGCATGATCCCGGCGATGCCGATCTCTCCGCCGGCGATCCGCCGCGCGATGTCCGCGGCGACGTGGGGCTGCCGCTCGTGGTCCTTGCCGCTGTTGCCGTGGCTGGCGTCGATGAAGAGGCGCTGCGGCAGTCCCGCGCTCCCCAGCAGTTCGAGGGCGTTCGCCACGTCGGAGGGGCCGTAGTTCGGGGCCGTGCTGCCGCCGCGCAGGACGACGTGGCACTCGGGGTTCCCGCTGGTGGAGACGATCGAGGCGACGCCGTCGTCGTCGATGCCCGGGAACACGTGCCCCTTGGAGGCCGCGACGATGGCGTCGACCGCGTCCTCCACGTGGCCGCTCGTCGCGTTCTTGATGCCGACGGGCATGCTGAGCCCGCTGGTGAGCTGCCGGTGCACCTGGCTCTGGACGGTGCGGGCACCGATCGATCCCCAGGACACGGCGTCGGAGAAGTAGCGGGGGGTCAGCGGGTCGAGGAACTCGCAGCCGATCGGCAGGCCGGTCTCCAGGATGTCCACCATCAGGCTTCTCGCCACGCGCAGCCCGCTGTTGAGGTCGTTCGAGCCGTCGAGGTGGGGATCGCTGATGAGCCCCTTCCAGCCGAGGCGGGTCCTCGGTTTCTCCATGTAGACCCGCATGACGACCACGAGCGAGCCGGACACCCGCCGCGCGAGGTCGGACAGCCGCTCGGCGTAGGTCAGGGCGGCGCAGGGGTCGTGGATGGAGCACGGACCGGCGACCACGACGAGCCGGTCGTTCTGGCCGTTCAGCACCTGGGCGATCTCGTACCGGCCGTTGAGCACGGTCTCCCCGGCGGTGGGCGACATCGGGATCTCCTCCCGCAGCGCGGCGGGCGCGAGGAGCGGCTCGACGGGGGTGACGCGGGAGTCGAGGGAGGGAGTGGGAGACGCGTCGGGACTCTGGGTGACGGTCATGACGGGGTTCCTTCCTGTGGAGTCCTGTGGAGTGGTCAGGCGTCGCGCGCCTCGAGAACGGCCGCGGAGAATGTGAATCCCATGCCGGTGCCGATGAGGAGCACCCGGGCCCCCGGCTCCAGAAGGTCCTCCTTCAACAGGTGGTCCAGGCCGTAGAGCTGGTCGGCGGGGCCGAGATGGCCGATCGTCAGCCCGAGCTCGGCCAGGGTGTTGCCGGGGATGTCGTCCAGGGGCCGTACGAAGCTCTCCTTGAACAGGGCCCGTCCGACGAACGGCGTGACGAGCCAGTCGATCCCGTCCATGGACAGGCCGGCGTCGGACAGCGCCCGGGAGACGACATCGGCGGTCCCGGCCGCCGACCTGGCGCGGACGTCGCGCAGCGACAGCTCGCCGCCGGCCAGGAACTCCCGGGTCCTGCGCCGCATGTCGGGCCGCGGCTCGGGGGCCGTACGGAACGGCTCGTCGCCGCGCGAGAGACCTTCGAGGGCCGTGTCGGTCTCCGAGACGCAGGACAGCAGCCGCAGCCGGCCGCCGCCTCGGGTGACCACCGCCGACGCGGCACCGTCACCGAAGACCATGCCGGGGGAGAGGTACCAGCGGTCGGTGGGCGGGGCGAACCGGTCCGCGACCGTGATGAGGGCGGCGGGGAGCTCGGGGCGTCCCGACAGCATGCTCGCCGCGATCTCCAGGCAGGCCAGGGAGCCGTTCGACGCCGCCGAGACGGTCATCGGCATCCCGGCCATCCGGGTGCCCAGCAGCTCCCCGCCGATCCAGCAGGCCGCGGGCCACATGTCGATGCCCTGGAAGTGGCTGTGGCTGTGCAGGTAGAGCGTGTCGGGGCCGATCTCCGTCCCGAGGGCGGCGGCCTCCTTGAGCGCCTGCCGTCCCGCGGTCACGGCCATCTCCGGGGGAGCGTCGGCGGACTGGGAGACGGAGACCATCCCGGTGCTCTCCGCGACCTCGGCCGAGTACGAGCCGTCCTCGACGGCCCGGCCTATCGGCACCAGGTCGCCGAGCGTGCCGCCCGTGCCGGAGATCCAGATGTCATCGAATCGCATCGCTGAGTGTCCTTTCCGTGCCGGAAATGCCGGAGCTGCCGGGGACGTCGGAGCTGCCGGGGACGCCGTGGACGCCGGTGGCCTCGGGGACGTCCCACAGGTACTCACCGCCCGCGGTGACGTGGATCGGCCCGCAGATCCCGTCGAGGATCCGCCGGACGCTTCGCAGCAGCACCCGTCCGATGGCCGTGTCGATCGCGCCCGCCAGGTGCGGGACGCTCGTGGAGTAGTCCACCTGGTAGGTGACCTCGCAGCCCTCGGCGAGGTCCTCGGTCGTCCAGGAGCCCCTGAAGTCGTGGAAGTCGCCGGTGACCTGCTCGAACTCGATCCGGTAGGGCTGCGCGCCGACCAGGTCGCGGCTGTGCTGGACCCACTCGGCCGTGCCGCCGCGGAAGGCGAGGACCCACTGGCGGAGCCCGCCGCCGATGTCCTCGACGGAGAGGATGTCCGGGGCGCACGCCGGGAACGCCCGGTCGTCGCCGAGCTGCTCGATCAGGTCCTCGGCCGAGCACCACACCGTGGCCTTGAAAGTACGAGATGTCATGTCGTTCACTCCGTATCGGTCGCCGGGCGGACGATGCTGACGCCCTGCAGGTGCGAGGCGCGCAGCATGAGATAGTTCGCCTCCCCGAAGGCGCCGCCGGTCAGGCCGGTCCCGCCGTGGGTGGGCAGGAACGGCAGGAAGCCGGCGTGCGAGTCGTTGATCTTGAGCTGGCCGCCGCCGGTGGCCCCCTCCGCGAACCGGTCGATCACCGAGGGGTCGCCGGCCCAGAAGGAGTCGCGCAGGCCGTACGCGTTGCCGTTCACGAACGCGATGACCCGCTCCAGCAGGTCGTCGTCCGTGGCGCCGGCCTCGGGGACGATGACCGGCAGGAGGGGGAAGAACGTCTCGTCGCGCACCACCCACAGCGACCTGGAGTCGCGGAGCCCGTCGACCCGCAGGATCGTCGGCTCCAGGAAGAACCCGGTCTCCGACGGGGAGCCGTCCACCTCCAGGCGGCGGCCGCCGTGGACGAGCGTCGCGCCCTGCCCGAGCGCCTGGGCGACGCAGGCGTGGAACGCGTCGACCATCAGGACCGGGGTGAGCACGACGCCGCGCTCCTCGGGGTATCCGGGCTGGATCTTCTGCACGGCCACGGTCAGCCGTTCGAGGAGCTCGTCGGCGATCGCGGGGTGGGCGATCACCTGGTTGGGCACGTTGCAGATCTGGCCCGACTGCGTGAAGAACTGGGTGAGGCTCTCCACCGCGACGTCCAGGTCCGCGTCGCGCCAGACCACGAAGCAGTCGTTGCCCGCGAGCTCCAGGATGGGCTTCTTGCCGGCCGCGACGCAGTCGCGCTCCAGGGCCAGGCCCTTCTTGCTGCCGCCGATGTAGACGATGTCGTCGACGTGCTCGCTGGCCAGCCAGGCGTCGAGCATGGGCGGCCCGCAGAGCGCGTTGAGCGTGCCGGGGGGCGCGCCCGCCTCTTCGAGCACCGGCGCCACGATCTCCCGCATCGTGTACATGACCGCGAGCGGGATCCCGCGCGGCGCCCGCACCACCACGGCGTTGCCGGCCAGCAGGGCGGTGATGCCGAACAGGGCGTTGGCGACCGCGGCGTTCTGCGGGGGGTTGACGCAGACGACCCCGTCGGGGACGCGCCGCAGGATCATCTCGCGCTCGCCGTCGTGCCGGTCGAAGCGCATCTGCGCGGCGCACCACCCGAGCGTCTCCCGGCTCCAGCCGGTGAGGGGGATCCCGTCGACCATGCCCTCGGCGAGGGAGCGGGGCTGTCCTTCGGCGACGAGGATCTCGACCAGCTCGTCGCGGTGCTCGGCGAGGCGTTCCGCGATGCGGTACCCGATCTCCATCCGGGTGGCGAGCGGGAAGCGGGCCCATTCGGGGGCGGCCCGGGCCGCCGATTCGAGGGCCAGCTCCACCATCTCCTCGTCGGCGACGGCACACGCTCCCGCGACGACGTCCCCGGCCGATTCGATGTCGACGACGCCCAGGTCGAGGTCGCGCTTGAGCCTCAGGCTGGGGAAGGTGTCCTCCAGGACGGCACGAGTGGTGACCGTGTGGACGTACTTCCCGCTGTCGCCGGTGATGTCCTTGCCGCCGATGTAGGCGGGATAGACCCTGGTGGTCACGTCGCTTCCCTTCGTGCTCCGGATTTCTCTGCCGGTTTTTCTGTTACCAGCAATTACGCTAAGCCGGTAACAAGGGTGGGGCAACGGGGGTGCGATAAGAGCTTCTTCTCGGGATGCGAACGCGGACCGTAGGGTACGTGGTCGGGTACGGGTGCGGCGGGAGCCCTGCCGGGGTGCCGTTTAATCACCGTTGCCGCACTACCGACGAAGTCGCTTCGGTAGTAACATTGTCCGGGTGAAGCGACAACCGGGAGACAGAGCCGTGGCGCCGGGTCCGCTCGCGCTGGTGCAGGCATTCGTCAACAGCGTCAATGTGGAGTTCGGCCCTGACTACTTCGCCACCGCGGAGGGCCTCGCCACCTGGCTGGAACGCAACGGCCTCGGTGGCCCGCGGGTGCGGCCGGACGAGCTGGATCGCCGCGACGCCGTGACCCTGCGGGAGGCGCTCCGCGCGCTCCTGCGGGAGAACAACGGCGGGCCCGCCGACCTCCAGGCCCGCCGTACGGTCGAGCACGTCGCACGCGCCTGCCCGCTCGTCGTGGGATTCGGCGGGGAGGCCGGGAGTCTCGGCCTCCAGCCCGCGCTGACCGACGTGCGCGGGGCCCTGGCCAGGGTGCTGGCGGCCGTCGCCGGTGCCGTCGCCGACGGTTCCTGGCAGCGCCTCAAGGCGTGCGGCGAGCACCGATGTGAGTGGATCTTCTACGACCGGTCGCGAAACCGGGGCAGCAGGTGGTGTTCGATGTCGGTGTGCGGGACGCGCGCCAAGATGCGCGCCTACCGCCAGGCGAAGCGGGCGCACAGCGCGGCCGGGTGAGCCGGGCACGATCGGTGCGATCGGGTGAGCCGGGCGGGCTCGGGTGCGCCGGCCGAAGCGGGCGCGCGACGCGGTCGGCACAACGTGGTCGGCAACATAGTCGGCAATATGGTCGGCACAGCGCGGTCGGGTCGGTCAGGGAGGACCGGGTGAGGCCGGGAGGACCGGCTGGGACCGGGGCCCGGGGGCCGGGAGGACAAGATGAGCCGGGGGGAGACGGTAACCGTCTCCCCCCGGCTCACGTCACCGGTCACATCGTCACGTCACCGAGAACCACTCACCGAGGACCGCTCACTGAGAATCACTCACCGAGGCACCGAGGCACCGAGGCACCGAGGCACCGAGGCACCGAGGCACCGAGGACCGAGGAGCGCGTCGCCGACGATCACGGCGCGTTCTCCCGGCCGAGGAGCTTCCTCGCGACGACGAGCTTGGTGGCCGCCGCGGTGCCGTCCGCGAGCTGGAGCCCGACGACGTCCCTGAGTCGTTGCGCGACCGGCCCGTCCTCCGACCAGCCGAGGTGGCCCATGGTGAGCAGGGACTGGTGCACGGCCTCCATCGCCGCCTTCGGCGCCCACCACTTGGCCATGTTGGAGGGGACCCGCGGGTCCATGCCGTTGTCGGCGCGCCACAGCGCCTCGTACGACACCAGCCGGGCCGCGTGGAGCATGGTCGCGTGCTCGACCAGGGGGAAGGCGACTCCCTGGAACCTGCCGATGGGCCCGCCGAACGCCTCCCTGGCGCCCGCGTGGGCGACGGCCTCGTCGAGGGCGGCCCTGCCGACCCCGAGCGCCATCAGCGAGATGAGCGCCCGCGAGACGCCGAACCCGCGCATGACCGCGGCGAAGCCGAGTCCCGGCTCCCCGACCACGTCCCGGGGGCCGACGCGGACGTCGTCGAAGACGAGCCTGCCGCGCCCGCCGGACCGGCAGCCGAGGTCGGAGAGGACCTCGCGGGTCACCCTGGCCTCGTCGAGCCGGACGTAGAAGGCGGTGATGCCGTGCGCCCCCGCCTCCCCGGTGCGCGCGAAGACCAGGCCGTGCGTGGCGTAGGCGGCGATCATGATGGAGGTCTTCTCGCCGTTCAGCACCCACCCGTCGCCGTCGGGTTCGGCGCGCATCTCGATGCTCGCGGCGTCGGTGCCGTGGCCGGGCTCGGTGAGGCAGAGCGCGACGATCGACTCGCCGGTGGCGATCGGCGGCAGCCAGCCCGCGAGCTGTCCCGGCGTGCCGTTCGCGGCCAGGACACCGCCGATGAGGGCGGCGTTGAGCACGGGGTAGCAGACCGACAGGTCGGCCGCCGCCAGCTCCTCCAGGGCGATGCCCGCGCTCACCGCGTCGAGCCCGCGTCCCCCGTACTCCTCGGGGACCCGCAGCGAGAACAGTCCCTCCTCGCCCATCTCGGCGAGGAGCCCGGCACGGTAGCCGCGCCGCACATCGCTCTCGTGGCGGTACGGGGCCACCCTGTCGGCCGCGAACTCCCGCACCCTCTTGGCGAGTTCCTGCTGTTCACCGGTGAATTCGAAGTTCATGACCTGTCCTGTCCTAAGCCCGGAGCCGGTCGCGCAGGGCGAATTTCTGGATCTTTCCGGAGGGTGTCCTCGGCAGCGACGGCACGATCTCCAGCCGTTCCGGCCAGTACTGCTTGGCCATGCCGAGGCCCGCGAGGTGGCCGCGCATGTCGTCGAGGGTGAGCGGCGGGTCCGCCGAGGAGTCCGCCGCGACGAGGATCGCGCAGGCGCGCTCGCCCAGGCGCGGGTCCGGGTAGCCGACGACCGCCACGTCCTTGACGGCGCGGTGCCGCAGCAGGGCCGCCTCCACCTCCACGACGGGGATGTTCTCGGCGCCCCGCATGATGACGTCCTTGACCCGGCCGGTGATCCGGATGCCGCCGTAGCCGTCCTCCCTGGCCAGGTCGCCGGTGTCGAACCAGCCGTCCTCGGTCAGCGACTCCGCGTACACCTCGGGGCGGCGGAAGTAGCCCAGACACTGGGCGGCGCCGCGGACCTGGAGCAGGCCGGGCTGCCCCGCGGCCACCGGCTCGCCCTCGCGGCCGACGATCCTCACCTCCATCCCCGGTACGGGGGTGCCGTCGCTCTCGGCCGCGCGCATCGCCGGGTCCTCGGGGCGGGTGATCGTCACGCAGCCGTTCTCGCTCATGCCCCACAGGGCGTACACCCGGCAGCCGAGGACCTCCCGCGCGTCCTCCACGAGGAGCGGTGCGATCGGCGCGCTGCCGGTGGCGAACGTCACCAGCGAGGACAGGTCCCTCGGCGAGGCGCGCTGCGCCTCGATGAGGTCGGAGAGGAACGTGGGCGCGCCCATGAAGAACGTGACCTCCCGCTCCTCCAGGATCCGCAGCATCACGTCCGGGTCCCACGCGTCCACCTGAACGGCCGTCGCGCCGAGGATGAGCGGCATGACGAAGTTCCAGGTGTAGCCGGCCTGGTGGGTCGTGGGGGAACCCATCGCCGTCACTTCCCTGATGGTCAGGTGAAGCACGTCGGCCTGCGCCCTGTTCATCGCGTACAGGGTGTTGTGGCTGTGCACGACGCCCTTCGGCTCACCGGTCGTGCCGGAGGTGAACACGACCTGGGCGGGATCGTCGGGTCCGGCCTCGAGCGCGTCGAGGGCCTCGATCTCCTCGGGGGAGGGCTCGGGGCCGAGGAGGTCGCGGTCGAAGTCGAGCGCGCCGTCCGTACCGCCGTGGTCCGCACCGCCGAGCAGCACCCGGTGGCGCAGGCCGGGGACGGCGCGGGCGACCTCGGCGCTCATCTCCGCGTACGAGAAGCCGCGGAACTCGGCCGCCGCGATGTACACGGGGCTGGCGGTGAGCCGGGTCATGAACTCGACCTCGCGCCTGCGCATGATCGGCACGACCGGGCCCGCCACGGCGCCGATCCGCGCGCACGCGAGGATCGACGCGACGAGCTGCCAGGAGTTGGGCAGCTGCAGGGTCACCACGTCGCCGCGGCCCACGCCCAGCCGCACCAGGCTCGCCGCGAGGCGGTCGACGCGGTGGGCGAGCTCGGCGTAGGTCACCGTCTCGGGGACGCCGCCGCGGTAGCAGACGAGCGCCGGCTTGTCCGGGTGGCTGGCGGCGGAACGCCGGAGGTCGTCGAGGACGGTCTCGTCGCGCCACCAGCCGGCGGACCTGAAGTCGTCGTTCATCGGGGGTCCCTCCTCGGTCTGCCGAGGGCCGTCCTGGCCCGCGCGGCGACGGCCTGGGGGGTGATGCCACCCCGCTCCAGGAGATATCTCTGGCCGCCGGACACCGGTACGAACGCGTCGGGCATCGCCACCCGGTGCACCCTGACCGGCAGGATCTCGGAGAGGCTCTCGGCGACGGCGGCTCCGAAGCCCCCGGCGCGCCAGTGCTCCTCCACGGTGACCACGACGCCGGTCGTGCCCGCCGCGGCGGCGAGCGTGTCGGTGTCCAGCGGCTTGACCGTGTGCACGTGGATCACGGACGCCGCGATGCCGTCGCGCTCCAGCAGGTCCGCGGCGTCGAGGGCGGCGAGCACCGGGTACGGGCCGCAGGCGGCGAGCGTGACGTCGCCGCCCTCCCGCAGGGTGCGCGCCTGCCCGAGCCGTACGGGCGGTCCGCCGGGAAGGTCGGGGGTGGCGTTGCGGCCGAGCCGGAAGTAGACGGGGCCCGGCAGGGTGAGGGCCTGGCGGAACAATTCGTCGGTGGTGGCCGCGTCGGCCGGGACCACGACGGTCATGTTCGGCAGGTTCCGCATCACGGCCAGGTCCTCCAGCGAGTGGTGGGTGGGGCCGAGATGGCCGCCCGACACCCCGGAGTGGGTCGCGGCGATGCGGACGGGCAGGTTGTTGAGCGCGATGTCGACCTTGACGGCCTCCAGGGCCCGGGTCGAGGCGAACGCCGCCATCGTGTTCACGACGGGCACGAGTCCCTCCTTGGCGAGCCCGGCGGCGGCGCCCATGAGGGTGTGCTCGGCGATGCCCAGGTTGACGTACCTGTCGCCCGCCGTGCCGAAGTCGACCCCGCTGAACAGGCCGGTGTCGCTGTCCAGGCAGATCAACCGCTCGTCCCGCGGCATGAGTTCCACGAGCACGTCCCGGTAGACCTCACGGGACGAGCGCGTCTTCACCGTGGTCGCGGTCATCGCCGCTCTCCTTCCGAGGTGGCGCGCAGGGCGGAGAGCGCGCGGCGGTGCTGCCGGTCGCCCAGCTTGGCGTAGTGGCTGCGCGCCTGCCCCTCGATGAAGGGCAGCCCCTTGCCCTTGACGGTGTGGGCGATGATCAGGGTGGGCCGTCCCGGCTCCGGCGGCGCGGTGAACGCCGCGGTCAGCGCGGTGACGTCGTGGCCGTCCACCTCGTGGACCTGCCAGCCGAAGGCCCGCCAGCGGTCGGCGAGCGGCTCCAGGTCGCCGACGGACTCCGTCTCGCCGGTGATCTGGAGGCGGTTGCGGTCGATCACCGCGGTCAGGTTGTCCAGCCCGTGGTTCGCGGCCACGCTCGCGGCCTCCCAGACCGAGCCCTCCTGGAGCTCGCCGTCGCCCATGACCACGAAGCACCGGCGCTCGGAGCGGCCGAGCCTGGCCGCGAGCGCGACCCCGACGCCCAGCGCCAGGCCGTGGCCGAGGGAGCCGGACGGCATCTCCACGCCGGGAATCTCGGCGTGGGGGTGGGCCATGAAGGAGCTGCCCGGCAGCGCGTAGTCGGCGAGCCGCTCCTCGGGGAAGAAACCGGCCTCGCAGAGGGTCGCGTAGAGGGCGATGCCCGCGTGTCCCTTGCTCAGCAGCAGTATGTCGCGGTCGGGCGAGCCGGGGTCCCGGGGGTCGACGCGCATGATCTGGAAGTACAGGGTGGCGAGGACCTCGACGAGGGACATGGAGCCCCCCAGGTGCCCGCCCTCGGGACTCGCGCACATGTTCACGATGTGTTCCCTGATCCGGCCGGTCACCGCGGCCGGATCGGCCGTCTCGCCCGCCGGGGTCGCACCCGGCAGGGTGGAGGTGCTGCTCATGTCGGCTCCTTTCGCCTGGGTCGGTTCGGGTGCGGGCCTCACCCCGGTCGGTTCGGGTGCGGGCCGGTGAAGTCGAGACCCCGGTCAGTTCGGGTGCAGGCCGGGGAAGTCGAGCCCGAGGGACTCGGGCAGGCCGAGCCGGATGTTCATGCACTGCACCGCGTTGCCGGCACCGCCCTTGACCAGGTTGTCCAGGGCCGCGATCACCGTCACGCCGTCCGACTCCGGGTCCAGGGCGAAGCCGACGTCGCAGAAGTTGGAACCGGACAGGATCTTCGCGTCCGGGAACCGGTGCAGGCCGCGCCGCTGGGCGACCACGCGGACGAACGGCTCGTCGGCGTACCGCTCCCGGTAGGCCGAGCGGATGTCCCGCTCGCCGGCGCCGTCGGCGAGGCGTGCCCTGCACAGCAGCTGCACCCCTCGTACGGCCTCCACCCCCGTCGCCGTCATGCGGACGGGGAGCCCGGTCGCCTGGGAGATCTCCGCCTCGTGCCGGTGCCGCGTCGGGGCGAAGACCCTGAGCGCGCCACTGCGTTCGGCGTGCAGGTTCTCTGAGCCCGCGGTCGCGCCGGCGCCGCTGGAGCCGGTCCTGGCGTCGACCGTTATCTCGTCCCTGATCAGCCCGGCCTCGGCGAGCGGGGTGAGCGCCAGGATCCCGGCGTTCGCCATGCAGCCGGGCACGCTGACCCGGTCGGCCGTGCGCAGGCGCTCCCGGTGGAACTCCGGCACGCCGGGCACGAAGGTGCCGAGAAGCGCGGTGGCCTCGTGCGGCACCCCGTAGTAGTCCTCGTAGGTGTCGGCGCACCGCAGCCGGAAGTCGCCGGACAGGTCGATGATCGTGTCGGCCCTGCCGAGGAACTCCGGCATCCGGCGCATCGTCTCCCGATGAGGTGTCGCCAGGAACAGCACGTCGTAGTGGTCGAGCCGGTCCTCCGCGCAGAAGGCCAGCCGGGTCCTTCCCCTCAGGTTCGGGTGGACCCCGTCGATCTGGCGGCCCCGCAGGCGCCGCGAGGTGGCGGCGGCCAGCTCGACCTCCGGATGGGTGGTCAGGATGCGCAGGAGCTCGCCGCCGATGTAGCCGGCGGCCCCGACGACCGCGACGCGTGTCATGTCTCTCCTCTCGCGGCGGTTCTCGCGACGGCTCTCGCGACGAGATGGGCCGCGATGGCGTCCGCCACGTCGACCCTGGAACCGTGGGCCTCCTGGAAGCCCCTGAACTCCACCCGGTCGTTGACTTCGAGCACGGTCAGGTGCCCGTCGACGTCCTCGATGAGGTCGACGCCCGCGATGTCGGCGCCGACCGCCTCCGCGGCGGCGACGGCGAGCTTGGCGTGGACGGGGCCGAGCGGGCAGTACTCGCTCACGGCGCCCCGCGCCACGTTGGTGCGCCACTCCTCGCCCCGGCGGTAGGTCGCGCCGAGCGCCTCGCCGCCCACGACGAGCACGCGGAGGTCCCGGTCGGCCTTGGGCACCTGCTCCTGCAGGTAGATCACGTGCGACTGCGGGGAGGGGAGGGCGGCGACGTGTTCGAGCACGGCCGTCGCCACGGCGCGGTCCGTGACCCTGGTCACCAGCCGGCCCCAGGAGCCGACCAGCGGTTTGATCACGGCCGGATAGCCGATGTCGTCCAGGGCCTCCAGCGCCGCTTCGGTCGTCATCGCGAGCGCGGTCCTGGGCGTCGGCAGCCCGCGTTCCAGCAGGGCCGCCGACGTGTGCCACTTGTCGCCGCTGAGATGCGTGGCGGCGGCGCTGTTCAGCACCGTCACCCCCGCCGACTCCAGGGCACTCGCCGCGTAGAGCGCGCGGAAGTGCCCGACCTCGCGATTGAGGACGAGGGCGGGGCCGGTCCAGGCCGAGCCGTCCGCGACGAACAGCGACCTGGGGTCAAGGTGCTCGAACCCGGCGCCGCGTCGTTCGAGGGCGCCCATGATGCTCTTCTCCTCGAACCGCACCCGTGACGCGAGGACGGCGAGGTGAGGTGCTACGGAATCCATGGCACAGCTCCCTCCGCTACTCGCCCCAGTCTTCTTCGACGTCCGGTGCCAGCGTGAGGGTCGGGGGCTGGACGGAGGCGATCTCCAACTCGCTCCGGCAGTCCAGGCACTCGACGATCTCGCTCACCCTGGCGTCTCCGTCGATCGTCACCTCGGCCGCGCACTCAGGGCATTCCGGGCCGTTCACAACCTTCTGCATGAGCTCATCCCTGTTCGTAGTTGTCCGAGATTGTCTTTTAAACCGTAACCCCATTTCCCGTGAAACCGCTAATAAGTGGTTTTACTCAAAATGAATGACGCTGCTTATGAGGTGACCTCATAACATCAGGCTATTACCTCATAAGCAGCGCTTCTTGGGTAGGGGCCGAAAAATGGCATGCCGGATGACTAGGCTCTTCAGTGGTGATTATTTGCTTGTTTGTCGTCATCACCGGAAGTCGCCAGAAGCCCCCGGAGGTCTCCAGAGGATCTCCAGAAGTCTCCAGAAGGAGGGGTAATGCGAGGGATCGCAGAGAGTCCGGCCGTCGACGGCGACGGTACGCACCCGGCTCCGTCTGATCTTGATTTCGATTTCGGAACCGCCGAGCGCACGCCGGGCGAGGAGTTCGCGGCGGCCGTGAACGCGGCTGCGAGCGCGTCCGTGAGCACGTCCGTGAGCACGGCCGGCGAGCGAGCCGGCCTGCGGAACGGTGACCGCGCGGGTGCCGGTGCCGGTGCCGGTGAACGGGGGGATCTGGTGGTGCCCTTCGGCGTGCACCTGCCCGCGGCGTTCCCGCTCTTCGCGTCCCGCCCCCGCTACCCGGTACGCCACCTGCTGAAGACCGCGCCGGTGGCCGACGGCCCGGCGCCCTACGTCCACGAGCCGCCCCGGGGAGAGCTGGGCGGGTCGGGAACCTCCTACGCCGCCACCCCCGAGGCGGCCTTCGCGCCGAGGATCGAGCGGGCCCGGCTCACCGACCTCACCGTCTCGGTGCCGCTGCCCGAGGGGATCCTCGGGGAACCGGCCCTGCTGGCCCCGTACGTCGACTACCGCGTGCTCGTCCGGCTGTCGGTGGCGGAGAACGAGGCGCTGCTGCACGGCACCGGCGACGGGGCGATCACCGGGATGCTCCGGCTGCCCGGCACCCGCGACCGGAAGACCGGCCTCGGTCTCGAGGAGGCGGTCACCGAGGCCGCCGCCGAGGTGGAGGAGACCGGCGGCTCGTGCGACGGCGTCGTCGCCCACCCCGCCGTCTACTGGGAGATGGTCAGGACGGGCATGCTCGGCCGGCTGGCCGTGGCCGGGATCACGGTGTCGAGGACACGCATGATCCCGAAGGACACCCTGCTCATGGGAGACTTCCGCGCCGCGTTCACCCTGCTGCTGCCCGGCACCTCCTCCATCACGCTGCGCCGGGGCGCCGGGGCCGGCGGCGCCGACCTCGTCGAGGCGAGCAGCCGCGTCGGCCTCGCCGTGCACCTGCCGCAGCACCTGATGACGCTGTCGTGGGGTGGTCGCCATGGGTGACCCGCGGATCCTGTACATCACCGGGTGGATGCGCAGCGGCAGCACCCTGCTGGGCAACGTCCTCGGCGAGCTTCCCGGCGTCCTGCACGCCGGCGAGCTGCACTACCTGTGGCGCAACGGCGTGCTGAACGCCGGCACCAACTCCAGCTGCGGCTGCGGCAGGGACCTGACCGCGTGCGACGTCTGGTCCTCGGTCCTGGGAGCCGACGGCACGGCACAGGCCGGGGCCGCGCGCCGGATGGCGATCCTGCAGCGCTTCCTGCTGCGGACCCGCCACACCAGGGCCCGCCTCACGGAGGCGCAGGGCAGGAGGCCGACGGCGCCCGGCGTCGTGGAGGCGGTCGGCCGCACCGCCGCCGTCTACCGGGCGCTGGCCGCGAGCGGCGGCGAGCGCCTGATCGTGGACGGCTCGAAGTATCCCGCCGAGGCGGCCGCGCTGCTGGGGCGTACGGACCTGGACGTCCGGGTGCTGCACATGGTGCGCGACCCCCGCGCGACGGCGTTCTCCTACAAGAACGCCAAGGAGTACATCGACCCGATGAGCCCCGCCCGCAGCAGCGGGTACTGGAGCGCGTTCAACCTCGCGTCGGAGCTCGTCGGAGGGGCCGCCCCCGAACGCTACCTGCGGGTCAGGCACGAGGACCTCTGTGACCGGCCGCGCGAGGTGGTCGAGCGGGTCATGCGGTTCGCCGGGCTGGCGGGAGAGCCGCCGGTCGACGAGACCGGCCTGGTCTCGCTCAGGGAGAACCACACGGTGACCGGCAACCCCGACCGGCTGTCCAAGGGCGACACCCGGATCCGTTCCGACGAGCGCTGGCGCACCGCGCTGTCCGCGCGGGAGATCGCCGCCGCGACCGCCCCGGCCCTGCCGGTGCTCACCCGCTACGGGTATCCGCTCCTGCCGACCAGGTAGGGGACCGACAGGGAGCCCACGTCCCCGCCGACCAGGCAGGGGACCGAGAGGGACACCCCGTTCCCGCCGACCAGGCGGACACGACAGTTAGGGAGCCACATCTCATGGACCTTCGGCTCAAAGGGCGCGTGGCCCTGGTGGCGGCCTCGAGCAGCGGGCTCGGGCTGGCCGTGGCCAAGACCCTCGCGGCGGAGGGGGCGAACGTCTCGATCTGCGGCCGTGATCCCGCCAAGCTCGCCACGGCGCACGTCGAGGTCAACACGATGGGAACGGGCGAGGTGCTCAGCACCCCCGTGGACCTGCGCGACGAGCGGGCCGCCGCCGAATGGGTACGGCGGACCGCGGACACGTTCGGCGGGCTGGACATCGTGGTGACCAACTCCGGCGGGGTCCCCTTCGGGCCCGTCGACAGCTTCCAGGTCGCCGACTACCGCGCGGCCATCGACGGGAACCTCCTGCCGCACGTGAGCGTCACCCTCGCGGCGCTGCCCTTCCTCAAGGAGGGCGGCTGGGGCCGCATGCTGATGATCGCCTCGGAGTCGGTGCGCCAGCCCCACCCGGAGAGCGGCCTGTCGTCGGTGGCCCGGCTGGGCCTGCTCGGCTACATGAAGGGGCTGGTGCACGCGCTCGGCGCGAACGGGGTCACCGTCAACATCCTCGCCCCGGGTTTCCACCGCACCCCCATCCTCGACGAGCAGTTCGGCGCGGACGTGGAGACGGAGATCGCCCGCGTCGCCGAGCGGATCCCTCTCGGCCGGATCGGGGACGTGGAGGATTTCGGCGCGCTGGCCGCCATGCTCGCCAGCGACCAGGCCTCGTACGTCACGGGCACGGTTTTCGTGGCCGACGGAGGCAACACCCGCGGCATCGGCTGAGGGCGCCGGCCCAGGACATCGGCCGGACGGCCGGAAAGCTGAGGAGGAGCGAAAGATGTCCGTACTCGGACACGTCGCCAGCACGCGAAAGGCGGCACTCTACGTAGTCAAGATAGGGAGCGCGAGTCTCGGGCACGACGCGCTCTTCGACGAGGTGGCGCTGCTGCGCCGGCGTGGCGCCCGCGTGCTCCTCGTCGCGGGCGGCGCGGCCGGCATCACCCGGCACTACGCCGACATCGGCCGCAAGGTCAGGACGCTGAGCCTGCGGGGCGACAGCGAGGTGCGCTACTGCCCTCCCGAGGAGATGCCGCACATCGTGGACGCGTACGAGCGGGTGACGCTGCCGCGCGTGCGCGAGGCGCTCACCTCGCGCGGGCTCACCGTCCTCACCTCGGTCGCGCGGGACGGGGCGCTGGTGAGCGCCCAGGCCAACCGGCCGCTGCGGGCCGTGCGGGACGGCAGGACGACGGTGGTCCGCGACCACCGGGCGGGCACCGTGACCGGAGTGGCAGTGGACCGCCTCAAGGTGCTGCTCGACGCGTTCGACGTGGTGTGCCTCTCGCCGCCCGTCGCCGACGGCGCCGGCGGTTCCGCGCTCAACGTCGACGCCGACGTCCTCGCCGCCGAGCTGGCCAACGCCCTCGCCGCCGACCACCTGCGCCTCGTCACCGGCACGCCGGGCCTGCTCGCCGACCCCGAGGATCCCGCGAGCCGGCTGACCGACGTCGTGCGCGGTGAGGGGGAGCGGTTCGCGCGGGGCCGGATGCGGCAGAAGGTACGCGCGGCGGAGATCGCCCTCGACGGGAGCGCCGACGTCGCGATAACCGGGCCGCACATCCTGTCGCCCGCGTCGGGAACGCGCTTCTGGCGCGCCCCGGCGCCGGCGCCCGACCTGTCGCTCCTCGCCCGCGCCGTGGAGATCTCCTCGGTGTCGGCCGACGAGCGGGAGCTCGCCGAGTACCTGGCGGGCTGGTGCACGGAGCGCGGCGTCCACGCGGAGATCGACGCCGCCGGCAACCTCGTGGCCACCCGCGGTTCCGGCGACCGGCGGCTGCTCATGCTCGGGCACCTCGACACCGTGCCGCACCGGTGGCCGGTGCGCTGGGACGGGCTGACGATCACCGGTAGGGGCTGCGTCGACGCCAAGGCCAGCCTCGTCGCCTACCTGGAGACCCTCGCGGACATGGACGTGCCGAGCTGGGCCCAGGTGCGCGTCGTCGGCGCGGTCGAGGAGGAGGTCACCTCGGCGGGGGCCTTCCACGCCAGGGACCACTACCCGGCGGACGCGGTGGTCGTGGGCGAGCCCAGCGGCGAGAAGGCCCTCACCATCGGCTACTACGGCCTGCTCAAGGTGCGGCTGCGCGTCAGCCACAGCGTCGGCCACACGGCCGGGCAGGGGGTCACCACCGCCGCCGACCAGCTGGTGGACGTCCTGGGCAGGCTGCGCGAGGAGATCGGCGAGGCCGACTCCCAGGCGCTGGTGGCCGTGCTCGGCATCCACGCGGTGAACGGCGGGGACGTCCAGCTGGGCGAGGCCGTCATCGACGTGCGGGTTCCCCCCGCCCTGGACCTGGAACACCTCGTCGAGCTCGTCCGCCGGGTCGCGGGACCGGTCGTCGTGGAGGTGCTCCGCGCCACGCCCGGAGTGATCACCTCCCGCACCAGCCCGCTCGTGAAGGCGTTCTCGCGGGCCTTCAGGGAGGAGGGCGTGGCCCCGAGGTTCCTCGCGAAGAAGGGGAGCAGCGACATGAACACCCTCGCCACCACCTGGCGGGGGGTGCCCATGGTCGCCTACGGCGCGGGGGACTCCGCGCTGGACCACACGCCGGACGAGCACCTCGACGCCGAGGAGTTCAGGCGGGCCAGGACCGTGCTGTCCAGGGCGGTCGCGAACTGGGTGGCGCAGGCCCGCCCGCCGGAGGCGCCGGCCACGCCGCCGGACACGGCCGGTGCGGGCGCCGAGAGCACCGGGAGTACCGAGGGCGCCGAGAGCACCGGGGCCGTCGTCGGCGCCCGGCCCGCCAAGGGCGCCGGGGCCGCGAGGACCGCCGAGACCGCCAAGGGCGCCGGGATCACCGAGACCGCCGAGACCGCCGAGACCGCCGGGGCTGTCAAGACCGCCGGAGCCGCCGGGGCTGTCAAGACCGCCGGAGCCGCCGGAGCCGCCGAGACCGCTGGAGCCGCCGAGGCCGACGCGGGAGAGAGGACACCGCTATGACAACGATCGCCGTCGACGAGACCGCCGGCCACGCCTACCAGCTGTCCCACCTGGACGCGCTGGAGGCGGAGGCCGCCCACATCCTCCGGGAGACGGCCGGGGAGTTCGACCGGCCGGTGATCCTCTTCTCCGGGGGCAAGGACTCCATCGTCATGCTCCACCTGGCGCGCAAGGCGTTCGCCCCCGCGCCGGTCCCGTTCCCCCTGCTGCACGTCGACACCGGCCACAACTTCCCCGAGGTCATCGGCTACCGGGACCGCGTCGTCGCCGAGCACGGCCTGCGGCTGGAGGTCGCCTCGGTCCAGGAGCTCATCGACCGGGGCGAGCTGGCCGAGCGGCCCGACGGCTCGCGCAACCCGCTGCAGACGGTGCCGCTGCTCGACGCCATAGAGACGAACGGCTTCGACGCGGTCTTCGGCGGCGGGCGGCGGGACGAGGAGAAGGCCCGCGCCAAGGAGCGGGTGTTCTCCCTGCGCGACGACTTCGGCGGCTGGGACCCGCGACGGCAGCGGCCGGAGCTGTGGAACCTCTACAACGGACGCCACTCGCCCGGCGAACACGTCCGCGTCTTCCCGCTGTCGAACTGGACCGAGCTGGATGTCTGGCAGTACATCCTCAGGGAGGGGATCGAGCTGCCGCCGATCTACTTCGCGCACGAGCGCGAGGTCTTCTCACGCCGGGGCATGTGGCTCGCCCCCGGGGACTGGGGCGGCCCGAGGGAGGACGAGCCCCTGGAGCGGCGCCTCGTCCGGTACCGCACGGTCGGCGACATGTCGTGCACCGGCGCCGTCGACTCCAGCGCGGCGACCCTGGAGGCGGTCATCGAGGAGATCTGCTCCTCCCGGCTGACCGAGCGAGGGGCCACCCGCGCCGACGACAGGCTGAGCGAGGCCGCCATGGAGGACCGCAAACGGGAGGGCTACTTCTGATGACCACCACACTGCTGCGCTTCGCCACCGCCGGGTCCGTGGACGACGGGAAGTCCACCCTCGTCGGCCGGCTGCTGTACGACTCGAAATCGATCCTCGCCGACCAGCTGGAGGCGGTGGAGACGGCCTCGCGGAAACAGGGCCGGGAGACCGCCGACCTCGCGCTGCTCACGGACGGCCTGCGCGCCGAGCGCGAGCAGGGAATCACCATCGACGTCGCGTACCGCTACTTCGCCACCGCGCGCAGGCGCTTCATCCTCGCCGACACGCCCGGCCACGTGCAGTACACCCGCAACATGGTCACCGGCGCCTCGACCGCCGAGCTTGTGCTCATCGTCGTCGACGCCCGCAACGGCGTCGTCTCGCAGACCAGGCGGCACGCCGCCGTCGCCGGGCTCCTCCGCGTCCCCCACGTCGTGCTGGCCGTGAACAAGATGGACCTCGTCGACTGGGACGAGGGGGTGTTCGCGGCGATCGCCGAGGAGTTCACCGAGCACGCGTCCGGCCTCGGGATCGGCGAGGTGACCGCGATCCCGATCTCCGCCCTCACCGGCGACAACATCGTCACCCCCTCGCCGAACATGGACTGGCACACCGGTCCCACGATCCTGGAGCTCCTGGAGACGGTGCCGGTGGGCGTCGACCCCTCCGAGGGGCCCGCGCGGCTCCCCGTCCAGTACGTCATCCGGGCGGACGGCCACCGTTTCTACGCCGGGCAGATCTCCAGCGGCATCCTGCGGGTCGGCGAGCGCGTCACGGTGCTCCCCGGCGGGCGGACCTCCACGGTGGCGGCGATCGACGTGCTCGGCGAGCCCGCCGACACGGCGTGGGCGCCGCAGTCGGTCGCCGTACGCCTCACCGACGACGTCGACGTCTCCAGGGGCTCCCTCATCGTGCCGGAGAACGCGGCGCCCGCCCTCACCCGCGAGCTGCGCACGACCACGTGCCACCTGCACGAGCGTGACCTGCGTGTCGGGGAACGGGTCCTGGTCAAGCACGCCACCAGGACGGTCCAGGCGGTCGTCGAGGACATCGTGCCCTCCGCCGCCCTGGGGGATCTGACCTGCGCGCCGGAGGCGGACGGTCTCGCCGTCAACGAGATCGCGAGTGTCGTGCTGCGTACCACCGACCCTCTCGCGGCCGATCCCTACGCGCGGTCCCGCATGACCGGCTCCTGCCTGCTGATCGACCCGGCGGACGGGAGCACCCGCTCGGCGGGGATCGTCGAGGAGACGCTCGCGGGGTGAGGACACCCGGTGACGTCAGGGCGGCATCGGGGTGGTTCACCCGGCATCCTCAGGGTGAGTCACCCGGCGCCCGCGCTTTCACGGCTTCACGGCGCTTCTCGTCCGCCCGCCCGTTCGGGCGGTGTGCCGGGACGGTGGTGTGCAGAGACGGTGGTGTGCCGAACGGCGGTGTACTGAGACGGCGTCCGCGGCCTCGGGGTGATTCACCCGGCGTCTTCAGGGTGAGTCACCCGGTGGGAACCTTCGGGGTCTTCAGGGCCTTCAGGGGGACCTTCACGGAGAAGGGTCTTCAGGGGGAAGGGCCCGCAGATGGAGGACGACCGGCTCAGCCGGCGAAGGGGTAGCCGCGCAGTGACTGCTGGAAGGCCTTGCGCGCGATCGGGACGTACCCCGAGGTCGCGGCGCCGGTGGAGAGGGCCATGGTCACCGGCAGCGGGCCCGGCGGGGAGGGGAGGGTGAGGCTGGCCGCCTTGGGCAGGCCCCAGAGCTCGTCGCCGTTGGCGACGAGGCAGGCCACGCCCAGGCCGGCCTTGGCGGCCGCGCGCAGCCCGACGAGCTCGGCGCCCTCGTAGCCGACACGCCACGGGACGTCCGACTCGTCGAGCGTGTCCACGATGCGGCCGCGCAGCGTGCACGGTTCGGTGAAGAGTGTGAGCGGGAGCGCGGCGCCCTCTCCGTGGGCCGGACGCCCGAACCAGTCCATGCGCATCCGGCCGAGCTCCTGGCTCGTGGCGCCGGCCCCGTGGGGCTCCGTCTGGAGGAGCAGCGCCAGGTCCAGCTGGCCGGTGTTCACCCGGCCCTCCAGGGATTCGCTCAGCCCCGTCTGGACGCTGACCTGGGCGTGCGGCATGCCCTTGGTGAGCAGCCGCAGGATCTCGGGGAGCGCCTCCGCGAGCTGGTTGACGATCCCGATCGACAGCCGCACGTTCCCGGGCGGGGGGACGAAACGGCCCACCGCCTCGTCGTTGAGTGCCACGAGACGGCGGGCGTACCCGAGGAGTTCCTCGCCCTGCGGGCTGAGTTGCAGCTTCCGGCCGGTCGAGGTGAATATGGGGCCCTTGACGAGGCCGCTCAGCTGGCGAATTTGCTGGCTGATGGCGGGCTGGGTTATGTGCAGGGCCTCCGCGGCCCTCCGGAAACCGCCGACATCGACTACGGTGACCAATGCTCTCAGCCGATTTATTTGCAGGTCGTGGTACATTCTTCCTCTTAAGCTGACCTAGTAGGAAAGTGTCGAGCCATCTGCTGGAGGTGGCTTCTGAACAAATAGGTCGCGGGCTTTTTCCGGATATTCACGCCATGCTCTAGTAAGGCAGCTGGATCCCCTTGGGAGTGCGGGTGTCGAGGGCGTACCGGGTGCCGGTCGAGCGTTTCCTCTTCTGCCGGGGGACCCGGACGAGTCGTTTCCGCGGTCGGCGAATGTGCCTCCGCTCCATGATCTCCTCCAGTCTTCTGGTCCGGATGCGGTCAGCGTAGCTCCGGAGGACCGGGAGCTCCTACACACAGGGCCACGAGTGCGATGTGAAACTCTCATGCCCGCCTGATGACGCGAAAACTATTCTCACCGCCGGATCGGACGGACAATTTACTTATTCGAACTCGTCCAGATCGAGGAGACGGTGATGGTGACCTTGAACGCTTCACGGACCGAGCGGCTGACGGAGCACGACCGGCTCTTCGCCGAGTTCCCGGAGAACTCCTGGGCCGAGCCCGCCGGTGACCCCGTCGCCACGCTCGCGGAGTCCGGCGTCCACCTCCACCGCCGGCAGGAGGCGCCCGGGGCGGATACCGTGCTCGTGAAGTGCGAGGTCCTCGACGACCTCGTCATCGAGGACCTCGACCATCCCGCTCCCGTCGTGGCCGCCTGGACCTACTGCGGATGAAGGATCCCATCGACGACAGGGCGGCCTCACCACTGATCGGATTCAAGCGCCACCTGCGGGCGGTGACGATCCCGGGGGAGGCGGTCTACCTCACCTCGGCCCGGGGGACGGTCGCCCTGTCCGGCGGGCGGATCCAGGTGCTCGCGCCGCTGCTGGACGGCGGCCACACCCTGGCCGAGGTGCGAAGGCGCGTGGCGCCCGAGATCTCGGCCGCGCAGCTCGGGCGGATCCTCGGCAGGCTGGCGGAGGCGAACCTCGTCGGATCCCGCCGCCCCCCGCGGGGCGGCGCCGATGTCGCGTCCGAGGCCTACTGGGACCTCGGGCGGGTGGACGCGGACCGGGCCGCGTCGGCCCTGGCGGAGTCGTCCGTCAGGCTCGTCGCCCTCGGCGGCGTCGACACGGGGCCCGTGACCGAGGCGTTGCGGTCGGCGGGCGTCGCCGTCGAGGAGGACGGCGACCGGCCCGCGGCCCTCACCCTCGTCCTCTGCGACGACTACCTCGACCCGGAGCTGGAGCGGGTCAACGAGCGGCGGCTGGCGGACGGGCGGCCCTGGCTGCTGGCCAAGCCGACCGGCGCCGACCTGTGGGTCGGCCCGTTCTTCCGGCCGGGAGAGGGGCCCTGCTGGTCCTGCCTGACCACGCGGCTGCGCGGGCACCGGCGCGGGGAGGCGCGGCTGCGGAACGTGTCGAAGACGGGCGTCGTCAGCCCGCCCGACGCGTCGCTGCCCCTCACCCGTGCCCTCGGGGCGCAGTTCGCGGCCCTGGAGGCGGCCAAGTGGCTGGCCGGGGCGCGCGACGAGCACCAGGACACGGTGTGGACGCTGGACACCTTCTCGCTGGAGGGTCTGCGGCACCGCGTGGAGAGACGTCCGCAGTGTCCCTCCTGCGGTGACTCCGGGCTGGTGGCGGCGAGCGTCGGCAGGCCCGTCGTCATCGCGTCCAGGAGCAAGGCGGCCGTGGGCGGCAACGGGCACCGCGCGCTCGCCTCCGAGCTGGTGTGGGAACGCTACCGCCATCTGGCCGACCCCCTCACCGGGATCACGGACGAGATCCGGCGCGACCCGCGGAGCCCCTCCTTCCTGCACTGCTACCTCTCCGGGCCGAACCTCGCGCTCACCGACGACAGCCTCTCCGCGATGAGGGCCGGTCTGCGCCAGCAGAGCGGCGGCAAGGGGAGCACCGACATCGAGGCCAGGGTGGGCGCGCTCTGCGAGGCGGTGGAGAGACACTGCGGCTCGCGGCACGGTGACGAGCCGACGGTGCGAGACAGCCTCCGCGGCCTGGGCGAGCGAGCCGTGCGTCCCGACGAGTGCCAGCACTTCCACCGGCGCCAGTTCGAGGACCGCACCCGCTGGAACGCCGAGAGCATGGCCTTCCAGCACGTCCCCGAGCCGTTCGACGACGAGGAGGTCGTCGAGTGGACCCCGGTGTGGTCGCTCACCGCGAAGCGGCACCGCCTGCTCCCCACCGACCTGCTCTACTTCAGCAGGAGCGGCCATCCGTCGGTGCGCGCGACCTCGAACGGGAACGCCGCTGGCTCCAGCGTCGAGGACGCGATCGTCCAGGGCTTCCTGGAACTGGTGGAGCGCGACGCGGTGGCCATCTGGTGGTACAACCGCACGCGCCAGCCCGCCGTGGACCTCGGCTCGTTCGGCGACCCGTGGATCACCGGCCTCCGGGCGCGCTACGAGGACATCGGCCGGGAGTTCTGGCTCCTCGACGTCACCTCCGACCTCGGCATCCCCGTCATGGTGGCGATCTCGCGGCGCGTCGACAAGCCGGCCGAGGACATCATGCTCGGCTTCGGCGCCCACTTCGACCCCCGGATCGCCGCGCGGCGCGCGCTCACCGAACTCGGGCAGCTGCTCCCGGCCGTCGCCGGGGCACGCGCCGACGGGACGGGGTACGGCCCGACCGATCGCCACATCCAGGAGTGGTGGCTCACCGCGACGACCGGGAACCAGCCCTATCTCCGCCCCCACGAGAAGCGGGCCCCGCGGACCCTGCGCGGCTACGCCTACACCCCTCGCGGTGATCTGCGGGAGGACGTCGAGCACATCGTCACGCTGGCCGGGCGGATGGGCCTGGACGTCCTCGTCCTCGACCAGACGCGTCCCGACATCGGCATGCCGGTCGTCAAGGTCGTCGTTCCCGGCCTGCGGCACTTCTGGGCGAGGTTCGGACCCGGCCGGCTGTACGACGTTCCCGTCCTCCTCGGGCGTCTCGACAGGGCGACGGCCTACGAGGACCTCAACCCGATTCCCCTGTTCATGTAGCCGTTCCGCCTCGACAAGGGTGAGGAGACACAGGATGGTCGGTGGCCAAGGCAGCGATACCGATTTGCTCCGGATATTCCCTCAGTGGTCGTTCCGGGAGGACGTGTACATCGAACCAGATCCGCACCGCGGAACCGTGGTGCTCCACAGCCGCTGGGAGGACGTGATCCTGCCGTTCCCCGCGCCCAACGTGCTGGAGGCGATGCGCCGGATGAGCCTGGGGCCCATCTCGCTCGACAACGTCATCCGCGAGGAGGCTGAGAGGCGGGAGCTCGACGCGATCCTCGACGGCCTCCAGCACCTCGTGGTGCGCTCCTTCGGCTTCGATCCCGAGCAGCCGCTGTTGTCGGTGGTCCCGCTCGCCCAGCGGGCCCGGTTCCGGCTGCCGGAGACCCCGCTGGTCCACCCGGTCCGCCTGTCCAGGTTCGCGCTGATCAGGACCGACGGGAACAACTACCACGTCGAGTCGCCGCTGTCGCTGCACCGGGTCATCCTGCACCGGCCCGAGGCGATGGCCGACATAGGGCCGCTGATCCGCCCGGTCGTCCCGTCGGCGATCGAGCGGGACTCCCAGCCCGTGATCGCCTACCTGATGGCGGCGGGGATGGTGGTGCAGGCCGTGGAGGGGGACCCCTTCCAGCCGATGGCGTTCGAGGAGGACACCGACCCCGCCCTCGTCGCCTGGACCCCCCTCGACCTCATGTTCCACACCCGCTCCACCCTGGGCAGGCACGACCACGACTTCGGGGCGACGTACCCGATGGGAGACAAGTGGAGCGTCGAGCCCGTCGTGAAGCCGGGGCCCGAGCGGGTGCTCGTCGATCCGGGGGCGGAGCGGGCTCCCGTCGCGCTGCCCCGGCCGAAGTGGGGCGAGCTGCTCGCGGTGGATCCGCCGCTGACCACGGTCGTCGAGGCGAGCCGGCACACCCGCCACTACGCCGAGAGACAGCTGACGGCCGACGAGCTCGGGGAGCTCCTGTACCGGACGGCGAGGGTCCGGTCCCTGGTCGGCTCCCCGGACGAGAGCTCGACGACCTCGACGAGCGATCGCCCCTACCCGAGCAGCGGCAGCTCCTACGAGCTGGAGCTCTACGCCACGGTGGACAGGTGCGCCGACGTCCCCCGGGGCGTCTACCACTACGACCCCCTGCGGCACCGGCTGGAGCCGATCGAGTCCGCCCCGGCGGACGTGGACGAGCTGCTGGAGACGGGCAAGGTGGCGGCGAACCTGAACGCGACGCCGCCCGTCCTGCTCACCATCACCGCGAGGTTCCGCAGGCTGTCGCGGAAGTACAACGGCCTGAGCTACTCGCTGGTGCTCAAGAACGTCGGGGCGCTGACCCAGACGCTCTCCCTGGTCTGTACGGCCATGGGGCTGGCGGCGTGCAGGCTGGACAGCGGCGACATCGAGGTGACGGGACGTGTCTTCGGCCTCGACTGGCGGGTCGAGTCGAGTGTCGGCGGATTCGTCGTCGGTCACCGTCCTGGCCCCGAGCCGAGTCGCTTTTCCGGGCGATATGCGGTGAATGACGCCGAGTGGGCTCTTCGAGCGAGGGCGGCAATCTCGTAAGGTGATTTCCGCTTTTTCGGCGTTTCCCGGATACGCGGGGATGCGCGGCCGGAGTCGCGCGAACACACCGCGTCCCGCCCGCCGGACGCGCGTGAATCATGCCCCGCGACTATGGCACGCGGTTTTTCCACCGCGTACACCTGTGATTCCCCCAGAGCCACGCAAATGGCCCTATCTAAGCTTATTCGCCTGTTATAGATTGTTTTGGGGCGTCGGGCTGACGGGGAAGGACCACCGGTCGGGCTTTGAAGGAGACGGTCGATGACGGTGAACGCCGGCCCTCCGCAGCGCTGGCGCGAATTCGCCAGGTCGCTGCCCGGGGCACGCCGTAGAACCCGCCACGAAGTGGGCGGGCTGGCGGCCCCCAGAATGGCCCGTGCGATCATCGTCGCCGTTCTGTACGGCTACGTGTTCAACGCACTGATGTTCGTATGGGGAACGGGCCTGCCGGGCTCCGCGCTCCTGGGTTTCGCCGCCTGTCTGTTCGTCGCGCTGGTCCTGCAACTCGCGCATTCCACGCAGGGCGCGCTGAGCTGGATCGCGCCGCTCCGGGTCGTCACCCTCTCGATTCAGGCCGTCGTCACTTTCCTGCCTTTCCTCTGGGTCGGCCCGCAGGCGGGATCCATCGCGGGATTCCTCGCCGGATCCATGTTGCTGGTGGTGACGGGACCGGGACGCTGGGGGCTCTTCTTCGCCGTCGCCGCCGCCGTCGGCGCGCTTCTCGCGCTCAGGGAGGAGAACCTGGTGGTGCTGGACGCCGTCTACAGCGTGTACTTCACCTTGCTGACCGGGCTGATGGTGTACGGGGTCAGCTCGCTGGCGTCCCTGGTGAGGGTGCTCTACGCGGCGCGGGGCGAGTTCGCGCGGATGGCGGTGGCGCGGGAGCGGCTGCGGGTGGCGCGGGACCTGCACGACCTGCTGGGCTACAACGTGTCGGCGATGACCCTGAAGAGCGAGCTGGCGTACCGGCTGCTGCCGGGGGCGGCCGACCGGGCCCGGCAGGAGCTCCGGGACGTCCTGGTGGTCGCCCGCCGCGCGCTCGCGGAGGTACGGGTGGTGGCGGGCGGGTATGTCCCCATGTCGCTGGCGGCGGAGGCGGAGTCGGCGGAGTCGATGCTGTCGGTCGCCGAGATACGGGTGAGCGTGGACGTCTCGGGGAGGGGCCTGCCCGAGGCGTTGGACACGGTGCTGGCGATCGTGCTGCGGGAGGCGGTCACCAACGTGCTGCGGCACAGCAAGGCGCAGCGCTGCGACATCGAGGTGGGTGTGGAGGAGGGGTGGGCGCGGCTGCGGGTGGCCAACGACGGGGTCGAGCCGGAGCTGGGGGCGCGCTCGTTCGGGAGCGGTACGGGACTGGGCAACCTCACGGGACGGCTGGAGGCCGCGGGGGGACGGCTGTCGGTCACGGTCGGCGGCGAGTGGTTCCGGCTGACCGCGGAGGTCCCGCTGGGGGCCCCGGTGGTGGCACCGGCCGCGGATGAGGCCGGTGCCACCACCGGGACCTCCAGCGGGTCCGGGGAGGGTGGGGCGTCCGGCGGACCGGGGACGCCGGAGGAGTCCGGGACGCCGGGCTGGCCCGGGGTCCCCTGGACGGTCGGGGTGTCCAGGGAGTCCGGTATATCCGGTATATCCGGGACGTCCAGGGCGTTCAGGACGCCCGGGACGCCCAGGACGTCCAGTGTGTTCGGGGTGTCCAGGACGTCCGGGGTGTCCGGGGTGTCCGGGGTGTCCGGGGTGTCCGGGACGCCGGAGGAGGAGCACGCGCGACCGGACACCTCGGACGACCTGGCGCCGGACGGGGCCGTGACGCGGACCTGGCATCTGCGGGTGGCGCGTTTCATCGCCGTGGTGGTGCTGTCGGGTTACGGCGTCCTCATCGTGGTCAACGTGCTGGGGGAGCGGCCGCACCCGGCCGGGCTGGCCGGATTCGCCGTGTGCGTCGCCGTGCTGGTCGGCGTGCAGATCGTCCACTCCCTGGGGGAGCCCCAGTCGTGGCCGGCGTGGCTCAGGAGGGTGACCCTGGCGGTGCAGGCGGTCGCCACGGTCCTGCCGCTGCTGTGGATCGGCGCGCCGTGGGGTTCGATGGGCGGCTTCCTCGCGGGGGCGGTCCTGCTGGTGGGGGGCCGCTGGCGGTGGGTGCTGTACGCGGCCGTCGGCACGGGGGTGCTGCTGCTGTCCGTGTTCCAGGGCGCCGTGGCGGAGTGGACCGCGTACCTGGTGATCTCCACGCTCCTGACCGGGCTGGTGGTCTTCGGCATCAGCTCGCTGTCGGACCTGGTGGCGCAGGTGGACGGGACGCGCGGGGAACTGGCGCGGATGGCGGTGACCCAGGAGCGGCTGCGGGTGGCGCGGGAGCTGCACGCGCTGCTGGGGCACGAGCTGTCGGTGATGATCGTCAAGAGCGAGCTGGCGTACCGGCTGCTGCCGAGGTCCGCGGAACGGGCGAAGACCGAGGTGGCGGAGGTGCTGGAGATCGCGCGGCGGGCGGTCGCGGACGTCCGGGCGGTGGCCAGCGGGTACCGGCACATGTCGTTCGGCGCGGAGGTGGACTCGTCGGTCTCCACGCTCGCCGCCGCGGGGATCGACGTCGGGGTGGCCGTTCCCGCGGACCTGGCTCTCGGGGAGCTGGACGCGCTGCTCGCGGTCGTGTTGCGTGAGGCGGCCACGAACGTGCTGCGGCACAGCGACGCGCGGTGGTGCCTGATCGAGGCGGTCCTGGACGCGGGCGGGCTGCGGCTGCGCGTGACCAACGACGGGGTGCCGCCGCAGGGGCTTCCGGCCGTACGTGACGATTCAGGGTTGGGGCATCTGGCGGCACGGCTGCGCGCCGTCGGCGGGCGGCTGACGGCCAAGGCCGTCGACGGGGAGTTCCGGTTGGTCGTCACCGCGCCCGACAGCGCCCTCGTTCCCCGCACGCAGGTGCTGGGGGACATGCCGGGAGGCGTACTGGAAGATATGTCTGGCGATATACCAGGGGGAGCCCAGAGAACGGACGTCCGGGGCGGGTGATTCGGCCGGATCGTTTTTCGGCTGACAAAGGCGAGTAAGTTAATGTCAGAATTCTGCGGCATTGCCAAATTCAATTGACTCGGTACTATTCGGATCAAGATCGGTTGGTCCAGTCGGCTTGATCGAACGGTGGCGAGGCGTATGGGGACGAGAATCGCCTCGCAGAGTCGCTTACGGGGCCACTCGCGGGATCGATTACGGGATCGCCCACGGAGCCGTCCGCGAGGCCGGTCACAGGGGTGCTGCCCGCGAGGTCGGTCGCGGGAGTGCCCGCGGGATCGGGAGACCCCGCCGCCTCCGGTCGTCGTTCCTCGCCCTGGAGCCGACGTCCGGACGGGAGCGCCGCTGTGCTGAAGATCCTCCTCGCCGAGGACGTGCCCATGGTGCGCGGGGCGCTGGCCGCCCTGCTCGACATCGAGCCCGACCTGACGGTGGTGGCCCAGGTCGGCAGCGGGGACAGGATCGTGCCCGTCGCGCTCGAGACGCGCCCCGATGTCGCGATCATCGATGTCGACCTGCCCGTGCTCGACGGCCTCTCCGCGGCGGAGGAGTTGCACGCGAAGCTGCCCACGTGCCGGACGCTGATCCTGACCGGCCTGGGACGGCCCGGCACGCTTCGCCGCGCCCTCTCGGTGTCGGTGTCCGGCTTCCTCCTCAAGGACACGCCCTCGGAACGCCTCGCCCAGGCGGTCCGCGAGGTGGCCGCGGGGCGTCGCATCATCGACCCGCAGCTCGCGCTGACCGCGTGGGACGTCGGGGAGAACCCGCTGTCCGGGCGTGAGGTCCAGGTCCTGCGGCTGGCCGCGGGCGGCGCCGAGCCGCCGGAGATCGCGGCCGTCATGCACGTCTCCGTCGGGACGGTGCGCAACTACCTCACGAAGACGGTCACCAAGCTGAACGCCAGGAACCGGGTCGACGCCATCCGCATCGCCACCGAGGCCGGCTGGATCTGACCGGGCGGGCCCTCGCGGTCCCGGCCTCGGTGGCGCGCGGACCCGGGAGTCTTCTCCCGGGCATCGCGCGTCGGCCGCGCGGGGTCCGGGAAGCTCTTCGCGGTCGGCTTCCCGGGCGATCGCGCGTCGGCCGGGCAGTGGCCGAGCAGTGGCCGAGCAGCGGTCCGTGCCGGTTGAGCGCCGGTCACCTGTCGGCCGCGTGCGGGCCGCGTTTCGGCTGATTAGCGGCTGATTAGCGGCAGAACGCCGGCCGGGTCCGGAGCCCCTCCCTGTCCCGCCTTCCCCGCCCCTCGCTCCCCGTCCGGCCTTCGCATCCTGAGAAGAAGGTCTTATCGCGGGCCCGTTGTCGCGGTTTTGTTACCGGCATACCGTAATTGCTGGTAACCAAAAGCATCGCTCGTGAAACGGGACCGCGAGAGGAGGCGACGTGACGACCACGGTCCATCCCGCGTACGCCGGCGGCGGGGAGACAGTGCCGGCGACCCCCGGCCACCGGCCGGTCACGCCCCCCGCCGCTCCGGCCGGGCCCGTGGCCGCGCGGCCGGTGAGCCGGTCGCCGTTCGTCGTCACGTGTCTCCCACTGCCAGGAAAGGATGCCCGCAGATGAGTTCCAACAGGTGGCTGCACTACTTCGAAACGCAGGTCCCCCTCTCCGAGGAGCCGCCGCGGATCGCGGCCAGGCTCGCCGGCTCCGGCCTGCACGCGGCGTACGTCGTGTACGAGAGCGGGGGGAAGTGGTCCTACGCGGGTGGCGCACGGGCCGAGGTCACGCTGGACCGCACCGGCGCCCGGCTGGTCCAGGAGGACGAGGCCGACGTCGTCCTGCCCTGGAGCGACCGGCCCCTGCACCAGGTGGCCCGGCTGCTCGACACCGTGAAGGTCCCCGCCTGGCGGGCCTACGGCTGGGCGGCCTTCGAGCTCTCCTACGCCAAGGAGGGGAAGCTGGACCACGTCGGCGACGGCCGGCTGCTGCACCTCGTGGTGCCGAGGGCCGAGGTCCGCATCGAGGACGGCCACGCCCACCTCCGCGCCGCCGACCAGGAGACGCTGACCGCGCTGCTGGAGACGATCTCCAGCACCGAGGAGACCTCCGAGGGCGCGCCGAAGCCGCTGGACGTGCGCGAGCTCGGCGAGGACGACTACCGGCTCGCGGTGAAGCTCGCGGTCGAGGAGATCAACCAGGGCGACCTGAACAAGGTCATCCTCTCGCGGGTCGTCGACGTCGACGAGGACATCGACCTGATCGCCACCTACCTGGCCGGGCGCCGGGGCAACAACCCCGCGCGGTCGTTCCTGCTCGACCTCGGTGGCGTGGAGGCGGCCGGGTTCAGCCCGGAGATCGTCGTCAAGGTGTCCGCCGACGGTCACGTGGTCAGCCAGCCGCTGGCCGGGACCAGGGCGCTCACCTCGGACCTGCTGGAGAACGAGAGCCTGCGCGCCGACCTCCTGGGGTCCGCCAAGGAGGTCTACGAGCACGCGATCTCGGTGAAGGTCGGCACCGACGAGCTCGTCGACGTCTGCGTTCCCGGCTCGGTCGAGGTGCCGGAGTTCATGGCGATCCGCGAGCGCGGCAGCGTGCAGCATCTCGCCTCCCGGGTGTCCGGCAGGCTCGCCCCCGGCCTCAGGGCGTGGGACGCCTTCGGCGCGGTCTTCCCCGCGGTGACCGCGTCCGGCGTGCCGAAGGAGGCCGCGTACACCACGATCCGCAGGCACGAGCCCGAGTCGCGCGGCCTGTACAGCGGGGCCGTGCTCACCGTCGACCACACCGGCGAGATGGACGCGGCACTCGTACTGCGCAGCGCCTACCGCAAGGACGGCCGCACCTGGCTGCGCGCCGGGGCCGGCATCGTCGGGCAGTCCACTCCCGAGCGGGAGTTCGAGGAGACCTGCGAGAAGCTCGACAGCGTGGCGCGCTACCTGGTTCCCGCGAGCGAGGGGAGCGCGCGATGAGAGTCGACGACGTCTACCTCGCCGGGGTGGGCACCTACCTGCCCCCCGTGGTGACCACCGAGCACGCGGTCCGGGAGTCCTGGTACGACAGGGCCGACCGCGAGGCCTCCGGGATGGAGGCCGTGATGGTCGCCGGAGAGACACCGGCGCCGGAGATGGCGGCCCGCGCGGCCCTGGTCGCGCTGCACCGGTCGGGACACGAGCCGGACGACTTCGGCGCGCTGCTGCACAGCGACAGCTACCACCAGGGACCGGACGGCTGGTCGGCGCCGCACTACGTGCTGCGCAGGACGCTGGCCAGGCCGATCACCGCCCTTGAGGTCCGGCTGGGCTGCCTCGGCATGATCGCGAGCCTGGAGATGGCCGCGCACCGGCTGATCGCCGATCGCGGGAAGGACGCCGTGCTGCTGACCGCCGGGGACAACTTCTCCGCCCCGCTGGTGGACCGGTGGCGGGCCTCCCGGATGTTCCTGCTCGCGGACGGCGGCGCCGCCGCGGTGGTGTCGCGGCGCGGCGGCTTCGCCCGGGTACTCGCCTTCGGGACGGTGTCCAACCCCGGGATGGAGGAGCTGCACCGCGGCGGGGAGGTGCTCTTCCCGCCCGGCATCACCGTCGGCCGCTCGCTGAACTTCGAGGAGCGCAGCGACTACTGGCGCCGGCAGTGGGCGGAGGGCAACGCGCCCCCGATGGGGCACTTCGGCGAGTGCGTCGCCGAGGCGGCCGAGCGGACGCTGGCCGAGGCGGGGATCTCCATGGAGAAGGTCACCCGCGTCTGCCACACCGGCTTCGCACGGGGCTCCCTGGAGGCGATGTTCCTCGATCCCCTGGAGATCGACGCGGACCGGGGCCTGTGGGACTTCACCCGGGGGGTCGGGCACGCCGGCGCCGCCGACCCGTTCATCGGCCTGGAGCACCTGTGGACGAGCGGGCAGGTCGCCCCCGGCGATCACGTGCTGCTCATCGGCAGCGCGCCGGGCATGGAGGCGGGCTGCGCGGTCGTGGAGATCGTCGCCCCGTACGAGCCCGGGAGCCACGGGCGCGGGAGCCACGAGTCCGAGAGCCACGAGTCCGAGGGGCGCGAGTCCGAGGGGCGCGAACTCAGGAGTCACGAATTCCAGAACGAGAACCACGAGCCCGGGAACCACGAGCCGGAGAACGGAGGCCGGTAGAGATGCTTGACGGATGCACGCCATGGCCGGAGGAGTTCGCCGCCCGTTACCGGCGCGAGGGACTCTGGCGCGGGGAGTGCCTCGGCGACCTCCCGCGGACCTGGGCCCGCGCGTTCGGAGACGGTACGGCACTCGTCGGCGGGGAGCTGCGGCTGTCCTACCGCGACCTGGAGAACCGGGTCGCCCGGATGGCGGCGGGGTTCCACCGGCTCGGGATCGAGCCCGGCGACCGGATCGTCCTGCAGCTGCCCAACGTCCCCGAGTTCGTCGTCGTGGCCTTCGCGCTCTTCAGGGTGGGCGCCAAACCGGTGTTCTCCCTGGCCTCGCACCGGGCCAACGAGATCAGGCACCTGTGCGAGCTGTCCGGCGCGTCCGGATACGTCGTCCCCGGCGTCCATCGCGGGTTCGACCACACCGCGCTCGCCCTGCGGATGGCCGAGGAGGTGCCGAGCCTGCGCCGGATCTTCGTCCTGGACGAGGAGACGGGTGAGGAGACCGGTGAGGGGACGGGTGAGGAGCGCGACACGGTGGTCCCGCTCTCACAGGTGGACGCCGATCCGGTCCCGCTCCCCGCGAGCGACCCGTCGGACGTGGCGTTCTTCCTGCTCTCCGGCGGGACCACCGCGCTGCCCAAGCTGATCCCGCGCACGCACGACGACTACGCCTATCAGACCAGGGCGGTGGCCGAACTCTGCGAGCTCGGCGCGGACGACGTCTACCTGGCGGCGCTTCCGGTGGAGTTCAACTTCACCTGGGGCTGCCCGGGGGTCGTCGGCACGCTCGGCTCCGGCGGCACGGTCGTGCTCGCCGAGAGCCCGGTCGCGGAGGACTGCTTCCACGCGATCGAGCGGGAGCGGGTCACCGTCACCTCGGTCGTCCCCACCGTGGCGCAGCTCTGGCTGGAGGAGGCGGAGTGGGCCGAGGCGGACCTGTCCAGCCTGCGCGTGCTGCAGATCGGCGGGGCGAGGCTCCAGCCGGAGCTGGCCGCGCGGATCGAGCCCGAGCTGGGCTGCCGTCTGCAGCAGGTGTTCGGCATGGCCGAGGGGATGCTCTCCATGTCGAGGAAGGGCGACGATCCCGAGTCCGTCGTGAACACCCAGGGACGGCCGATCTCACCGGCCGACGAGGTGCGGATCGTCGACGAGCGGGACGCCGAGGTGCCCGCGGGCGTCACCGGCGAGCTGCTCACCCGGGGCCCGTACACCCTGCGCGGCTACTACCGCGCCGAGGAGCACAACCGGCGGGCCTTCACCGAGGACGGCTTCTACCGCACCGGTGACCTGGCACGGCTGACCGCCGAGGGGAACCTGGTCATCGAGGGGCGGCTGAAGGACGTGGTGATCCGCGGCGGAGACAAGATCGCGGCCGGGGAGGTGGAGGGCCACCTGCTCACCCATCCCTCGGTCGCCAGGGCGGCGGTCGTGCCGGTCCCCGACGAGTTCCTCGGCGAGCGGATCTACGCGTTCATCGTCCACCGGGACGGGCGAGACGAGCGAGACGGGCGAGATGAGCAGGGCGCACAGGACGAGCGGGACGAGCGGGACGAGCGGAGCGAGAAGCCGGCGCTGGCCGAGCTGAAGCGGGCGCTGCACGAGCGCGGGCTGGCCGAGTTCAAGCTGCCGGACCGCGTGGAGTTCGTCGACGACTTCCCGCTGACCCCGCTCGGCAAGATCGACAAGAAGGTCCTCGCCGCCGCGGCGAAGGACCCGGCCCTGTCCCGCCGGTGGACGTCCGCGGAATCCACTCCCGGACGCCAGGACCCGGCCCTGTCCCGTCATCGGGCGCCCGCGAAATCCACTCCCTGACGCCAGGAAAGGCGAACCAGACATGCGACGCGAAATCTCAGCACCGCCCACGGCCGACGACCTGCGGCAGGCCGTCGCGACGATCATCGGCACCGAGCCCGGTGAGATCACCGGCGACGCCAACCTCGTCTTCCTCGGGCTCGGATCCCTGGAGATGATGCGGCTCGTCACCCGATGGCGCCGGCAGGGCATCGCCGTGGAGTTCGGCGAGCTCGCCGCCGAGCCGACCGTCGAGGCGTGGCAGCGGCACCTGCGCGCGGCCTGGGAGGCCCGCCAGGTGAAATCGGGGGAGGCCGTCGGATGAGCGCGCTGCTGATCCGGGGCGGCTGCCTCTACCCGGCCGACGCCGGGGCGCGGGTCGTCCCCGACGGCTCCGTGCTCGTCGAGGGCGAACGGATCGTCGCCGCCGGGACCACCGAGGAGATCGAGGCCGCCCTGGAGCCCCGGCAGCGCGAGAGCCTGCGCACGATCGACGCCCGAGGCAAGATGATCCTGCCCGGCTTCGTCAACGCGCACTGGCACGACCTGTTCGCCATGCGGTTCCCCTTCAAGGGGGCGCTGCGGCCCGCCGCCGACCGCGACGACAAGCCCGCGTTCATGGCGCTGGGCGGCGACCTCCAGCAGATCTCGGTGGTCTTCGACTCCTTCCACGACCAGATCGACCGGCTCACCCCGGACGAGGCCGAGGCCATCGCCCGCTACTCGATGTGGACCCAGCTGCGCTCCGGCACGACCACCCTCGGGGACGTGGGCTCGTTCAACCGGCCCGAGGCGCTGGTCTCGGCCGCCCGCCACCTCGGCATGCGGTGCGTGGTCAGCACCTGGGCGAGCGACGCGGTCTGCGCCCCCGGCGAGTCGCGGTTCCGCAGGACCCGCGACGCCGACGTGGTGCTGCGGCGGATCGAGGACCTGCTGCGCGACTGCGCGAAAGACCCCGGCGGGCTGGTGCGGGCGCGGCCGACCTCGGTCTACGGGGTCAACATGACCGACGAGCTCGGCGCGGGTTTCGCCGAACTCGTCGCCAGGTACGACGTGCCGTTCGCCACACACGTCGGCGCGCTGCGCAACGAGGCCGAGGTGACGCGCGGCTACTACGGCACGACCCCGGTACGCAGGTTCGCCGAGCTCGGCCTGCTCTCCAGCAGGTTCATGGCGGTGCACTGCGCGTTCGCCGACGACGAGGAGCGCGAGATGCTCGTCGCGGCGAACGCGCACATCAGCCACTCGCCGGCGAAGTACGGCCCGGCCGGGGAGTCCTCGCTGACCGAGACCCGGGCGATACCGGAGTTCCGGCGCGCCGGGCTCGACGTCTCGCTGTCCACCGACGGCGCCGCGCTGCCCATCGGCGGCATGGCCGAGGCGATGCGGGTCACCTGGCAGATCTACAACGAGATGTACGCCGACCCGACCGAGGTGCTGCCGACCGACGCGCTGGCGATGGCCACCCGGCTCCCGGCCCGGGGGCTGGACTGGGCCGGGGAGATCGGCAGCATCGAGGCGGGCAAGCAGGCGGACCTGCTGCTGATCCCCGCCGACGACTGGCGCTACCTGCTCAACCCGCGCCCGCTGGAGAGCTTCCTCGCGCTCGGCGGCTCGACGGACGTGGACACCGTGATCGTCGCGGGCCGGACGCTGGTGGAGGGCGGCAGGGCCACCGGTCTCGACGAGGACGAACTCGAAGCCGACTACATCGAGGCGCTCGGCACCTTCTCGGTGCGCTGCCTCGGTGTCGATCCCGAGCTGGTCGCCACGCTGACCCGTGCGGCACGCCGATGAGGAGGTATCACCGATGCATGACGGAACGGCCCTGGTCACCGGGGCGGCAGGCGGTATCGGCGAGGCGGTGGTGCGGGCGCTGGCCGCCGAGGGCGTCGCCGTCGCGGCCGTGGACGCGAACGCGGAGGCACTGAACCAGCTCGTCAAGGAACTCTCCGAGGCCGGGCACCGCGTCCGGGGATTCGTCGTGGACGTGACCTCCAGCGCCGAGGTGGACCGCGCGGTGGAGCGGGCGGAACGCGAGCTGGGGCCGATCCGCTACCTGGTCAACGCCGCCGGGGTGCTGCGCGTCGGCACGGGAGCCTCGCTCACCGACGCCGACTGGGACACCACGTTCGCGGTCAACGCGACCGGCGTGTTCCACGTCAGCAGGGCGGTGGCCAACCGGATGATCCCCCGCGGATGCGGGGCGATCGTCACGCTGGCCTCCAACGCGGCCAGGACCCCGCGCTGGAACATGGCGGCCTACGCGGCGTCCAAGGCCGCGGCGAGCAGCTTCACCAAGTGCCTGGGGCTGGAGCTCGCCCAGCACGGCATCCGGTGCAACGTGGTCGCCCCCGGCTCCACCGACACGCCGATGCTGACCTCGCTGTGGGAGGGAGGCGACGCGCTGCGGGTCTCCATCGAGGGCGCGCCGGAGACCTTCCGGGTCGGCATCCCGATGGGGCGGCTGGCGCGGCCCGCCGACGTCGCCGACGCGGTGATGTTCCTGCTCTCCGACCGCGCCGCGCACATCACCCTGCAGGACCTCACGGTCGACGGCGGCGCCGCCCTGGGCAACTGAGCACGCCCCGGCCGGGACTGGACGACCGGTCATGAGCGACACCGAAAGCGACACCGAAAGCGACCACGGAAACGACACCAGGACGGGCCGGAACCGGAACCGGGCCCTGCCGAAAGCCCAGAAGCCCAGAAGCCCAGAAGTCCGAAACAGCGGAAGCCCGAGAGCCCGAGAGCGACACCAGGAGCGGCCGAGCGGAAGCCCGGAAGCCCGAGAGCGACACCAGGAGCGGCCGAGCCCCAGAGCCCGGAACTTCACGAAGAGCGGAGGCACACCATGGCGATCCCGGCGATCGATTCCTATCCCATGCCGACCGAAGACGAGCTGCCCGAGAACATCGCGCGCTGGACCATCGATCCCGATCGCGCGGTGCTGCTCGTCCATGACATGCAGAACTACTTCCTGAGCCCGTTCCCGCACGGGGAGGCTCCCACGACCGACCTGGTGGAGAACGTCGCGACCCTGCGGGCCCGCTTCGCCACGCTCGGCGCGCCGGTCGTCTACACCGCCCAGCCCGGCGGGATGACCGACGAGCAGCGCGGCCTGCTCAAGGACTTCTGGGGCGCGGGGATGAGCGCCGCCCCGGAACACCGGATGATCATCGACCGGCTGGCCCCGTTCGGCCCCGACGTCGTGTTCACCAAGTGGCGGCCCAGCGCGTTCTGCCGTACCGGCCTGCTCGACCTGTTGCGCGAGAGGGGGCGCGACCAGCTGGTGATCTGCGGGGTGTACGCCCACGTCGGGATCCTGATGACCGCGCACGAGGGGTTCTCCCAGGACATCCAGACGTTCGTGGTGGCGGACGCGGTGGCCGACTTCTCGCGGGAGTACCACCGGCAGGCGCTGGACTACGCGGCGTCGAGGTGCTCGGTGACCCTGTCCACCCGGTCCGCCCTGGCGATGCTGAACGGGGCGGTCGCGGACAGGGGAGCACCGGACGAGGTGGCCCTGAACACGGAGGTCCCGAACGCGGCGGTCCTGGACGAGGCGGTCCTGGAAGGAGCGAGACGATGACGGCGACGAAGACAGGACCGACGAAGGGACCGACGAGCGGGCCGGTGCATGGACCGGTGACCGACGCGAGCCTGCTCGACCGGATCCTCGGTCCGGAGGCGCCCCCGTTCGCGCTGCTGCACCGTCCGGGCTCGACCGGGGCGGACCGGCTCGACCTGCTCGTCGGGGAGACCACCGAGGTCGGCCGCATCGCGGACATCCCGCTGCCATCCGATGACGACGCCGCCGAGGGGGCCGGTGCCCGGCACGAGGTGCTCGCGCTGCTGCCGTACCGCCAGATCGGCGAGCGCGGGTACGCCTTCCCCGACGACGAGGCCCCGCTGCTCGCGATGACCGTCGTCGACCAGGCCGTACTGCGGATGAGCGAGGTCCTCGACCGGCTCCCCGACGGGCCGATCGAGCTGGGCGAGGGGGCCTTCGACTCCGACGACGAGGAGTACGCGGCCACCGTGCGCCGGGTGCTCTCCGAGGAGATCGGCCGGGGAACGGGCGCGAACTTCGTCATCAAGCGGTCGTTCTCCGCCGAGATCACCAACTGGTCGACCCGTACGGCGCTGGTGTTCTTCCGGCGGCTGCTCGGCAGGGATCCCGGCTGCCACTGGACCTTCGTGATCCACACCGGCGGGCGAACCTTCGTCGGCGCCTCGCCCGAGCGGCACATCAGCCTCGACGCGGGCACCGTGGTGATGAATCCGATCAGCGGCACCTACCGGTACCCGGCGGACGGGCCCGAGGTGTGCGGGGTGCTCGGCTTCCTGTCCGACAGCAAGGAGGCGAACGAGCTCTACATGGTGCTCGACGAGGAACTGAAGATGATGGGCCGGGTGTGCGACCTCGGTGGCCGCACGGTGGGGCCGTACCTCAAGCAGATGGCGCGCCTGGCGCACACCGAGTACCTGATCGAGGGGCGCAGCTCGCTGGACGTGCGCGACATCCTGCGGGAGACCATGTTCGCGCCCACGGTCACCGGCGGCCCGCTGGAGAGCGCGTGCCGGGTGATCAGCCGCTACGAGCCGGAGGGCCGGGACTACTACGCGGGCATGGTCGCGCTGATCGGCCGGGACGAGGAGGGCGGCCGGGCGCTGGACTCCGCGATCGTCATCCGTACCGCCGACATCGACGCGACGGGCCGGATGCGGATCGCCGTCGGCGCCACGCTGGTCCGCGACTCCGACCCCGCCTCCGAGGCGGAGGAGACCCGGACGAAGGCCGCCGGGCTGCTGGAGGCGCTGCGCCACGCGCCGGGAGACGGCGCCGACGCTCCGGCCGAGCCGGAGGACATGGGCACCGACCCGCGGATACGGCGGGCGTTGATCGAGCGGAACGCGCCGCTCGCCGGGTTCTGGTTCGAGGGCCCGGACAGCCGGAGGCACCTCGTGCCCAGGCTGGTCGGCCGCAGGGTGCTGGTGATCGACGCCGAGGACACCTTCACCGCGATGGCCAGGCACCAGCTCGCCGCGCTGGGATGCGAGGTCGGCGTGCGCCGGTTCGACGAGGACTATCGGCTGGAGGAGCACGACCTGGTCATCGTCGGCCCGGGGCCCGGGGACCCGAGGGACCACGACGATTTCAAGATCGCCCATCTCAGGGACGCGACGCGGCGCCTGCTGGAGCTGGGCATTCCCTTCCTCTCGGTCTGCCTCGGCCACCAGGTGCTCAGCACGCTGCTGGGGTTGGAGATCAGCCGTAACCCGTTCCCCAACCAGGGCGTGCAGCGGAAGATCGACTTCTTGGGACGGACGGAGCTGGTCGGCTTCTACAACACCTTCGCCGCCCGCAGCGCCGCCGACCGGTTCCCCTGCCCGCAGCGTGAGGGCATGGTCGAGGTGTTCAGGGAGGCGTCGAGCGGCGAGGTCCACGCGCTGCGCGGCCCCGGTTTCGTCTCGGTGCAGTTCCACCCCGCGTCGGTGCTGACCCGCAACGGTGTGGAGATCCTCGGCGAGGTCCTCAACGACCTGCTGGTACACGCCGACAACCCCGTCCCGTCCGAGGCCGGGCTCTCCCGGTGAGGGGAAACGACGAGACGGGGCACCGTTCGGCGGACGCTCAGGGGCGGGGGAGGGCCTCGATGGTCTCCATGTGGATCTCGCCCCACTCGCCGAGCGGGATGAGCGCGGTGTTGAGCGAGTGGCCGAACTCGGTCAGCGAGTACTCAACCTTCGGCGGGACCTGGTGATAGACCTCGCGGTGCACGAGGCCGTACGACTCCATCTCCCGCAGCTGCTGGATGAGCATCTTCTCGCTGATGCCCGACACCCTCCGGTTCAGCTCCCCGAACCGGAGGGCCCCGTAGTGGAGCGCCCACAGGATCAGCGCCTTCCACTTGCCGCCCACGACGTCGACGGCGGCGTCGAGCCCGCACGAGTAGGTCTGTTTCTTCATCCCGCTCCTCATGCTTACAAAAAGGTTAGTACCTGACAAAATAGTAGGTACTTGAGGAAATTTCAGCGGCACGCCAGCATCGAAACGTCCCAGCCGGGGTCACGAAGGGATCCGGGACTGGGACCTTCTTATGCCGACACCGCATGAAATAGGGGGACAAATGAATACCGACGATCGTCCACCGGTGACAGTCATCGGCCTGGGGGCGATGGGAAAGGCACTGGCCGGGGCGTTCCTGGACAACGGCCATCCCACGACCGTGTGGAACCGTACCGCGGGGAGGGGCGGGGAGCTCACCGCGCGGGGCGCGACCGAGGCGGCCACCGCCGCGGAGGCGATCGCCGCGAGCCCGGTCGTCGTGGTCTGCGTGCTGGACTACGACGCGGTGCGCGAGGTCCTCGGCGCACCCGGCCCCTCGGGCCTTGAGGACGTCCTCGACACGCCCGGGACCCCCGACGACTCCCGCACCCCCGACACCCTCGGGACCTTTGACGGCGGCTCCCGCACCCCCGGCACCCTCGAAGCCCCGGACGGCTCCCGTACTCCCGGCACCCCCGGCCCCCTCGACGGCTCCCGCGCCGTGTCCGGCCTCCTGGCGGGCCGGACCCTGGTGAACCTCACCAACGGCACGCCCCGCCAGGCGCGCGAGCTGGCCCGCTGGGCGTCCGAGCGGGGAGCGGACTATCTGGACGGCGGCATCATGGCGGTCCCCCCGATGATCGGGACCCCCGGATCCCTCGTCCTCTGCAGCGGATCGCCCGAGGCGTTCACCGCTCACGAGGGGACCCTGTCGGCGCTGGGCGCCGTCGACTACCTGGGCGAGGACGCGGGCCGGGCCGCCCTGTACGACATCGCGCTGCTCAGCGCGATGTACGGGATGTTCGGCGGCTTCCTCCAGGCCGTCGCCCTGACCGGTTCCGAGAGGATCCCGGCGACGGAGTTCACGCCGCTGGTGGTCGCGTGGCTCAACGCCATGCTCACCAGTCTTCCCGCGATGGCGAAGGCGTACGACGCGAACGACCACTCCGCCACCGCCTCGAACCTGGGGATGCAGGCGAAGGGCTTCGTCAACCTGCTGGAGACCGGCAGGGACCAGGGCGTCCGCACCGAACTGCTGGAGCCCATGGGGGCGCTGCTCGATCGGGGGGTCGCCGCGAACCGGGGCGGCGACGACCTCTCGGCCCTGATCGACCTGCTCCGCACGAACCCCGCGAGGGGCGCGGACCCCACGAGGGCCACGGACGATCCCACGAGGGCCGTGGATCCCGCGAAAGTCACGGACGCCGCATCGTACGACCTCGGATCGGAGTAGGACATGACCCACGACCACCCCACCCCCGTGACGGTTCTCGGCCTGGGACCGATGGGGCAGGCACTGGCCGGAGCGTTCCTCGCGCAAGGCCATCCCACGACCGTGTGGAACCGGACGGCCGCCAGGGCCGGGGACCTCGTCGCCCGGGGAGCGACCCGCGCGGACACGGTCGCGGACGCGGTCGCGGCGAGCCCGCTCACGATCGCCTGCGTCATCGACTACGACGCCGTGCGGGCGATCGTCGCCCCGGCCGCCGACGCGCTGAAGGGCCGCACCCTGGTCAACCTCACCGCCGACACGCCGGAACGCGCCCGCCTGATGGCCGAGTGGGCAGCCGAACGCGGCATCGACTATCTCGACGGGGCCATCATGACCCCGACGCCGACCATCGGAGGCCCGGCGGCCGTCGTCCTGTACAGCGGACCGGAGGAGATCCACCACGCCCATCGGCGGGCGCTGGCGAGCCTGGGCGGCACCTCCGCCTACCTGGGCGCGGATCCCGGGAGGGCGGCGGCGCACGACGTGGCCCTGCTCGACCTCTTCTGGACGTCCATGAGCGGCCTCGTCCACGCCTTCGCCCTGGCCGCCGCCGAGGACATCGCGGCCAGGGACCTCGCCCCGCTCGCCAAGGGGATCGGTGCCCTGCTCCCCGCCATCATCGACGAGTTCGCGGAGCACTTCGACGGCGGAGACCACCCGGGCGACCAGTCCACCATCCTGTCGGCCGCCGCCGGCATGGAGCACATCATCCACGCGGCCCAGGCCCGGGGCATCGACACCGGCGTGCTGAGCGCCGCCCAGGCCGTCGCCCGGCGGGCGATCGACGCCGGTCAGGGCGGCGACAGCTTCTCACGCCTGGCGGAGGTGCTCGGAAGACCCGTACCGGCACCGTGACCTCGCGGCCCGGGGGAGGACCTCCGGGCCGCCAGCGCCTCGGCGAGCCGGAGCGGCCCGGCGTCCGTGCGCAGCGCCTCCACGGCCAGCCACTCCAGATCCAGGAGGAAGTCCGCAGGACCCTTCGGCCCGAGGAAGCGCCGGTCGGCGCACAGGGTGAGCACCGCGCGCTCGGACAGCTCGTGGACGTACAGGAAGAACGTCGCGCCCTTCTGGTCGGTGTCGTGGGGCGGCTCCACGAGCTCCGTCTCGTCCAGCAGGGCGTCGTACTCCGCCGGGGACAGCCGGCGCCCGGCGGGCGGGGCCGGGGCGTCGAACCTGATGTCGTTGAGGAAGCAGTAGCCGTCCGTGCCGATGCCGCGTTCCCCGGTGACGCGGGCGACGAGCTCCTCAAGCCGGACGGGGTCGTACTCGCAGGTGCCGTAGGCCGCGAGCGCGGCCCTTCCGGCGTGGGCCAGGAACCCGGAGAACGACTCCTGGCGGAGGCGGAGCCGCAGCAGCGCGTTCTGGTTGAAGGCCCCGACGAAGCGCCGCGTCTCCGGCTTGAAGCGGGTGGACACGATGAGCCGCAGGGCGACGTCGTCCTCGCCCTTGTACAGGCCGAGGAGCAGCGCGACGGTGGCCTGGAGCACCGTGCCGGGGGTGACGGACGCGCGCGCGGCCAGCGCGCGGATCGCCCGGGAGAGGGCGCGGGAGCGGATCTCGGACCAGTCCTGCCTCGCCTCGCCGCCCTGCCTGAGGTCCTCCAGCCAGACGCGCGGCAGCTCGCGCACGGCCTCGGCCCAGTAGTCGAAGGCCCGTCGCTCCCGGAGTCCGGCACGTTCCGAGTTCTCGTAGGCGAGGCGCCCCAGGGGCTGCTCCGCCGCGGGTCCGAGGGCGGCGGGGGCCGAGAGGAGCGTCCTCAGGTCCTCGCAGACGATCTTCAGGCTCCACCCGTCGACCGCCATGTGGCTCACGACCAGGACCACCCGGACCGGGACACCTCCCGTGGTCACCACCGCGACCCGCAACGGGAGCTCCCCGCCGATGTCGAACGGCGTGTCACGCAGCCTCGCCCCGGCGTACGCCGCCACGGTGACGGGGTTCCTCGTCCCCGTCTCGTGCACGGCGACCTCCAGCTCGCCCGAGCGCAGGACCACCTGGACGGGCTTCCCTCCGTCCCCGTCGTCCCGGGGGAACAGCGTGTGCAGGGCGTCGTGGCGCTCGACGAGCGCGCGGACGGCGGCGAGCACGTCGTCGACGTCGCGGCCGGGCTCGACCTCGCACACGGCGAGCAGGTTCAGCGAGGCGTCCCCGGGCGGAAGCCAGCGCAGCACCTCCCAGATCGCCGTCTGTCCCCACGTCAGGGCTCCCCGATCCCCGTACGGCGCGCGGAAGGTCACCGAGACCCGGTGAAACGCCCTGACGGGATGGGACGCCTTGACAGGGTGAGACGTGCGCATTGTCCGTCCTTCTTGCCCGTAAAACGTAATTGACGTGTCATTAACTGCGAATGCGCAGCAGAACCCTCGAACGGAAAGCGGTCGCGACGGGTTCCGGCCATTCATGACAGGCGCCCCCGGTCACGCGGTCAGGTTTCCGTGTCATAAAGCCCACGTCGCGCGCCTCCGGTTCCCTTTCCTCGGGCTGGCTGCGATCGTAGGACGCGCGCCCTGGATGCACAATATGCGCTTTAATCTGAAACAACTTGAGAAAAGCCCGCAAGCTCTTTAGGGGCGCCGCGATTTCGTCCGGACCGTCACGTCACCCGCCCGTCGCGGCACTCCAGTGGGTGTGTTCCCGGGGAAGATCCGGGAGGAGGCCGCCGGGCCCGAGCCCTCTGGGTCCAGGCCACGAGAAGGCCGCGATCCCGGGAGGGGCCGGAGGGCAGGGGAAGTGAAACCGCTCCGGGCGCGTCGGGGAGGGCGCTCACGAGGCGTCCCCTGCGGTCTCCGGGTGTCTGGCCGCTCGTCCGCGACGCCCCGCTAGTCTGGTAAATATATTGCGCAGATTACGTCAACTCTTGCAAAATCGTGCTCGGAAGATCCCGTGATCTATGGGTGATTCGACTGATCGTGCCGGAGAGTCGAGGGACCATGGCGGGCGACGACAGCGCGACACCGCTGATCCGGGCGGAGGGGCTCAGGAAGACGTACCCGCCCCGGGACAGGCGGGGCACCGGGTTCCAGGCCGTGGCCGGGATCGACTTCCACGTCGACCGGGGGGAGGCGTTCGGATTCCTCGGCCCCAACGGGGCGGGCAAGTCCTCGACCATGCGCATGCTCGGCTGCGTCTCCCCGGCCACCGCCGGAACCCTGCGCATCCTCGGCATGGACCCCGCCCGCGACGGCCGGAGGATCCGCGCCCGCCTGGGCGTGGTCCCGCAGGACGACGTGCTGGACCCCGACCTCACCGTGCGCGAGAACCTGACGATGTACGGCCTCTACTTCGGGCTGTCCCGCCGCGTGATCAAAGAGCGCGCGGAGCGCCTGCTGGAGTTCGCGCAGCTGGAGGAGAAGGCGGGCGAGACCCTGGGGGCGCTGTCCGGCGGCATGCGGCGGCGGCTCACGATCGCCCGCTCCCTGATCAACGAGCCGGACATCCTCCTGCTCGACGAGCCGACCACCGGGCTCGACCCGCAGGCGCGGCACGTGCTGTGGGACCGGCTGTTCAGGCTGAAGCAGCAGGGGGTGACGCTGCTGCTCACCACCCACTACATGGACGAGGCCGAGCAGCTGTGCGACCGCCTGGTGGTGATGGACAAGGGGCTCATCGCGGATGAGGGATCACCCCAGGAGCTCATCCGCCGGCACTCGACGCGCGAGGTCCTGGAGCTGAGGTTCCGGATCGACGAGCACGAGCAGGCCGCGGAGAAGCTCCACGCCCTGGTCAGCCCCGGCGAGGGGGAACGGGTGGAGGTGCTGCCCGACCGGGTGCTGGTCTACACGCGCGACGGCGAGGCGACGCTGGCCGCGGTCACCGCCGCGCGGATGACCCCGATCACCGCCCTCGTCCGGAGATCGACGCTGGAGGACGTGTTCCTGCGCCTGTCCGGCCGGACCCTGACGGACTGAGGCGGACGACATGTCCACGTTCCCGACCCCGACGGACCGAGGCGGACGACGCATGCCCATGTTCCTGCGCGAGTTCTCCTCGTGGATGCTCCGCTACCGCCGTTCCTGGAAGAGCACCATCGTCATCAGCGTGGCGAACCCGCTGCTCTTCCTGGTGGCCATCGGCGCCGGGCTCGGACAGCTGGTGGACCCCGCGTCGCTGGGCGGCCTGACCTACCTGGAGTTCTTCGCCCCCGGGATGCTCGCCGCCGCGGCGATGCAGAACGCCTACGTCGAGTCGGTGTTCGTGGTCCACAGCTCCCTGCGGCGGGACAAGGGCTACCTGGTGGCCGCCGCGACCCCGCTGGAACCCCGCGACATCATGGCCGGGCACCTGCTGTTCATGGCGTTCAGGATCGGGACGAGCGCGCTGGCGTTCGCCGTGGTGATGGCGGCCTTCGGCGCCACCCGCTCCCCGTGGGCACTGCTCACCGTGCCTGCCGCGCTGCTCACCGGCATGGCCTTCGCGGCCCCGCTGGCGGCGTGGACGGTGACCGTCGACGCGTTCAACACCCTCAACACGGTGTTCCGGTTCGTGCTGATGCCGATGTACCTGTTCTCCGGGACCTTCTTCGCCGTCGAGACGCTCCCCGGCTGGCTGCGCCCGCTGGCGTACGTCACGCCGCTGTGGCACGGCGTCGACCTGTGCCGCACCCTGAGCCTGGGCACCGCCACCCCGCTCACCTCCGCGATCCACGTCGGCTACCTGACCGCGCTCACGGCCGGGGGCGTCGCGGTGGCCCTGGCCACGTACCGGCGCCACATCCACGTCTGAGGAGTCGACATGCCGCAGAACCTGGAGACCAGGGTGCCGGACCCGGAGAAGGACAGGGTGCCGCCCGCCGTGCCCCGCTGGGGTGGCGCGCACTTCCTGGTGTTCCGCAACCTCCGGGTGCACACGGGCGGCAACCCGTGGACCATGGCGATGTACTCGATCTTCGAGCCCATCCTGTACCTGCTCGCCATCGGCGTCGGCATCGGGCGGCTCGTCGGGGACGTCGACGGGGTGAACGTCACCTACGCCGCGTTCGTCGCGCCCGGCCTGCTCGCCACGGCGGTGATGAACAGCGCCCTGTACGAGACGATGGAGGGCGCCTTCGTCAAGTTCACCCACGAGCGGTACTACCGGGCGATCCTGTTCACCCCCGTGTCCCTCACCGGGATCGTCGCCGGTGAGGTGGCGTGGGCGGTGCTGCGCGGGTTCGTCACCGCGATCGGATTCCTCCTCGTGATCACGGTGTTCGGGCTCGTCTCCTGGCCGGACGCCCTGGTCGCGGCGGCCGGGACGCTGCTCGTCGCCTTCGCCTTCGGGAGCGCGGGACTGGCCGTGACGACGCGCATCAGGGCGTGGAGCGACTTCCAGTACGTGCAGCTGGTGCTGCTGCCGATGTTCCTCTTCGCGACGACGTTCTACCCGGTCACCGTCTACCCCCGGGTGATACAGGTCATCGTGGAGCTGCTGCCCCTCTACCACGCCATCCAGCTGCTGCGCGGCTGCGCCCTCGGCCGGATCGACTCCGGCCTGGTCGTGAGCGTGCTCTATCTCCTGGTCATGGGAGCGCTGGGCCTCGTCGTGGCCAGGAGGCGGTGGGCACGCGTCATGCTGCACTAGAGACCGCGCGGAACCGGTGATCCGCTCCCGTGCGCGGTCCGCGCGAGGGGAGACCGCTCGGCGCGCCCTGACCGCTGTCCCGGCCGCTGTCCCGGTCGCGGCCCGGGGGCGGGATCAGGGACGACAGATACGGCCCCCCGCTCCCGCTGCGGATACGACAACCGAGGTAGAATAGGAAAACCGAGGACATCTCGTGCGTTGGCATTCAGGTCGGCGTCGCCCAAGGCGATAGGCAACTCCGGCCCCCAGGGGCCGAGACAGGCCAGGCGATCATGACGCCCAAGCTTCTTCCCCGCAGCGCACCGCCCACCTCCACCTCCGACGCCGTCACCGCGACCGCTCCCTCCGAGGTACGCCTCAGCCTGGACCCCGCCCTCGGCCGCAGGGGCGCCGTGGACGGGGCCTGGTGGCCGTACTCGCTGGACGCCACCGTGGAACTGCCCGGGCTCATCGCCGCCGTCGACGCGCTTCTCGACCGGCACGTCCTGCGGGTGGGCCTGCCCCTGGAGGCGTGGGACGACATCCCGCACCGCGTCGCGGCCCCCGGCCGCCAGGTCAAGGTCGGCTGGTTCCGGCACATGGACCCGCACGTGGTCACCCTGATCCCGGTGGGCATGGAGCCGGTCAATCTGCTGGTGATCCCGCCGGGCACCGGGAGCGGCACCGCCGCGAACGCGCTCAGACTGGCCACCACGCCCGAGGCCGCCACCAGCCCGGCCGGAATCCTCACCGCCGCCTCAGGCGTGGCACCGGCCGCCCAGGCCGCCGGTGACAATGGTGACAACGGGGACGAGGGCCAGGCGTCCTGGGAGGGCGAGGGCGGGCAGGTGACCGAGGGCGACTCCGCCTCCTGATCGCCACTCCCTCACCACAGGGCGATGGACCGGCGCAGAATCCCGGCCGCGTCGTCCTCGTCGACCGGGCGCGGGGCGGTGGCGAGCAACCTCTGCTGCCGCATCGTCCCCTCCGCGAGCGCGGGCACGTCCGCCTCGGTGTACCCGACGCCGCCGATGCCGTTGGGCATCCCGACGTCGCGCATCAGCCTCGCCAGCACGCCGGGCAGGAACTCCGCGAGGTCGTCGGGCCTGGCGGCGGACGGGTCGAGCAGCTCGGCCGCCCGCACGTGCCGTTCCGGCTGCGCCTCGAAGGTGAACCTGAAGGCCTCGGGAGCGGTCAGCGCGACGGCCATCCCGTGCGGCACCATCGGCTCGTCCCCCGGGTAGCCCTCGGGACGGAAGTCCCTCACGCGACCGGCGATCGGGTAGGCGTTGGCGTGCGGGATGTGCACGCCCGCGTTGCCGAACCCCAGCCCGGCGAACGTCGCCGCCAGCGCCATCCGCGCCCGCGCCTCGTTGTCGTCCCCGTCGCGTACGGCGGCGCGGAAGGACCGCGAGAGCAGCTGCAGCGCCCGCTCGGACCACATGTCGGCCACCGGGTTCGACCCGCAGTACGGGACGCGCTCCTCGGGACGCTTGCGCTCGTAGGAGGTGTACGGGCGGGCGGTGTAGCTCTCCAGCGCGTGGCAGAGGATGTCCATCCCGGAGGCGGCGGTGACCCCCGGGGGCTGGGAGATGGTCAGGTCCGGGTCGACGACCGCGAGGACCGGGCGGAGCCGGGCGTGGCTGATCCCCGTCTTGACCCTCAGGTCCAGCACGTCGAGCACGCAGATCGTGGTGCTCTCCGCCCCGGTGCCCGTGGTCGTGGGCACCGCGACCAGCGGCTTGAGCGGCCGTGACGGCGCCAGGCCGCCTCCCACGGGCGCGTTGACGTAGTCCATCAGCTCACCCGGGTTGGTGGTGAGCAGGTTGACCGCCTTCGCGGTGTCGATGCTCGACCCGCCCCCGACGGCGACGAAGGCGTCCCACGGGCCGGAGTCGCGGGCGTGCTCGACGGCCGCGAGCAGGCTCTCGTCCGTCGGCTCGACGCGCACGCCGTCGTACACGCGCGCCTCCATGCCGAAGCCCGCCAGCTGCTCGGCGATCCGCCGCGGCGCGCCGGTCGCGGCCACCCCCGGGTCGGTGACGACGAGGACGCGGCGCACGCCGTACTGCCCGAGATCGAAGCCGATCTCGGCCGAGGCGCCCGGCCCGAACTTCAGTGCGGGGGCGCCGTAGGTGAAGACGGACTCGGGATTGCTCGGAGCGGTGAACACGCCCGGCTCCTCTCTCGCGATTCTTGCCGGTGTCGCCGGACGGGGGCCATCCGCGTCAGCGAGCATACCCAGCGGTATGTCGCCCCTGTCCAGCTGCCCGCCGGGCTTGGACCTGGAACCCTTCGCGGGCAAGGGAGCCGGAGCCTTTCGCGGGCAAGAAACCTGCAAGCCAACGACAACCAGGACTCCATATCGTCGCCGCCATGATGAAAAGAACGATCGCGGTGGCCGCCGTCGCCGGAGCCGCCGTGCTGGGGGCACAACTTCCCGCGTCCGCGAGTTCCTCCACCGCGCTGCTCCGGCTGCGCGCCGGTCTGACCCTGGAGATCCCGAGCTCCTGGCGGGTGTACGGGACCGCGGACCGGGTCCAGGTGGTGACCGGTGCCTGCGCGCGGCCCAACGGCGGCTACTTCAAGCCCAGGTGTGACAGCTTCTGGGTGATGGGGCCGAAGGCCATCAAGATCGGCGCCGAGGGATTCGGGCCCTACAACCCCGACCAGGGCCCGTACTACCCGGCCTCCGACGTGCAGCGCTGCCCGACCAACCCCAAGTACGGCCAGGTCCTCGGCAAGGCGATCGTGGTCGGTTACCGGAACGTCGGGGTGGCGCACAAGGCGCACTACCGGGTCTGGCCCGGCCGGTGTGTGTCGTACAGCGGCGGCGAGCAGAAGTCGACGTTCAACCAGCGCGAGTGGTACCTGCCGAAGTCGAAGATCCTCGTCGTCGACCAGTGGGCCACCCCGGGCCTGTCCACGATCCTGAAGAACGCGACCTGGGGCAGGTGACCGCTTGATCGGACCGCCCTCCTCCGGGACCGGGGGCCTCCCTTGGAACCGGAGGGCGGTCCGTCCGGGTGTGGAAGGTTACGGAGAGCACGCGGATGATCTCATTCTGAGGCTACCCTGAGTCTAGACAGACTAGACAGGGGGCGTCGGTGAGCGGATGGCAGGTCCAGGAGGCGAAACAGCGCTTCAGCGAGGTCGTGCGGCGTGCGGTGAGTGAGGGGCCGCAGGTGGTCACCCGGCACGGGGAGGAGGTGGCCGTCGTCATCGACATCGCCGAATACCGCCGCCTCAAAGGCGACGCCCCGGACTTCGGGCGGTTCCTCCTCGCCGACCCCGACTGGGACGACGACGTGGAGTTCCCACGAAACCGGGATCTTCCCCGGAAGGTCGATCTCGACTGATGGGCATCGGTTATCTCCTCGACACGAACGTGGTCTCCGAAGCACGCAAGCGCAACGGCAGCCTTCGGGTCAAGGACTGGATCGCCGCGGCGCACGGGCCCACTCTCTACCTCAGCAGCCTGACGGTCGGTGAGATTCGCTGCGGGGTCGAGCTCCGCAGACGCCGGGACCCCGACCGGGCGACAGTGCTGGAACGTTGGCTGCACGGTCTTCAGCGGCAGTTCGGTGATCGCGTCATCCCCGTCACCGTGGAGGCCGCCGAGGAGTGGGGCCGCCTGAACGCCATCCGCCCGCTGCCCACGACGGACGGCCTGATCGCCGCGACGGCCCGGGTGAACGGCTGGACGCTGGTCAGCCGGAACACCAAGGACTTCGCCGGCACGGGCGTGTCCGTCGTCGACCCGTTCGACGTGCTGACCTGATCAGGTGAGCCTCGCCCTGTCGGCTTCGGCCTCGACGGTGGCGATCCGGAACCAGACCGATCCGCTCGTTCCGTCGCGGTGTGACCCCCACCGGGCCGCGACCATCTCCACCAGCCACAGCCCCCGCCCGCCGTCGTCGTCGGCCTCCGGCACGCGCACGGCGGGCGCGCTCGCGGCCGATCCGTCGTCGGCGACCTCCACGTGGACCATCGTGCCGGTACGCGCCACGTAGACGGTCACCCGTCCGCCCGCCGTACGCCCGGAGTCGGAGTGGGCCACCGCGTTCGTGGTCAGCTCGCTCAGCAGGAGCAGCACGTCGTCGAGCACCGAGGCCCCGACTCGCCCGGCGAGCAGATCACGCACCCAGGCCCGAGCCTCCGGCACGGACTCCACCCGCCCGGGAAACACCTTCCGCCACGCGCTGTACGGCCCGCCCGCCCACGGCATCGTGTCGTGGCGCCCGGCTTTCTGCCGTGGCATCGTCGAAGTTCCGTCACCGCGATGTCCGGGGCGGTCGTCCTCTTCCCCCGCTGCCTCCCGCTCGGATCTCATGCAGTCACCGCCGACATGATCATGTCGGCCGCGTTGTCGGCCTCCGCCCAGACCCATTCCCCGCGCTGCCACAGCCGTGCCCACCAGGGCCGCCAGACGAACGCCCAACCGCAGTGGCGCCGGACGACCGTGATCCTGACCAGTGTCGTGCCCGTCGGCGTACGGACCTCCAGAATCGGCTGCCCGGCCACCGGAAGGACCAGTGAGGTGCATACTCCGAGGCCGTGCAGATCCCAGCTGAGCCGGGTCAGATGAACGAATCGCGCACGCCGCTCGACCGCCGTCACGCTCCCGTCCTCCGGATGCCCACGACGAACACGACCGAGACGCGAAAGGCCGTCGTTCTGATCGTTCATCACTCGTTATCGCTCCTGATTTAAAGGTATGAGGATGCTTTCTTTTTCGTCCTGTCGAACCGAGAGGGCGTGTGATTAGATTGCCCGCGTGGCGGGTGAATTCATGACTGGATTGACACCCCGGTGGATGCTCTGAAATGCCGGGTGAGGGTTTCCTCATACCAGAGTCTGGAATCGCCGCTACAACTGAAAATCCGTTTTTCTCTATTTCGGGAGGAATGCGATGAGTGACGAGGTCCCCCCGGATCCGGGCTCCCCCCGTGCGCGCTTCGGCGCCGAGATGCGCCGCCTGCGCGAGGCCGCCCAGCTCTCCCAAGCCGCCGTGGGCAGACGCCTCGGTTGCACCCAGACCCAGATAAGCCGCCTGGAAAGCGCCGCTCGCACCCCGTCCAAGTCCGACGCCGAGCGCCTCGACGCCCTCTTCGGTACCAACGGCAGCACGTACTTCACGGACCTGCGCGAACACATCGTCGCCCGCTACGGTGGCCCGGTCTGGTTCATGAGCTGGGCACAGGAGGTCGAGCCGTTCGCCCTCGTCCTGCGCTGGTGGGATCCGCTGCTCATTCCCGGCCTCCTGCAGACCGAGGCGTACGCCCGAACGATCTTCAGGCATGCCCCTCGGATCACCCCGGAGGAGGTAGAAGAGCGGGTTAAGGGGCGGATGTTTCGTAAGAAAATCCTCGAAGGCGACAATCCCCCACTTTTTCTCGCCCTCATCGACGAAAGTGTGCTGCGCCGTAACGTCGGCGGACCCGAAGTAATGCGAGAACAGCTTGGCTACTTACTGGAGGTCGCCCAGCGTCCCTCCATCTCCATCCAACTCGTTGATCGGCTCTGCCTCTCCGGAGTGATGGGCGCTTTCATGATTGCGGAACTTCCGGACGGGCAACCGGACGCGATTTATGCAGACTCTTCAGCGGAAGGGCAGATTTCGGCCGACCCCAGTGTCGTAACCCCGATATGGAACCGCTATGAAGCGATACGTGGATGGGCCTATCCTGAGCACATGTCCCTCAAAATGATCGAGGAAGCGAGGCGGGAATGGATCTGAGTGTCGCGGTGTGGCGGAAGTCATCGCTCTCCGGAGACAACGGTGCTCAGTGTGTCGAGGTCGCCGTCAACCTGCCCGGTGCCATCGCGGTCCGCGACAGCAAGGACCCCCAGGGCCCCAAGCTTCTCTTCACCCCCGCCGGGTGGCGGACCTTTGTCGATGGCGTCAAGATCGGTGAGTTCGACCGGCTGGTCTGACGGGAAACGCGACACGCGGCGTCGTCAAGCACCGGTCCGGCTTCCACAGGACAGACGCGGTGATCGACGAGAGAAAGCAGATCCCCTTGGCGAGACTGCTCGATGACGAGGCGTTGGAGCGCTCGTCGGTGGTGGCGAACCGGGTGATGAACCGGGAGCGGGGGCTGACCGGTTCCAACGGGTACGGCCGGGAGCTGGGCATCGACGTGCTGGAGGTCCTGCGTGAGCGGATGCGGGCCGGGAGACGGGTGCGCTGGCTCGACCTGTGCTGCGGTTCGGCCCGTGCTCTCTTCGAGGCCTCCCGACACCTGGGGGAGGAGGCGGAGATCGTCGGTGTCGACCTGGTCGACTTCTTCGCCGGGCCGTCACGCCCGCCGAGGCTCCGGCTGGTCGCCGCCTCGATCACCGGCTGGGAGCCGGAGGAGCCGTTCGACCTGATCACCTGCGTCCACGGTCTGCACTACGTGGGCGACAAACTCGGTGTCCTGTCCCGGGCCGCCGGTTGGCTCGCCGAGGACGGCCTGCTCGTCGGCAACCTCGACACCCGGAGCGTCCTCGTGGACGACGGCGTACCGGCAGGGCGCCGGTTGGCCTCGGCGCTGCGGGAGGCCGGACTGGACTACGACCCCAGACGTCGCCGGATCACCTGTCGGGGCCGGCGCGTCGTCGAGCTGCCCTACCGCTATCTCGGCTCCGACGACCGCGCCGGGCCCAACTACACCGGCCAGCCCGCGGTCGACTCCTACTACGCCAACGATTCGTGAAACCGGGCTCTGGCGTCATGGCCCGAACGGGTAGCGTCTGATCTTCGAGCAGGCGCCGGCCCGCGGAGGGGACTCACCGTGAAGAAGCTGATCGTCCGGCTCTGGAGGCTGGCCAGTGGCTCACTCCAGTGGCGCGTCAACTGGCTTCGTCACGCCACGTTCATGGTCGGGGTGACCGGGATCGTGCGCGACCAGGACGGCAACGTCCTCCTGCTGAAGCACCGCTTCTGGCCGGAGGGCAGGCAGTGGGGCCTCCCGACCGGTTACGCGAAAAGGTCGGAGACCTTCGAGGACACCGTCTGCCGCGAGGTGCGGGAGGAGACCGGGCTGAAGGTGCACGTCGGAGAGCTGGTCCGCCTGAGGAGCGGCTACCGGCTGCGGCTGGAAGTGGCGTACGAGGCCGAGTTCCTCGGCGGCACGCTCAAGCTCGACGATTTCGAGATCCTGGAGGCGGGGTGGTTCGCCCCGGACGACCTGCCGGCAGAGCTCCAGGAGTCACACCGCGTTCTCATCCGGCGCGAGTACGTCTAGCGTCCCGTGCTGAAAACCTGGCGCCCGTCATTCCGCGATTCGCAAGCACTCCGGGAAGTTCTTGCGAGTCGCCGTTGCAGCCGCTCTTGGTGGCGCCCGTGTCAGAGCCCGAGATCGTCCAGTTCCTTCCGCAGCGCGGTTCTCGGATCCCGGGGTGAAGGGGCCGGGACCGGTCGGCTGCGGTTCCGTTCGCGGAACAGCCAGCCGCCCAGCAGACCGGCGAGGAAGCCGAACAGGTGCGCCTGCCAGCCGATGCCCTCCTTGGGCAGCAGTCCGGTGAACTGGTAGGAGAAGCAGAGGGCAATGACCAGGCCTATCACGATGTCGATCAGATGTCGGTCGAAGGCGCCCCGCACCAGGACGTAGCCGAAGTAGCCGAAGACGACGCCGCTCGCGCCCGCGCCCACGCTCTGCGGGTCGGAGGTGAACCAGGCCCCGAGGCCGCTGACCAGGATGATCAGTCCCGTCACGCCGAGGAACTTGACGACGCCCCGGTAGGCCGACAGGAAACCGAAGACGAACAGCGGTCCCGAATTGGCCTGGATGTGTTCCCAGCTCCAGTGCAGGAACGGCGCCGACGCGATGTCGGGCAGACTCGCGGGATCCCACGGCCGTACGCCGTGCTCCTGGCCTAGCGCGTAGCCCGATGTCCAGTTGGCGATCTGCATCACCCAGATGAAGGCCAGGAACCCGACCATCACCCAGAACGCCTTGCGGGCCTCGGCAATCATGATCTCGGCCGTGCCGCCCTTGGCGTCCACCGTTTTCTCCTCAGCTCTCCGGATCTCGTCCGCAGTTCAGTATCGAGATGAAAGATCACAGATACGACAGCGGGACGTGGCCGCCTTCGGCCTTACTGCTCCTGCGCTCTCTGGAGGTTGACCCACTCAGTTCCGGCAGGGCTGGTCGGAGATGCGCGAAAGGTCCAGAACCGTGTATCGGTTGTCCCGTTCCCTCCAGAACAGGATCGGCGCTTCCGGGCCCGACACTCCCTGGCCGATCGCGTTGGAACCCTCGGTCTCGTGCCTGACGCCGACCCACGCCGATCTGGCGGTGCATCGGTCGTACAGCAGCGCGGATGAGCCCGAATCCTTGACGGAGAAGTTCACCTCGACTCCGTGCACGTACGGCAGGCCGAAGAGCCCGAACCTGTCATGGATCAATGGGCCTTCCCCCGCTGCGGGGAGCGTGGTGCGACCTGAGCCGTTTCTGCGCTGGATTACCACCGTGGACAGTTGGTAGGAATCCGGCATCATTTCGCCCGCGCACCATTCGGCCCCGCAGTTCATGAACCGTACGTCCGGATCGAGCCGTTCCGCGGACGGGCTCGGGGTCGGGGCGATCTTCTGTGGTTTTCCGCCGGAGAGAGAAATCCGGTAGGAGCCGCTCTCGCTCTGCCAGGTGACGTGATCCACGAGGTGTCAGACGCGCAAGGTGCCGTTCGGGTTCCTGGTGCCCGCGTCCGGCTGACGGCCGGGCATATCGCCGGGGCCGGGCGGGCCCGCGCCGGTATGAGCGTTCCGGGCTCCCGGTCGACGGCCCAGAACGACGGGCAGCCGCGACAAGTTTATGTCGACATATGCGTACGGGCCCGCTTTGTTGGGATATTGCTAACTCTGGCCTCGATAATCGGGTTCACATTGCCGTGTCGCCTTTCGGGGAAACCGTATGCCATTTACATTCGAACACGGCGCACCGAATAGCTGGCACGAATAACCGCCAAAATGGTGTATTTGTTGGCGATTCGGGCTCCATGGAGAAAAGCGTGTGGCGCACTGTGGCGGATGAGTGGAGAGTCCACATCGAGTTGGACGGCGGCGTTAACCGGTGCGTGAGAAGTGCGGAAAACGTGAGGCGGGGAGCGGGCGTGCGGGATTTCCCGGACACCGAAAAGCCCCGCCGGAAACTCCGGCAAGTGTGACATGGATTCGAGAGACAGATCAGCAAGGAGATGGAAATGCGCCAGGAAACCGGAACCGAATCGCGTCGGGGAGCCAAGCGTGACACCGTACGGCGGCTGAGCCTCCTCGCGGTGGGGTTCGGCACGGCCCTGCCCCTGATCGCCTCCGCGCAGGCGTCGGTCGGGGCCGTCGCGGCATCCGGGGGACCGGCCCCAGGCCCCGCCAACAACTGTGTCGTCGACGTGACCGGAGGGGCGAACACACCGGTTACGGAGCACTGCTTCTCCACGTTCACCGAGGCGATCCGGTTCGCCACCGACGGCGCGATCACCGACGCCCCGGCCACCGCCGTCGAGGGCGTGGAAGACCCCGCGCTCAACGCGCTGCTCGGGAGCAGCGAGAAGGCCACCGGGACCGAGCCGGCCCCCGCGGCCGACGGCGCTCTGCTGGTGATCGGGATCGAGTACGAGCACATCAACTACGGCGGCGCCTCGTTCACCTTCCGCGGCCCCCGGAGGTGCACCAGCCCGACCACCGACGTCGACTACTCGGTCAATCTCCCGAGGATCTGGTGGGACCGCATCTCCTCTTTCAAGAACTTCGCCAACTGCTACACCAACCACTACGCCTACACGAACTTCATCCCCCCGGCGACCGGTTACCTGAATGACCGGCCAGTCATGCCGATCATCAACGGCCGTAACTTCAACGACGACGCGCGATCGATCAGGTGGAGCTGACCGGCGGCGCCTTACCGGCCCGAGCGGCGACCCGCACCGGCCGCCGCTCGGGTCCGGCCGTGTTCCCGGAAAAGGCCCCACGGGGAACACGGGGAAAAGCCCCCGGGGGCGGGCGGGCGGCTACTCGACGACGATGGAGTCGACCCGGTCGGGATAGAAGGCGACGTGGTCCTTGATCTCGGCGACGGCCGGGTGCGGCGACTCGTAGAACCACACCGCGTCCACCGCCTGCTTCCCGTCCACCGTGACGGTGTAGTAACTCGCGTCACCCTTGAACGGGCAGTAGGTGGCGGTGTCGGTCCGCTCCAGGAGCGAGCGGTCGACGTCGGCGATCGGGACGTACTGCACCGGCGGGTACGACGCCTCCTGCAGTGTCAGCGCGCGCCGCGAGTCGGCGACCACCTTGCCCCCCACCGAGACGACGACCCGGGCCGGGTTCGCCGTGATCGTGATCGGATGGCTGGGTCCGGGCTGCAGGACGGGCTTGTCGGTCATGGCGGGACCCCCTTTCTGTCATGTCCAGTCTGCCGGACCGGTGTGCTCCCGAACCCGGCGCGGTCCCCCTGCCGGTGTCGAGGGCGGGGATCGGCCGGTGACGGGGATCGGGAGCACGGTGCCCGGAGCGTTCAGGGCCGCGTCGTGGGCGTTGTGGGCGTTGTGGATCGTGATGGTGCCGGATCGTCGCCATGCTCCTGGGCGGGTAGTTCTCGCAACGAGCGCAGGGGTGAGGCGTAGGCGATCGCGGTGCCGAGGAGCATCACGCCGCTGCCGATGACGAGGGTGGCTCGGAGGCCGAGCAGCGATCCGAGCAACCCGCCGAGAAGCGCGCCGAGGGGCTGCGTCCCGTAGACGAGGAACCTCCAGGTGGCGTTGACCCGGGAGAGCAGGGCGGGGACGGTCAGCAGCTGCCGGAGGGTCTGCTGGTTGACGCTGTAGAGCGAGGGCCCGGCCCCCCGCAGCACCTGCGCCGCGGCGAGCACGGCGAGCGTGAGCGACAGGGGACTTCCCGCGGCCGCGAGCACCAGGCCGGAGACGGCCGCGAGGAACATCCCCGTGACGAAGGATCGGCCCGGGCCGATGCGCTGGGTGATCGGGGCCACGACCAGGGCGCCGAGGATCCCCGCCACGCCGCCGATCGCGATGACCACGCCGATGGCGGCCGGGGACAGCTTGAGATCTCTGACCAGATAGAGCACCAGGACGACGTTCTGGATCTGGCCGCCGAGCGCGCCGAGGGTGGCCGCCAGCGTCGTGGCGCGAACGACCCGATGGGCGAAGAGCGCGCGTACCCCGTCGAGGATGTCGGCCCGCAGGTGACGCTCGTGCCGTTCGGCGGCGACGGCCGGGCCGGGGGTGCGGATGCGTGCCTTGCACAGTCCGGCGAGCAGGAAGGAGACGGCGTCGACGGCGATGGCGATCGGCGCGGTGAGCAGCGAGACCAGCACGCCGCCCAACGCCGAGCCGGTCGTGGCGACGGTCGTGTTGCTCAGCATGAGCGCGCTGTTGGCCGGCAACAACTGCTCCCGTGGCACCAGCAGGGGGGTGAACGACTGAGCGGTCACGGTCTCGAAGAGGCCGCAGACGCCGGTGAGAACCATCACGACGTACAGATGCCACATCTGCAGCACCCCGAGCACGGCCGCGACCGGGACCGAGCCCAGCAGCAGGGTCTGCGCCAGGTCCGCCAGGACGAGGGTCCGCCGGTAGGGCATGCGGTCCACCCACACCCCGGCGGGCAGCCCCAGGACGAGGTGCGGAAGCAACGCCGCCGCACCGAGAAGTCCCATCTGGGCGGGTGAGGCGTTCAGGTGGACGACCGCTGTCAACGGCAGCGCCACCGTGGTGACGCTCGATCCGAGCAGCGAGGTGGAGTTGCCGACGAAGAGCCGGCGGAAGTCGGGATGCCTCCGCAGAACCGGCCATGGCCGGGACGAAGGACGATGACCGTCATCGGTCTTCTCCGGCGGTGCCGGGGTTTCCCCTTCGTCAGTGGCCATAGCCGGACGCTACCGGGATCTTCGGACGGACGCGTCGATGAGGCGATGACCGGGGCGTGAGCCCGGCCAGGGTCCCGCCCGGTTCGGCATCCGAGTCGCGAGCGGAGGGGTGTGGTCCGCTGTGGAGGGGCGTACGGAGATGTGTGGTCCGCTGTGGAGGGAGTGCGGAGACGTGCGGTCCGCTGTGGGAGCTCGGAGACGCCCGGTCCGCTGTGCGGGGGAGCGGGGATAGGCCATGCGGAGGACGCCCGCGACGCCGTCGCCGCCTAGCGTTCCCGTTCCCCGCCCACCCGGTGCGGGCCGGAACGCAAGGGAAGATCGCATGTCAGTACTCTCCAACCCGCTCGGTTTTCGCAGATCGGTGGCAGGCGCGTGCCTTGTCGTCGCGCCGCTCGTCTACATCGCGGGCATCGTCGCCGACCCGGCGCTCCGGCAGGGCGGTGACACCGTCGGCGTCTACGGGAGGTATCCGGAGCAGGTCTCGGTCAGTGCCTCGCTCCTGCACTGGAGCTGGGTGCTGATGGTCCCGGGGATCATCGGGATGATCCACCTCATCCGGCACCGGGGAGTCGTCTTCGGACACCTCGCCGGCGGTCTCGCGCTGCTCGGTGTCGTGAACTTCTCCGGGCTGATGCTGGGTGACTTCTTCTACTCCCGCCTCGAACGCGCCCTGCCGCCCGCCCAGGGCGCGCGGCTCGCCGACGAGGCGTTCGCCGACCCCGGCGCCACCTTCGGATTCCAGATCCCGGGCTTCCTCGGGCTGCTGGGCCTGTTCCTGCTCGGCCTGGCCCTGGCCTACGCCCGTCGCGGGCCGTGGTGGGCGTGGGCGGCTCCCTTCGCGATGCTCGCGGGCATCCTCTTCGCGCCGGTCTTCCCGATCGGCACGGTCGCGGGTGGCCTGCTCTACCTGGCCGGCTCCGGCGCGATCGGGCTGCGGATGCTGCGGATGAGCGACGCGGAGTGGGCCGGGGAGGAGGCGGTGGCTCAGCGGACTCCCACCGGGGCCTCCAGCGGGAAGCGGGCGACCACCCCGTAACCGCCGCCGGGCACGGAACCGGCGGACAGCTCACCACCGTGCATCGCGGCCCGCTCACGCATCCCGATGAGGCCGTGTCCGTCAGAGCCGTGTCCGTCAGAGCCGTGTCCGTCGAAGCCGTGTCCGTCGGAGCCGGGTCCGTCAGGACCGCCGCCCGTGCCGTCGTCGGTGATCTCCACGTCCAGCCCGGTCCGGCCGTAGGTGATGACGACGTCGGCCCCGGTGGCGTGGGCGTGCTTCAACACGTTCGTCAGAGCCTCCTGGATCACGCGGTAGGCCGACAGCCCGAGCCCCGGAGGCAGGGGCCGAGGCTCGCCGGCGATCCGGAGGCGAACGTCCAGCCCGGCCTCCCTGACGTGCGTGACCAGCTCGTCCAGCTGGTCCAGGCCCGGCTGGAGGGCGCCGGAGCCGGGGGCGCCGGTCCCGCGGAGCACCCCCAGCATGAGCCGGAGCTCCTCGACCGCCTCGCGGCCGGCCTGCTCGACCCCGAGCAGCATGTCGCGCTCACGCGCGTGCTCGTCACCGAGCCGCATCCGCACCCCGCCCGTGTGCAGGGTCATGACGCTCACGTTGTGCGAGACGATGTCGTGGAGTTCCCTGGCGATCCTGGCCCGTTCCTCCGCCACCGCCCGCCGGGCCCGCGCCTCACGCTCCACCTCAAGGCGCGTGGCGCGTTCGGCCAGCCGTAACGTCTGGTCCATCTGTCGGCGCAGCAGGATGCCGCTTCCGTACGCCACGCCCACGAAGACGGCGCCGATCATGAGTTCGGCGACGTCGTTGTGCTGGAACGTCTGCACGAAGGCGTACGCCGCGAGCACGCACGCCAGTCCCGCGAAGCCGCGGCGGCTCCGCGGTTCCGTGGAGCTGGCCACGGTGTGGACGAGGATGAGCGTCGAGTAGAAGTGCCAGGCGGCGTAGTAGCCGCCGCCCGAGACCGCCCGTACGGCCAGGCCCACCGCGATCAGCGCGAGGAGCAGGGTCACGGGGAACCGGCGCCGGAGCAGCAGCATCGTCCCGGCGACGACCGCGCCCGCCGCCATCGGCACCGGGTCGCCGATCTGGCCGGGCTGGGAACCCTGGCGGCCGAAGGACTCGACGAGCCCGGCGGTTCCCACGGCGAGGGAGAGAAGGACGTCCAGCACGGTCGGCCGCCAGTCGCCGAACAGCCTCCTCAGCACGGCCGGTCCCGTTGGCCGGGCCGCACGACCCCGGCCTCGTAGGCGAACACGACGGCCTGGATCCGGTCCCGCACGCCGAGCTTGCGCAGCACCCGGGCGACGTAGGTCCTCGTGGTCACGTCGCTGACATGCAACTCGCCCGAGATCTCGACGTCGGACATGCCCCTGGCCATCAGGCACAGCACCTCCCGCTCGCGCCGGGTGAACGCGGACAGCTCGGGAGGCGAGGACGGGGAGGACGGGGAAGGCGGAGAGGGCGGCACGCCCTGTTCGCGGCGCGCGGCGAACGAGGTGATCACCCGCGGGGTGGCCGCCGGGTCGATGAGCGCGTCGCCGGACGCCACCACCCGTACCGCCTCGATCAGCTGCTCCGGGGGCGAGGTCTTGAGGAGGAAACCGCTCACTCCCGTACGCAGCGAGGCGTGCAGGTTCTCGTCGGTGTCGAAGGTGGTCAGCATGATGATTCTGGGCGGATGCGGATCTTCGAGGAGCCGCCGGGCGGCGCCCAGGCCGTCCATCCGCGGCATCGCGATGTCCATCAGCACCACGTCCGGCCGCAGTCGCCGGGCCACGGAGAGGGCCTGCAGCCCGTCGCCGGCCTCCCCGACGACCTCGATGCCGGGCGCGGCCTCCGCGACGAGCCGCAGCCCGGCGCGGATCATGGCCTGGTCGTCCGCGATGACGAGCCTGATCCTCGCGAGGTCGCGCGTCCTGCCGGGCATGCGCAGCACGTTACCGAGCGCCGTCGCCCGCCGACTCCCCTCAGCGGACGAGACGCGAGCCGGGCCGCCGTCCGCCGCGCGGTGGATTCCGGGTCCGCCACGCGGTGGACGCCCCTACGGCACGCGAGAAGTCCCGCGCGCCCATGGGTGTATCCGGCGCTCCCGATCGGTCGCGGGAAATTCTCCGTCCGGTCTCGATACGGGGATTCGCCGCAGGGGGCGTGCGGGCGAATCCTCCGCGTGTCACCGACGCTGTCGTGGCGTGTCTACCGGCACCCTTGTGCCGCCTGGCGAGTGGGAGAGCGGTCAGGCCGGTCGTACGGGTGCGGAACCCTGAGATGTCCGCATCAGATGGACGGCGAGGGCGCTGACCCAGCAGAAGCCGACCGTGATGGAGATCCGCTGGAACAGGCCGCCGAGTTCGACGAACCCCTCGGTCTGGGCGAACCCCATCCCGGCCAGTACGAACGCGCCGATGAACACCAGGCCGCTGATCCCCGAGTAGACCGCCCAGCCGCGCTCGCCCCAGCCCGCGAAGCGCCGGGCGAACACGAAGCACGCGGCGGTCAGCGCGACGAAGACGAGCAGCGAGAACGGGAAGTCGTGGAGCCGTCCCTGCCAGGTGTGCTCGCCCTGTGCGGGCGTGCCGGGCGGGTAGCCGCTGACCGGGTCGGTCGGGAAGACACCGGCGCCGACCAGCCCGATCGCGTACAGCCCGATCAGCAGCGGCCCCCAGGTCGAGTGCCGTCCCGAGTCGCGCAGACCCCGGCGCAGGCCGACGGCGAAGACGAGCATCAGCAGGCCGGTGACGACGAAGTCGGCGACCTGCGTCCACCCGGACGGGCCGAGCGCCAGCGAGCTGACCGGGTGGCGCATCGGGTCGTAGCCGGGCCGGACGGCTCCCTGGACCAGGAAGGCGACGACGAACAGCGGCCCGCCCACCGCCCCGCACAGGTAGGGGAGAGCGGCTCGCGGTGTCTTCGGGGTGCTTTTCGCCGGGGTACGCATCGATCCTCCTCGGAGGGGACTTGCCGGGTGCCAGGGTGGAGATGCCGCGTCCGCGGGGGACGTAGTATCCAACGGCGGATAACCGGGGCTAGTGCCAGGATGTGACGTGAGCTTTGAACTCGGAGCCTGGTTCGGGACCGAACCGATCACCGCAGGGGAGGCTCTTCACCGCTATCTCGTCTGGGACGCGAGCGGAGCCGCACCCGGTGAGCCGCGTCCTGAGGTGGCGGCCTTCTACGAGGAGCTGACGGCGCTCTTCCCGGACCTGACCGCCGACAACTACGGCGCCTCACCCTGGTCCGAGCCGCTCACCGTGAGTGAGGACTTCGTGCTGATGAACGCGGTCTTCCCCCGCGCCGGAGAGGTGTGCCGCGTGGTGCTGGAGATGGCGCCACGGCACCGGCTCGTGCTCTTCGAGCCGTAGCGGGGTCGTGGCGGATCGGCCGGCGCGTGGCGAAGGAGGCCGGCGATCCGCGACCCCGCGCCAACGGCCGGCGAAGTCCCTCTCTCCGGATTCAACAGTTTCGCCGCCGAGTCCGTCTGGGTTGTGACGGACTCGGAGAGCTGTGACGGACTCGTAAAGGCGAAGGCAATTGGACAACGACTCCCGTTTCGCGGACTTCGTCGCCGAGCGGGCGGATGCGCTGCTGCGTTACGGCTACGTGCTCAGCGGCGACCCTCACGACGCGGCCGACCTCACCCAGGAGGCGCTGATCCGGCTGCACCGGGCGTGGTCCCGGGTGCGCCGCAAGCACGACCCGGAGAGCTACACCAGAATGATCATGGCTCGGCTGCACATCGGTGCCTGGCGGCTGCGCCGTCGCGAGCGGCTCACCTGGAACCTTCCGGAAAGGGCGCATCTGGACGTGCTGCCCTCCGACGTGGAACAGGGACTCTGGCGGGCGCTCGAAGGCCTGCCCCGCAAGCAGCGGGCCGTACTCGTCCTGCGTTACTACGAGCAGCTGACCGACGCGGAGATCGCCGATGTGCTCGGCATCTCCCGAGGGACCGTCCGCAGCCACGCGTCGCTCGGCCTGAACAGGCTTCGCTCCGCCGTACCCCATCCCGCAGCAGCCAACGGGAGCACCCGATGAACGACGACCTGGAAGACAACCTCCGCAGTGCCCTCGGCCACGCCTCCGAGCGCGCGCCGCACGCGCCGAGCGGCCTGTCCGCGCACATCGTGACCCGTTCCCGGCGTCGCGGGACGCGCGCGCGGGCCCTGGCCGCGGCTGTGGCCGTGGCGGTGGTGACGGGCGGGCTCGCGGTGACGGTACGCGGCGCCGCGAACCCCTTGGACCCGACGGCGGACCCGATGGCCGCGTCAAGCGCCGGGAGCGCGAAGCCGTCCCTCCCCGGCGAGGTGTCCGAGATCCCGGACCCTGCCGAGAAGGTCTGGCCGCGGGCGGTCAGGAAGATCCCGGCCGTGCTGCCAGACGGGCGCGAACTCCGGCCGCAGACCTTCATCGACGACCACACGCTGCTCGTCGAGACCTGGTCGAGTTTCGAGAAGTCCGACGCCATCTACGCCTACGACATGGACAACGCCGAGATTCGCAAGATCACTGACGTTCCCACACCGAAGAAGACGGTGACGTTCGCCTCCAACTTCACCATCGGCGCCGGACAGGTGGCCTGGTGGACGGCTCGCAAGAGTGACGACGGGAAGGTGGTCGATCTGTGGGCGGCCCCGCTCGCCGGTGGTGAGGCCCGGCTTGTGGCCTCGTACCGGAACGATGAGGACGTGTCCGGGTTGCTCGACCCGCCGGCCGTGACCGGCGACGGCAGGATCGCCTTCTCCTTCAGGAGAAGCGACGGCGTCTTCTCCGTTCCCCTCGGGGGCGGGACGGTGAAACCCGTCGCGGGCGCTGACAGGTATCACGTCATGGACTGGCCGTGGGTCGGCTCGGGCGGGATATTCGAACACGCCGAACCGACCTTCGCGGAGCTGCTCAACGTGGAGACCGGGGAGAGGCGCACGGCCCTGATCAACCCCGGCGAGCGTGACGTGCGATGCGGGCTGATCGCGTGCGTCGGCAGGAAGGCCGACGGCAAGTCCTTCTACCGGCTGCGCGACGGTTCCCGCGAGCGGGAACCGTCGTTCAGGCTGAACCTGCTGCCCGGCCGGGCCGTGGACCGCTTCCACGGCTCGACCTACCGCAAGGGGGAGAGGCGCGGCAGCATCCTGCACGACATGGTCACCGGCAGGTCCGGTGATCTTGGGATCCATCCCGCCGAGGGCGAGGGTGTGAAGCTGACGGCCCCCATGATGGGCAACGAACGGCTGGTCAGCTACAGGATCGGGGACCAGATCGTGGTCATCGACCTCGGTAAGATCAACTAGGGCACCTTCGTCCCGGGCCCGGCGTCCTCGTCCTCGGTCCCGCTCCCGCTCGGTCCCGCTCCCGCTCGGTTCCGCCCCTGCGAGACGCACGGGGCGGGGCGGTCGCCCACCGGGGGGAGAGAGCCGGCGCCGAGGCGTCCTCCGATGCTCTTCGAGCGGCGGGCCGCCTCCGGGTACGGATCGAGGCCGCCCGGGACGGGCACGGGTCAGCGGCTGACCGCGTCGACGGTGCCGGTGGCGTCGGCCGCGTCGGCCGTGCCGGACGGGCGCAGCAGGTCCAGGTCGGCGCGGCGGGGCAGGCTCTCCCAGTCGCCGTCGGCGGTGACGGCGAAGGCCCCCGCGGCGCAGGCCGTGGCCAGCCGCCGTTCGGGGGCCGCCCCGGCGAGGGTCTCGGCGATCCAGCCCGCGGCGAAGGCGTCCCCGGCGCCCACCGGGTCGAGCTCGACGACCCGGTAGGGCTCCGCGTGCCGCACGGCGCCGTCGGAGAGCTCGATCGCGCCGAGGGCGCCGCGCTTGACGAGGACGTGGCGCGGGCCGAGGGCCGACAGGGCCCCGGCCAAGGTGAGCGGGTCGTCGCCCTCGACGACCAGCCGGGCCTCGCCCTCGGTCGCGAACAGGACGTCCACCGAGGCGACGGTCTCGCGCAGCGCGGCGGACGCCTCGGCGGGCGTCCACAGGGCGCGGCGGTAGTTGACGTCCATCGACACGGTCACGCCCGCGTCGCGGGCCTCGGCGATCGCGGCCCGCACCGCCTCGGCGGCGGACGCCGACAGCGCGAGCGTGATGCCCGTGACGTGCAGCACGCGCGCCGAGCGGATCAGCGAGACGTCCAGGTCGGAGGGGCACAGCCGGGATCCGGCGCTCGCCGAGCGGTAGTAGCGCACGTCGACCATCTCCGCCGTGCGCCTGCTCTTGATCATCAGGCCGGTGGGCGCCCCGGGGTCGACCCGCATCCCCCGCACGTCGACGCCCTCACCGGCCAGCGTCGAGCGCAGCAGCTCGCCGAACTCGTCGGCGCCCACCCTGCCGATCCAGGCCGCGCGCCCGCCGAGGCGGGAGACGCCGATGGCCACGTTCGACTCCGCGCCGCCCACGCCGAGTCCGAAGTCGCGGGCGTGCCTGAGCGGGCCGGTGCGCCGCGCGGTGAACAGGGCCATGCTCTCACCGAGCGTTACCAGGTCAGTCATGGAAAACGGGTCCTTAGGGAGTCGGCGGGCTGACTTCGTCGATCATCGGGTCGAGCCGAGCTTTCTGGAGATGCGCAGGGCCGCCTCGGCCACCAGGGGACCCAGGTCTCGCACCCGTGCGGCGGTGATCCGGGAGGTGAGACCCGAGATGGAGATGGCCGAGGTGGCGACGTCGTTGTGGTTGAAGATCGGCGCCGCGACGCAGCGCACCTCGGGCTCGTTCTCCCGGTCGTCGACCGAGTAGCCCCGCTGCCGGATCCGGCCCAGCTCGGCGCGCAGGCGCGCGGCGTCGGTGATGGTGTACCGGGTGACGTGCGGCATCCCGGCGGCCACGATCTCCTCGACGGCCTCCTCCGGCTGCCAGGCGAGGATCGCCTTGCCCACGGCGGTGCGGTAGACGGGGTTGCGGCTGCCGATGCGCGAGGCCATGCGCACGTTGGTCTCGTTCTCGACCTTGTCGATGTAGACCACGTCGGGCGGGTCGTAGACCACGAGGTGGACGGTCTCCCTGACCTCCGCCATCAGGCGGTGCGACTCCTCGGCGGCGACCGTCCGCAGGTCGAGGGTGGACAGGTACGCCTGCCCGAGGCGCAGGGCGCCGCTGCCCAGCCGGTAGGCGCCGCTCTTGCGGTCGCGTTCCAGGAGCCTGGCCTCGATGAGCGGGGCGGTGAGCCGGAGCACCGTGCTCTTGGACAGGTCGAGCGCCTCGGCGAGCCGGGTGAGCGACAGGCCGTGGCCCGCGCCCGCGTGGTCGCGCACGTGCGCGAGGACGGCGAGGGCGCGGCGGAGCGAGGCCGACTGGTTGCGCTCGGGGGCGGGCCCACCCATCGCGGCCTCCCATGGTGATCCGGCAATCGAATACCTGGTCAAGGTAGGCGAGTACGCCGCCCCGCGGCCACTTTGCAGCACAACGTTCTGCACTGCACAACCGGCCGCGGGCAACCGGACGGGACGGGGACGGGCGGGTACCCACCCGGTTCCGTTCTCCGCGATACCGATAATTTTTGCCTGGACCAGGGCAGAACTGTCCCTCGGGATGGTTGACAGGCCAAAATTGGTCCGTGGCCAGGATCGGATCGGTAGAGATGAGCGATTGCGAGAGTGAGCGACTTCCGCCAGTTCTGGGTCAGCTGTTCGCCGATGGGGCCGACGGGAGCGAGGGCGGCGGCGAGACCGGGGAGGGCGTGGTCAGGAGGCTCTCGGTGGAGCTGCCACCGGGGGACGTGGTGTGGCCCGACCCCGGTTACGCTCAGCTCGCCGTCCGTCGCCGTCCGGCGTTCTGGCTCAGCGAGGTGGCGGTCTCCGGCGAGTACTGGGCCCGGCTGAGGGCCCAGCACGAGCGGTCGGGCCTGTGGCCGGTGCTGCTGGAGGACTCCGTCCAGCCCTGGTCGGCCGGCCAGATCGCCCCGGACACGGCCGGTCAGATCGACAACTACCACGCCGCCGCGTTCATGGCCGAGGTGTGGTCCGACTGGATCGCCAGGGCCAACCTCGACCAGCTCGAACTGCTCGACCCCTTCGGTCCCGAGTGTCCCGGCCCGGCCCCCTCGGGCAGGCTCGCCGCCGACCCCGGCGTGGTCGCCGACTGGTACGCCGGGCTGGTGGCCGAGCGCAGGACCCCGCTCGGGCTCGTCGCGGTCGAGCGCGGGGCCGACGCCCTCGCCGTCATGGGCTGGCAGGGCGCCCTGAACCACAACGAGTGGATGGTCCCGCTCGCGGCCGTCGTGCGGAGCTGGGAGGACAGGTTCGGGGTACGGGTGGTCGGCATGGGCTTCAACACCCTCGACCTCAGCGTCGCCGCGCCCCCGACGACCTCGGAGCACGCCCTGCACGTCGCCGCGGAGCACTGGACGTTCTGCCCCGACAGCATCATCCAGGGGGCCGGGAACCTCATCGACTACGCCGAGCAGATCAAGGGCAGGAACGCCTGGTCGTTCTGGTGGGACTGAGCGGAGCCTCTGGAGCGGGTGCCGGGACGGAGCCGGGAAACGAGGCCGGGAAACGAGGCCGGGAAACGGGGCCGGGGACGGGGTTCCGGAGGCGATTCCCGGCATGGGGGAGACATCCGTGCTGGTAGGACGGGTGTTGGTCTGACGGGGCGATCGATGAGGCTTCCTTGAAGGTTGTAGGTAGATCTTCTGGGGTTTTCATGGTGTTTGCTTTGCTTTGTCCGGTTTTGGTGGGTAGTGTCCAGGGTTATCGGTAGGCGACCTGCCCTTCACAAGAGGGAGCGGCCGGCCGACGTCGAATCCCGAGAGCCCGTACGGGCTCCGGAGCCGGGGAACCACGTTTCCGGGGTGAATCCGCCGCGACCGCGCGGCGGTAGGGCAACTCCACCGCCCGAACCCGTCAGCTAACCCGGTAGACGAGATGGAGAGGAGATCCCCTCATGGATCACCGCGTTACCACGTCGGTGCACCCCGTGTCCGCGCCGACCACCTGACTTTTCCCCCGTCCCCCCCGACCCCCCCGCCGCCCCGACCGCGGCATCCTCCAGATCGTGCTCCGCGTAGCGATTGCCTGAGATTCCGGCTACGCCCCCTTTTCCGACGAGCGCGTTCCCGCCAGTGCACCCCTCCGGTGTGTCGCACATGGCTGCCCCGTTCCCTCGCGAAAGAGCCTTTTCTCCATGCGCCTCTTCTTTGGTATGCACAAGAACGGCCTGAGCAAGTCCACCTGGCAGAACGACAATCCCCGCGGCAAGCGTCTCGCGGCCGCAGCCCTGGTCGGTGCGAGTGTCCTCGCCTCCGCCGGTGTCGCCCTGGCGCTGCCCGCCGCCACCTGCTTCGCCGCCACCGCCGACCCCGAGGTCGGCGTGGCGAAGGCCAGTGCCGAGACCGTTCTCCTCCAGGGCGCGACCACGGCCTCCTACTTCTGGGACGACTCCTCCGGCCGGGCCGGTGACACCGGGCTGCCCGCCAGCGGCAGGCCGATGCAGAAGGGCATGATCGCCAGCCCGAGCTGGCCCCTGCTCACCGAGGGCTACCTCATCTACAAGGGCAAGAAGGCCAAGTTCTTCGTCGGTGACCGTGGTCCGGGCTCGCCCTCGAACCAGGGCATCATGATCGACATCGACGCCAAGACCTTCGCCGACCTGACCGGTGGAAGGTTCAACGCCGGCACGCTCGGCGTGGACGGCAACGGCGGCATGGGCCACATCGACATCAAGTACGTGGTCACCAAGTGGGGCGGCGGTACGGGGATCAAGAACCACCCCGTCGCGTTCTCCACCGGTGCCTGGAACCGCAGGGACACCAGCCCGGCCAAGCCCCCGACGGTCGTCTTCGCCAAGGCCCAGGAGCTGGGGATAGGCGTGCAGACCCAGCTGGCGAGCGCCGCGGTCCGGCCGTGGGCCGGCAAGCCCAAGGTCATGGTCGAGCCCGCCTCCATGCACCTCCCGGCCGGCGTGGCCGCCATCGGTGCCCGCGCCGCCGAGATCGGCGCCGGGAAGAGCTGAGCCGGGGCCTGCGCCCCGCTGGAGCTCCCCCGTTCCGGCTTCCCCGGCGGAGCCCCTGCCCCGCCGGACCGCCCCGGCCGGAGCTCTCCCCGCTGGAGAGTCCGTCCCGTAGAAGCTCCCCCCGGAGCCCCGACCCCCGACCCCCGACCTACGGAGCCCCGACCCGCAGAGCCTCGACCCGCGGAGACCCTCTGCCGGAGACCCCCTGCGGGAGCCCTCCTGCGGGAGACCCCTTGCCGGAGATCCTCCGCCGGAGACCTCACCCCGCCGGTGGCCCGCTTTCCCCCGAATGGCATTCTGTCCCGCGGAACCAGCAAGGACGGTAGGAGCGCCATGACTCTGCGGGCCCCGGCGAACGGTATCGAGATCGCCTACGACACCTTCGGCTCCCCGGGGGCCCGTCCCCTCCTGCTGATCACGGGCCTCGGTTGCCAGCTGATCCAGTGGGACGAGAGGTTCTGCGCGCTGCTCGCCGGCCGCGGGTACCACGTGGTGCGTTTCGACAACCGCGACAGCGGCGAGAGCACCCACCTGGACGGGGCGGGGACGCCCGCCCTGGACGGGAGCGGGGAGGTCCCCTACCTGCTGGACGACATGGCCGACGACGCCGCCGGACTGCTCGACGCGCTCGGCTGGGACACGGCCCACGTGATCGGCCTCTCGATGGGCGGGATGATCGCGCAGTCACTCGCGATCCGCCACCCGCGCCGGGTGCGCAGCCTCACCTCGATCATGTCCACCCCGAGCCCGCGGGCCGCCCTGCTGACCGACCCGGACGTGCTCCTGCCGGCCTTCACGCCCGACCGCGAGAGCGCGGTCCGGCGGGCCCTCGACAACTGCGCGGCCGTCGGCTCGCCCGGCTACCCGTTCGACCGGGAGTGGAACGCCGAGATCGCCGGGCTGGGCTACGACCGGTCGTACGACCCGGCGGGCACGGCCAGGCAGGTGGCCGCGATCATGGCCTCCGGCGACCGTGCGCCCCGGCTCGGGGAGCTCGCGGTTCCGGCTCTCGTGCTGCACGGTGAGGACGACCCGCTCGTTCCGCTGCCCGCCGGGATCGCCACGGCCGACGCGATCCCCGGCGCCCGGCTGATCACCTTCCCCGGCATGGGCCACGACCTGCCCGCCGAGCTCTGGCCCGCCTTCGTCGACGCGATCGACGAGCTCACCGTCTCCGCGGACTCCGGGCGGTGACCCCCGGCACGCCCTGTTTCTCGCGTTCTCCTCGTTCTCCTCGACCAGGCTCCGACGAAGCTCCGGTGGGGCTCCACGAAGGTCCGGCTGCGCTCCCGGGAGGCTCCGTGGCGCTCCCGGAGGGCTCCGGTGCGGCCCGCGCCTCCCGGGGCACGGGCCGCACCGGAGGGATCACACCTCGAGCTTCTCCTCGATGCCGCGCAGGACGTGCCGCGCGAGCGCGAGGTTGGCCCGGTTCCGGTCGAGGGCCAGGTAGAGGAACAGCCCTTTGCCGCTCCGGCCCGAGATCGGGCGGATTATGTGGTACTGCGTGCCGAGCGTGATGAGGATGTCCTCGATGCCGTCCTTGAGGCCGAGCGACTCCATGGTCCGCATCTTGGCCTTCACGACCTCGGTGTTGCCCGCGGCCGCCACCTGGAGGTCGAGGTCCTTGGATCCGCCGAGGGCGCCCAGCGCCATCCCGCTGTTGTAGTCGACGACGACCGAGCCGATGGCACCGTCGATCGTCATCATCTCCTTGAGCGAGATGTCCATGTTGCCCATTGCTGTCTCCTCACTGGGATATCGATATGCGTGAGCTGACGGCGGCCAGCCTGGCCGCCGTCTTGCGGCCCTCCAGCCGGAGCAGCCCGAGGTTCGTCCCCGGGCGCGCCAGGACCGTGAGGACGATCTTGGGTCCGGCGGCGTAGAACGCCGCGTAACCGTTGGTGCCGGAGATCAACGTCTCCTCGAAGGTGCCCTTGCCGGCCATGCTCGTCATCCGGCGGCTGAGGGCCAGCACGGCGGAGGAGAGCGCGCCGGTCTGCTCGGCGTCTCTGTCCAGGTCGCTCGCTATCGTCAGACCGTCGACGCTGCACGCGATGCTCCCGTTCACGTCGGGTATGCGTTCTCGCAGCGCCGCCATCTCGCGCCGTATCTCCTCGCGCAGTTCCACCGGCATCCTCCTTCCGATCAGCTTCAGCGTCCGCAGCCTTATCGGCATGTGACCGGGCTCAAGTCATCGCCTCCAATGCGTTCCTGAGCCGGATGAGCAGGTTGACGTCGGCGGGGTCCCCGTTCGCCCTGGGGAGCCACTCCGGCGTCTCAGGAGAGCCCGTACCGGCCGCCGGGATCTCCGTGGCGCCCCTCGTCCGCCGGGGCAGCGGCTCCGGTGCCCCGAGAGCCCCGGGGGTTACGGGAGCTCCGGGGGCTACGGGAGCCCCGGGAGCCACGACCGGACCGGGCTCCGGGACGCGGAGCAGTCCGGACGCGGCGAGCTGCCGCACGGCGAGCAGCACCGAGTACGCGGGCCGGCCCAGCTTGCGTGCCAGGTCGGCGGGGGTCGCCGTGGAGTCGGCGCCGACCAGCACCTCCCACTGGAGCGAGCTCAGCACCACCCGCTGGGCGCTGATGCGCCCCAGCGGGACGACCGGGAGCGTGTCCAGCTCCGCGGACGGCCAGGTCTGTTCCAACTGCGCCTTCCTCCGCTCGCACTCCCGGAGCAGGCCGGTCGCGTCGAAGTACCACTGCGGTCCGAGCCAGTGCAGCTCTCCCCGCCGGAACCTGGGCCGGTGCCCGGTGGCCTGCAGCAGGAAGTACGCGGCGTCGAGCACCGTGCTCAGCACGCAGAACTCCAGCTCCCCCCTGGTGAGCAGGCCCTGCGCGACCAGCCGCTCGCCCCCCGACGGCCGCGGGTCCGGCCGCCGGCCGCCGGCGGCCTGCCTGGCCTGTCGTACGGCGTGGGCGGATATCCCGCGGCAGGTGCCCAGCAGGTCCTCCAGCCGGGGGGCGGCCGCGCTCTCGGCGTAGGTCACGCGGCCGTCGGTGAGGTAGATGACCCCCGCCTTGCCGAGCCGCAGGGAGCCGGTGGCGTGGTCGCCGGCGAGCCCGCTGAGGATGTTCTCGACGCTCGGCATGGTCTCACGTCGATATCAGGCGGCCGGAAAGGGCCTGGAGACGGTGGCGGGCGAGTGCCAGGTTCGAGCGTTCGGGATCGAGCCTGACGTAAATGACGAGGGGACCGTCGAAAGGCGTTTCCAGCGGCCGCAGTAAATGGTGGCCGCCGTCCGTGGTGACGATCATGTCGTTGATCCGGACCGTGCCGCCGGGCGAGGCGAGGGCGAGCCCGTCGAGCGTCGCGCGCAGGGTCTCGCTCAGCCCCGCGGCCGACCTCTCCACGTCGGCGTGACGGCTCGCACCGCCGGCGGCCACCGCGGTCCCGCTGGTCTGATCGATGAGGATCGCGTCCAGGGCACCGGGGATGGCCATCACCTCGGTCAGGCAGTCTTCGATTCCGAGCACGTACTCTCCCTCGCCGGCGACTTCAAGCGTCGCCCGGTCAGCGTAGGGAAACCGCTCGCGAACCGAACTCCCTGACTAGGGCTTTGATAGGAGAAGGCATACGATTCCCTAACCGAGTAGGAAGTTATACACCCCGGGTGGAAATCAACCCGTTGGCTCGTCGGTGATGAGTGCCTTTTCGTCCGGCTTGAAAACAAGAATGTTCTTCACATAGGAATTCACCGCGGCGGGCAGCCCGACGTCGTTCCCGGCCTCCTCCGACATGTACCAGCGGTGGTCGAGCACCTCGTGGAAGAACTGGGCGGGCTCCAGCTTGCCCCGCAGCTCCTGGGGCACGGCCAGCACCGTGGGCTGGAAGACCTCGGCCAGCCAGCGGTGGGCCACGATCGCCTCGTCCTCGTGACGGAGGCCGTGCGACACACGGAAGGAGTCGAGGTCGTTGAGCAGGCGCCTGGCCTGGTTCTCCTCCACGTCCAGGCCGGTCAGCCGCAGCAGCCTGCGCTGGTGGTGCCCGGCGTCCACGACCTTGGGCCGGACGATCAGCCGCCCGGTGCCCGCCTTGCGGCGGACCATCATCTCCGCGACGTCGAACCCCAGGGAGTTCAGCCGGCGGATCCGCTGGTCGATCATGTGCCAGTCGACCTCGTCGATGATGTCGTCGGAGGTGAGCTCGCTCCAGAGGCGGTGGTAGCGGTGGACGACCGAGTCGGCGGTCTGCTCGGGGTCGATGGAGGGGTGCAGCAGCTCGCCCGCCTCCAGGTCGAGCATCTCGCCGAAGATGTTGGTGTGCGCGACGTCGATGTCGTACAGCCGCTGGCCCTCGCTGAGCATCGGGTGCAGCTCGCCGGTCTCGGCGTCGACCAGGTAGGCGGCGAAGGAACCGGCGTCCCTGCGGAACAGGACGTTCGACAGCGAGCAGTCGCCCCAGTAGAAGCCGCTGATGTGCAGCCGTACGAACAGCACGGCCAGGGCGTCGAGCAGCCGGTTGAGCGTCTCCGGCCGGACCGTCCCCGACATGACCGCGCGGTAGGGCAGGGAGAACTGCAGGTGCTGGGTGATCAGCGCCGAGTCGAGCGGCTCGCCGTTCGCGTCGGTCCGCCCGGTGACCACGGCCACCGGCTCGACGGAGGGGGTGTCCATCCGGCTCAGGTCCCACAGCAGGCGGTACTCGCGCTTGGCGTAGTACTCGCTGATCTCCTTGATCGCGTACACCTTGCCCGACAGGCGGGCGAAACGCACCACGTGCCGGGAGATGCCGCGCGGCAGGGAGACCAGCCGGTGCTCGGGCCACTGCTCCAGCGGGACGTCCCAGGGCAGGCGGATGAGATCCGGATCGCTCGGGGCGCCGGTGAGCTGGAGGGGCATGCGGTCAGTCCTCGCGACGGGGGAAGGTGGGTGGGTCGAAGGCGCGCCGGACCACCGCGGCGAGCTGCTCCTCGGTGAGCACGCGGGGCTCGCCGACGCCCTTGGCCCGTACGTAGACCTCGCAGAGCCACTCCAGCAGCCGGGTCGCCTCGAAGGCCCCGTCCAGGTCGTCGCCGATCGTGACCCCGCCGTGGTTGGCCAGCAGCGCGGCCCGCCGGTCCTTGAGGGCGGCCCTGACGGAGGCGGCGAGCTCGGGGGTGCCGTAGGTGGCGTACTCGGCGACCCTGACGGTCCCGCCGAGCAGCAGGACGTTGTAGTGGATCGGCGGCAGTTCGCTCATGGTCGTGGCGACCACGGTGCCGAAGACGGAGTGGGTGTGCACGACGGCGCCCGCGCCGGTGGTCGTATAGACCGCCAGGTGCATGGGGGTCTCCGAGGAGGGCCGCAGGTCGCCCTCGACGAGGTGGCCCTCGATGTCGACGACCGGGCAGGACTCGGGCTCCAGCCGGTCGAGGGAGACGCCGCTGGGCGTCACGGCGACCAGGTCGCCCGCGCGCACACTGAGATTTCCCGCGGTTCCGACGACCAGCCCGGTCGCGGCGGCCCGGTGGCCGTACTCACACAGCAGTCGGCGCTGTTCGGCCAGCAACATGTTCCCAAAAGTAGGGGGTTGCGGTACCGGGCGGCAAACCCCCATTATCTGGTCTAGACCGGTTGTCGCCCCACGATGATCGGGAAGTACGGTTCCTTTACCCCTCCATCGGCCGGATGTCAACGGTTTGCCGGGAAATATCGGCTACTGTGTGCCGTTCTGTCATTGGATTGCACTTCCCTGGCGTTTGGTTTCTACCGGATATGTCGCGAGGACATCACGGCTCGGTCTAGACCGGATACGAGCTCTTGACGGTGGACTCCGGGGGTACGTACCTTCGGGCAAACGTTTAGGAAACTTTCCTAATTGATCCCCCGTTCAGGAGGGTTACATGTCCAACTCGGCCGGTACGCCCGGAGATATCACCCGGCGGCAGATGCTCCGCCGGATCGGCATGACCGCTCTGATCGCCGGCCCCGGCGCCGGGCTGCTCACCGCCTGCGCCACCGGCGGCGGCGCGACCCCGGCGGCCCCGGCCTCCGCGGCCCCCTCCGCGGGCGGCGCGGTCTCCGCGAAGAACCCGTTCGGTGTCGCCGCCGACGCGCCGCTCGAGGTCGTCATCTTCAAGGGCGGCCTGGGTGACAGCTACGCGACCGAGGTCCACGAGCCCCTGTACAAGAAGGCGTTCCCGCAGGCCCAGGTCAAGCACGTCGCCACCCAGCAGATCGCGCAGACCCTGCAGCCGCGGTTCGCCGGCGGCGACGTCCCCGACATGATCGCCAACTCCGGCACCGACCTGATGGACAACGGCGCCCTGCAGCAGGAGGGCCAGCTCCTGGAGCTCACCGAGCTGTGGGACGCCCCCTCGATCGACGACCCGAGCAAGAAGGTGCGCGACATGGTCGCGCCGGGCACCGTCGAGTCGGGCCTCATCAGCGGCAAGCCGTACCTGATGAACTACGTCTTCTCCGCGTACGGCCTCTGGTACGACTCCGCCCTGTTCGAGAAGAACGGCTGGACCCCGCCGAAGACCTTCGACGAGTTCAAGGCCTTCGCCGAGAAGGCCAAGGCCGCCGGGATCACCCCCTTCGCGTACGCGGGCAAGAACGCCGCCTACTACGCGTACTGGATGATCCTCATCTCCGCCGCGAAGATCGAGGGCAACCAGATCCTGGTCGACGTCGACAACCTCGTCGACGGTGTCTGGCAGCGCGACGCCATGAAGCAGTCCGCCGCCGCCTGGGCCGAGATCGCCAAGTACATGGACAAGTCCTTCGAGGGCCTGATCCACACCGAGGTGCAGCTCCGCCAGAACCAGGGCAAGGTCGCGCTGTACCCGTCGGGCTCCTGGCTGGAGAACGAGCAGAAGGCCCAGACCCCGGAGACCTTCAAGTACGCGCTGACGCCCACCCCCAGCGTCACCGCCGCCGACAAGATGCCGTTCGAGGCCATCCGCGCCGCCGCCGGCGAGGCCTACATCGTCCCCGCCAAGGCGAAGAACCCCAAGGGCGGCCTGGAGTACCTGCGCATCATGCTCTCCAAGGAGGGCGCGAGGGGCTTCACCGAGAAGTCGGGCAACATCACCGTCGTGACCGGTGCCGCCGACGGCCTGGAGCTGTCGCCCGGCAACGCGAGCCTCAGCGCCGCGCAGACCGCCGCCGGCCAGAACATCGTCACCTTCAGCAGCTTCGAGAACTGGTACAAGGAGTTCGAGACCGAGCTGCGCAAGCAGACCAACGCGCTCATGTTCGGCCGCATCTCCGCCGACGAGTTCTGCGAGAAGATGCAGAAGGCCGCCGACAAGACCAAGTCCGACTCGTCCATCACCAAGCAGAACCGGACGGTGTAGCTCCCGATGCGGCAGGGCAAGTATCCGTTCATCGTCGGCTTTCTGGCCGCGCCGGTCCTTCTCTACGTGGTCTTCGTGATCAGCCCGTACATACAGGCTTTCTACATCTCGATGACCAACTGGAAGGGCATCTCGGCGAACCCCCAGTTCATCGGCCTGGAGAACTTCACCAGGCTCTTTGACGACGAGGTCTTCTGGGCCGCGGTGCGGCACCACGGTGTTCTGTTGCTTGTCATGCCGCTGGTCACGATCGTGATCGCCCTGTTCTTCGCCTTCCTGCTCAACCTGAGCGGCGGGCAGCGGGGCGGCCGGATGACCGGGATCTGGGGCTCGAAGGTCTATCGTGTGATCTTCTTCCTGCCCCAGGTCCTGGCCGTGGCCATCGTCGGCGTGCTCTTCCAGGCGATCTACCGCCCGGACGGCACCGGCGTGATCAACGGCCTGCTCGGCAAGGTCGGCATCGACCCGGTCGGCTGGCTCATCGACCCGGACATCGCGCTGCTCTCGATCATCGCGGTGATGGTCTGGCAGGCCGTCGGCTTCTACGTGGTCCTGTTCTCGGCCGGCATGTCCTCCATCCCCAAGGACGTGTTCGAGGCCGCCGCGCTGGACGGCGCGGGCCGGTTCACCCTGTTCTTCAGGATCACGATCCCGCTGCTGTGGGACACCATGCAGGTCGCCTGGGTCTATCTCGGCATCGCCGCCTTCGACGCCTTCGCCCTGGTCCAGGTCCTCTCGGTCGACCGGGGCGGGCCCGACAACTCCACGACGGTGCTGCCGATGGAGATCTGGCGCACGGCGTTCAACTTCTCCAAGTTCGGCTACGCGTCGGCGATGGGCGTGGCGCTGTTCTTCATGACCATCACGTTCGCCGCCCTCACCCTGCGCGTGACCCGGCGCGAGAGGATCGAGTTCTGATGGCCACGGACACGGCGCGCAAGCCCGACGCCACCCGCCCCACCGCCCCCGCGCCCGTCAGGCGCCGCGCGAGGAACCCGCTCGGGATCTTCGGCGCGCTGTCCCACGTCGCGCTGCTGGTCTGGGCGATCCTGATCGTCGGCCCGATCGTCTGGACGTTCCTGTCCTCGTTCAAGACCAACACCGAGATCTTCGGGGACGCCATCACCCTCCCGGCCTCCTTCGGCTGGGACGCCTGGGGCCGGGCCTGGGAGAAGGCCCACATCGGCCAGTACATGCTGAACACCGTCTTCGTGGTGGCGTGCAGCACGGCGGGCACCATGCTCCTGGGCTCGATGGCCGCGTACGTGCTGGCGCGCTACACCTTCCCCGGCAACAGGCTGATCTACTTCCTGTTCGTGTCGGGCATGACCTTCCCGGTCTTCCTCGCGCTGGTCCCGCTGTTCTTCGTGGTGAAGAACCTGGGGCTGATCGACACCCACCTCGGCCTGATCCTGGTCTACATCGCCTACTCGCTGCCGTTCACCGTCTTCTTCCTGTCGGCGTTCTTCAAGACGCTGCCCACCTCGGTGGCCGAGGCGGCGATGATGGACGGCTGCTCGCACACCCGGACGTTCTTCCGGGTGATGATGCCGATGGCCAAGCCGGGCCTGATCAGCATCACGATCTTCAACATCCTGGGGCAGTGGAACCAGTATCTTCTGCCGATCGTGCTGCTCTCCGGCAACGTCGAGAACAAGTGGGTGATCACCCAGGGCGTCGCCAACATCTCCACCAGCGCCGGGTACGAGGCCGACTGGCCGGGGCTGTTCGCCGCGCTGAGCATGGCCATCATCCCCGTGATGATCATTTACATCATCTTCCAGCGCCAGATCCAGTCGGGTCTCACCTCCGGCGCCGTCAAATGACCGGATCCGGTCAGATTGGACGCTCCGGCGAGTAATCCCGGGAGTCTCGTCGGGAGTCGTTCATATTCGGAACGACTCCTGTCCCCTCCCCACGGAGAACCCGACACATGGCCCACCCCGACCACGACTTCCCCTTCCCCTTCTTCGGCGCGGGGGAGGCGAGCTACTACATGTGGGCCGAGGTGCACGTACGCTTCGCCCGCCAGCCCAGCACCTCCCAGCGCGCGGTCATCGTCGACACCGTCCCGGTGCCCCTGCGCGGGGCGCTCGACTGGTGCGAGGGCCGCCAGCTGATGGTGGCCAGCGGGCTGTTCCTGCACGGCACGGTGGTCCGCTCCTACCCGGTCGCCCCCGGCGAGTCCGACCGCATCGGCGACGACGGCTGGCTGTACGCCGCCCCCTCCCGCATCGCCGCGCTCAACGCCGACATCGAGAGATGGCTGCTCCGCATCCACCGGGAGTGCCCGATCCTGGCCGCCTACCGTGCCGAAGACCCCGACAGCGGAGGCACCCGCCTGTCGGACTGGCACGACTGGAGTCTCGCCCGGCTGCCCGGCCTGCTGCCCGAGCTGGAGCCCCTCCTCGACCAGGCCAGCCACGCCACCTCCATGGCCCAGGGCATCATGGCCATGGCCCGGCGCGCCGGAAGCCTGCCCAGGCTTGGCGTCTTCGCCGGAGACGTGATCTCCTGGGGGGATGAACCTGCTTGACGACTCCGCGGTGGACGAGCGGCTGACCGGCCTGCCCGAGTGGCGGCGCGAGGGCGACGAGATCCGCCGCACGATCACCGCCACCGACTTCCCGACCGCGATCCGCGTCGTCGACGAGATCGCGGTCGAGGCCGAGAATCTCGACCACCACCCCGACATCGACATCCGCTGGCGCACCCTCCACCTGGCGCTCAGCACGCACAGCGCGGGGGGCCTGACGGAGCTCGACTTCACCCTGGCCGCCCGCATCGACGAGATAGCCTCGGCCAACGCCTGAACCGTCCCCGGCCGACCGTGACCGATCCGGGACAGGAGGGCCGCCGGAGCTCGACCGGACGCCGCCCTCCCCCCTCGGAACCCGGCCGGACGCGCCCCTCACCCCTCGCGGAGTTCGACGGGACGTGTCCCTCGCCCTTCGCGGAGTTCGACGGGACGTGCCCCTCACCCTTCGCGGAGTTCGACCTGACGCGTCCCTCGCTCTCCGCGGAGCTCGATCCGAGGCCGCCCTCGCCCCTCGTGGAGCTCGACGACCCCCGGCTCGCCCGCGCGGGCGTACGCGTGATCCTGAAGCGCGACGACCTGATCCACCCGCTCCTGCCGGGCAACAAGTGGCGAAAGCTCAAGTACAACCTGGCGCGGGCCGCGGAGCTGGGCCACGAGACCCTGCTGACCTTCGGCGGCGCCTACTCCAACCACGTGCGGGCCGTCGCCGCGGCCGGGGCCCGCTTCGGGTTCCGGACCGTGGGCGTCATCCGGGGTGAGGAGCACCTGCCGCTCAACGACGTCCTGGCCTTCGCCGCGGACTCGGGGATGCGGCTGGTCTACCTGGACCGCACCACCTACCGCGCCAAGGGCACCGCGCCCGTGGTCGAGGCGCTCCGCCGGAGGTTCGGCCGGTTCTACCTGCTGCCCGAGGGCGGCAGCAACGAGCAGGCCGTCCGCGGCTGCGCCGAACTTCCCGGGGAGATCGACGTGCCGTTCGACGTCGTGTGCTGCCCCGTCGGCACCGGGGGCACGCTCGCGGGCATCGCCGCCGGGCTGGCCCCCGGGCGGCGGGCCCTGGGCTTCTCGGTCCTGCGGGGAGCGCGGTTCCTGGCCGACGACGTCGCCAGGCTCCAGGAGGTCACCTACGGAGAGGTGTCGGCCAACTGGACGATCGACCACGACTTCCACGCCGGGGGCTACGCCAGACGCGCTCCCGAGCTGGACGCGTTCGTCGACGACTTCGCCCACCGGCACGGGATGTCGCTCGACCGGATCTACGTGGCGAAGATGATGTGGGGCGTCTTCACCCTCGCGGAACGCGGGGCCCTTCCCGGGAACACCACGATCGTCGCCGTCGTGACGGGGGCGATGGAGGCGGCTTCGTCGTGAGGGGCCGGGCGGGGACGGACCGGCCGGGTCCCCGTAACGGATCTTCGTAACGGATCTCCGGGACGGCGTGGCCGGGAGCGGTCAACACCGAGCGTGGTCATATGATCACTCGATATGGTGGGCGCTGCTCTTCTCCGGCCCGGTCAAGGAGATCGTGGATGCGCATTCTGGGAGTTCTCGCCGCCGTCGCCCTGCTCTGCGCGGGCTGCGGCGAGCAGGTCGCCGCGCCCCATCCGGCCGGGCACAGTCCCAGCGCGGGTCCGAGCGCCAAGGCGATCCGCCTCGCCGGGGGCGGCACGTTCGTCAGTCCCGCGCCGCGCGCCTCCGCCGTCGTCTACGACACCACGCTGGTGCCTCCCGGAGCCTCGGTGCGGGTCACCGTGGAGTCGGGAGCGGTGCTCGCCACCGCCAGGCTCGTCGCCAAGGGCATGCTCCACAGCCGCACGTACGGGGCGCACCTGCACGTCAACCCGTGCGGTTTCAAACCGGAGGACGCCGGGCCGCACTACCAGCACTCCCACACCCAGGCGAACGCGGAGAACGAGGTCTGGCTCGACTTCACCACCGACGTCCGGGGCGACGCCATCGCCACCACCACCCAGGACTGGGCGCTCGTCCCCGGCCGGCTGCCCAGGTCGCTCGTGATCCACGCCAAGCCCACCCAGACCACCGGCGCCGAGGCCGGCAGCGCCGGCCCCCGCGTCGCCTGTGTCACCCTCACCGAACGTTAGGCCCGGCACCGGATCCCGGCACCGGGCCGCGTGCTCCGCGATCAGGCGTGGCCGGCGGGGACGGTGCCGAGACGACCGGCCTGATAGTCCTCGAACGCCTTCGCCAGCTCCGCCTGGGTGTTCATCACGAACGGCCCGTAGTGCGCGACCGGCTCGCCGATCGGGCGGCCGCCGAGCACGATGACCTCCAGGTTGGGGCTGCGGCTCTCCTGGGTGCCGGCCGCCGACAGCGTGATGGTCTCGCCGTCGGTGCCCAGCCCGGGAAGGCTGCCGAAACCGTCGAAGACGGCCAGCTGGCCCGACTCGATCGGCTGCCGGTCCCCGCCGACGGTGCCACGTCCCGACAGGACGTACGCGAGCGCGTTGAAATCCTTGCGCCAGGGGAGCGTCAGCTGGGAACCGGGGCTGAGGGAGGCGTGCAGCAGGGTGATCGGCGTCCGGGTGGAGCCGGGGCCGGTGAACTCGCCGACCTCTCCCGCGATGAGGCGGACCAGCGCTCCGCCGTCGTGGCTGCTGAGCAGGACGACGTTGGTCCTGCCGATGTCCTGATACTTCGGCGCGACCATCTTCTCGCTGCCCGGCAGGTTGACCCAGAGCTGGATCCCGTGGAACAGGCCGCCCTTCTGGACCAGCCACTCCGGGGGAGCCTCCTTGTGCAGGATGCCGCCACCGGCCGTCATCCACTGGGTGTCGCCGTCGGAGATCGTGCCGCCGCCGCCGTGCGAGTCGGCGTGGTCCATCACTCCGTCGATCATGTAGGTGACGGTCTCGAAGCCCCGGTGCGGGTGCCAGGGGGTGCCCTTGGGCTCGCCCGGCGCGTAGTCGACCTCGCCCATCTGGTCCATCATGATGAACGGGTCGAGATACTGGGACTTGATCGTCGCGAGTGCCTTGCGGACCGGGAAGCCCTCTCCCTCGAATCCGCTCGGTGCGGTGGTGACGGCCAGCACCTGGCGCTCGCGGGTCGCGTTCAGCGGCTGCGGCAGGCGGGGCAGGGTCAGCGGGTTCTCTACGGTCACGGCCGGCATTGTGGATTCCTTCCTGCGATGTTCGCCGGTGATAACTCGGTTGATGTTTCAACTATTCCGTGCCGGACGAGGCCGTGCCGAAGAGGCCGGGGCGAAGGCGAAGAGGCCGTGCCGAAGAGGCCGGGGCGAAGGCGAAGAGGCCGTGCCGAAGAGGCCGTGACGAAGAGGTGCCACGGCCTCGACGGTGAGGGCCGCCGCCCGACCCACCCGCCCGTCGGCCCCGGGCGGGGCTACTTGCCGGAGGCCAGCGCGAAGCCGCCCCGGCTCAGGGAGATCAGCTCGGGGACCGTGACCCGCTCGTCCAGCGCCCCGGCCGGGTCACTGGTCAGCGCGGTCACGACGTAGGTCCTCCCCGAGGCCGAGCGGGCCAGGTGCGACAGGTCGAGGACCCCCGTCTCGGAGCCGCCCTTGGCCCAGACCAGCGGCCACTTCTTCTTGTCGAGCCCGAGACCGACGTCGTTGGCCGACATCACCGCGCTCACCCGCCTGCCACCCAGCTTGAGAAGCCCGGCGTAGGCGCGGCAGACGTCGCGGGGCGAGCCGAACCACTCCAGCGTGTCGATCTCCCTGGGCTTCTCCCAGAGCACGATGTCCGACAGCGACTGCTTGGCGACCGTGTCCTTCAGGTAGGCGCGCCTGCCGACGGTGTCGAGCGCCAGGTAGGCGCGGGCCTGCGCGGGGTGGTTCACGCCCTTGAGCAGGAAGACCTCGCGCGTGGTGAGGAAGGGGATGTTCCGCTCGGCGTGGCTCGACCACCGCCGCACCTTGGCCTCCACGGCCTTGCGGCCGACCGTGTGGATCAGGATGTCGGTGGCGGTGTTGTCGCTGATCGAGATCATCAGCTTGGCGGCCTCCTCGACCGTGGTGGTGCTGCCGTCGGGGCGGCCCGTCAGCCCGTCCTCGCCCAGGCTCTTCCACTCGGGCTTGATCGTGAGCTTGGTGTTCCAGCTCAGCCCGCCGTCGCGGATCTTCTCGGCCACGGCACCCAGCACGTACAGCTTGAAGATCGAGCCCAGCGGCCGGACCGTGTCCGGCGCCACGGCGTGCGCGACGTCGCACCTGCCCCGCGCGTCGATCTCGGCGGCGAGGAAGCCGACCCGAGGCGCGACCTCGCGGAGCCGGGCGTCGAGCTTCTTCCAGCTCCTGGGAGCGGCGGGCACGGAGGGCTCGGGAGGCGTGAGCCCGAACAGGTTGATCTTCCCGTCGCCGTCCACGCCGAGCTGCAGGGTGAACGGCTGCTCGCCGATCGCGCCGGTCCCGGCCAGCGCGGACGGCGTCTCCTTGGTCAGCTTCTCCAGTCGGAACCCCTTCGACGCCTTGAGGAAGGCGTTGACGCCGTTGACCGTGAGCGACGAGAGGTAGCCGGAGTTGAGATGCTCCTTGAGCTCGCTCTCCGCCAGCGGTGCCCGGTCCGGCGCGCCGAGGAACCAGCGCAGCTGCCGGCCGGCGGGGCTGTCCGGGATCTCCGGCTCGGCGAAAGGTCTCCCCGAGGTGACCGTCCCGGCCGTGACCGTTTCGGCGGTGGCCCGCTCGGCCGTGACCGCCGACGCGAAAACGGCCGGCGGCAGGACCACAGCCGGAACGGCCGTGACGGCGACGGCGAGGGCCAGCAGGCGCTTCGATCGGAACGGCAACCGCATGAGATGCTCCTTCGGGATGTTCTCCGGCGTTGCGGCCATCTCCCCGATGGCCCACATCCGAAACTAGGAAGCGCTCCCGGCCCGCGACACCCGGCGGTCCTCCGTCTCGCGGGTGCGGCGAACCACACCGGAAGTGCGGACAACCCCCTGGACGGCGGAGCCTGCGGCAGGTCACCCTACGTTCTATGACGTTAACGGCCCCTCTGACCGTTTCGGTGCCCGCGTCGCCGTCGGGCCCGCCGGGCCCGTCGGCGTCCGCCCCGGTCCGCGCCCTCGCCGTGTCCATGGCCGTGGTGTCGGTGACCGGAATGGTCGCGGGCGGCGTGCTGGAGGCCGGTGTGCCCACGCCGTTCAGTCAGTGGCTGTTCATCGTGGCCTGCGCGCTCCTGCCCTCGGTCGGCCTGCTCATCGCCGTCAGGCGTCCCGACAACCCCTACGGCTGGCTGCTGCTGGTCACCGCCGTCTGCCTCGGTCTCGGCGGCCTCGGCGTGGGCGTCCTGGTGGCGTACGGCGACACCCGCGGCCCCCTCGCCGTGACCGGCGCGCTGCTGACCTCGCTGTTCTCCGGCTTCTACGGCCTGAGCTGGGTGTTCGTCCCGCTGATCTTCCCTGACGGCAGGTTGCCCTCACCGCGCTGGCGTCCGGTCGCCTGGATCGCGGGGGCGGCGATCCTCCTGCACTGGCTGGGCGTCCTGCTCAGCCCCGACGAGGTCTACGCCTCGACCTTCCCGTACGGCAACCCGCTGGGGCTCGAAGGCGCGGCCGGGCTGCTCGCCGCCTCGGTGGGCGGGCTCGGGCAGCTGGTGGTCTTCCTCGTGGCGCTGTCGGTGCTGGCCTCCCTCGTGCTGCGTCAGCGGCGCGGCACCCTCGTCGAGCGACGCCGCCTCCGCTGGATGATCCTCGGAGTGGTGGCCGCCCTGGGCGGCTCCATAGTGACGATGATCTTCGGGCAGGGCGGCCAGGCGGTGAGCTGGGTCGGCGTCGTGACGGCGGTGGCCGCGCTGCCCGCGGTGATCGCCACCGTCGTGTTCCGTCACAACCTGCTCGACATCCGGGTGGCGGTCAGGGGCTCCCGGCTCCTCCTGGTCTTCGACCTCAGGCCGACGGTGGACGAGCTCCTGACAGAGCTCGGGCCCGGCCTGGAGGCGGCGGACCCCGTGGAGCAGCTGGGACGGCTGGCGGAGGCCGTACGGACGGGTCTGGAGACGCGGTGGGCCGCCGTGACGCTCGCGGACGGCACGCGGGTGGTGGCGGGCGTGGAGGACGGGAAGGCGGTGCTCACCGTCCCGGCGGGGCTGGGGCACATCGCCTGCGGCCCCAAGGTCGCGGGGCGCTTCAACGCCGAGGACCGCAGGCTGCTCGGCTCGCTCGCGGTGCCGATCGGGCTGGCGATCCAGAGCGCGGGGCTGGCGGCGCGCCTGGTCAACGCGCAGGAGGCCGAGCGGCGGCGGATCGAGCGCAACATCCACGACGGGGCACAGCAGCAGCTCGTCGCGCTGATCGCGGGGCTGGAGCTGGCCCGCGCCACCGGTGGCGGCCCCGGCAGCCTGGCGCTCCTGCGCGAGCAGGCCCGCCAGACCCTCACCGACCTGCGGGAACTGGCGGCGGGCATCCATCCGTCCGTGCTCAGTCAGGGCGGCCTGGCGGAGGCGGTCGAGGAGCGTTGCTCGCGGCTGCCGGTGGCCACGGTCGTGACGGCCGATCAGGCGCTCCGTTCGCGGCGCTTCCCCGACGAGATCGAGGGAGCCCTGTACTTCACGGTCAGCGAGGCCGTCGCCAACGCGCTCAAGCACGCGGGGGCCTCCAGGATCGAGGTACGGCTGGCCTGGTCCGGCGGGCGCCTGCGGGCCACGGTCTCCGACGACGGCAGGGGCTTCGAGCGGGACGCGCCCGGCCGCGGGGGCCTGGGCGCGCTGGCCGACCGGCTGGCCGCGCTCGGCGGCGGCCTCGACGTCTCCTCGGTGCCCGGCGAGGGCACCCTGGTCGGCGCCTGGATTCCCGTGCCGGACCAAGGGGCCGGGCTGAGAGATCGGCGAGCCGAAATGCCGGGCTGAGGGGGTGGCGAACCGGGATACCGGGCTGAGGGAGCGAAAGGCTGAGGTAGCGAGCCGACGTGCCGGGCCGAAGGGGCGGGAGGCAGGGGGGGCGGCGAGCCGAGAGGCCGCTGAGGAGCGGAGGGCTGAGGGGCGGAGGGGTGAGGGGCGGGGGGTGAGGGAGCGGGGCGACGTGCTGGACCGAAAGGCCGGGGGCCAGGGGGCGGCGACCGGGTCAGCCGAAGACCGCGGGTGGGGGGACGGGGATGACCACGGCGTCGCCGTCGTTCAGCGGGCGGGCTCCGGCGATGAAGTTGACGATGTCCTCGCCGTACACGCAGCGGGCCTGGGTGAGGCCGCCCGCGGCCCTCCGGGTCAGGTCGGAGGCGGGCAGGGGAACGCGGGAGGCGGCGACGATGAGGTTGCCGAAGCGGCGTCCCCGCATGACGCCGGGCTCAGCGAGCAGCACCACCTGGGGGAAGGTGCCGCGGACGGTGGCGAGCACCCGGCGGACGAAGGCCAGCCCCTTGCCGTCGGCGACGTTGATCAGCAGGGTGCCGCTCGCGCGCAGGACGCGGGCGACGTCTCCCATGTACTCGGAGGTGGCCAGGTCGATCGGCATCGTGGCACCGCTGAAGGCGTCCAGCACGAGCAGGTCCGCCGAGGCGTCGCCGAGACCGGCGGTCGCGGTGCGGCCGTCGAGGATCCTGACCTTGAGCCGGGGCACCGACTTCAGCCGGAGCTGGTCCCTGACGAGCTGGACGAGCCCCTCGTCCGGCTCGGCGACGACCTGCCGGGACCCGGGGCGGGTCGCCGCGACGTAACGGGGCAGGGTGCAGGCGCAGCCGCCCACGTGCACGGCGTCCAGCGGCCCCTCGTCGAGGAGGTCGATGACGTCGGCCATCAGCCTGACGTACTCGAAGTCGAGGTAGGTGGCGTCGTCGAGGTCGACGTACGACTGCGGCACGCCGTCCTTGGAGACCACCCAGCCGGAGGGCCGGTCGAGGTCCTGTAGGAGATCGACCTCGCCGAAGGTCACCGGATACCGTCCCGGCATCGGCTCCCGCGTTTCCCGCCTGCCCATCGGCTCGGTCCTCTTCTCCCTGATGCGAACCCGAAGGGGAAACCATATGCGCAGTCGCGGCCGGTTGAGTCCCGTGTAGGGCAGATCACAACCTACGGCTACGTAAGTTACGCTACCGTAGGTTCATGGCCCCGATCCTTGCCGAAACGCTCGCAGAGTCCGTCAAGCCCCGTCTTCGCGGCTGGTTGCACGCCGGGGCGCTGCCCGTGGCGCTCGTCGCGGGATTCGTCCTCGTCGCGCTGGGGCCCACCCCGGAGGCGAGGTTCGCCGCCGTGGTCTACGCGATCACCTCCGGTCTGCTCTTCGGCATCTCGGCCACCTACCACCGTGGGACGCTCTCCCCGCGCTCGGAGGAGGTCCTCCGGCGCCTCGACCACGCCAACATCTACCTGATCATCGCGGGCACCTACACCCCGTTCGCGCTGCTCGCCCTGGACGGACCGGCCAGTGCGGTCGTGCTCGCCGTGATCTGGACCGGCGCGATCGCCGGGGTCCTCTTCCGGGTGCTGTGGACCGGTGCCCCCCGCTGGCTCTCGACCGCCCTCTACATCGCCCTCGGCTGGACCGCCGTCTTCGTGCTGCCCCAGCTCGTGGAGGGCGCGGGGATGGTCGCGGTGGCCCTGCTCTTCCTCGGGGGGGTGCTCTACACGGTGGGCGGGATCGTGTACGGCACGCGCCGGCCCGACCCCTCTCCCCGGTGGTTCGGCTTCCACGAGGTCTTCCACGCCTTCACCGTCGCCGCCTATCTGGCGCAGTACGTGGCGGTCTCGCTGGTGGTCTACGCGGCCGTGTGACGCGGTCGGGTGACGCGGTGACGCTGAGACGCGGCCGGGTGACGCGGGCCGGACGGAGCCCGTGCCGCCGGCCCGTCCACCTCGCGCCCATCCCATGTTCACCTCGCGCCCGGCTCGCTCACCTCGCGCCCGGTCCGCCGGTTCGTCTCACGCTGGATCCGCTGGATTCGCTGGGTTCGCTGGGTCCGCTCAGTTCGCGGCGAGGGCGAGGCGGCGGGTCGCGAGCTCGGCGTAGAGCGCGGCACCGTCGGGCAGCACCGCGTCGTCGAACCTCGCCTCGGGGGCGTGGTTGTAGGCGGCCCTGCCCGGATCGAGGTCCGCGGGACAGGCGCCGAGTGCCACGAAGGCCGACGGCACCTGGTCGCAGACGAACGAGAAGTCCTCGGAGCCGGTGAACGGCTGGGGGGCCTCGACGAAGCGCCGCTCGCCGTAGACCTCGCGGATGGCCGCGCCCGCGAAGCGGGCCTCGGCGCCGTCGTTGACCGTGACCGGGTAGCTCACCTCGTAGTCGGCGTCCACCTCCAGCCCGTGTGCCGCCGCGATGCCCTTCACCAGGGTCACCGCCCGCTCCTGGACGCGAGCGTGCGCGGCGGAGGAGAACGAGCGGATCGTGGCCTCGAAGCGGGCCTCCTCGGGGATCACGTTGTCGGCGCTGCCCGCGTGGAAGCTGCCGACGGTGACGACCACGGGGTCGAACACGTCGAACCCGCGCGTCACCATGGTCTGCAGCGCGGTGACCATCTCGCACGCCGCGGGGATGGGGTCCTTGGCGCGGTGCGGGGAGGCGCCGTGGCCTCCGGTGCCTCGTACGGTCACCGTGAACCTGTCCGCGGCGGCCATGATCGGGCCACTCCTGGTCACGAAGACGCCCTGGGGAAGTATCGAGCTGATCACGTGCAGGGCGTAGGCCGCGACCGGACGCTCGCCCGTCACGTCCAGCACGCCCTCGTCGATCATGATCTTCGCGCCGCCGGGGCCCTCCTCGCCGGGCTGGAACATGAAGATCACGTTTCCCGCGAGCCGGTCGCGCCCGGCGGCCAGCAGGTGCGCCGCGCCCGCCAGCATGGTGGTGTGCAAGTCGTGGCCGCAGGCGTGCATCCGCCCGGCCAGCCGCGAGGTGACCGCCGCGTCGCCCCGCTCGGTGACCGGCAGGGCGTCCATGTCGCCCCTGAGCAGCACGGTCGGCCCCGGCAGGGAGCCGCGCAGCACGGCGGTGATCGAACTCAGCCCCTCGCCGAGCCGTACCTCCAGGGGCAGGCCCGACAGTGCCGTCAGCACCTTCTCCTGCGTGCGTGGCAGGTCGAGGCCGAGTTCCGGCTCCCGGTGCAGGGCGTGCCGGAGGCGGGCCAGCTCGTCCCGCATGTCGGCTGCGGATTCGCGAAGGGACATCGGGTTTCCTCCTGGCGGTTGTACTGCCTTATCGCACTTATCGCACGATAGGTCGATTTGACCGGCTTGTGGGCTCGGGAGGGGTGATCTTCGGGAAGGGAGAGGTCATCCGGGGGAGACCCGGCCGCGCGGTCCCGGCGCCCGGATTTTCGCGTCTCAGCCGCACGGGAGCAAGAAAATCTTCATGGAAGTCGAATCTCATGCGTAATGTCTCCGTGTAAATGCGTCAACGACAGGGGATCATCTTCTCGGATCACCGTGGAGGGGACATGGACGTTCATGGCCGTCTCGCCCGTCACCTGCTCGTCGACGGCTACCGGCTCGTGCTGGACCTCGAACGGAGCCGGGGTTCCCGTCTCGTCGACGCCCATACCGGCCGAAGTTATCTGGACTTCTACTCCTTCTTCGCCTCGGCGCCCCTCGGGGTGAACCCGTTCGACGGCGATCCGGAGTTCCTCGCGCTGCTCGGCAGGGTCGCCGCGAACAAGCCCTCCAACTCCGATCTCTACACCACCCACCTGGCCGACTTCGCCGAGACGTTCGCCCGGGTGCTCGGCGACCCCGAGCTGCCGCACCTGTTCTTCGTGGAAGGCGGCGCCCTCGCCGTGGAGAACGCGCTGAAGTGCGCGTTCGACTGGAAGAGCCGTCTCAACGCGTCGCGGGGGCGCCCCCCGGAACTCGGCACCAAAGTGCTCCACCTCACCCGCGCCTTCCACGGCCGCAGCGGCTACACGCTCTCGCTGACGAACACCGATCCGATCAAGACCGACCGCTTCCCGAAGTTCGACTGGCCGAGGATCGAGGTGCCCGCGATCCACCTCGGCGACGTCGAGGCGGCCGAGGAGAGGTCCCTGGCCGCGGCGCGGGCGGCCTTCGAGCGCCACCCCCACGACATCGCCTGCTTCATCGCCGAGCCCATCCAGGGCGAGGGCGGCGACAACCACATGCGGGCGGAGTTCCTGCTCGCGATGGAACGGCTCTGCCACGAGTACGACGCCCTCCTCGTCATGGACGAGGTGCAGACCGGCGCGGGGACCACCGGCACCCCCTGGGTGTACCAGCAGCTGGGCCTGCGCCCCGATGTCGTGGCCTTCGGCAAGAAGGTGCAGGTGGGCGGGATCATGGCGGGCCGCAGGGTCGACACGGTGCCCGGAAACGTGTTCCAGGTCAGCGGCAGGATCAACTCCACCTGGGGCGGCGGGCTGGTGGACATGGTCCGGTCCCGCCGGATGCTGGAGATCGTGGAGCGCGACGGCCTGATCCCGCGTGCGGGCAGGCTCGGCGCCGAGCTCCTCGCGGCGCTGCGGGAGATCCAGGAGAGCTTCCCCGAGCTCGCGGAGAACGCGCGCGGGCGCGGGCTGATGTGCGCCTTCGACCTGCCGGACGCGGTGGAGCGCGACCTCCTGGTGGCCCGCCTGCGTGAGGAGGAGGGCGTGCTGGTCCTGCCCTGCGGCGAGCGGTCGGTACGGCTGCGCCCGGCGCTCTCGATCACCTCGGAGGAGCTGGCGGAGGGCACGTCCGCCATCGCCCGCGCCCTGGAGGCCTCCCGCTGCCTGCGCCTCTCCGCCTAGCGGTACGGGACTTCCCGCGCCACGCGGTGTCGGGATTTCTCCCGCTGGGCGGTACGGGACTTCCCGCGCCACGCGGTATCGGGGTTCCCCCGCTGGGCGGTTCGGGATCTCCCCACGCGGTGTCGGGGCTCGCCAGCCCAGCGGTACGGGATTCCCGCCGCTCGGCGGCCCCGGGGTTCGTCGCGCCCGGCGGCGATGGGGTCCCTTCCGTCTCACGGCACCGGGGTTCCTCGCGCGGGCGGGCGCTAGTAGTGCTGGGCTTCCTCGCCGGCCGACCGTTCCAGCCACAGGTCGATCGCGGTGACCCGCGAGTCGACGCCGAGCTTGGCGTAGATCCGGTTCACGTGGTTCTTCACGGTCTTCTCGCTCAGGAACAGGTGCTGGGCGATCTGCCCGTTGGAGCGACCCGTCGCGATCAGTTCCATGACCTCGGTCTCACGCCTGCTCAGACCCGTCACGACTCTGGGCTCTGCCTCGAACGGGGCATCGTCGACTCTCATCCGGCCTCCGTGGCTGCAACACGGTCAGGTCGCCGAAACCCCCGATACTAACGGCGTAGCGATAGCAGCGAGCATAACCTGCAATATCCACTTTTGGGGGTAATGAGGCTGGAAATGAAGAACGACCGGTCCCTGGGGACCGGCCGTTCTCGTGGGGTGAGCGAGGGGACTTGAACCCCCGGCATCTAGGACCACAACCTAGCGCTCTGCCAACTGAGCTACGCCCACCATCGCCGCCGCAGCAGCACATGAAAAGTGTAGCGGTCTTTGGGAGTCGTTTCGTACCGGGTTTCTCGTGAAACGCTCAAGCCCTGTGCGTGGACACGCCCTCGGCCAGTTCCCTGGCGGTGGCGGAGTCGGGGCCCGGCTGGGGCACGAAGACCGCCGCGCGGTAGTAGCGCAGCTCCCGGATGCTCTCGACGATGTCGGCCAGCGCCCGATGGCCGCCCTGCTTCTCCGGCGAGGCGAAGTAGACGCGGGGGTACCAGCGCCTGGCCAGCTCCTTCACCGAGGAGACGTCGATCATCCGGTAGTGCAGGAACGCGTCCACGGCCGGCATGTCACGGGAGAGGAACGACCGGTCCGTGGAGATGGAGTTGCCGCACAGCGGGGCCTTCTTCGGCTCCCGGATGTGGCTCCTGATGTATTCGAGCACCATTGACTCGGCCTCGGCCAGCGTGACACCGCCCCCCAGCGCCTCCAGCAGGCCGGAGGCGGTGTGCATCTCCCGCACCACCTCCGACATCTGCTCAAGGGACTCGGGCGGGGGCTTGATGACCACGTCCACCCCCTCGTCGAGCTGGTTCAGCTCGCCGTCGGTGACCACGCAGGCCACCTCGACAAGCGCGTCACGTCCAAGGTCGAGCCCGGTCATCTCACAGTCGATCCAGACCAGCAGGTCACTCATAGCCCTCAGGGTAGTACTCACTTCACGGGAGCTTGAATGACTTGATCACCTTGTCTGCTACGGATATGTCGAGATTGTCCGGTACGGAGATGTAGGCCAGCGCCGGACGGGTGTTCTCGCCACGATCTACGATCAAGAACGCGGCCCGCTCCTGCTTCCACTTCCAGCCGTTGGCCTCGGCCTGCTCGGAGAAGTCCAGGTCGAAGACGAGCAGCCAGGCGTCCTTCCCGCTGACCTTGACGGCCTTGTCCTCGACGATCTTCCGGCTGTGCGGCGGGGTGTAGAAGGCGGGCTCCACGACCTGCAGCAGCGTCGCGGCGACCGAACGCATGCTGCCGACGCCCTGGTAGCCGTACTGGTCGGGAAGCTCGCCGGTCAGCACGTTGCCGAGCCAGTCGCCGCCCCTGCCGTCGAAGTTCTCCTGGGCGACGGCGACGGCCGCGCTGGACCAGACGAACCCGAGCCCGCCGCCGACGCTGGGCGGCACCTCCCACGGCTCGCCGGGCATCTCGTACGACAGGCCGGTCACCGGGTCCGTGACGCGCCCGTCGACGGCCTTGGGCGGCGCGCTCCCCGAGGGCGCGGGCGTCGCCTCGGGGGTCGGCTCCTGGCTGGGCTCCAGGGGCGCGGTGGGAGGCGGCGTCGTGAGGCCGGTCGGCTCGCCCGCGGTGTTCCTGCGCTCGGGGTTGATCAGGTACATCGCGGCGACCACGATCACGACGATCAGGACCAGCACGCCACCGCCGCCCAGGATCCACGGGAGGGGGCCGCTCTTGCGCGGCGGCGGCGCGGACGGGTAGCCGTCGTACGGCGGGAGGGGCATCTGCGCCGTGTGGCCGTTCGGCGGCCCGCCCCAGTGCGGCTGTCCCGCACCCGTCGGCGCCTGCGCGCCCTGCTGGTGCGCGGCCGGAGGAGACCACTGGCCGGAGGGGCCGGACGGGGCGGGGGGGCCGGAAGGGCCGGAGGGGAAGGAACCGGAGGGGCCGGTCCCGCGAGGGCCTTCCTGCGTGGGGCGCGGTCCCGTCTGCTGGGGGCCGGGCCCGGCCGGATGCGGCCCTGTCTGCTGGGGGCCGGGCCCCGCGGAGTGCTGCTGGAGGAAGGGGCCGGTCTGTGAGCCCGGCGCCGTGCCCTGCCCCGTGGGAGCGTCCGTCTGATGAGTGGCGTCGGTCCACTCACTGCCGTCCCACCACCGCAACAGCGGTGAGCCGTAGGGGTCGGGATACCAACCGGAGGGGGTCTGCGTGGTCATGGCCGCCAGAGTAGTAAGAACGGCTTTGTGCCGCATTGTGGACCTTGGTGATCACTCATGAACATTTGTAGGTGAAGGTGGCTCTGTCCTGGATCTTCTTCCCCTCGGGGACCGGGGAGAGCACCATCAGGGTGGCGGTTCCTTTGAAATTCCCCTCGCCCTTGACCGTCCACTCCAGGCTCACCTCGTGCGAGGCGTCCCCGGACGCGATCTGGTCGGTCTGGGCGATCGGCTCCTTGCGGTCGCTCCGCTTCCACTGGTAGCGGACCTCACCGCCCGCGCCGTTGGTGGACAGCACGCCGGTGATCTTGACCGTCGTGTCGCACCCCTGCGCCTTCTTTGGGGCGCTGACGTCCACCTTCGTCACCTCCAGCGGCGTCGCCGGGCCCCGGAACAGCCAGATCGCCAGCGCGCCCACGACCATCAGCGCGAGGATCGCCGAGGCGAGGACCGTACGGCCGCGCCTGCGCCGCGCACGGGGAGCCGCGGCGGCGGCGAGCCTGCCGGACGGCAACTCGGTCTGCTGCTGGTCCCGGCCGGCCCGCCACAGCTGGGCGGCGGTGGTCTCCGACGGCACCCCGGGACCGAACCGCATGACCACGTCCTCGGGCCGGCGCTCGCCGCCCCCCGGGGCCTGCTGGTCGCCCCCCGCTGAGCCGCGCGGGTCACCCGGCCTCGGGACGTGCAGCAGCGTGACGATCTCCCCCTCGTCGGGGGCGGGGCGTACGGGCGCCGGATGCCCGCCCAGGGTGGGCGCCTCGTGCTCCGGCCACCGGTGCAGGGTCGCCACCAGCCTGTCGCGGGTGGTGAACCCGGACGGCAGCACGTCGCGCCCGGCGAGCAGCGCGTCGCGCGCGGGGGCGAGGCCCCGGATGGAGGCCGTCGCCGCCACCCTCTCCAGCAGCCCGGCGGCCCCGCGGTCGGCCGAGGCCCAGGTCGCGGCGAGCCCCCGGGCGAGCGACGCCCAGGCCGCCACGTCGCGTTCCGGCGCGGGGGGCCGGCCGAGCAGGGCGTCGGCCAGCCCTCGCTCCGCGAGCAGCGCCGACCCGTCCGCGGCGATCACCACGGTGCCCGGGTGGAGCTCCCCGTGGGCGAGGCCGGAGGCGTGTACGGCCAGCAGCGTCTGCGCGGTCTCCGCCAGGACCGTGGCCGCGCTGCCCGCGTCGGGCCGGGACGACCCGGGCAGGCCGGACGACAGCAGGTCGCCCACCGTCGGGCCGACCGGCTCCGAGGTGATCAGCCAGACCTCGTCCCCGGCCGTGACGAGGTCGGCGACCGGGACCAGCCCGGTCATGCCGCTCTGCGCGAGCCTGCGGTCGGCGATCACGGCCGCGACCAGCCGCTCGCGCGCCGAGGGATCGGCGACCAGCCGGGGGTCGAACCTGAGCGCGCTCCCCGGCCGCCCGTCGGCCGCGACGGCCGACGACCAGATCCCCAGGTCGTCCACCCAGGTGCGACCGGTCAGCCGGAACCCGGCGAAGCCTCCCCGGTCGGTGCTCATATCGCGATCGCTCCCCTGTCTACCGGCGTTTCCGGTGCCGTCCCGCCATGCCACGCTTGACGGCCAGTGTGAACGGTACGGCACCACTCGTCACCAGGCCCAGCGCGAGGAAGGCGGCCGGGGTGGTCTCCACGGGCGGCAGCGGCGAGGAGGTGAGGGTCGGAGGCGACCCGGTACCCGGTGACGAGGGCTCCGTGGTGGGGGTGGGCTCCGGCTCCGCCGTACGGGTGGGGCTGGAGGTGGGCCGGGTCGGCGTGGACGTGGGCTGGGTCGGGGCGGTGGTCGGCCGGGTCGGGGTGGGCGACGGCGGCCTGGTCGTGGGGCGGCCGGGATCGCGGGGGCCGTCCAGGGTGGAATTGCTCTCCGGGGTGGGAGGCGGGGTCGGCTGCCGCGTCGGCGTCCTCGTCGGCCGCGTGGTGGGCCTTCTGGTGGGTCTCGCCGACGGCGTGGGCGTGGCGGCCGCCGACGTCGCGGTGGGCGCCACGGGCGGGAGGCCAGAGGTGGCGGTGGTGCTCGGGGTCGGGGTCGGCGTCGGCGTGGCCGCGGACGGCGACTCCTCCACCGGCTCGTCGGTCTCGTCGGTCTCGTCCCCGGGGAGAAGCGTCTCCAGCGAGTCGGAAGGGGTCGGGCTCTGCGAGGTGACGGAACTCTGCGACTGGATCTCCGTGGGATCGCCCGAGCCGACCAGCACCGCGGTCAGCCCGCCGATCACCGCGATACAGCCGACGCCGATGAGGATCTTGACGCTCAGCCTGCTGACCGAGGAGGTCTTCTCCCAGCCCTCGCCGCCGACGCCGCCGTCACCGTCGAGCTCGGTCATGGCCAGCGAGGTGTCGGCCCCCGGGACGGGCGCGTCCAGCGGGAACATCGCGGCCAGCAGCCCGGCGATCCCGGCCAGGCGGCGCCGGCCGCGCTCCTGCCATTCGGGGCCGTAGGCGTCGGCGGCCACCGCCTCCAGTTCGGTGAGGAAGGCGGTGGCGGTCGGCGGGCGGTCGGCGGGGTGCTTGGCCAGGCCGCGCTCGACCAGCCCCTGCAGGGCGGTGGGCACCTCCTCGACCGGCGGAGGCGTGACCTGGTGCTGGCGGGCGAGCGCGGCGATGTTCGTGGCCCGGAAGGGGCGGGTGCCGGTGAGGCACTCGAAGAACACGACGGTGGCGGCGTAGACGTCGGTGGCGGGCCCGGCGGGGCCGCCCATCCACTGCTCGGGAGCCATGTAGGGCGGCGTGCCCGCGGGGGTGTCGCCGTCACCGGAGCGGACCGCGATGCCGAAGTCGACGAGCTTGCTCCTCCCGTCGGCCTCCACCATCACGTTCTCGGGCTTGAAGTCGCGGTGCACCACACCCGCCGAGTGCGCGGCGGCCAGTCCCAGCAGCGAGCCCTTGAGCACGAGCAACGCGGCCTCGGGGCCGGTCGGTCCCTCCGAGCGCAGCAGCGCCCGCAGGGCGACGCCGTTGACCAGTTCCATCACGATGGCCGCGCCGTCACCGGTCTCGACGTAGTCGTACAGCCGGACGGAGTGCGGGCTGCTCAGGGTGTTGAGCACCCGCGCCTCGTGCCGGAAGCGGGCCACGAACCCGACGTCGTTCCTGAGCTCGTCGGACAGATACTTGATCGCCACCAGGACGTCGTCGGCGTCGTGCCGAGCCATCACCACACGCCCGGCCGCACCGGCGCCCAACTCGCGGATCTCGGTGTATCCGGGGACTCGCCAGGCCGATGGCGTGCCGTACATACGGTCTCCTCAGTTGTCTGGGCCCCCACCCATAACAGACGGACCGTAGCCTAGCCATAGATAGCTGCATTCCGCTCATTAACCGCGAATAGGTCTCACGGTATGGAGCTGATCAGTGGTTATCCGCTACGGGTGGCCTGATGTCCCCGGCAGGGGAGGTGTGACCGAAATACCGATTTTCGGTCTTGCGCTGAGGGGGGCCGACGGCTGCGCCCCGGCCCGCGCGGTGCGGGTGACCGTCGCCTCCGGCCCGGGGCGTCCGGTGCGGGCGCCCGCCGGCCCCGGGGCGGGCTTCCGCGTGGGCCTGGAGGCGGGCGCGGTGGTGGGCGTGGAAGTGGGCGCGGTGGTGGGCCTGGAGGTGGGCGCGGCAGTCCTGGTCACCGTCGGGGCCGGTCCCGGGGTGCGCGTCGGCCCGGCGCACGGGGAGGTCTCACCGCTCGCGCCGCTCGTACGGCCCGAGGGAAGGCCGGTCACCACCACGTTCCAGGCGGCCCCGCACCCCACCCGGGGGAAAGCGAACCTGACCGTACGCGAGTAGCTCGTCGCGCCCGACAGCGGCACGGCCGTCCTCCGCACGGCCCGGCCGGCGCGGAAGACCACGCGCAGGCGTACCTTCCGGGCGCTCGCCGTGTCGACCGAGACCGCCACCAGGGCCGCGCCCCGCGCGTCGACACCGGCCCGCACCACCTCCACCCGGCGAACCCCCGCCCCCGGCGGCGCGGTGGAGGGACCGGTCGTCGGCGTCGGAGGGGAGGACGGTGGCGTCGGCGTCGGCGGGGATGCCGGTGATGCCGGGGGTGTCGGTCCGGGCGTGCCGGTGTCGGGGGGAGCGGTCGTCCCGCCGGCGGAGGGGGTGCTCCCCCCGGTGGGACCGGAGGACGGGGCCGGTCCCGCGGAGGAGCCGGTCTGCCCCGCGCCGGGACCGGTGGGCGAGGTGGGTCCCGCGGACACGGGAGGGGAGAAGGCCGCGGGAGAGGGCGCGGGCAGGGACGGCGGCGCCTGGCTCCGCGTACCGGGGGAGGGCGGCGGGGGCGGCGTCGCGGCGACCACGTCGATCACGCGAGGCCGCTCGGGTCCTCCCGAGGCGAGGGCGTACACGCCGGCGCCGCCCGCGATCAGCATCACCCCCGCGGCGCCCGCCGCCACCCCGGCGGACCTCGACCGCAGCGTGCCCAGCACCGTCCTGAACAGCGTGGTCCCGGCCACCGGGCCGGGACCGCCGGACGGGAACAGCAGGGGAAGCAGCGCCACCAGGGCGGCGAGCCCGGCCCGCCCGCGCTCCTCCCACTCCCGCCCGTATCCCGCGACCGCGACGCTCTCCAGCTCCGCCAGGAACTCCGCGGCGGTGGCCGGCCGGTCACCGGGCCGCTTGGCCAGGCCCCTGGCGACCAGGGGCCTTACCGGCTCGGGGACCTCGTCCACCGGGATCGGCGCGGTCATGTGCTGGTGCATCAGCACGACCCGCTCACCTGAGGGGTACGGGCGGTGCCCGGCCAGGCACTCGAAGAAGACCGCCGTCGCGGCGTAGACGTCGGAGGCGGGGGAGGCCGGGGCGCCCGCCCACTGCTCGGGAGCCATGTAGGGCGGGGTGCCCGCGGCCCGGCCGCCCCCTCCGGTCCGTACGGCGATGCCGAAGTCGACCAGCTTGCTGGTGCCGGTGGCCTCGACGAGCACGTTCTCCGGCTTGTAGTCGCGGTGCACCAGCCCGGTCCGGTGAGCGGTGGCCAGCCCCGACAGCGAGCCCTTGAGCACGGCCAGCGCCGCCTCGGGCCCCGTCGGGCCGTGCTCGCGCAGCAGCGCGCGCAGGGAGACGCCGTTGACGGCCTCCATCACGATGGCGGCGCCGCCGGGCACCTCGACGTATTCGTACAGCCGGGTCACGTTCTCGTCCGCCAGCTCGACCAGGAGCCTGGCCTCCTCGCGGAAGCGGGCGAGGAAGCCCGGGTCGTCCCTGAGCCACTCGGCCAGGTATTTGATCGCCACCTGGGTGCCCGACTCGTCGTGACGGGCGAGGACCACCCGCCCGCCGCCGCCCGCGCCGAGTTCGCGCAGCTCGGTGTAGCCGGGGGGTGTCCAGCCGATGGCCGTCATGACCGCCTCCATGGTCCGGGGCCCGACAGGGGCCTCGTCATGGAGACGCTCGGCGCGTGGCGCGGGTTTGCCGGAGAGGCTTACCGAACGGGCATGGTTCGCGACGCGATGTGCTCGGGCACGGCCAGGTCCCGGGTCAGCGCGGGATCGGGCTCGGGGGTGCCCCAGACCTGGTGGAGCGGCAGCACCCCGGCCCAGATCGGCAGGTCGTAGTCCTCCTCGTCGTCGACCGGCGGTCCCTGGCGCACCTTCACCGACGCCTCGGCCAGGGAGAGGGCGAGCACCGTGGTCGCGGCGAGCTCCTTGCGGGTGGGCGGGCGGGTGGCGTCCCACTGGCCGGGGGCGAGCTGCTCGGTGATCGCCCGCAGCCCGGCGAGGCGCTCCTCGGTGTCCTCCACCCGGCGGGGGCGGCCGTAGACCATGGCGGAACGGTAGTTGAGCGAGTGGTGGAAGGACGAGCGGGCCAGCACGACGCCGTCCACGTGGGTCACCGTGACGCAGACCTCGTCCGCGGTGCGCAGGGAGGTCGCGCCGGTGGAGCCGTGCAGGTAGAGGGTGTCGCCGATCCGGCCGTAGCCGGTGGGGACCACCATGGGGGAGCCGCCGGCCAGGACGCCCAGGTGGCAGACCAGCCCGGCGTCCAGCACCGCGTACAGGTCCTCGCGGGAGGTCCGGCCCCTGTCCTTCGCGCGGTTGAGGGTGGTGCGGGGAGTCGTGGAGAGCGTGGAGACCATGCCACTAACCTAGGGAGAAGTGGATATCGAGAACACGTCCACTTTCACGCGCTTACAGGAGACCACTTTGCCGCGTCCCTCCGTCGACCTGCCCGTATCGGTGGACCGCGAGGCCGGTACGGCGCTCGCCGTCCAGCTCGGCGACCGGCTCAGGGACGCCATGCGCGGCGGGGCCCTCTCCTCGGGAGAGCGCCTGCCCTCCACCCGGGCCCTCGCCCGCCAGCTCGCGGTGAGCCGCACCGTCGTCACGGAGGCCTACCAGCAGCTCTACGCGGAAGGCTGGCTCGAAGGGCGGCACGGCTCGGGCACCTACGTGGCCGACATGGCGGTTCCCGCCGAGGGGCGGGCTCCCGTTCCCGCTCCCGTGCCCGTTCCGGTCGCTCCCGCGCTGGTCGGCGAGAACAGGCGAGGGGTGATCGACCTGCGTCCGGGGCGGCCGTGGGTGCACGACTACGACAGGGCGGCCTGGCGCAGGGCCTGGCGGGGGGCGGCCGACCTGCCGCCGGCGAGCGACCCCGACCCCCGCGGCCTCCCGAGGCTGCGGGCCGCGCTGGCCGAGCACCTCCGCAGGACCAGGGCGATCCCCGTCGGCCCGGAGAACATCATGGTCACCCGGGGGACCGGCAACGGGCTCGACCTGGTCGCCGCGACCCTCCTGCGGCCCGGTGACCGGGCGGGCGTCGAGGAGCCCGGCTACCGCGTCGCCAGGAACGTCTTCGCCGGGAGGGGCGCCGAGCTCGTGCCCTGCCCGGTCGACGAGGACGGCGTCGTCGTGGACGGCCTCCCCGAGGACCTGCGCGTCCTGTACACCACCCCCGCCCACCAGTACCCCCTCGGCGGGCGCCTGCCCATCCCGCGCAGGGAACGCCTTCTCGCCTGGGCCCGTCGCACCGGCGCGATCGTCGTGGAGGACGACTACGACGCCGAGTTCCGCTACGACGTCGCCCCGCTGCCCGCCCTGCACGGTCTCGACCCCGGCCGGGTGGTGCTGCTGGGCAGCCTGAGCAAGGCGCTCACCCCCGACGTCGGCGTCGGCTGGCTGGTAGCCCGCCCGGGTTTCGTCGAGGCACTCGCCGTGACCAGGGACGCCCTCGCCGACCGCACGAGCGGCCCGGCCCAGCAGGCGGTGGCGGTGCTGCTGGAGAACGGGGACCTGGACCGGCACCTGCGCCGGACGCGCCTGGAGTACGCGCGCCGCCGCGCCGTGATCGTCGGCCTCCTCGGCTCCCGGGTCATGGGCGACACCGCGGGCCTGCACGTCATGGTGGAGCTGCCCGAGGGCGTGGTCGAGCCACTGGTCGAGGCGGCCCGCGCCCGGGGCGTGCTGCTCGACTCGATGGCCCGCCACTACTACGGGCCGCGCCTGCGGCACGGCCTGGTGATCGGCTACGGCTCCGCGTCGCGGGCCGACGTCAGGCGGGGTGTCTCGGTGGTCGCCGAACTGATCGGCTGACCTGCTCACCGGGGCCGCCGCGGCGGGAAAGGACCGTTCCCACGCCGCGGCGGCGAGCCGGTTCAGGCCTGCATGGACGTCCGCAGGCGGCCGTACGTCTTGAGGGCGCGGTCGGCGGTGGTGCGCAGCAGCGGGCTGGCCAGGACCGTGCCACGCGCCTTGCGAACCGGCACGCGCAGCATCCAGTGGACCCCGGCGCCGGGGCTCAGCCGGGCGATCCGGCCCTCCGCGACCTCGTACTCGCCGTTCTTGAGCTTCTCCTTGTACTCCTTCTCGCCGCGGCCCATGTCGATGACCTGGATCCCGGCCTCGGCGGCCTTCTCGGCCATGGCCAGGTGGTGGATCAGGCCGGGGGAGTACTTCGCGAAGGCGGTGTCGTAGGCGGGGAACCAGCCCGCGAGGGTGGTGCCGGTGCGCAGCCCGAAGTGCCCGGCGACCGGCTTGCCGTCCGCGTACAGCATGTCGAGGACCCCGCCGAAGTGCTCGGTGTCGGTGGCGAGGAACCGCTCGACCAGCTCCACGATCCACGGCCGGGCGAACCGGTCGGTGCGGCCGGTGCGGCGGTACTGCTCGGTCTTCCAGCCGAGCAGCGTGCGCAGCGGAGCCAGGTCGGTGGTGGCGTAGTCGTGCCGGAGCGGCCCGACGTCGCGCTGGAGCTTGCGGCTCTTGTACGCGGTCGAGCGGTAGGTCTTTCCGGAGGTCGCCTTGATCGTCTCGATGTACGGCTCGTAGCCGTCGCGCAGATCGATGATCGGCGAGGGGTGCCTGTCGTGCCCCGGCTGGAGCAGCGGCTGCCCGGAGATCAGGTGGTCGAACTCGTAGACGGCCAGGCCGCACTCCCTGATCAGCCGTTGCGCGTCGATCTCCACGTCCTTGGCGTGGACCAGCCCCTGCGCGTCGGTCAGGCCCGCGGCGACGGGCATGCCGATGCCCATCGGATGGCGCTCGAAGGGGAAGAACCCGACCACGTCCGCCCCGTCGTGCAACACCGCCACCCGGACACGTTCCTGGAGCGCTCCGACGGTGACGGTGAACTCCGGCGACAGGAACGGGCTGTCGAAGGCGGGGTCGGCGCCCTGGAGGCTTCTCCATCGGTCGAGGTCGGCCGGGCCGAGGTCACGGGGCTGAACAACTGAGACGCGCATGAGCTCCTACTGGGATGTGCGGGGTCCCCTACGTCATCCTGTGAAGAATGCCGTAAAGCTCAAGCATGCTGGTAGGGACGTAATGTAACGATAAAGGACGGAACTGGGGATGGGTGGTGTCCCCCACAACGTTTCGGGATCTCATTGGGCGACCCCGGCTGGCGCCGCTGACCCGAGTGACGTTCTAATGGGTGGCTATGAGCACCCCTGGCATCGACTGGCCGCGCCTCGTCGAGTGGATCGCGGCCAATGTCCCCGGCGCCGGTGAGCCTACCGGGGTCTCCCTGATCGCGGGCGGCAGGTCCAACCTGACGTACGTCGTCGAGACCTCCGGGCGCCGCCTGGTGCTGCGCCGGCCCCCGCTGGGACACGTGCTGCCGACCGCCCACGACATGCGGCGCGAGTGGCGGGTGATCTCGGCGCTCGCGCCGACCTCGGTCCCGGTGCCCGAGCCGGTCGCCTTCTGCGACGACCAGGACGTGATCGGGGCGCCCTTCTACCTCATGGGGCACGTGGACGGCGCGGCCGTGCGGACCCAGGAGGACGCCCTGGGGCTCACCCCCGCCCAGACCCGGCGGCTGTCGGAGCGGCTGGCCGAGGTGCTCGCCGCGATCCACGCGATCGACTACAGGGAGGTGGGGCTGGGCGACTTCGGGCGTCCCGAGGGATACATGGCCCGCCAGCTGGAGCGCTGGGGCCAGCAGTGGGAGCGGTCGAAGACCGCCGAGCTGCCCGCGTACGACCGCCTGGTGGCCCGCCTGCGCGAGCGCCTGCCCGCGCGCTCCGCCTCGACGCTGGTCCACGGCGACTACCGGCTCGACAACACGCTCGTGCGGCTCTCCCCGGATCCCGACATCCTCGCCGTCGTCGACTGGGAGATGTCCACGCTCGGCGACCCCCTGGCCGACCTCGGCCTCACCCTCACCTACTGGCAGGACCCCGGCGACGAGGAGCGCGCCTCGGTCCCGGTCGCGGCGGGCGTCACCGTGGCCCCGGGCTTCCTCACCGCCCGGGAGTTCGCCGCCCACTACGCCAAGGTCTCCGGCGCGGACCTGTCCGACCTGGACTTCTACGTGGCCTTCGGCAACTACAAGCTCGCCGTCATCGTGGAGGGCATCCACGCCAGGTTCACGCAGGGCAAGACCGTCGGCGAGGGCTTCGAGCACATCGGCGCGGCCGTCCCCACGCTCGTCGACCGGGCCCTGCGGGTCCTGGGGGACTGAACCGCCCGGCGATCCCCACACCCGCGCCGCCGGAATCCGTCGGGAGCCGCCGGGAGCCGCCGGAATCCGCGGAAGGTCCCGGGGGGTGGGCGGGAAGTACCGTAGAAGTTTCAAGCGTCATGCAAGCCGCCATCGATACGCTTGCGCCGCGGCCGGTAACGCTTGCCTGTGAACCATGCCAGGGCACCGTCACGTCCGATGCCGCTGTGGAACGCTACATTCGTTGACCTGCGAGGATAGAGGATTCGGTGATACCGACTAACGGACGGCACCAGCGACGGCGCCCGGCCTGGCCGGTCGCACTGGGAGCGTTGGTCGTGACGGCGGCACTCGTGGTAGGCATCATCGCCTATGCCGCCAAACCGGACGTTCCGCGCGGACAGACCATGACGATGGCCCCGACAGAGGCGGCGCCCGTGCTGGAGGCACCCCCCGCCGTGCACGAGTGGCCGCGCTGGGGCATCACCCACACGGAGTTCAGCGCCGACAACGAGGGCGGCGAGGTCGCCGAGGCCGCCTCCCACATGCTCAGCCGGGTCCCGATGCTGCAGAACCAGCACATCATGGGCTGGGGCGCGGGCAATCCCGAACCGGCGCCCGGCAAGAACGACTTCCGTGACCTCGACCGCCGGATCAGGTTCATGGCCGGCTCCCAGTCCATCCCGATCATCACGCTGTGCTGCTCGCCCGACTGGATGAAGGGCGGCAGCTCGGGCAGGACCGACTGGACGCAGCTGGAGACCGCGCCGCGGCCCGAGCACTTCGACGACTACGCCAGGCTCGCCGCGACCGTCGCCAGGCGCTACCCCACCGTCAAGCACTTCATGGTGTGGAACGAGCTGAAGGGTTTCTGGAACACGGCCCAGAACCGCTGGGACATCGAGGGCTACACCGAGTTCTACAACAAGGTCTACGACGCGCTGAAGGCCGTCGACAAGGAGATCAAGGTCGGCGGCCCCTACGTGTCGGTCGGCAGCACCAGCACCCCCGAGCCGGGGGCGGAGATCCAGGGACCGTGGGGAAGCATCGTCCAGCGCGACCTGGAGGCGGTCGAGTACTGGATCGAGAACAAGAAGGGCGCCGACTTCATCGTCGTCGACGGCGCCTCGGTCACCAAGGAGGCCGGCGCCTTCCCCGACGAGTTCACCGCCCTGGGCAAGTTCGGCGCCCTCACCAGATGGCTCAGGGACAAGAGCGGCGACCTGCCGGTCTGGTGGGCCGAGTGGTACGTCGAGCCCATCAACAGCGACTGGGAGGAGGACCGCCGCATCGCCGTCCACGCGGCCGCGATGATGGAGTTCGCCACCAGCGGCGTCACCACCTCGCTCTTCTGGAACCCCCAGCGCAGGTCCACCGGCGACGACCAGGCCTGCCCCGGCTGCCTGTGGCACCCGACCACCGGCGCCGAGATGCCCATGGCGGGCATCATGAGCGGCTTCACCAAGTGGTTCCCCCTCGGGATCCCCCTGGAGCCGGTGACCTCCTCCAACACGCGGGTGCGGGTCCTGGCCCAGGAGCGCCAGCTCGTGATGGTCAACACCACCGCCGCGGACGCCACCACCGTCGTGGACGGCAAGCAGTTCCAGCTGAAGCCGTACGAGGTGAGGTGGAGCGAGCGCGGGGGAGCCTAGCGGCGACCTAGGCGCCCGGGGAGCGGGCGGGCCCGCTCCGGTTGGTGAACCAGCGCAGCAGCCACTCCGCGGGCCCGTAGCGGTGGCGGCGCAGCCACCACCGGCTCCAGACGGCCTGCGCCACGAAGATGCCGACGCCGATCGAGACCACACGGAGCGGGCTGACCTGGTCGACCAGGCTCAGCCCGTAGCCGGTGAAGATGAGCGAGCTGATCAGCGACTGCCCCAGATAGTTCGTCAGCGCCAGCCTGCCGGGCGCCGCGAGCGCCCCGGCCAGCCGGGGCGCCGCGGGCAGCAGGCGCAACAGGGTGGCGGCGTAGGCCGCGGCCAGCAGCGGCGCGGTCACCAGGCTCACCGACTGGCCGACCATGTGGTACGCGTGCCCGCCGCCCGACCAGGTCGAGTGCGCGTAGACCAGCGCCCCGGCGAGTCCCGCGGTGAACCCCGCCCACTGCAGCCGCCGCAGCGTGGCCGTGTGCCCGGACAGGTCGGTCAGCAGCCGCAGCTTGCCCACGGCCAGCCCGACCAGGCAGGCGGCGAGCACGGTGGGCCCCTGGAAGAAGACCCGCATCACGAAGATCTTGGCGAGCTTGTGCAGATGCTCGTTGATGATCATGGATGCGGAGCCGTGCAGGGCCCGGTCCGACACGGCGGCCTGCGCCGCGCTCTCCGACACGGCCTCGGAGGCGTCGGTGCCCAGCGTCGCCAGCGCGGCCAGCAACAGCACCCCCGCGGCCAGCGCCACCGTCAGCGCGAGCGCGGCGATCAGCGCGGTGCGCGGGGTGATCCGCCGCACCGCCAGCAGGACCAGCCCCACGATCGCGTACGTCGCCAGGATGTCACCGGGGAACAACAGGATCCCGTGGGCCAGGCCGAGCAGGAACAGCCCGCCCAGGCGGCGCAGGAACCGGGGCACGAACGCCGCCGCCGACCTGCGGGCCGAGTCGATCTGGAGGGTGAAGCTGTAGCCGAACAGGAAGGCGAACAGCAGATAGAACTTGTTCTCGAAGAACACCGAGACGACCCAGCGCACCACCCAGTCGAGCGGCGCGGAGAACGACGGCGCCGCCAGCCCCGCCATCCGGTAACCCGAGGCGAGGTAGGTGATGTTGACCACCACGATGCCGAACAGCGCGAAACCACGCAGCGCGTCGACCGCCGCGATCCGCCGCCCCGCGACCTCGGTGGAGGCCCCCGCCCGGCCACGGGGTTCCCCTGCGAGCATCTGACCGTCCTTCGAGCAGCTTGCGAGATGTACGCCCCCCGGCGAACGGTGCTCAGTATGGCGCGCGCGCCGGTGGTCCGCCGGGAGACTTTGTCCTTTACAGAGGTCAGGACCCGATGACGATGAACCTCTCCACGATCACCGCGACGGCCAGCACGAACGCGGGCACCGCGACGAACAGGACGCGCCTCCTCGTCCTTCGCGTCCTGGCCGTCTGATCACGGCCGCGCAGGAGGACCACCTCGTAGCCGAACAGCGCGATCCACGTCACGCCCAGCGCGCCCAGGCCGATCGGCGTCCACGGAGAGGTCGGGTCGCTGCCGCCGGTCGGCGCCCCCGGCTCGGGGATCTCGGCCCCCTCGGGGAAGGTCTTGAGCGTGTAGACGGCGGCGTCCTCCCCGTTGAAGACCCGTTTGAGCTCCTTGTGGGCGTCGAGCGCGGCACGGAACCTCGGCGCCCAGTCCGTCGGGAAGCCGTGGTTGAGCTGCAGGTATCCGGCCTGTCCCCGGGTGGCCACCAGATAGGTGTTGGGCGGCGACACCCTGAGCTTGTCGATCACCGAGGAGAGCTGGGCCGGGTTCTTGTCCACCAGGACCTGCTGGTAGGAGATCTTGTCGAAGTCGCGTTCGCCCCACGGGATGCTCGGGGTGACCTCCTCGCCGAGCAGCGGGACCAGGTAGAGGACGCGGGCGCTCGGCTTGTCGTGGTCGTAGACGTAGTGCATCGCCGCGACCTCGCTGGCGGAGACCCGCTCGAACTGCTCGTTGCCGTACCGGGCGACGAGGAAGACCATCGCCAGCACCATGGCGCACCCGGCGGCGAGCAGCAGCGAGATCCGCCGCGTCAGCTCCGGGTTGAACCGGATGTTGCGCCTGCGGATCGGCACCGTCTCCTCAGGCGCGTCCTCGGTGCCCGCCGGGAGGTTCGGGAAGAAGGCGTACGCGGCCAGGATGCAGGCGCCGGGCAGCGCGAACAGGTAGATGCGCAGGCCGATCTCGCCGCCGTAGTTCTGCAGGCCGAGGGCGAGCACCGGGATGCACAGCAGCAGCAGGGCCGCGCGGTCGCCGACGCCGCGCCGCAGGCGGCGGAACAGGCCGGCGGCGGCCAGCGTCAGGATGACGCCGCAGATGCCCAGGCGGGCCATCAGGACGAGCGCGTGCTTGGGGTCGCTGCCGTCGATCCGGTCGCCGGTGTTGCTCTGGAGGTTCTCCAGGATCCGGCCCAGGCCGCCGAAGAGCTGGTCGATGTGCCCGCTCCAGAAGGCGACCGTCTGGTAGCTGATCCACGCCAGCACCATCAGGCCCAGGAAGAAGGGCAGCCCCCAGCTGAGCGAGGAGCGCCGCAGCAGGATCAGGCCGGTGAGCGCGCCGAGCATCATGAACGGCGTGATCTGGTGCGAGGCGGTCGCGGTCGCGAACAGGCCGATCAGCACGATCAGCATGATGGCCCGGTCGTAGACGCCGGTGGAGTGCGGCAGCTCGCCCGGTGTCAGCCCGTCCAGGCGGGCCAGCAGCCGCCGGACGAACCCCTTGGCCGGCATCGGTTTCTCGCGGGGCTCCACCTTGCCGAACCAGCGCAGCACGATCGCCACGAAGGCCAGGTAGATCGCGTACGTGAAGCCCTGGGAGGAGAAGTAGTCCTGGCCGATCCACTGCACGATGACGAACAGCAGCGCGGCGAACCAGCGGGCCCGGGTGGTGGCGACGACCTGCCGCAGGATCAGCACGAACGGCAGGAGGTACAGCAGGTTGGACAGCAGCGGCGTCCACCGCATGATCATCGTCAGGTCGGTGACCCCGGCCGCCTTCGTGACGAACGCCACCAGCGCGAAGAACCCCGGCCACGCCAGGCGGGCGTCGAGGATGGCCGACGACTCGCCCGTGCGGTTGATGTACTCCACGAAGCCCGCGTGGACGTAGGCCGTGTGGAACCTGGCCTCGTCCTCGATCAGGGCGGCCGCCCCGTGCAGGGCGAAGGTGATCGCCGCGATCTGGAAGAGCAGCAGGAACTTGCGGTCGGTGTTCTGGGCGATCGTGACGAAGAACGCGACGACCATCAGCAGGATCGCGGCGAACGCGGTCAGCGGCATGGCCGAGATCAGGCCCACGCCGTCGATCCGGTTCAGGTCGACGCCCCGCAGCGGGCCCGGCGCCACGCGCAGGGCCAGCACGTACATGATCAGGCCCTCGATGGTGAGGACCGGCGGCAGCCACACCATGGCCGACCGCATCACGGCCTGCAGGCGCGAGGGCTTGGCGGCGGACGTGGCGGCCGTCGAGGCCGGGGTCTCGACGGGGATCGCCGCGAACGGAGGCATGGCGCTGGTCGCCGGTATCGCCTTCCCGGCTCCCCGGCTCCCCTCGCCCGCTCCCTTCCCCTTTTCCGTCCCGGAGCCGGTCCCCGAGCTCCTCTGCGTGCCCTGGGGGGCCTGGTGGGCCGCTGGGGCTTCTGTGACCTCGGGGAGGGGCTTCGAGTCCTCCAGGGGCCGTCTGGGCGCCCCGGCGGCCCTTCCCCACAGCTCTCCGCCGGAAAGCCCGGCGGGCTTCCAGGGGTCCGAGGACTGTGAGGGGTCCGGAGGCTCCTCGTCCTGCGGGGGCGCCGAAGGTCCTGAGGGCGCTGGAGGCTCCGAGAGCTCCGAGGGGGGCGCCGGAGGTTTCGCGGGCTTCTGGGAGGTGGGCTTGAGGAGTGGCGCGGACCGGCCGGGCAGGCGCATCTCCGCCGTGGTCTCGGCCCTGTCCTCGTCCCCGTCTTCGTTCTTGTCCTCGTCCTCGGGGGGCGCGGGCGGGGCCTCGGCCCTCCCGGTCTCGGGAGCGCCGGCCGGGGGTGGGGGGGCGACCGGGCGGAGGGGGAGCCTGATGATGGCGGTGACCTCGGGATCGTCGCCGTAGACGCTGTCATCCGGCGCGTCGTCCGCGTCGTCCGTCGTGTAGGCCTCGGGGTCCGCGTCGTCCGTCATGTCGGGCACGGAGTCCGCGTCGTCCGCCCTGCCGGTCTCGGGGTCCGCGTCGTACGAAGCGTCCGTGTCGTCCGTCGTGTCGTCTCCGGCGTCCGTGGAGTCCGTGTCGTCCGAGATATCAAAAGAATCCGAAGTGTCCGTGGAGTCGTCCGCCGCGCCCCCGTCACGGGAGGCGAGGGAGGCACGGAGGTCGTCCCCCGAAGTGTCCTCGGCCTCCTCAGCCTCATCGACCTCCTCGGCGTCGGATCCGGTGCCGTCGGACACAGCGCTGTCGGACGTCTCACCGTCGGACGTCCCGCCGCCGGAAGCCTCGTCGTACGGGCTCCTGCCGTACGGACTCCTGCGGGACGTCCCGCCGTCGGACGCCTCGCCCGGAGTCTCGCCATCGGCGATCTCCTCGTCCGGGAGCTCGCCGGGAGCCTCGTCGCCAGGCGCTCCGGAGGGCGCCGCGCCGGTGGGCTCGCCGCCGGCCCCGGCCCGGGTTCCGTCCGAAGGCGCGGGGTGGGTGGGATCGATCTCCCCGACCTCGGCGGTCTCCGCCGCCCCCGTCGTCGTCACGTCATTACCTGCCCGTTGCCTCACGTCTAACATCATGGCGGCTACGCGGACCAGGGTGTGACGAGTCACCGTGGGATCCGTCATGTCCGGGCGCTTCGCGTAGATCTTTGAGAAGCGGTCACCGCGGCCGGGCGGCCCCTCTTCCGGCGCCTCCGCTCCCACGGGAGGGGACACCGGACGGAGCGGGGACCGCAGATCACACCGGGCCGGCCGCCGGGGCGCGACCCGCCTCGCGGATCGCGCGTCACCCGGGGCGCACCCGGCCGTTCAGGCCTGGCCGCGTACCTTGCGCAGACCGTATCTCGTGCGCCTGACGACGGCGTACCCCTTCGTCAGCATGCGCTCCCGCATGTAGATCAGCGGGACCTGGTTTCCCTCGACCGCCCGGCTGAACATCCTCATCGACGTGCCCTCGGCGACGGTCAGGCGCGGCAGCGCGAGCACGTCGTGCCGGTCGGCGGCGATGGCGTTGTTCACCGCGCAGGCGGCCCAGTATCCGGCCTTCCGCACCTCGCGCCGCACGCGCACGCTGGAGTAGCCGTACGGGTAGGCCATCGTCGAGACCAGGGAACCGATCTTGTCCTCCAGCAGGGCCTTGTTGCGCCGCAGCTCCTGGCGGAGCTCGTCGTCGGGCAACTGGTCGAGCTGGGGATGGCTGTGGCTGTGCCCGCCGATCTCCATGCCGCACGAGGCGGCCTCGCGGGCCTGGCTCCACGACAGCATCGTGTCGAGGGGCCTGCCCGCCGCGTCCTTGCCCGCGTCGCGGACCCATCCGCTGGTCAGGAAGACCGTCGCGGGGAAGTCGTAGCGTTCGAGCAGGGGCAGCGCCTCGCTGTGGAAGTCGGCGTACCCGTCGTCGAAGGTCACCACGACCGGCCGCTCCGGGATGGAGCGGCCGTTGTTGTTGTGCAGCGAGGCGACCAGGTCGGCCACCGTCAGCGGCGTGAAACCCTTCTCCTTCAGGTAGGCCAGCTGCTCGGCGAAGGCCGAGGGGCGTACCGCGAGCGGTTTCGTCTCGGCGTTGGGCCGGTCGGAGACCGAGTGGTACATCAGGATCGGTACGCGGATCATGACGAACGCACCCGCTTCAGCTTCAGTCGAAGGGAGCCGACGACGTAACCCCAGGTCGTCCAGGCGAGGCCGACGACGATCGCCCCGGCCCTGCCGAGACCGGACACGTCGCCCCGCAGCGCCTCGCCGACCCCGCGCAGCGCGCCCAGCGGCAGCGCCTTCAGCGCGTGGGCGCGCTCGCTCGACAGTCCGTCGCCCGCTCCCACGCTCTGGGCGACCAGCGCCTTGGACAGGCCCTCGGCGAAACAGCGCGAGCGGAAGTAGGCGAACGTCGAGCGGACGGGCGGCACCTTGTGGCCGATCACCGCGGCCGGTTCGAAGAGCATCCCCGACCCCGGCATCCGCTGCGAGAGCCGGATGCAGAACTCGGTCTCCTCGCAGCCCAGCGGGCGGGGCTTGCGCCCCTGCACGCTGCGGCCGATGCCGGTGTGGAACCCGCCCACACCGCCGATGACCTCCCTGCGGAAGGCCGCGTTGCCGCCCATGACGTTGCGGATCCGGGCTCGTTCCGTGGGCATGCCGAGATAGCTGCACCCCACGGTCCAGTCGAACTCGTGGGGATACCAGCCGGGCCGGTGCCCGATGCCCCACAGCGGCCTGGTCAGCCCGCCCACCCCCACGATGGTCGGGTCCTGGAAGCCCTCCTCCAGCGCTTCCAGCCAGCCAGGTTCCGCGACGGCGTCGTCGTCCAGATACGCCACGATGTCGCCGGAGGCGGTCGCCGCACCGGTGTTCTTGCCACCGGACAGCCCCTTCTCCTGAGCGTTCTCCACCACGATCGCGCCGGGATACTCCTTCTTGAGCCTCAGGTGGAGATCCGGGTTGTAGTCGACGACCAGGATGATCTCGTGCGGCTCGCGCGTCTGGTTCTCGACCGACTCGACGGCCGCCCGGATGTCATCCCAGCGGTCCTCGGTGTAGACGCAGATGACGACGCTGCTTCCCATGGCTACGCGGCGCCCTGATCGGCGGCCGGGGTGGCGGCGGCCGGCTCGTGAACGACGGGGGCGGGGTTGCTCCGCCACTCGCGGATGATGGTCTTCAGCACCCGGACGCCGTCGCGGACGGCGTGCAGGTTGCTCTCGCCGTGGATGCGGCAGCGCTCGTGGCTGGGGACCTCGTGGACCTTGAGACCGGCCTTGGCGGCGCGGATGTTCATCAGGGTCTCGATCTCGAAGCCGTCGCAGTCGAGGTTGAGGACGTCCAGGTGGCGGGCCCAGAAGGCGTTGTAGCCGTAGCAGAGGTCGCTGTAGCTGGTGCCGTACATCCTGTTGACCAGCGCGGTGAGCGACTTGTTGCCGAACTTGCGGATGAAGGTGAGGTCGTCGCTGCCGCCGCCGGACGCGTAGCGCGAGCCCTTGACGAAGTCGGCCCCGGTGACCAGCGCGCCCACGAACTGGATGATCTCGCGGCCGTCCGTGGAGCCGTCGGCGTCGATCATCACGATGATGTCGCCGGTGCAGGCGGCGAAGCCCGCCGACAGCGCGTCGCCCTTGCCCTTGCCCGTCTGGTGCACCACGCGGACGTTGGGACGCAGCCTCCTGGCCACGGCCACGGTGTCGTCCTTGGAGTTGCCGTCCACCAGGACGATCTCGTCGATCCACTGCGGAAGCGTCGCGAAGACGTGCGGAAGGTTCTCCGCCTCGTTCATGGCGGGGACGACGACGCTGACGGTGGGGGAGATCGCCATGTTGGGGGTGATCGGGGTGAACCGCTCGATGGGTGGCACCGCCCTCAGCGGTGGCTTCCTGTTGTTGTAGTGCTTGGTGATCTCGGGACTCATTGTGACGGCTGTCCTTCCGGGCGGTCGGTCGTCAGGGGCGACTGGCGGACGGACCCGGGGCCACGGCCGATCGGGGCGATCGGCGGAAATGGCGAATGCGATGAGGGATGCATGCGAGGGTCCTGGCGGGTGGTGTGGTGATGAACGGAGAGCGGGCTAGCCCACTCCCCATGGTTCCTTGACGACCGGAGTGCCTGATTGGTTCTGCGCGGGGGAGCGCATACGGCCGAAACCCTTCAGGACACGGTCAGCAAGCCTGTACAAATTCGGGCGATCCGTGACGATCGTTCGTGCCTTGTTGACCGGGGTGCGACCGATCCAGTGGACGGCGGCGGCCGGGGAGGGACGCGACACGCGCCCTTCCGCGACGAAGAGGTCACCGCTTTTCAACCAGCTCTTGTACTCGCGTCCGCCCTTGCCCATGTCGACCTGCTGCAGCCCGGAGTTCGCGGCGTGCTCGGCCATGTGCAGGTGGTGCATGATGCCGGGGGAGTAACGCGCGAACTCGGTGTCGTAGGCCGGGAACCAGCCCACCAGGGTCGTCGCCGTCCGGAGGCCGAAGTGACCGGCGACGGGCGTGTCTCCGGCGTAGACCATGGTCAGGACGCCCGCGAAGCTCTCGGACCTCGCCGCGTGCATCTCGTCGAGCAACTGGACGATCCACGGCTGGGCGAAGCGGTCGACCCGGCCCGTCCTGCGGTACTGGTCGGACTTCCAGTTGGTGAGCGTGCGCAGCGTGCCCGCGTCGGGCGAGTACCACTCGAAGCGGATCTCGCCCTGCTCGCGGCCGAGCTTGCGCTCCTTGTAGCGGACCGTCTTGAGGTTCTTCGGCGAGTTGGCCTTCACCTGCTCGATGTACTTCTCGAAGCCCACGCTGAGGTCCATCACCGGGGCCGGGCGCACGTCCGACTCGTACGGCGCGAACGTCGGCTGGCCGGGGACCAGGTGGTCGAAGTCGAAGACGGAGAGCCTGCAGGCGCGCAGCAGGGTCCGGACGTCGAGCTTGAGGCCGGGGACCGAGATCAGCCCGTGGCAGGTGGTCAGGAAGCCGCCGAGAGGCTTGCCGATCCCGAAGTTGTGGCGCTCGTAGGGGAAGAACCCCACGATCTTGCCGCCGTCCTGGATGACCGCGACACGGACGTAGTCACGCAGCCGCCCCATGGCGAGTGTGAACTCCACGGAGAGGAAGGGGTTGTCCAGCGACGGATCCGCCACCTGCAACTCCCGCCATCGCGAGATCTCGGACTCCCCGAGGTCACCGGGGCGAACGATGACGATGTTCACCTTGACCTGGCCCCCTGTTCGGTCTGCAAGCTCCCGCTCCCCCGATACAACACGCGTAGTACGTATATGAAGCCGCCGAGCACCGCGATCGTCGCGACTCCGGCACGGGGCGACCATGCGTCAAAAGTAAGCATGGCAGCGGCCAGGAGAACGTTCACCACCAGGCTCGCTGCCGCACCCACTGATAGTGCCGCAAGCGGGTCACGATCACGCAACAGTCCTACCACCGCGGCGCCGGGAACGACCAACAGAAACAGGGGCGTAAGGATCAAGCGTAACGGAGTGTCGATGTCGGCTAAGGCGATCACGGCCCCCGCGGCGCATGCGAGGGTGAGTGCCCATCTGAGCACCCTGCGTTTGACCGACATCTCCGAGCTCCTGGTTGGTAATGATGTGACTGATCGCGCTCTTCATGTGACCAATCACTCAGCATGGACGTCAATGCCGACGCTCGGCACCAGTCCATGGTTTACCGGATCCCCGGGAGAAGTGTCGTTGTTAGGTAAAACGAGATGCGGGAATCAGCCCGTGGCCCCCTCGGAGCTCGCTCCGGCGGAGGGGGTGGGAGTCGGGTCGGGGGCCGGGTCGTCCTGAGGTGTGGAGGCGTCGGGTTCAGGGCTTTCCCAGGAAATCGCGCATCCGGCGTTGCCCCCGGCGGACCTGAACGCGACCCGTCCGGTGCCGCTCTCCGACGGGTCCTTGGCCGTGACCCAAATCACGCTTCTCGCACCGGCCTTCAGCTGTCCCCGCGCGGGATGCACGTCGAGCCCGCCGGAGGTGGTCGCCGACCACGAGACCGTGGCGTTGCGTGCCGCGAGCCGGATCTGCCCGGCCCCCTCCCCGATGTCGCCCGGACACGAGACGCTCAGCCGTCCGGCCGCGGGTCGCGTGGTGGCGGTGCGGGTGGGGCGGGGCCGCCCCGCCGTGGGCGCGCGGCTCGGTGCCGGTCGCGTCGCGGTGGCGGTGGGGGCGGGAACGGGTGTCTCGGTCCTCCGGCTTCTCCTCGGTGTGGGCGTCGGCGCGGCCTCCGTCTCCGGGTCCTCCAGCAGCGGGTCGGGCTCCGGCTCGGGGCCGGGCTCCAGCGTGATCAGCGCGGGTTCCGTGCCCGGCGCGGTCTGGGGGTCCCTCAACGCCCCTCCGGCCAGGTCCTGCCCGCCCACCACGACCACCGCCCCGGTGGCGGCCAGCACGCACAGCGCCGCCAGCAGCAAGGGCCCCCCGCGCCCGCGCCGCCGCCGCGCGGGCGGCGTCTCCGTCCTCCGCTTCCCCTCGCCGCCGGACGACGCACGCCGCGCCCCGGGGCTCCCCGCCGGTGGCGTGGGCCGTGCCCCGGAGGTGTCCGCCGGTGACGTACGCCAGACCTCGGTGCCGCCGGCCGGCGGGGTGGGCGGGGTCTCACCGTTCGCGGGGGACTCCCCGAGCCACGCCTCGCCGTCCACGGAGGACACGGAAGTCGCGGAGGACGCCGCCGACGCCGACGCCGACGCCGCCGACGCCGACGACACGGAGGACGCGGAGGACGCGGGCCACGCCGCGCCGCCCGAGGACGACGCGGGCCACGCCGTGCCGTCGTGGGACCGCCCGGCCCACGCCTCGCCGTCGTGGGATTCCCCGGACCATGCCGTGCCGTCGTGGGACCGCCCGGCCCACGGTTCGCCGTCCGCGGATGACGTGGACCACGGTTCGTCGTCCGGGGACGACGTGCGCCAGGCGTCGCCGTTCGCGTACGGCGGCGTGCGCCAGGTCTCGCCGTCCCCGGACGACGCCGGCGACATCCCGGGGTTCGCGGGCGGTGCGGTGCGCCACGCCTCGCCGTCCGCGGGGGGCGCCGGCCAGGCGTCGGGGTTGGTCGTCGGAGCCGGCCACGCCTCCGCGCTCACGGCCGGTGCCGGCCAGGCCTCGACGTTCCCGGGGGGCGGCGTGTGCCGTGTCTCGCCGCCCGCGGGCCTCGACGCGCGCGGGGTCTCGGCGTCCGTCCACGCCGCCGCGCGTCCGGGCTCGCCGTCCGAGGGCGACGCCAGCACGTACCTCGGAGCCGTCCCGGTCCCGGGGTGGAGCGGACCGCTCTCCGGGGAGCGCGTCCCGGTCTCCGCGTAACCGGCCCGCCTCCCCTCGTACCGCGCCTCACTCCCGGCCGGCCACGCCCTCGCGTCCGGGAGTGACGTTCCCGCGTCCGAGGTTGGCGCCGCGTGCCGGGAGCGGGTGCCCTCGGGGGGCGTGGCCCCTGCGCTCGCGGCGGGTCGCTCGTCGCGTGCCCGCCTGCCCGCGCCCTTCCTCCCGCCCCACCGGCGGCCCCCGGAGCGCCGTTCGGCCGCGACGGGGAAACCGGCCTTGTCGAAGCCGTTCCCGGCGACGATGGCGGCGCGCTCCTCGCGCGCCTCCGGGTTCACGCAGGTCTCGATCACCCGGCGGCGCAGGGAGAGCGGGGGGTAGGCCAGGGGGACCAGGTCCAGCAGCCGCCCGGCCGAGACGTGCCGGTCCCTGCGCTCGACGCAGACCTCGCAGCGGCCGATGTGGGCCGACAGCCGCCTGCGCAGCAGCGTGGTGAGGGGGCCCTCCCACGAGTCCACCATCGCCGACAGGTCGGGGCAGTGCGCCCGGCCGACCTTGGCCAGCACCACGGCGGCGGCCGCGTTCTCCAGGTGGTCGCGGGCCCGGCCGAGCCTCGCCGTGACCTGGCGGGAGGTCAGTCCCAGCACCGCGCCGACCTCGCCGCTGCCGAGGTCGTGGCGGAGCGACAGTTCGAGCACCTCGCGCTCCTGCCCGCTCAGCTCCGCCATCGCCTCGTGGACGAGGGCCGCCAGTTCCCGCTCGCCCGGGTCGTCGTGGATGTCGGGCGGCGACGGCTTCCGCGGGTCGCCGTGTCCCTCGTCCCCGCACCGGATCCGCACGAGCGCGTACAGCCACGCGCGCAGGCGGCCGGGTTCGCGCAGGCGGTCCACGCCGCCCTGGGCCGCGACCAGGGCGTCGTGCACCGCGCCCGCGGCGGCCTCACGATCGCCCAGCAGCGAGTGGGCGTAGTCGTTGAGACGTTCGGCATAGGAGTCGTAGAGGCTCGCGGGCGCCGTTGTGTCGGCACGCCGCAGCGCCTCAACGAGTTTCTGATCGTCGGTTCGGCCGACGGCCGGCCATCCGGGCACGGACATTCCTCCCCCGCGAGACGGGCTCGTTCACGGGTTTCACCACTCACCCGTTCCAGCCCACACGCGTAGGACGTCACCTCCCGGCAACCGGTTGACCAAAGGGGTCGATATCATGCCGACACGGTATGACCTGGTAAAACTGCTACGGCTGGTGTCGATGTGACACCAGCCGTACAGGGTGAAGATGGGGTGGGAGAGTCAGTCGCAGTTGGGAGCGCAGAGCCTGCGCTTCATGCCTTCCAGGAAGAATTTCCTGACCTCCAGGATGTTCTTGGCGATGTACGCGTCACCGGCGGTCGCCTTGGCCAGGGCGTCCATCTGGCGCTTGCCCTTGGGGGCGTCGGGGCCGAAGGCGATGATCAGGACACTGACCGGCTTCTCCGGGTCGAACCGGTCCTTGAGCCGCTTCAGGATCTGCTGGTTGCTGATCCCGCCGTCCGGGTCGTCGTTGCCGGCGCCGTCGGTGAGGATCAGCACCGTGTTGATCTTGTCGCTCTGGTACTCGTCGGTCATCTGCTCGTAGGCGGCGGCGAGGGTGTCGTTGAGCCCGGTGTCGCCGGTCGACTTCGCCCGGGCCGCGACCAGCCTCTGGTTGATCACGTCCCTGCGCAGGACGCCGTTCATGTCCTCGGTGAGCGGGCCGACCGGGACCGTCTCGCGGTAGTCGACCCCCTGGCCGTTCAGATGGGTGGAGAACTCCCACAGTCCCATCTCGCTCTTGGCCGGGAAGAGCTTCATGCCCTCGACGGCGATCCTGCTGATCGCCTGCATCCGGGTCAGCCCGGTGCCGGGCACCGGCAGGGCCATGGTGCCCGAGACGTCCAGCAGGGTGAGGAGCCTCGTGCCCAGCTTGATCCGGGACCAGGTCTGGGACATGCTCGCGACGGTCTTGCCGTCGGGCGGCTCGATCGCCTGGGGGGCCTTGGCCTGGAAACCGGCGGAGCCGGAGATCGCCTTGCCGCCCTTGCCGTCCGGGGTGCGGAACCCCTGTTCCTGCAGCGTCTTCCTGGACGCCTCGCTGCCCAGTTCCTTGCGGAACGCCTCGGCGGCCTTGCGCACGGCGGCGTCCTCGGCGACGACCACCACCGGGTAGTCGAGGTTGATGGTCCCCTCGGCCGGATAGAGCGGCACGGCCGGGACCTCGGGCTTCTTGACCTTGTTGAACGCCCAGACCCCCTGCTCGGAGGAGATGCCCAGCGGGGCCTTGCTGCCCTTGACACCGAGGCTGGACAGCAGCGCGTCCTGGTCGCGGACCGTCGACGTCGATCCCGACAGGCTCTTGAGCGCGCCGACCAGCTGCTCCTCGCCCGCGCCCGAGGCCCTGGCCACCCCGGCGGCGGCCAGGAGCGCGCCGAGCCCGGCGGCGTTGAGCGAGGGATCCAGCACGAGGACGCGCACCTTGCGGCCGGGGCCGTCCACGTTGGCCACGTTGGCGGCGTTGATCATGCCGCCCCAGCTGGCCTCGCCGAAGCTCTTCTTCAGGTTCGGCACCACCGAGCCGGAGGCCACCATGACGATGGGGGAGCTGGCGACGGACGCGCCCGCCTCGGGCACCTCCTGGTTCCTGGCCCGCAGGTTCGTCACCCACAGCTTCGAGTCCGGGATCCACATGTCCATCGCGGCGGCCTTGCCGCCGCTGAAGGAGGAGGCCACGGTCGCCGAGACACCCTTGGTCACCGTGACCGTGGCGCACCTGCCGTCGACGTCGTGGGCGGCCTTGTTGAAGCGCTCGGCGATCTGGGACAGGGCGGGCTGGATGTCCGGGGAGGCGGTGATCCGTACCGGGAGCGCCTCGCCCCCGCACCCCCCGGCGCCACGGTCACGGTTGATGACCACGAACGCGGCGACGCCGAGCAGCACCGCGAGGGCGACGGACCCGGCCAGCGGGACCAGCACCTTGCCCCGCCCCCCGCGCCTGCGCCTGGGCTGCGGTTCCTTGTACGGGGTGTAGCCGTCCTCGAGTTCATCCGTCCGGTGACGTCCGCCCACGATGTCCTCTTCGGTGTCGATGTCATGGAGCTAGCGGGTCACCCTATCGGGAGGTAGTCCGCAATATTCACGGAACTGTACTGGGAATGGTTACTGGGGCAAAAAACGCATTTCGGTACCGCTGTTACCCTCTGTGTCGATCCTGGAGCCCTGTGTCCGTGAGAGCCGCCGACGGCCGGTGGCGGCCCGGTGGCGGCCCGGCGGCGGAGAAGATCACCTGGTCGGGCCGCGGAAACAGCGGAGAAGACCACCTGGCCGGGCCGCGGAAACAGCGGGAGATCGGCGACGGGGAGATCGGCGGCCGGCGGGGGCGCGTGTCCGGTGACAGGAAAGGCCACGAGCGGCCAGGCCGCGTCGGCGGGCGGGGAACTCCGTGACGGCGGAGGGGAAAGGCGCTCAGTGGCAGCAGGAGTGCCCGCGCCACGCCCTGAGGCCCTCGCGTACCGCCACCGCCGCCAGCAGAACCGCCATGGCGGGATCGACCCACCACCACCCGGCCGAGTTCAGCGCGATTCCCGCCAGCACCCCCGCCGCGAGCAGGGCGCACAGGAGGTTCTGTGTCCCCTCGCCCGCGGTCGCCGCCGAGTGCAGCCGGGCACCCAACCGCCGCTTGGCCGTTCCCAGGAACGGCATGCCGACCACGCTGGCCGCCGTCACCGCGATCCCGAGCAGGCTCGGCACGGCCCGGTGGCCCGCGTCCAGGTCGTGCGCCACGTGCAGCACCAGGTAGGGGGCGAGGATCCAGAAGCTGACGGCCACCGCCCTGCGGGCCCGTTCCTCCGCGTGCGCCGAACCGGTCCTCGCCCCGGTGAACCGCCAGACCACGATCAGGCTGGCCGCCGCCTCCACCAGGGCCGACACGCCCCAGCCGATGAGGGCGACCGAGTGCGCCCCCACACCGGCGGCGATGCCCAGCACGCTCTCGACGCCCAGCCAGACCAGGGTGGCCAGGGAGAGCGCGCGAGCCCTGCGGGCGTCGCGCAGCCACTCGGCGCTCGGCGGCGCCAGCACGATCTGGTCGGTCACGACGACCTCCGGGTACCCACTCGACGGCGCTCGGTAATCTATCCGTCGCGGAGTGTTGGAAGACGGAAAAGCGGCGAGGCTCCACGTGACGACAGCGGCCTGCTCCCACGAGGCGGCCGTGTCGCAAGATTGATTCGTCCAGCAGATCGTCGGAGGGAAACCCGTGCCGTTCACGCCCAGTCACGTCGCAGCCGTGCTGCCGTTGATCTCCTCGGAGCGGATGCGCCGGTTCCTCGACCCCTGGGCCCTCGCCCTGGGAGCCATGGTGCCCGACCTGCCGATCTTCTTCCCGTTCCTGCCCGACTACATGATCTGGCACTCCGTCAGGGGCGTCCTCACGATCGACCCGTTCGCCGTCGTGGTGCTGCTCGCCGTCTTCCACCTGGTGGCCCGCGACCCGTTGACCGCGCTCCTGCCCCCCGCCCTCGCCGGGCGCGCCGCCTCGCTCACCCCGGGCATGTACGGGTTGCGGCGGCTGCCCGCCGTGATCGCCGGAGGCGTCGTGGGCGCCCTCACCCACAAGCTCTGGGACTCCTTCACCCACTCGTACAGCTCGGCCCTGTGGGGCTGGAGCTGGCTGGACACCCGGGTGGCGGGGGTGATCTCCCTGTTCCGCCTGCTGCAGTACACCTCCACCGTGATCGGCCTGGCGGTCGTCCTGTGGTGGGCCTGGCGCGGGCTGGCCGGGATGGAGCCGCGGCCGGTGCCCGAGCGGCTGCGCCTGCCCGCCGGTGAGCGGGCGGCCGTGCTCCTCGCCGTCGCCGTGTCGATCCCGCTGGGCGCGGTCGCCTGGGCGGTGGCCTTCCCCCCGGGCAGCAACGCCGAGCTCGTGACGAGGCTGGGCGCGGGGGTGGTCGTCGGCTGCTGCGTGGTGCTGCTCGTCTACACGCTGATATGGCAGCTCAGGCGGGTCATGGCAGTATTCGAGGGTGCCTGAAGCCATCGACCCCCACCTGGCCGACTACGCCAACCTGCGCGACGTCGAGCTGCGCAAGAGCATGGAGGCCGAGCACGGCCTCTTCATCGCCGAGGGGGAGAAGGTCATCCGCCGCGCCGTCGCGGCGGGCTACCCCGTGCGCTCCATCCTCCTCACCTCCCGCTGGGCCGGTCCCCTCGCCGACCTCCTCGGCCCGCTCGGCGACCGGGTCCACGTCGTGGACGACGCCGTCATGGAGGACGTCACCGGCTTCCAGGTCCACCGGGGCGCCCTCGCCGCCATGGAACGCCTCCCCCTTCCCGGGGTGACGGACCTCCTGGCGGGTCGCGAGTCACGAAGGGCTCCCGCGGAGCAGGTGGCGCGGTCGGGCTCCTCCGCCACGCGAAGCGCTCTCGTCGAGAACACGGCGCACCCGGACGACGAACTCGGATCGAGCCCTCGCGCCCCGCGGAAGGCCCCCGCGAAACCCCCGGCGCCCCGGCGCGTCCTGGTCCTGGAAGACCTCGTCGACCACGGCAACGTCGGCGCCATCTTCCGCTGCGCCGCCGCCCTGGGCGTGGAGGCGGTGATCCTCTCGCCGCGCTGCGCCGACCCTCTCTACCGGCGCTCGGTGAAGGTCTCGATGGGCGCGGTCTTCGCGATCCCGTACGCCCGGATGACCGACTGGTACGCGGGCCTGGCCGAGTTGCGCGGGGCGGGCTTCCAGACGCTGGCCCTCACCCCGGACCAGTCCGCCACCCCCATGGACAAGGTCACCATGGCCGATCGGGTGGCCCTGCTCCTCGGCTCGGAGGGGGACGGGCTCTCCTCCCGCTGGCTGCGCGAGGCCGACGAGGCGGTCTGCATCCCGATGAGCCCGGCCGCGATGGGCCTGGGCGTCGACTCCCTCAACGTGGTGGCCGCCGCCGCCATCGCCTGCCACGGCCTCATGCGAGCGGGCTGACGGGTTCCGCCGACGCCGGGGAACGTCGCGCGTCCACCTCGATCTCGATCTTCATCCGGGGGTCGGCGAGACCGCACACGAGCATCGTCGCGGCCGGGCGGACCTCGCCGAAGCGGCGGCGCAAAGTCGGCCAGCAGGGCTCGAAGTCCTCGCGGTCGGGCAGCATGTACCGCACCCGGACGACGTCGGCGAACGAGCAGCCCGCCTCGCCCAGCGCCGCCCCGATGTTGCGCAGGCACTGCTCGGCCTGCTCGACCACGTCGTCGGAGATCGTCATGGTCGCGTAGTCGTAGCCGGTCGTTCCGGACACGTGGACCCGGTCGCCGTCGACCACCGCCCGCGCGTATCCGATCTGCTCCTCGAAGGTCGAACCGCTCAGGATCGCGAACCGCTCAGTCATGCGGAGAACCGTAGCAACCGACCTCGGCGCACGGTCGTTCCGCGCTCGCCACCACCAAGCGCGGAACGACCCTGAGGCCGTCGCCGGGTCGTCAGGGCCGTGGCAGGGAGAGGAGATAGGCCGGCCAGTTGCCGTGGTGGCTGATGTCGGGGGAGTCCTCGGTGGCGTACGGCTCGCAGAGGAAGCCGTGCACCGCGCGGCCGTCGGCGAGCCGGATCGTGCCGAGACCGAGAGGCGGGGCGGTCTGCGTCAGCAGGACGCCGAGTGCCGACGGGCTCAGGTCGTACAGCTCGACCTCCACCTGGACGCCGCCGGAGGTCGAGCGGACCAGCCCGGGGAGTGGCAGGTCGCCGCCGTTCAGGGCGTAGAGGCGATAGAGGGGGGCGGTCAGGGCGGTTCCCAGGCCGGTGGCCCCGAGGGAGATGAGCCGGCCGTGCAGCGGCTGGCCCGAGCGGTGCGCGCCGACCACGGCGAGCACCGCTCGCGCTTCCGGAGCGTGCGGGGGCGCCGGTCGGGCGTCCGGTACGGGGATGGCCGTCGACCGCGTGTCCGGTACGGAGGCGGCTGCCGATCGTGTGTCCGGGACGGGAGCCGCGGGGCCGCCGGTCAGGCCGTGGAAGGCGGCGCCGAGACCGGCGAGGAGTGTGTCGGAGCCCGCCGGTCCCAGGAAGGTGACGCCGTGCGGGCGGCCGGTGGTCGTCGTCCCGGCGGGTACGGAGATCCCGGCCAGGTCGAGGAGGTTGGTGAAGGTGGTGTAGTGGCCGAGGACCGCGTTGCGCTCGATCGGGCTTTCGAGCATCTCCGCGACGGTGAAGGTGGTGGGCACGGTCGGGACCGCGAGGACGTCCATCGAGGCCCACGCCCGCCGGGTCTCCGCGTCCAGCGCGCGCAGGCGGTGGAGCCCCTCGAAGGCGTCCACCGCGCTGAGCGCGCCGCCGCCGGACAGCACCTTCAGGGTGACCGGGTGGACCTCGCCGGGGTTGCGGGTCACGAAGTCGCCGACCGCGGCGAGCCGTTCGGCGAGCCACGGCCCCTCGTACAGCAGCCGTCCCGCGGCGAGGAACGGGTCGAGGTCGACGGGGACGATCCGGTGGCCGAGGCCGGTGAGCCGTCCCGCCGCCTCCGCGAAGGCGGCCTCGGCGGCGGTGTCGCCGAAGAACTCCGGGGCGCGCGGCACCCCGATCCGCAGGGGGTACGCGACGGGCGGCACCGGGCCGGGGGCGGGGAGTTCCCGTGACCAGGGGTCGGCGGGTTCGAAGGCCGCGATGACCGACAGGACGGCCAGGCCGTCGGCGGCCGAGCGGGCGAAGAGGCTCGGGCAGTCCAGCGACGCGCACGCGGGCACCACGCCGAGCGTGCTGACCAGGCCCCGGCTCGGTTTGACCCCGACGGTGCCGGTGAGCGCGGCGGGCACCCGGCCCGACCCGGCCGTGTCGGTGCCGATGGCGAACGAGACCAGGTCCGCGGCCACCGCCACCGCGGAGCCCGAGCTGGACCCGCCGGAGATCAGGCCCGGGAGCAGCGGCGACTCGCAGGCGCCGTACGGGCTGCGGGTGCCCGACAGGCCGGTGGCGAACTGGTCCAGGTTCGTCTTGCCGACGAGGAGGGCGCCCGCCGCGAGCAGCCGTTCCACCAGCGGCGCGCCGCGTTCCGGGACGTGGGAGTAGGCGGGGCAGGCCGCGGTGGTGGGCAGCCCGGCCACGTCCACGTTGTCCTTGACCGCGAACGGGACGCCGTAGAGCGGCGGGCGGGTGTCCGGGTCCGGCCAGCGGCGGGTCAGCTCGGCCGCGTCGCCGAGCAGGTCCGCCGCCGGGCGCAGGGTGATCCACACGTGGTCGTCGCCCCGCGCCGCGATCCGCGCGAGCACCTCCCCGGCGACGTCGGCGGGGCGGGCCGCCCCGGAGCGGTAGAGGCCGGAGAGGCTCTCCAGGTCCAGGCGGAGCGGCCTGTCCGTGCTGTTCGGGGCGGGGGTGGGCATGCTGTCCGGATCAGGCGGAGGGTGCATGTGCCTTTCCTGTGTGTACGCGTGTGTACGTGGTTCCCGGTGTCACGCGTTCTCGGTGCCCGGCGCGGAGACCGAGGGCGCGGAGACACGAGGGCGTGGAGGCGTGGAGGCGCGGATCGGTTCGCGAGGAGCGTCGGCGTGCGGCGTGCGGCGTGCCCCGCGGCCGGTGCCGACCGGTGCCGACCGGTGTCGGCCGGTGTCGGCCGGTTCGCGGGGCGGCGCTCACGAGGTGGCGGGGGCCGCCGACGGACCCGCGGTGACCGGCTTCGTGGCGGCCGGCTCGGGTTCGTCGGCGGCGACCGCCGTCTCGTCCGACGGCCTGGGCTTGAGGAGGATGAAGGCGAGCAGGATGAGCCCCGCGAAGAGGTAGCCCAGCGAGACCTGGCCGTTGGCGTTCCACTCGACCCGTTCACCGTGGATCAGGCCGACGAAGGCCAGGGCCGCGCCGGCGAAGGCGTACCCGGCGGCCCACAGGAACGACCGGTCGATGACGAAGGCCGTGATCGAGCCGAGTATCAGACCGGCGAGCACGGCGCCGCCGCCGAGCAGGGCCGTCCCCTCGTAGACCGTCCCGCTCTGCGCGATCGTGTCGTACCCGACCTCCCGCGCGCTGGTCCCCGCGGCGGCGAGCGCGTTGTCCATGTAGCCCTGCGCCCAGGAGGCGATGTTGGGGATGATCGCGATCACCACGGCCACCGCGTGCGCCTTCGGCACCGACTGGAAGGCCTGGGCGCCGATGAGCAGCCCGATGTAGAGCAGGATCGGCACGATCGCGGGCGTCGGCAGCACCGCGCCGAGCAGCGCGAACATGCCGAGGAAGCAGAACAGCGCGATCACGACGCCGCTCGCCATCGAGTAGCTCGTACGGCCGCCCGCGGACTTCCACCCCGGGTGGCCGATGTAGACGGCGGGCGGGAACGGTGAGCCCAGCATCGAGCCGACCACCGCGCCCGCGCCGTCGGCCAGGAGCACCGAGCGCAGGTTGTACGAGTCGCCCGCGGCGGCGGCGCTCTCCACGTTGCTCATGCCCTCGGTGAAGTTGTAGATGCCCAGGGGGATGGCGGTGGCGAGCAGCGGCGAGACCTGGCTCAGCCCTTCGAGCAGACGGTCGATGTTCAGCGACGGCAGGCTCACCGCGATGTTCTCGGCGGCGGCGCCCACGTCGGCGGGGTTCATGTAGCCGCCGATCCAGGCGATCGCGGTACCGGCCAGGAGCGCGGCGAGCCCGACGGGGATGTTGCCCGGCAGCCTCAGGTCGGTGAAGAAGCCGACCATGATGATGACCAGCACCGGCAGCGCGATCCAGGCCGCCTCCCACATCTGCGCGGCGGGCCGCATCGAGATGAAGGCGATCGAGATGCCCGCCAGGGTGCCGAGCATCGCCGCCCTGGGGGTGAAGCGGCGGATGTACGGACCCACGAAGGCGCCGATCAGCACGATGACGCCGATGATGAAACACCAGGCCAGCCCCGCCACCCACGCCTGCAGGGGATTCCTGGTCGCCAGGTAGGTCGGCAGCATGATCACGAACACGACGATGAACATGTGCGGGACGCTGGGCCCGTACGGCATCGCGCACACGTCGGTGCGGTTCTCGCGGCGGGCGAGCCGCCGGGCGAGGTAGGTGTAGTACACGTTGCCGATCAGGAGCTGGATGCCCATCGCCGGGAGGATGACGCCGAAGACGTCGGAGCCCGGCAGGTGGACGACCCCGAGGCAGAGGCCGCTCAGCACCAGCACGTTGACCATCACGTTGAAGCCGAGGCCGAAGAAGGCGTTGGTGTCCCCGCTGACCCACCAGGGGAGTTTGAGTTTGACGGGGCCGGTTGTCGTGGTCATCGGTCAGCTCCGTGTTTCGAGTGCCTTGAGATAGCCGCCGGAGGGGGCGACCCAGCCGAAGATGCCGCCCTGGGCGGCGATCATTTCGAGCCCGTACCGCTGGAACTCGGCGAAGTACGAGCCCACGCAGTCGGACAGGACCAGGCACTCGTAACCCCGGTCGTTCGCCTCGCGGACGGTGGTGTGCACGCACACCTCGGTCGTGACGCCGGTGACGATCAGGCTGCGGATGTCCGCCGCCCGCAGGGTCCGGTCCAGGTCGGTGGCGTGGAAGGAGCCCTTGCCGGGCTTGTCGACGACGAGTTCGCCCTCGGCGGGGGCCAGCTCGTCGATGATGTCGTGGCCGTACTCGCCGCGGACCAGGATCCTTCCCTTGGGGCCGGGATCCCCGATGCGCAGCGACGGCGAGCCGCGGCCGAGCTTGGCGGGCGGGCAGTCGGACAGGTCGGGCAGGTGCCCCTCTCGGGTGTGGATGACGGTCATCCCCGCCGCGCGGGTGGCGGCCAGCACCTCCTGGAGCGGCGGGATGACCCGCCGCAGCATGGACACGTCGTTGCCCAGGGTCTCCCCGAAACCCCCGGGCTCGACGAAGTCCCGTTGCATGTCGATGAGCAGCAGCGCTGTGTGTCGCGGATCGAATCCGTATGCGTACGGCTCGGCCTCGACGAGAAGCGGATCGGACAACGTTGACTCCGTCCCTCGGATCCTCCTTTTGTCGATTGTCGACAGAATTGTGTCGGCGGTTTTCCCACCCGGTTACGCTTCTGTTAGCGGAACGGATCAGAGCGTGAGGAAGCCCCCGGCCGGCTGGTCAGCCGATGTATGTGCGTGCCCCGTGCCGGGACAGGGCGTCGAGGGCGGTGGCCGGGTCGCCGGAGGCGATGGCCTCGAAGAGCCGCCGGTGCCGCTCCACCCCCTCGGACGGGGCCCGCTGCTCGGCCTCCCTGCGCAGGTTCGCGGCCATGTAGAGCTGCAGCTTCAGGATGACGGGCTCGTACGCCATCAGCAGCTGGCGGTGGCCCGCCAGCGCGACGAGCGCGACGTGGAAGCGTCGGTGCGCCTCGTTCTCGCTGAGCGGGTCGTCCAGCCGCACCGCCGACGCCATGCCCTCCAACGCCTCGGCCAGCGCGGTCATGTCGTGGACCCCGGAGAGCGGCAGCGCGGTCTCGACCGCGTAGCGTTCGAGCACGTCGCGCAGCCCGAACAGCTCGTCCACGTCGTCCCTGGTCAGCTCGGTGACGCGGGCTCCCCGCCGGGGCAGGTGCTCCACCAGCCCCTGCTGCCCGAGCGACCGCAGCGCCTCGCGCAGCGGCGCCCGGCTGATGCCGAACCGCTGGGTGAGCTGCTCCTCGATCAGCCGCTCGCCCGGCGCGAGGGCGCCGGAGAGGATCTCGTGACGGAGCCGCCGCATCGAAAGCTCGACCAGGCTGGGGTGTTTCAGCTCCCCATCGGGTTCCACCCGTCCAACTCCTCTCGACGTGTGGAACAAACTCTCTCAGAGTTCGGCCGGATTCCCGCGCGCGGGATGGCGGCGCGGCCGGGGGCGGCCCGGTTCACGCGCTCTTCGCGTTCGTGCCCGAGGCGGGTCCCCGGCACGCTCGAACACGCCTCGGAGCCGGGAGCACCCCGCTCCCGCCGTCCTCACGGCTCGCTTCTCACAGCCCGGTCCTCACGGCTCGGTCCTCACAGCTCGGACGGAGCCTGCTCGCTCGCCCAGTCGAGGAGCCGCGTCGCGCTCTGGAAGCGCCGGTCGGCGTTGGACTCGCCGAGGATGACGCCGACGAGCCGGTGGCCGTCGCGGTCGGCGGCGAAGGACAGGCAGTATCCGGCGGCGCTGGTGTAACCGGTCTTCAGGCCCATCACCCCGGGCGTCTTGCCGAGCAGCTTGTTGGAGTTGGTCCAGGAGTGTGCCCGGTGCACCTTGGACTTCGCCACGACGTGGCGCCTGGTGGACGCGATGATCCGCAGCAGCGGGTCGCGCAGCGCGAGATCGGCCAGCTTCGCCTGGTCCAGGGCGGTGGAGTAGCCGGGAGCCGGCTTCGGCAGGCCGTCGGCACTGGCGTAACGGGTGTCGGCCAGCCCCATCGAGCGGGCCGTGGCGTTCATCTTCGCCACGAACGCGGCGTTGCCGGGACCGTAGACGCGGGCCAGGGCATGGGAGGCGTCCGCCCCCGAGGGGAGCATGACCGCGTAGAGCAGGTCCCTGACGGTCAGCCGCTCCCCGGCGCGCAGGGCGGCGTGGGTCGCGCCGTTCGTCGCCGCGTGCCGTACGTCCGCCGCCTGGATCGTGACGGTGTCGTCCAGTTTCGCCTCCCTGAGGACGACGTACGCCGTCATCACCTTGGTCAGGCTGGCCACGGGCATCCGCTTCCCCGCCTGCTTGCTCAGGTGGATCGTTCCCGTGCCCGCGTCGTACAGGTACGCGGCCCGTCCCGGCACCGAGGGCACGGAGGCGCGTCGCCCGGCGGCGGGCGCGGCGGTGAAGGCGAACGTGCCGGACGTGAGGGCGGGCGTGCCGGGCGCGGCGGTGAGGACGGACGCGCGGGGCGCGGGCGGTGTGGGCGGCGCGGCGGTCAGCGCGGACGGCGCGGACGACAGGGCTCCGGTGGCCTGGACATGCGCCGGAGACCTGCCGGTCAGCGCGGGTGCCGAGGCTCCCGCTGCCAGGGCGGGCACCGGAGACACGGTGGCCAGGGTTACCGCGGTGACCAGCGCGGCGCGGGCTGTGAGGCGTCTTCCCCCGTGATGCATGCGAGCCATGCTGACAGAGGCCACCGTTGATATGCGGAAGTTAGCGGTTTGGCTATGGAAAAGTTGACATCGGTGCCGTGGGCGGACGTGAAGGGACGATCGCGAGAACGGCCTCACCCGGGGCACCTCCGGATCCGCGCGGCACACAGGTCGTCGCACGTCTCCGCCCGTCCGGTGTCCGCCCGGCACGCCTGGATTCGCGTGACACGCGGGTTGTCGTACGCTCCGCCCGTCCGGTGTCCGCCCGGCACATCCGGGTTCGCGCGGCCCACGGGTTGTCATGCCTCCCCGCTCGGCGCACCCGGGGCCGGGCGGCCGTCGCGACCCGCGTCTCAGGCCGCGGCGGCCAGTTTCTCCGCCTCGCGGCGGGCGGCCCGGTGGCGGCGCCAGCGGACGAACCCGACGACCACCGCGACCGCCACCAGCGCGGCCAGGCCCGCCAGGAGCGGCGACCTGGCGGCGAGCCCGAGCCAGCCCCAGATCACCGAGTACAGGCCGAACGAGGTCACCGGCACCCAGGTCAGGCAGCCGAGCGCGCTGGCCACGACGTACCAGGGATAGGAGATCCGCAGCACCCCGGCCACCCATGGCAGCGTGTGGCGCAACCCGGGGACCCAGAAGCAGGCGTAGACGGCGAGCGCGCCCCACTTCCTGACGACGTTCTCGACCCGGGTGATGTTCTCCTGGCCGATCCTGGCGCCCAGGCGCGAGGTGTAGAGCTTGGAGCCCAGGACGTGGCCGATCCAGTAGTAGGCCTGGAACGCGCCGAAGAGGGCCACGCCGCCGACGATCACCCAGAGCCACAGGGGCATGCCCAGGAAGGACGCGGAGGCCGGGTCGGGGATGCCCGCCACAACAGGTCGCACTCTGAACATCACCACCACGGTCGTTCCACCTGCCTACCCCGATATTAGGGCAGGCTTACCTCAACCGGCGGACCGGTGTCCCCCGAGCGTTCCGGCTGCAAGCGGACGTCAACTCCAGAGCAAGAACCGTGGCGTACACCTGGGGGGTAACGAAGAAAGGTGTCTGTCATGAGTCCGCGTAGCAGTGTGGCGCCGGTGATGGCGAGTGGAACCGCGAGCGTCGTCAAGCTGCTCATCGCCACCCTCGCCTTCGCCGGAGCCTACCTGGGGGTCGAGGCCACCTACGGCACCCCGGCCCGGACCCCGGCCGATGCGGCGGCGCAGGCGCCGGTACGGACGGTGGAGCTGTCGTCGCGGTCGATGCCCGCCACCGAGCAGTTCCCGGCCACCACGGAGCGGGTCTCCGCCGCGGGCCGGGTCCCCGCCGCGGACAAGATCACGGACAAGGCTGCGGACAAGGCCACGGACAAGGTCGCGGCCCCCGGCACGGTCACCGTCAGCGCCCTCGACGCGCTCGGTCCCTGCGACAGGCCCTACCAGGCCCAGAGCGTCGTCGACAACGACGACCCCCGGGCCACCGTCTCCTACGGCTGGCGCCTGGAGCGCTGGAGCCCGGGCACCCGCCGCTGGCAGACCTACCTGGGCACCGGGTCCGGCTTCGGCGGCGAGAGCCAGACCGTCGAGTGGCAGCCCAGGATCGTCAACAACCCCGGCTGGTATCGCGTCGTGCTGTCGGTCTCCGGCGACGCCCCGCTGCGCAGCGAGAAGTTCCTCGTCAGCTGCTGACCCACCCGGCTCCCCGGCTTTTCCCGGGCCCCGCCCAGGGAAGCACGGCCCCGAGGAAACACAGACCCAGGAAACGCGGACCCAAGGAAACAGGGACCCGAGGAAGCGCAGACCCCAGGAAGCGCCAACCTGAGGAGGGGCCGACCCGCGAAAGCGCCCCAGGGAAGCGCAGTCCCAACGAAGCTCCGACCTGGGAGAACACCGGCTCAGGAGGAGAACGCCGGCCTGGCGGAGCACCGGCCCCGCGAGGCGTCAGCCGCCGAGGGAACGCTGGGCCGCCTCCACCCACCGGCTCACGCCGACCCGCTCGGCCACCGCGAGGGCGTTCTCGTAGTGCGGCTTCACCGCGTCGGTGAAGCCCAGTCGCAGCGCCAGGTCACCCAGGGTGAGGGCGACGGGCCAGAGCGCGACCACCCCGGTCCCGGCGCCCGCGATCCGGTCGGCGAACGGCTTCAGCGTGTCGTACGCCTCGATCATCCGCTCCCGGTCGTTCAGCAGCATGCCCGCCAGGGCCCGCCAGATCATCGCCAGCTCGTAGAGGAAGTCGGGGCGCACGGGCGTCTTCACCGCGATCACGGCCCGCGCGTCGCGGTGGTGGCCCGCCGAGGCGAGGGCGACCGCGTAGGCGTCGAGGGTCCACTTGGCCCCGCGCTGGTGTGCCTCGGCCAGCGGCTCGACCATCTCGGCGGCCCGCCCGTTCACCAGGTGCAGGCAGAACGTGGTGATCAGCGGCAGGTCCTGGCGGCCCTCCAGCATCCCGGCCTTGGCGGTGAGCCGGGCGGCCTCGCGGTAGGCGCGCTCCGCCCCGGCGAAGTCACCGGCGATCATCAGGCGCTGCCCGGCGTACCAGGCGACCACGGCGGCGGGCGCGGACAGGCCGTACTGCCTGGCCATCTTCTCCGCGGCGGCCACGTGCGCGTCGGCCTCGGCGAACGCGCCCGAGGCGGCCGCGCACTCCATCAGCACCAGGTGGGCCAGCGCCTGCACCGAGATCTGCCCGGTCGCCTTGCCGACCTCCAGCAGCTCCCTGCCGATGACCTCGCGTTCGCCCACCGGGGTGATCCCGTACGACTGGCGCAGCCGCCCGCTCAGCGCGGTCGCCAGCAGGGCGGGGTCACCGGAGCGCCGGGCCAGCTCCTCGGCCTCCAGCGAGGCCTGCTCGCCCCGGGGGGTGGCCGACCCCTCGAGCTCCAGGGCGAGTGTGGCCAGCAGGCTCGCCCGCAGCGACTGCTCGCCGGCGGGCAGCTCGACCAGCGCCTGCTCGGCGACGTCGACGATCTCCCAGGCGGTGCGGGTGAAGTCGCGGGCCATGCCCTTGTGCGGCACCGCGAGCGAGGCGGCCACCCGGGCGGTGAGCTCCAGGTTGCCCAGCGGCAGCGCCGCGTCCATCGCCTCGCGCCGCCGCCTGCGGGCCGCAGCCATGTCGCCGCAGAGCGCCAGCGCCTTGATCAGCCGCAGGGTGAGCAGCAGCCGCTCCCTGGTGCTGTCGGGCGTGTGGGTGATGCCCGACCTGTCGAAGGCGGCGATGGCCTGCTCCCACAGCGTGGCCGCCTCGCGGTGGGCGAAGCGCCGCTCGGCCTGCTCGGCGGCGAGCCCGGCGTAGTGCACCGTCTTGGTGGCGGTCTCGCTGGTGCCCGCCGAGTCGTAGTGGTGGGCCAGCGCGGCGACGTCACCGGGGTTCCTGCGCTCGATCACCGAGGCCACCGCGGCGTGCAGCCGGGAGCGGCGCAGACGGGAGGCGTCGGAGTACAGGGTGTCGCGGACCAGGTCGTGGTCGAAGCGGAGCATGCCGGGACCCGGCTCGGTGACCAGGCCGGCGAGCAGCGCCGCCTCCACCGCGTCGACCACGGCCTCCTCGTCGCCCGAGACGTCGACCAGCACGTCCACGTCGACGTCGCGGCCGATCACCGCGGCCTGCAGCAGGATCTGCTGGGCGATCGCGGGCAGCCGGGAGATCCGCCTGCGCAGCACGTCGCGGACGCCGGAGGGCACGCCGGAGATCACCTCGGCGGCCGTCGCGCGGTCGCTCACCGCCTCGGCGTCGAGCAGGCGCACCGTCTCGCGGACGAAGAAGGGGTTGCCGCCGGTGCGCTCGACGATGCTGTTGACCGCGTCCTCGTCGACCTCGCGCACGCAGGTCGCCCTGACCAGCTCTGCCACCGCCTTGGTGTCGAGCCCGGTGAGACCGACCCGGACGGGACCGAGCCTGGCCAGCGCGGCCAGCACGTCGGCCTGCTGGTCGCTCAGCTCGCTGTCGCGGCAGGTCACCACCAGCAGCACCCGGCTGGTGGCGAGCAGGCTCGGCAACGCGCGAAGCAGCGCCAGCGTCTGGTCGTCGGCCCAGTGCAGGTCCTCCAGGGTGAGCAGGATCGGCGTCTCCTTGGCGACGGCGGCGAGGTAGCCGCCCACCGCCCGGTGCAGCCGGAACCCGCCGGAGGCCTGGTCGTCGTCGGGCTCGGGGGCCGCGTCGTCGAGGAGCGGTGCCAGCAGCGAGGCGTACTCGCCGGGCCCGGCGGCGTTCACCAGGGTGCGCAGGATCTCCACCCAGGCCCAGCCGGGAGGCGTGGCGCTGCTGTCGGGGCACGCGCCGGAGGAGATGCCCCACCCGTCGTCGGACAGCCGCTTGATGAGCTGGCGGACCAGGGTGGTCTTGCCCGCGCCCGCGTCGCCGCTGATGACCGCGACGGTGAACCGGCCGGTCCTGGCCGCGGCGGTGGTGAGCCTGCCCAGCTCGGCGTCGCGGCCGACGAACGGCTCCGGCTCCAGCGGGGGAAGCTCCACCTGGGCCACCGTGGGCCTGGGCGGCCAGGTCTCCGCGGCCACCTGCTGGCGCTGCCTGGGCGGCGGGGCGGCGAGCTGCAGGCCGGGATCCTGGGACAGGATGTCGGACTCCAGCTTGCGCAGCGCCGGGCCGGGGTCGATGCCCAGCTCGTCGGAGAGGATCGTGCGCGCCCGGCGCAGCGCGGCCAGCGCGTCGCCCTGCCGCCCGCAGCGGTACAGGCCCAGGGCGAGCAGCCGCCAGCCCTCCTCGCGGAGCGGGTGCTCGGTGGTCAGCGCCTCCAGGTCGGGCACCGACTCGGCGGGCAGGCCCATCCGCAGGCCGCTGTCGGCGTGCCGCTCGCGGGCCACCAGGCGCAGCTCGGTGAGCCGGTTGACCTCGGCCTCGGCCCACGGCTGGTCGGCGAAGTCGGAGTACGGGGTGCCGCGCCACAGGCCCAGGGCCTTCTCCAGGCGGGCTCGCGCGGAGGCGGGGTCGTCGCCCTCCAGATGCTCTCCGGCGGTGCGGACCAGCGTCTCGAAGCGGAGCGCGTCGACCTGGTCGGGGGCGGCGCGCAGCGCGTAGCCCGAGGCGACGGTCACCAGCAGCCGGTTGGGGCCCCCGCGCGGACGGCCCGGCTCCAGCACCCTGCGCAGCCGGGAGATGTAGACCTGAAGACCCGACTGGGCACCCTTGGCCGCGTCGTCGTCCCACAGGTCGTACAGCAGGGAGTCGACGGGAACGACCTGACCACGCGCGACGAGCAGGCGTGCCAGGACCGCACGTTGACGAAGCCCGCCCAGGTCGAGCTCGTCCTCACCGGAATACGCCTCGACCGGGCCGAGAACTCGGAAAGCCACCATGTCAGCCGCCACGCTATGTGGGCCTTCCAATCGCATACAAGGTATTTCCCAATCTAGCGGCTGATCGACTCCTTTTCAGGGGCCGGCGCGGCGTTCTCACGCCTGCGCAGGAATGTCCACGCACCCAGCGCCAGCCCGCCGAAGGGGATTTCGACAGTGTAGGTCCAGAACCCGAAAAGCAGGGCGGCGGCGGTGGCGGAGTCCAGCGGAGCGCCGAAGAAGACCAGCGCGCCGATGGTCCCGGCCTCCATTATCCCCGTACCGCTGGGAGTCACCAAAGCCGTCGTGAGGACCCTCGACAGGGCGAAGGCGGCGATCGACTGCGCCAGGCCGGGGTAGGCGCCGGTCGCGTGCAGGCAGACGACGAGGATGAGCCACTGGAAGCCGAGAAAGAAGATCATTCCCAGTGTCAGGCCGGCCCAGCGGCTCCGCACGATCTCGGAGGTGTCGGCCCGCAGCTTGGTCAGCGCCTCGGAGGCGGCGTGCTCGCCGGGGCGGATCCGGCGGGGGAGCAGGCGGGACAGGGCGTCGAGGCCGCGGCCCAGGAAGTCCGCCGCGCGGTCCCAGTACAGGGCGACGGTCACCACGGCGACCAGCGCCAGGATGGACAGCACACCGGCCCAGCCGGCCCTCGTCACCGACGGGCTGAGCGGTTGCCCGCTGAACAGCAGGGCCACGATGCCCGCCGCGGGCAGCAGGAAGCGGAACAGGGTGTTCCAGATGCCGGTGGTCAGCGTGGAGACCACCACCGCCCGCGCGGGGAAACCCCAGCCCCTGGTCATCGCGAACGTCATCGCCACCCCGGCCGCGCCGCCGAAGGGGAGCAGGTTGCTCACCGCGCTGCCGCCCGCGTTCAGCATCAGGGCCTGCGGGTGGGTGAGCCCGGGGAGGGAGGCGGTCAGCACGAACGTGTAGGCGAGGAGGCTGAGCAGCCAGACGGCGGTCATCAGCGCGACCTCCCGGCCGCCCAGCGCGGCGAACTGCGCGCCGATCTGCGCCCAGGAGACGTGTTTGCCCGTCAGGACCGCGACGACCTGGGGCATGAAGAACACGAGCGTGGCGGCGAGTGCCAGTGACACGACCGACAGCCCGACCTGGAACAACCTGCTCTTCATCCGACACGCCCGCTCTTCATCCGGCACCCCCGGACAAGTCTGCCGGTCCCGGCCTCATCCTTTGGGAGGAACTTCGAAGGGATGCCTCAGCCGGGAGCCCAGGGGGGCGTCCCGGCGGACGTACCACTCGGTGCCGAAGACGAGACGGTACAGAGGCTGGGGGATCTTGAGCATCACCCCGAGCGTGCGGGTGTCGGCGCCGGTGGCCTGGGAGGCGTGGGCGGCCATGCTCGCCCGCTTCTGGCGGGCGAAGCGCCGCACGGCGACCCGGTGGGTGATCACCTCGCCGGGGGAGTACGCCCGCTCGAAGGCCCGGATGTCGAGCTGCGGGTAGAACCTCCTGACCAGGCGCAGCCCCCGCAGCAGGGGGTCGCGGTTGACGGTGGCCTCCAGCACGATCGGGGTCCTCGCGATCTCGGCCGCCCGGCCGCCGACCCGGTGCACCTGGACGTGGTCGGGGTGGCCGTAGCCGCCCGCCGGGTCGTAGGTCGTCAGCAGGTCGGCCCTCTCCTCGGTGAGGATGGCGGCGAGCCGCTGGGCGGCCTCCTCGGCGTCGGCGTCGATGAAGGCGTCGTCGGGCCGGTCGTCGGCGACCCCGCCGCCGGGCGCGAGCCCGGAGTCGCCGTAGCCGAGGTTCACCACGCGGGCGCAGCCGAGTGCCGCCGCCGATTTGTACAGCTCGGCCACGCGGGCGGCGCCCAGCGCCTCACCGGGTTCGAGGTCGGCCTGGCCCCGCTCTCCCGAGGTCGCCACGACGAGCACCACCCGATGGCCCTCGGCGGCGAGCATCGCCATGGTGCCCGCGGTGAGCAGGGCCTCGTCGTCGGGATGGGCATGAAAGAACACTGCTGTCTTGACGCTGCTGATCAGGCTCACTCCGTTCGCGCGACTCGGGCGCGCCCTAGTGGGGCACGCAGGCATGATCTCACGCGGGTCTACGCTGGCACGGTGAGGATCCTCCACATCAGTGACTGTTACCTGCCGCGTCTCGGTGGGATCGAGGTGCAGGTCGCCGATCTGATCCGGGCGCAGCGGGAGGCGGGCCACCAGGTCGAGGTGGCGACCGCCACCCCCGGGGAGAGCCTGCCCGGGGTGCACAGGATCGTCGCGAGACTACCGTTCGACCTGCCGGTCCATCCGTTCGGGGTGGGACATCTGCTCCGTCTGGTGAGAGCGCGGCGTCCCGACGTGGTGCACGTGCACACGGGCGCGGTCTCGCCGTTCGCCTGGATGGGCGTGCGGGCGGCGACCCGCGCGGGCCTGCCCGTGGTCGTCACCGTGCACAGCATGTGGGACCCGGTCACGCGGGCGCTCTACCGGGGGCTGCGGCTGCTGTTCGGGTGGCACCGCTGGGGGCTGGTGGGCACCGCGGTGAGCGGGGCCGCCGCGCTGCCGATCCGCGCGGTGGCCGGGCCCGGCGTGCCGGTGCACGTGGTCTCCAACGGCCTGGACGTCTCCGGCTGGCGCTCGTCGTTTCTCCCTCCGCCCTCTCCGCCCCCTCCCGCCGATCCCGTACGGCCCGAGCCGGGCGGGGACCCCTCGCGGTCCGTGCCGGAGAGCGGTCCGGTACGGCCGGAGCCGGTGCACGTCGTCGCGGTGGGGCGGCTCGCGCCCCGCAAGCAGCCGGTCCGGTTGCTGAGGCTCCTGCGGGAGGCGCGCGCCCAGGTGCCGGGGGAGACGCCGATGCGGGCGACCGTCGTCGGGGACGGCCCGGCCCGGTCGCAGATGGAGCGCTACCTGCGGGCCAACGGCATGACCGGCTGGGTCTCGCTTCCCGGCCGCTACAGCCGCGACCAGATCCGCGAGCTGCTCGCCTCGACGGACGTGTTCGTCGCCCCCGCGCCCCGCGAGTCCTTCGGGCTGGCGGCGCTGGAGGCGAGGGCCGCGGGGGTGCCGGTGGTGGCGCGGGCGCAGAGCGGGGTGGCCGACTTCGTACGGCCCGGCAAGGAGGGGCTGCTCGGCAGGAGTTTCGACGACCTGGTCGCGTCGGTGGCCAGGCTGGTCCGCGACCGCGAGCTGCGCGAGTCGATCGCGGAGAACAACCGGGAGACCGAGCCCGTCCGCAGCTCCTGGCCGGTGGTGCTCGAAGGCTTCGAGCGCTGCTACGAGCAGGCCCGCGCCGCCAGGACCTGACGGGCCCCGCCTCCGGAGGGAACGAACGGGGCGAGGGCCGTGAACGGGGCGAGGGCCGGGAAAACGTGCGAGGCCCCCGCCGTGCGGTGGCAGGGGCCTCGATGGAGCGCGATGGGGCTTGGTGGAACTCCGGAACTCCGGAATCCGGTGGAGACGGTCGGTACGGCCGCCGCGCCGCACTGCCCCCCGCAGGCGGGGCGGCGGCCGTACCCGAAGTGTCTCCTGTCACCAGGAGACACGAGTCCGGTGGACGGGTTCGTCCAGGAGCGAGCGCCTAGGCGCAGGCCTCGGCGAGCTTGGTGCTCGCCTCCTGGGCCTTCGTCGTCATCGATCCCACGGCCGTGGCTGCCGCCGCCGGGTCGTTCGGGTCGATCTTGAACCCCTCGAACGTCGTGGAGAGGTCGTTGAGGGCGGTGGCCACCTCGCCGTCGGCCGTGCCCGCCAGCGCCTTGAGGTCGGCGGCGAGCTTGGCGGTGGCGTCGTTGTACTTGGTGAGATCACCGGCGCTCGCCGTGACGGCGGTGGTGAAGTCCGCGAAGGGCTTCGACCAGGCGCCCTCGGTGCAGACCGCGCTGTTGGCGGTCGCGCCGCAGGCGGCGGTCATCGATATGAGAGCGATTCCCGCGGCGGTGACGGCGAGGCGGCGGGAGGAGAGGGCGCGGAACATTTCTGCCTTTCATTGCATTTCGTGACAGTTGGAACTGTAGGCAGGGTTCCTTGCGGATCACTTTCATGGCGCTTACAACAGTGACTCGTGTGACCTGACGTGATTTCGCCCCCGCGGAGGGTAAGGGCGGGGTATGGCTGAGGCGATCGTCGATCCCGGTTCCGGTCAGCACTCGCTCAAGCGGGTCATCGGGCGTAAGGTCCTCCTGCTGTTCGTGGTGGGCGACATCCTCGGCGCGGGGATATACGCCCTGGTCGGGAAGGTCGCCGGACACGTCGGCGGGGCGCTGTGGGTGCCCTTCCTCGTGTCCTTCGTGCTCGCGGCGCTGACGGCGACCGCCTACGCCGAACTTGTCGGCAAATATCCTCAGGCAGCCGGTGCCGCGCTTTATGCGAACAAAGCGTTCAACATTCCCTTTGTCACCTTCATCGTGGCGTTCGCGGTGCTGATGAGCGGGATCACCTCGGCGAGCGCGGCCGCCCGGGCCTTCGGCGGCGACTACCTCGGGGAGTTCGTCACCCTGCCGGTCGTCGTCGGGGCGTTCCTCTTCCTCGGCCTGATCACGCTGGTGAACTTCGCCGGGATCTCCGAGTCCATCAAGGTCAACGTGGTGCTGACGATCATCGAGGCGTTCGGCCTGCTCGTCATCATCGCGATCGGGATCTTCGCCCTGCTGTCCGGTGACGGCGATCCGTCGCGGGCCCTGGAGTTCCACCCGGCCAACGGCGCCTTCCTCGGCATCCTGGGCGGCACGGCCCTAGCCTTCTACGCGCTGCTCGGTTTCGAGGACTCGGTCAACCTCGCCGAGGAGGCCAAGGACCCGCAGCGAGACTTCCCCCGCGCGCTCTTCGGCGGCCTGACCATCGCGGCGATCATCTACCTGGGTGTCGCGTTCACCGCGACCATGCTGGTCGACACCAAGACGCTCACGGACTCGTCCGGTCCGTTGCTGGAGGTCGTCAAGGTCGCAGGGCTGGCGTTCCCGCCCAAGTTGTTCGCCCTGATCGCGCTGCTCGCGGTGGGCAACACCGCGCTGATCAACATGCTCATGGCCTCGCGCCTGGTGTACGGCATGGCGCGTGAGGGGATCGTGCCGCGGGTGTTCGCGGCGGTCCATTCGACGAGGTCCACCCCGTGGGTGGCCATCCTCTTCACCGTGGGTGTCGCGGCCGTGCTGGTCGCCACCGGCGACGTGGGCGGCCTGGCGGACACCACCGTGCTGCTGTTGCTGTGCGTCTTCACGCTGGTCAACGTGGCCGTGCTGGTCCTCCGCAAGGACCGGGTGGACCACGATCACTTCCGGGCGCCGAGCTGGATGCCGATCCTGGGGGCGGTGGTCTGTTTCGGCCTGACGCTTCCCGTCACCGGCAGGGGCGTGGACGTCTACGTCCGCGCCGGGGTGCTGCTCGTGATCGGGGCGGCCCTCTGGTTCGTCAACCGGCTGTTCCTCTCAGAAGGGCAGCGCCCGTCCTGAGGGCGTACGAAGGTCCAGGGCGATGGGTTTCCGGGGCGGCCGGGGCTTTTGGAGGATAAGAACCTTTTTCATGTGATACTCCCTCTTTGTTGGAGTTTGAGAGAGACTACGTCACCTGACCGACTTTTTCACGGATTTTTTACCAAGCGTGTGCAGGTCTGGGGTGGGATCAGGGGTTCTAGGGGTCGCGTGAGCGCGGGGGCGGGCGGTGCCCGGGGCGGAAGTCTGACCTTCGGTGTCCCAGCCGTGTCGTCGAAGGCTCTGTCGTGGCATTTGGTGGGTAAAGTCCGCCATGTCCGCACGGTAGGCGGCTCATGTTTCCGGCAGGGACATCGTGTGTTCCAAATCCGCGACCTCGCGCCGCACGGGAGGCGGCGGCAGCGGTGGGGGTCAGCGGCGGAGCACGAAGGCCTTCTCGTCGTCGCCCACGCCGACCGAGCCCACCGCCCACAGCGTCTCGGTGCCCGGCACCCGGGTCAGGACGGTGCCGCCGACGTCGTCGGTCCCGTCGTACTGCTGGGTGGTGGTGTAGGTACGGAACAGCGGGCCGTACTCGCGTGACCAGGTGGTGCCGTCGAAGTGGAGGACGAGCACCTGCCCGGCGTGATCGGCGTCGACGCCGCTGATCCACAGGTTTCCGGGACCGGAGGCGGTGACCCCGTGCAGGCTCCCCCGGGAGACCGGCACCTCGACCCGCGTCCAGCGGGTCCCGTCCCAGCGCATGACGAGCGGCCGCGCTCCCTCGCCGCCCGCCCGGACGTCCGGCGGCGTCTCAGCCTGGGCGCTCGGCCCGGTCTCGCTCCCCGACGGCCCGGCCGGGGCGGCGGAGACCTGCCCGACCGCCCACACCTCCGACGGCGAGACCTGCCAGACCCGGTCGAGGCGGCCGCCAGGGATCGGGGGCGTCTCCAGGCTCTCCCACGATCCGGCCGTGCCGTGCCAGGCCAGCGGGGTCCCGGTCTCGCTCGTCCCCACCGCCCAGACGTGCCCCTCCCCGGAGGTGATCGCCTCGAAGGTGCCCCCGGTGCTCAGCACGTTGCGGAACCCGCCGCCCGCCCACTCCAGGACGACCGCGCCGGAAGGGCCATTCGCGGCGAACCACGCGTCGCCGCCGCTCGTCGTGACGTCCGCGAGCCGGTAGTCCTCGGCGACCCCGAAGGGCCGGTGCGGGGCCCACGCCCGCCCGTTCCAGTGCGCGGCGAACGCGCTCGGGCCGTTGCCCACCACCCACACGTCGTCGGGCCCGGCCGCGCCGACCCCCTCCAGACGGGCGGCGCCGGCCCCCTCGCCCAGCTCGCCCAGCGGCATCTCCCGCCAGCGGCTCCCGTTCCAGCGGAGGACGGCGGGCGTGCCCTCCCGGTCCTCGGCGCTGTCCTGGTATCCGACGGCCCAGGCGTCACGGGGCCCGGTCGCCGCCACGTCGAGCAGCGCCGTGCCGCCCGGCAGCTTCGCGCTCCCCACGGCCGCCCACTCGGCGGACGAGGCGACCGCCCCGGTCGCCACCGGACTCGCCGAGGGGTCCCGTGGCGCCGGACCCGGGGAAGTGGAGGAAACGGAACCGGGGGACCGCGAGGCCGTACCGCCCGGCCCCGGGGTCGCGGTGGGTGCGGTGGGCTCGGCCGGGGCCGCGCCGCACGCGGCGATCAGCAGCGTTCCGAAGACCAGGATCGCCACCGGGCGCGCTCTCACCATGCCACCATTGTTCCGCATGCCTCCGTCGTCCGGCCGTGCCCGCGATGATTAGAACCGCCTGGCTGGGGCACCGGGGACGTAGGCGGGAGAGGATGCCGATGTCGAAGGCTGAGGAGGACGCGAGATTCCGCGTTCGGGCCGACAAGCACAGCCATTTCACCGCCCTGCACGCGGTGGGGGCACTGGACTACGGGTCTTCCCCGCTGCTGAAGGAGCAGGCGGACGCCGCGCTGGGCGCGACGGACCACCCGCGCCTGGTGATCGACCTCACCGAGGTCACCTTCTGCGACTCCACCGGCTACGGCGTGCTCATGTACGCCCTCACCCGCGTCCGCCGGGTCGCGGGCTCGCTCGTCCTCGTCGGCCCCTCCACCGTGATGAGGCAACGGCTGCGCCGTCTGGGGGTGGCCGAGCTGTTCGACACCCGGCGTACGGTCGAAGAGGCGATGGAGGCCTTCCCCGAGCCGACATGAACGGCCGCGTCTCTCCGCGCCGGGGCGATACGCGCCGTATGAGACAGTTATGGTTGCTTGGGCAAAGGGTCGGTCAGAGGGTTGGTCATGTTCGTGGGAGATGAGCCGGAGTCGGTTTTCACCGTCACCTCCGGGCTGCACGGTACGACGCTCGTCGTGCGCGCGAGTGGAGAGCTTGATCACTACCACACGTCCGTGCTGCGCGAGGAGATGGGCAGGGCCTGGGACTCCCTGCCCTCGCCGATGCTGATCCTCGACCTGTCCGCCCTGACCTTCTGCGACTCCTCCGGGATCGGCGAGCTGCTCCAGGTGCGCCACCAGGGCCTGAACCGGGAGGTACGGGTCATCCTCACCGGCGTCCAGGGCAACCTGGCCAGGCGTCTCAACCTCGCCGGCCTGATCCAGGTGTTCGAGGTGCTCCCCTCGGTGGCCGACGCGCTCGAGGTGGCCTGAGGCCCGTACGGCGGCCCTGATCTCCGCACCGCCTCCGCGAACACTGGTCCGCCTGTCCCTCCGCCTCGACCTTCGCCGGCACCAGGGGGGAGGGCGGGATCATATGTCGTCGTTTCTAATGACATATGACATTCTCTCGCGGAACTTTTCGTTCAGCTCGATGTGATTTGGCGTGACGGGGCGGAGAGCCGCGCCTGTCGTGGCCCCTCTCGCCCTCGGTGGCCCTGTGGCGGAGGGCGAGCTTTTTCGTGACGTCTTTCACCTGGTCGTCGAAGTCGCCTGAGCCGTCCGGCGACGTTTTTCCGTCCGCGGTGACCGGATCACCATTGATCCTGGCGGCTTCGAGTGCCGCGACGGTCGAACTCTCCGCGTCGACGAGCCTGATGGCATCGGCGCATCCGGGAAACGGCCGCCCCCCGCACCTTTATCTGGCGAAACGAATTATGGTGACATTACTTGCCGTGTTTGATATTTCGCCCTCATGTGTAATTTGTGCTATTTGATCCCCGTCTCTTGATCTCAGCGGGACGGTCCGGCAGAGTTGGCTGACGCCCGCGTACCGACGCCGGGCGCGGGCCGACCGAGAGGGCGCATGGTCACGGCGAGGTCGCGGATCCGTAGTGTGCTGGTGGCACTCGTGGCCATTGTCGTCCTGGCCGGTTGCTCGACGACCGCGACACCTCCGGCGATCCCGCGGGCGCAGCCGTCATGGTATTCCGTGAATGAACCGGACACAGGTGCCGTGGCCCGAGAGGTCTGCCCGAAGGGCGACGGGCCGGGAGACGTGGACTGCCGGTCGAAGGTCCCGGGATACGACACCTGCGTGAGGCGTCATCCGGCGAAGACCTCTGCCACGTTGTGCAAGCAGGCGTTGATCGTCCGGGTTGGATGCAGATTCGGAGAACGAGGTGCTTTCAACAACGAAAAAGCCTGTGCCGCTTCCTTCGATTCCTACCTGTCGTGCCGGACGGGGACTCCCGTTCGGTCTGACGAGGTGTGCGCCGCGGGCGAGAGGGAGTTCTCACGCTGTCCGCCCACCTTTGATCCGGCCGGCGGATTCGACTGTGTGAAGGCGCGAGACGCCTACTACGAATGTCGCGACGACAGGCGGGGTGACGACACGTTCTGCTCGACGTACATCGAGGTTCTCGGTCTGTGTCACACGCTGAGGGTCGGCTGTTCGGACCTTCTCGACAGGTATCTCGGATGCGCCGACGAGGATCTTTCCCCGAACGAGTGCGCCTTCGGTCTCACCATGAGACTGAACTGCTTGCGAGATCTCGGAGACGGCGTCTTCCGGCAGGCCGCGACGTGTGACTCCGTCTGGCGTGGTTCCATCAGGGACTGTGGCGGCAGGCAGAGCCTTGACACGGACGGTCCCACACCCTGTACGGGTGGCCGGAACTGGAACACGGCGAGTTACTCGATCTGTGAAAAACTCGGAGATCCCGCCGAAACGGTCGGGGTGGCCTACGTGTATTCCACGAGCGTGGGCCGGACGCCCGTCTGCTGGGCACCCGAGGACGGGGCCCGCCCGATGACCGAGGCGGCCGAGCGGGCCTTCGGCGAACGCGGTGTTCGCCTCGTACACCGTCACGGCGAAACCCGCCACGAACCCATGTGATCGCCATGACGTCACCTCCGGCCGTTCCGGGGAGGCGGGGCCGGAGCGCGGTTCATCGCCCCCGGCGTCGCGCGGGCGGAGCGGCACCGGCCGGTGTCCGCCCTGATCTTCGCGGGTTCCCCGGCGGGTGTCAGGCGGTGGCGTGGGTGGCGTGCTCCCGACGCAGCCGGATGCCGCCGACGCGTCCCTCGCGCTCGCGGAGGATGGTGCGCAGCACCCGAAGGCCGTCGCGGACGGCGTGCAGGTTGCTGGCGCCGTGGATGCGGCTGCGCTCGTGGCTGGGGACCTCGCGGATGACGAGACCGGCCTGGGCGGCGCGGATGTTCATCAGCGTCTCGATCTCGAAGCCGTCGCAGTCGAGGTCCAGGGCTTCGAGGTGGCGGGCCCAGAAGGCGTTGTAGCCGTAGCACAGGTCGGTGTAGCGGGTGCCGTACAGCCGGTTGGTCATCTTGGTCAGCATCGTGTTGCCGAGCGAGCGGATCGGGCTGATGTCGTCCGAGCCTCCGCCGGGGGCACAGCGGGACCCCTTGGCGAAGTCGGCGCCTTCGACCAGCGCGGTCACGAAGGCGTGGATCTCCCGGCCGTCGGTGGACCCGTCGGCGTCGATCATGACGATGATGTCACAGGTCGCGGCGGCGAAGCCCTCGGTGAGAGCGTTGCCCTTGCCCTTGCGGGTCTGCGTGACGACGCGCAGTCCCGGACGCAGGGCCTTGGCCACGGCCACCGTGTCGTCGGTGGAGTTGCCGTCGACCAGGATCACCTCGTCGATCCAGGACGGCAGGGTCGCGAAGACGTGGGGCAGGTTCTCCGCTTCGTTCATGGCAGGGACGATCACGCTGACACTGAAAGCGAAAGGGGCGCTGTTCATGGTCACAAGGTCTAACGAACCGCCTGCAGAACACTTGAAAGCCTCTTGCAACCCCGTATGCGACGGAGGATCGTGCCTCTTGACCTCCCCTTGGGGGCAGCGGGAAGGTCTCTTCGCCGACTGTTCCCAAGGGGGAGGCGCGACCCGATGTGGATCGCCGGGGCCGTCAGAAGGGGAGTGTGCGACCCGAGGGGCTGCGCAGATCGAGCGGCACCGGCTCACGGGGCGGACGCGGACGTTGTACGACCAGGATCCTTTTCACGGTGCCGCTCCATTCTGGGCTTGATCACCGGGTGTTACCCATGCCAGGCCCAAGAATCACCTATCTCCGTATCACATGAAGAACACTGGCCACACGTTCCGCGGCCGTCGCGACGTCCTCCGCGTGGCCGATGCGCCCCGCCCAGGACAGCCAGAACCACCACTCGCCGTCCTCCTCGTGGGCGGCGAGCACGTCCTCGGTCCTGGCCGGGGCCATGGGGTTGATCACATGAAGCCGTGGATAAAGTCCTGCGGCCGACCTCAGACGCACCTGGAAGGCGTGCGCCTCCAACTGGGCGGCCAACCGACGCAGGTGGTCGATGCCCTCGCCGCGCTCTGTCATCATCCGGATCACTCCTGGCGGACACTTGTGACTTGCCTCTCTGCAGAGTGCGGTTTTGCGGCACTTGAGGCAATCGGTCCCTCCGCAACCCCCCTCGGGATCAGTGGAATAGACCGGAAAGTCGCTGATGTTCCGTGGGGAAACCGCGAATAAAAGGAACGCCGCGCACAGGTGCGTTTACGCTGAGGTGCGTGTTTGTTAATGTTGTGTAAACAGCGACCGGGAGGGGCGCCGTGGCCCGAGGTGAGCATTCCCCCGCGTGCGCGCGACGGTGGCGGGAGCAGGCGGCGTCCAGGCAGTGGACCCACTGGCAGACCGCGCAGGCCATTCACGGCTGCTGCGGGGTGAGCCTGCTCAAGGCACACCGCCTGGCCAGGGGATGGTCGGCCAGGCAGTCCGTGCAGGAGCTGGAGGAGCTCTGTGAGCGCCAGGACCTGGGCGAGGCGCGGGCCAGCATCGACCTGCTCAACGCCTGGGAGAACAACCGGGCACGACCGCGCCCGCAGACCATCGATCTGCTCGCCCGACTCTACCGCGCGAACGCGGTGAGGCTGGGCCTGGCCGGAGATTACTGCGAGGACGGCGGGGGCACCAAGGTCGTCGTCGTCTCCGGTGGCGAGTCCCGCGCGCCGTACCAGACGGAGGAGCGGGAACGGTCCGAGGACGACATCGAGCGGCGGGCGCTGTTCCACCACGCCCTGCTCGGCTCGGAGTCCGTGATGACCGGCCGGCTGCTGGCCGAGGTCGAGCGGACCCGCCAGGACCTGGACCGTACGCTCGCCGTCGCCACCGTCTCCGAGGAGCAGCTCGACCGGCTCGACGAGCAGGTGCTGCGCTACCGGCGCGAGTACATCAGCAGCGCGCCGGTGCCGATGCTCTACCGGCTCATGCTGGAGCTGTCGGACGTCCGGACGCTCTCGCTGGCCCGCCAGCCCGCGATGGCCCAGCGCCGCCTGCTCAACGCCACCGTCATGCTCGCGCTGCTGTCGGCCGACGCGCTGATGAAGCTCGGCGACACCCGCCAGGCCCACGCCTGGTACGGCACCGCGCGCAACGCCTCCGACGACATGGGCGACGTGCGGCTGCGCGCCCTCGTCCGGGCGCAGCAGGCGATGCTCCCCTACTACTACGGCGACCTGGCCGAGACCGTGCGGCTGGCCCGCGAGGCCAGGATGCTCGCCGGCAGCGCGCCCAGTTCCCCGGCCGCGCTCGGCGCGGCGGCGGAGGCGCGGGCGCTGGCCCGGATGGGCGAGCACAAGGCGGCGAGGGTCGCGCTCGCCGAGGCGGAGCGGATCTTCGCCAAGATGCCCCCCGAGGGCCACGACCACCTGGCCTTCCGGTTCTCCGAGCGGCGGCTGCAGTTCTACCGGATCGGCACCCTGATCGAGCTGGGCGAGGACGTCGACTGGAAGCCGGGGCCCGCCGGGCCCTCGGTGCCGTACGCCATCGACCCGGTCCTCCTCCTGCTCGACCAGGCCGCGCACCTGGTCCGCGACGGCAAGATCGACGACGCCTGCCACCTGGCGGAGAAGGCCCTGCTCCAGGTCCCGCCCGAACACCGCACCTCCATCGTGCTCAACCGCGCGCGGGCGATGCTGTCGGAGGTGCCCCAGACCAGGCACAGGGCGGCGGCGGTGCGGCGCCTGAACGACCTGGTCACCGGCGCGGCACCGGTCAGCTGATGAACGCGCTCGCCGAGGAGGCGTACACCGTCCTGCGGGAGGTCTGCGAGGACCTCGGCATCGACCACAGGGACGCGGAGCTGCTGCGGGTGCGCAGCAACGCCGTCTTCAAGCTGCGCAGCGAGATCGTGGTCAGGATCGCCACCGCTCCCAACGCGCTGACCCGGCTGCCGCTGGTCCTCGCGGTGGCGCGCTGGCTCGCCGAGCAGGGGTTCCCCGCGGTGCGCCCGGCCGACGAGATCTCCGAGCAGCCCGTGGTGCACGAGGGCAGGGTCGTCACCTTCTGGCACTACGTCCCGGCGAGCGGCCGTCCCACCACCACGGAGCTGGGCGAGATCCTGCGCAGCCTGCACCTGCTGCCGGTCCCGCCGGTGGCGTTGCGGCGTTTCGTCGACCCGCTGTGCGAGGTGCGCCGCGCCGTGGACCGATCCGAGGAGCTCACCTCCTGCCAGCGGGCCTGGCTGCGCGACCGCATCGCGGAGCTGACGGAGCGCTGGTCGGACCTCGGCATGGACGACGCGCCGGTGCTGCTGCACGGCGACGCGTGGATCGACAACCTGCTGCGCTGCACGGACGGCCACGTGGTGCTCTGCGACTGGGACGGTGTCGCGGTCGGCCCCCGCGAGTGGGACCTGGTCCACACCTACCACGGCCAGCGGCGTTTCGGCCTGACCGCCGCCGACGTGGACGCCTTCGCCGACGCGTACGGCAGCGACCTGCGTTCCTGGCCGGGATACTCCACCCTCATGGAGGTCAGGGACATCTACGCGGTGGGCATCCACATCCGCAACGCCGCCGCCGACCCGTTCTCCCGGCGCGAGCTTCCCCGCAGGCTGGATTCCCTCACCCGAGGTGAGCAACATGCCCGCTGGTACATGGCCGAACCCGTTACTGTCTCCCAGTAAAAGATCTTAAAACGGGGGCATACATGCCAAAGGTCACACTGCGTAACACCTTCCATGTCCGCAACACCCCGGAGGCGCTCCACGCCCATCTGAGCCAGCCGCAGAGCTACGTGGGGCTCTCGCCGATGGTGGTCGCCGTCAAGGACGTCGAGCAGGGCGACTCCGAGACCCGTTACACCTCGGTGGAGCGGTTCAGGTTCTTCGGTCTCGTCAAGTACGACAACATGATCAAGGTGACGTTGCGGAGCACGCCGCGGACCGTCGAGGGCGAGGTCGACAGCCCCGGCGGGGTGCGCCTCGACTACCGGTTCACCCTCAACGAGAAGAACGGGGGCACCGAGGTCGAGGACATCCTCGTGGTGCACGCCTGGGTCAGGCCGCTGCTGGGCTACGCCGCGAAGAAGGCCCGCGAGGTGCAGCTCGCCCGTGCCGGGGTCCTGGCCGCCCGGCTGGGGTCCGCTCCCTAAGGTTCCCGTCGTGGTCGTGGTCGTGGTCGTGGTCGTGGTCGTCGCGGTGGCGGCGGGACCACGCCTAGGGTGGGGCGCGTGAGGGCGCCCACGGTCACCGGGAAGGTCATGGCCATCCTCGGCGCGTTCCTGCCGGGAGACGTGCGGCTGACGCTCACCGAGATCTGCCGCCGGGCCGAGCTGCCGCCCGCCACCGGTCACCGGCTGGTCGGGGAGCTGGTGGCGGGCGGGTTCATGGAGCGGCTCCCCGACGGCTCCTACCGGGTCGGGATGCTCCTGTGGCAGATCGGCGCCCAGGCCGCGGAGCCGAGGGAGCTGCGCGAGCTCGCCCTGCCGTACATGGAGGACCTCTACGTCGCCACCCGCGAGAACGTGCAGCTCGCGGTGCTCCGCGACGACCGGGCGCTGTACGTCGAGCGGCTGCGCGGGCCCACCTCCGTGCCGGTCGTCTCGCGCGTGGCGGGGGAGCTGCCGCTGCACGCGACCGGCGTCGGCAAGGTCCTGCTCGCCTTCGCGGATCCGGAGACGGTGGAGCGGGTGCTCGCCAGGGAGCTCACCCCGCACGCGCCGAACACTGTGGTGGACCCGGCGCGGCTCCGTACCGAGCTGGAGGAGGTCCGCAGGACCGGGATCGCCCGCACGCAGGAGGAGATGTCGGTGGGCACCTGCTCGGTCGCGGTGCCGGTGCGGGGGGCGGGCGGCCGGGTGGTGGCGGCGCTGTCGCTGGTGACCTGGCGGCACACCGCCGATCCGCGACGGCTGGCCGCGGCGGTGCTGTCCGCCGCCGCCGCTCTCTCCCGCGACCTCGCCGCGGCTCCCCGCTGAACGTCCACGGCCGCTTCCCGCTTCCCGCCTCCCCGGCGTGTTCCGCGGCTCGTTTCGCGTCGCCTGCCTTCGCCGCCTGCCCGGGGTCTCCTGTTTCGTACGGCCTGTTTCCCGCTTCTTCCGCTCTGGACGCGCACGGACGCCTCCCGCCCCCGCCGGGCGGGGCTTTCCGCTGAGCGGAAGGTCGCGCTGTGCGGGGGCGGGCGGTACGGGATGCTCGGTGCATGCGAACTCAGGTCGGGATCGTCGGCGCGGGACCCGCCGGGCTGCTCCTCTCCCATCTGCTCCACCTGCGGGGCATCGACTCGGTGGTCCTGGAGGCGCGGAGCAGGGAGTACGTCGAGCAGCGCGTACGGGCCGGGGTGCTGGAGCAGGGCACCGTGGACCTGCTGAACGAGGCGGGCGTCGGCGACCGGATGCGCGCGGAGGGGCTGCCGCACCACGGCATCGAGCTGCGCTATGGCGGGGCCGGGCATCGCATCGCCTTCGAGAGGCTGGTCCCCGGGCGGGCCATCACCGTCTACGGCCAGCAGGAGGTCGTCAAGGACCTCATCGCCCGGCGGCTGGCCGACGGGGGAAGGATCCTCTTCGACGTCCCCGACGTCGCGCTGCACTCGCTGGAGAAGGACCCCTACCTCACCTTCCAGGGCGAGCGCCTCGACTGCGACGTCATCGCCGGGTGTGACGGCTTCCACGGCGTCTCGCGGCCGTCGATCCCCGAGGGTGTCCTGTCGGTCTTCCAGCGTGACTACCCGTTCGCCTGGCTCGGCATCCTCGCGCGGGTCCCGCCGTCGTCCGAGGAGCTGATCTACTCCCGTGGCGACCGGGGCTTCGCGCTGCACAGCATGCGCTCCCCGGAGATCAGCCGCTTCTACCTCCAGGTCCCCCCCGACGCCTCGCTCGACGACTGGCCGGACGAGCGGATCTGGGCCGAGTTGCGGGCCCGCCTGGAGACGGTTCCGGGGTTCGCGCTGGCCGAGGGGCCGATCATCTCCAGGGACCTGTCGGCGATGCGCTCGTTCGTCGCCGAGCCCATGCGTCACGGCAACCTCTACCTCGCCGGGGACGCCGCCCACATCGTGCCGCCCACCGGTGCCAAGGGGCTCAACCTGGCCGTCGCGGACGTCCGGCTGCTGACCGCCGCCCTGGCGGAGTTCTACGCGACGGGCTCGACGGGGCTGCTGGACACGTACTCCGCCAGCTGCCTCAAGCGCGTCTGGCGGGCCCAGCACTTCTCCTGGTGGATGACGACGCTGCTGCACACCTTGGACGACGACGACCCCTACGGGCGGCGCCTGCAGACCTCGCACCTCGACTACGTCACCTCCTCCGAGGCCGCGGCGACCACGCTCGCGGAGAACTACGTCGGCCTGCCCTTCGACTTCGGGGACCACCCGTGACTCCCGCCGGCCCGCTCTCGCGCTGACCCGCTCTCGCGTCGCCCCGTTCGCCGGTCGGCCCGTTTTTTGTCGTTTCGTTCTTTCTGTCGCCTTGTCCTTTTCGCCAGCCTGTCCTTTTCGTCGGCCCGTTCTTTTGTCGGCTTGTACCCATGTCGGCTCACTCCCCGCCCGCCGCGTCGCCGTGCCGTGAGTGTCCCCGACGGGCCGTCCCTCAGGGTCCTGCCCCCGAGGGCAGGACCCTGAGGGGGATCGCCCTACCATCGCGGGTGTTTGTGCAGCTCAGAGGTGTATAGCGGGAAATTTCCCCGGAGGGTGAACACCACCTCGTCCCGGAGGACATCCGGGACCGTTCAGGGGTGGCCTGGGGCTGTCTCCGATACTCCGTGATCTTGGTCGTCGCCATCGTTGAGGTATGGAAAGCCAGGCGTTCACGCGGCACACGATGATCCTCGGCGGCTACGCGGCGATCGGCGCGGGGGCCGTCGCGATGCTCGGGCTGCACGTGGTCACCGGCCTCGACCCGGTGCACACCGTGATCAGCGAGTACGCGTTCGAGGCGAACGGCTGGCTGCTGCCCCTGTCGCTCACGCTCTTCTCCGTCGCGGCGACGATCATCGGGGCGATGCTGGCCCGTCGCGGGGAGGACCGCGCGGTGGCCCTGCTGGTCGGGACCTGGGGCCTGTGCATGCTGCTGATCGGAGCCTTCCCGACCGACGAGCCCGGCGTGCCGCTGTCGATGTCCGGTGGCATCCACAGGTACGCGGCGTTCGTGGCCTTCCTCACGATGCCGGTCGCCGGGCTGCTCCTGGCCAGGCGGTACGCGACCAGCCCGTACGCCCGCCCGGTCCGGCTGCTCAGCCTGGCCGCCCTGGGCGTGCTGGTCCTGGTGGTCCTCCCGTACGTGGTGCGGATGTTCGGCGTGGACCTGACCAACGACGACATCCCCGCCGGGGTGGTCCAGCGGCTGGTGGTGGGGTTCGAGGTGGCGGTGCTGGCCATGCTGGGACTGGTGGCCGGTGCCAGGCAGGGCGGCCGCGTCCGTCGCCCCCTCCCGGCAGCCGTCCGCGCCTGACCGCCTCCCCTGACCGTTCCCGCGTGACCGCTCCCGTGCGGTCCGCTCGGCCTGGCCGTTCCCGCTCGCCCGTCCCCGGGCGGTCCGCTCCGCGTGGCAGGTTGACGGTCCCGGCGCCCCGGCCTACCTTCGCAGGAAGCGACCGCTCGGTACGTCATCGCCGTCAGGTCGGACCACCCCCGGAGGACGCGCATGCCGGTCGTGAACACCGTCAGAGGTCCCGTCGACGTCGCCGACCTGGGCCAGACCCTCATGCACGAGCACGTCTTCGTCCTCTCGCCCGAGCACGTCGACAACTACGGCAGGGGCGCGTGGTGGGACGAGGAGTACCGGGTGGCCGACGCCGTCACCAAGCTCAGGGCGGTGGCGGCCATGGGCGTGAGGACCATCGTCGACCCGACCGTGTGGGGGCTGGGCCGCTACATCCCGCGCGTGCGGCGGGTGGCCGAGCAGGTGCCGGAGCTGAACGTCATCGTCGCCTCCGGCATCTACTCCTTCGACGAGGTCCCGCATCAGTACGAGCACCGGGGGCCCGGTCTGATGATGGACGTGCCCGAGCCGATGGTCGAGGACTTCTCCCGCGACATCGTCGAGGGCATCGCCGACACCGGGGTCAAAGCCGCGTTCCTCAAGTGCGCGATCGAGAGCAAGGGGCTCACCCCCGGCGTCGAGCGGATCTGCCGGGCGGTCGCCCAGACCCACCTGCGGATCGGCGTGCCGATCACGGTGCACACCAACCCCTCCACCGGGAGCGGGCTGGTCGTCCTGGACCTGTTCGTGAAGGAGGGGGTCGATCCGGCCAAGGTCGTGCTCGGGCACTCGGGCGACTCCAACGACCTCGACCACCTGATGCGGCTGGCCGACACCGGCGCGACGCTCGGTATGGACCGCTTCGGGCTGGACGCGTACAACTCCACGGCGTCGCGGGTCGCCACCGTCGTCGCGCTCTGCGAACGCGGCTACGCCGACCGGATGGTGCTCAGCCACGACAGCGCGTGCTTCATGGACTACTTTGGCGCGGCCTGGGACGACGGCATACCGCTCGCCGCGCCCAACTGGCGCTTCGGCCACATCCACGACGACGTGCTTCCGGCTCTGCGGGAGGCCGGGGTGAGCGACGCGCAGGTGGACCAGATGCTGATCGACAATCCTCGCCGCTACTTTTCCTGACTTTTCGTTATTTGTCGTACGGCTGCCCTACGCTCCCGGAAAGTCGACGAACCGAGAAGGTGGAGCATGGCCGCGCGGAGCACTTACCTGGAACTGTCCGAGGACGGCGGGAGCTCGCACAAGTTCTACGAGGTCGTGGTCGACGGGACCGAGGTGACGATCCGATACGGCCGCATCGGCGAGACGGGCCAGGCCAAGGCCTCGGCGTTCGCGAGCGAGGCGAAGGCCGAGGCGGCCGCCGCGAAGAAGATCAACGAGAAGGTCCGCAGGGGGTACGCCCCCGCCGTCCAGGGGGTGCGTCAGCGCCGCGCGGTCACCCGGCGCAGCGTGGAGAGCACCCGCTCCACCGCGACCCAGGCGCCGGTGCTGTGGCGCTTCGCCAGCGGCGCGGCGGCGTTCGGCATCTTCGTCGACTCCGAGCGCTGCTGGGTCGGCAACCAGCGCGGCGACGTCTACACCGTCACCCACGGCGGCACCGTCACCGGCCGCTTCAAGCTGCCCGACGGGGTGAAGTGCATCGTCGGCGACGACTTCTGGATCTACGCGGGCGCCGACGACGGCAAGGTCTACGACCTCGGAGGCAAGGTCCCCAGGGTCGCGTACGAGATCGCCGAGGACGTCGACATCTACTGGCTGGACATCCACGACGGCGTGCTGGGCGTCTCCGACCGGGCCGGGCGGATCACCACCATCGACCACGAGGACGAGTTCCAGTGGGCGCGCAAGGGCCGGGGCGACTCGGCCTGGATGGTCCGCTGCGACGACGAGGCCGTCTACCACGGCCACTCCACCGGGGTGGCCCGCTACGACGCCGCCGACGGCACGCCGGTCTGGGAGACGCCTCTCACCGGCGCGGTGCTGTTCGGCTGGCAGGAGGCCGACTCCGTCTACGCCGGAACCTCGCGTTCCACGGTGCACCGCCTGCGCAAGTCGGACGGCGCCTCCCAGGCGGTCTACCGCTGCGACGCCACGGTCTTCTCCTGCGCCACCGCCCCCGGCGGCCGGTACGTCTTCGCCGGTGACAACCACTCGTCGATCTACTGCTTCGACCAGAGCGGCGAGCGCCTGTGGAAGCTGGCCACCGGCTGCGGCTCCGCCTTCTCGATGCAGTATCTCGACGACCGCCTCTACATCGTGACCACCGACGGCACCCTGGCCTGCATCGACGCCACCGAGACGGCGATCAGGGCGGCCCAGGAGGGCACCGTCCCCGACGTCGTGGACGTCAAGGCGTCCGCCGGGCTGGCGGTGGTGGAGCCCACCACCGCGCTGGAGACCGTGGCGTTCGACGCCGTCCCCGACACCGGTGACGGCGTGGTGGTGGAGTGCTTCCGCGAGGGCGAGCGGCTCCGGGTGCGGGTGGTCAGCGAGGGCTACGACGTGCGGCGCAACGTGCAGTTCCCCAAGGGCGTGCGCGAGGCCGGGGCCCGCTATCTCGTCGAGGGGGTCCGCTTCTCCGAGCGGGGCGGCTTCTACCGCGCGTACGGCGACATCAGGCGCCTGCTCTGATCTCCCCGGCCCCGGCCCCGGCCCCGGCCCTGTGCCCTCGACCCCGCGCCCCCGGTCCCACGTCCCCCCGGCCCCCGTTTCCCGGCCCCGTGCCGGGCGGCCGTCGACGGCGAAGCCGGCGGCCGGGGGAGCTTCGGTAAAGCTGACGAGATTTTGTCAGATACTGTCGCTTCCTGACCTCTCTTCCGCGCGGATGTCCTAGCGTCCGATACATGGTGCGCGAATTCCGCGGTGCGGCCCCGGTGGGGGCGGGGGAGAACTCCGCAGGTGAAGGCTCGGCGCGCGAGGGATTCGCCCGCCGGGGTCCGGCGCGTGGCGAGGGGGGCGTGGTCGCCGTCGTCGTGGAACTGAACGTTTTCCCGCTCAAAAGCGCGGGCGGCACCCCCCTGGCCGACGCCGAGCTGACCCCGACCGGGCTGCGGCACGACCGGGAGTTCATGCTGGTCCGTCCGGACCTGCGGCACCTGTCGCAACGGGAGCTGCCCCGGCTGGCGACGCTGCGGCCCGCGTACGACGGCGTGAAACTCGTCGTGGGCGCGCCCGGGGCGGTGACACCCCTGGTCCACGAGCCGGTGGACGGGCCGGTGCTGGACGTGACCGTGCACGGGAAACCCTGCCAGGGCGTGGACCAGGGAGAGGAGGCCGCCGCGTGGTTCTCCGGCCTCCTCGGAGCGCCCTGCCGCCTGGTCCGCTTCACCGGCACCCGGCCCACCTCGCGGGGCGGGGGCACGCTGACGTACGCCGACGGCCACCCCATCTCCGTGCTGTCGCGCGAGTCCCTCGACGACCTGAACCGGCGGGTGGACGACCAACTGCCGATGGACCGGTTCCGGCCCAACATCGTGCTGGAGGGCCTCGGCCCCTACGGTGAGGACGCGCTGTCCACCCTGCGCGTCGGCGCCGCCGAGATCGAGCTCACCAAGCCCTGCGGGCGCTGCGTCATCGTCAACGTCGACCAGGACACGGCGCGCAAGAACGGCGAGCCACTGCGGGTGCTGGCCGGCTACCGCACCAGGGTCTTCGACGGCGATCGCGGCATCATGTTCGGCCGGCTCGGCATCCCGCGCGCCCTCGGCACGATCGCGGTCGGTGACACGGTCACCGCGTCGTGAGCGGCGGCGAACGGCGGCGAGCGGCGGCGAACGGTGAAGGCCCGTCGCGGACCGGAACCGAGGGTGTGGGTTCCGGCCCGCGACGGGCCTGGTCAGGTGGAGGCGGGCCGGGTCAGGCCGGGGCGGTCCACTTCTGGTTGGCGGTGCCGGTGCACTCCCAGATCTGCAGGCGGGTGCCGTTGGCGCTGGACTGGCCGGTGGCGTCCAGGCACTTGTTGGCGGCCGGGTTCACGAGATCGCGGGTCGCGGAGTTGTAGGTCCACCGCTGGGCGGTGGTGCCGTTGCAGTCGTACAGCTGGATCTGCGCTCCGTTGGCGGTGGAGGCGGCGGTGACGTCCAGGCACTTGCCGAGGGCGCGCACGGTGCCGTCGGTGCCCAGGGTCCACTGCTGTGCGGCGGTGCCGTTGCAGTCGTACAGCTGGATGGGGGTGCCGTTGGCGGTGTTGGCGGCGGCGACGTCGACGCACTTGCCGCCGATGCCGGTGATCTGTCCCGTACGGCCACCGCCGCTGGGCGGCGCGTAGACGCGGACGTAGTCGACGGTGAGCTGCTGGGGGAAGGTGGTGGAGGCGTCGGGCGAGCCGGGCCAGTTACCGCCGACGGCGAGGTTGAGGATCATGAAGAACGGGTGGTCGTAGACCCAGGGGTTGCCCCGCGTGTCGGCGGGGGTCTTCCTGGAGTACTGGACGCCGTCGACGTACCAGGTCACCGCGCCGGGTTCCCAGTCGACGGTGAAGGTGTGGAAGGCGTCGGCGAAGGCCTGGCCCGCCGGGAGGTTGTAGCTGCCGCTCAGCGGGCTGCCCCCCGAGTAGCCGGGGCCGTGGAGGCTGCCGAGCACCTGCCCGGGGACGCTGCCGACGTTCTCCATGATGTCGATCTCGCCGTTGGCGGGCCACTGGGCCCCTCCGGTGCCCAGCATCCAGAACGCGGGCCACATGCCCTTGCCCCGGGGGAGCTTCATCCGCGCCTCGAAGCGGCCGTAGGCGCGGGTGAAGGTCGCGGCGGTGGTCAGCTTGCCCGAGGTGTACTCGCACGAGCCGTACCAGCAGCCGAGTCCCGAGGGGTTGCCCTTGCGCGCGGTGATGACCAGGTTGCCCGCGCCGTCGTGGGCGATGTTCTCGTTGCCGGCCGTGTAGTACTGCCGCTCGTTGTTCCCCCAGCCGCCGCCGCCGACGTCCCGGCGCCACTTGGTGGTGTCGGGTCCGGCGCCGGAGGCGGCGTTGAACTCGTCCGACCACACGAGGGGGCCGGGCGCGGGGGCCGCCAGGGCGGCGGTGTTCTGTGCGGAGGTGCCCTGGACGGTGGCGGTCTGGGCGCCCGCCTGGGTGGGGACGAGCGCGGCGGAGCCGAGGGCGAGGAGTGTCGCGGCGAGGAGGCCGCCGATCCGCGTGAGCCGTGTCCTCGCGGGGCGAGGGCCGGGAAGGGGCGCCGGGCTGGTGGAGATCATCGGCTGTTCCTTTCGATCCGGTGTCCGCTGGAAGGGGGCACGTCTAGAAGCCGGCCGTGATGCGGGTGAACTCCCAGTTGGGCTGGGAGATGCCGCTGCACTCGGAGCCCGAGTTGCCGCCGGGGCAGGGACGGTCGCGGTTGACCGCCCAGTAGGCCAGGCGGGTCAGGCCCTTGGACTTGGCCCAGTCGCGGATCTGGGTCCAGGCCGCCACCGTGGTCAGCTCGCCCTGGTCGGACAGGCCGTTCATGCCGGAGATGCCCATCCGGGCGTACGCCTGCGCGTCGGTCCAGCCGTTGGCGGCCTTGAGCGCGTTCTTCAGGCCCTCGGAGGAGCTGACGGTGGCGTTGTAGATGTTCGAGGCGCCGAAGTTGAACGGCATGATCGTGTAATTGTCGATCGGCACGTTGAGAGCCCTGGCCTGGTTGATCAGGCGGACACCGGTCGAGCTCGGGCCGTTGATCCCGGTACCGAAGGTGACGGCGATCTTGACGTTCGGGTTGTTCTGCTTGACGATCTTCAGGCCGTTCAGGATGCGGTCCTGGACGGTGAAGTTCTCGAACTCGTCGGTGTTCTCGATGTCGAAGTCGACGACCGCGGGGCCGACGGCGTTGATGACCTGCTGCACCGCGCCGGCGTAGGCGGCCGGGGTGGAGCAGTTCGGGCCGAGCTTGTTACCCGACCAGCCGCCGAAGGAGACCTGCACGCTGCCGCCCGCGGCCTTGATCTGGTTGATCGCGGCCTGGTCGGTGCCGCCGGTCAGCGGCCTGGAGCCGTCCCAGCGCGGGGTGCAGCCGCCGCCGGACAGGATGAACGCCATGGTGAAGGACTTCACGCCGGTGGTGCTCATGATCGTCGCCGGGCTCGGCGGGTTGCCCCAGCCCATGTAGAGGTACGGGGCCCCGGCCATCTTGCCGGCGGGCGGGGGGTCCGTGGGCGGGTTGCCGCCGTCGCTCGGGGCGTTCCACTTCTGGTTGGCGGTGCCGGTGCAGGTCCAGATCTGCAGGCGGGTGCCGTTGGCGCTGGACTGGCCGGTGGCGTCCAGGCACTTGTTGGCGGCCGGGTTCACCAGGTCGTTCGCGGCGCTGTAGGTCCACTGCTGCGCGGCGGTGCCGTTGCAGTCGTACAGCTGGATCTGCGCTCCGTTGGCGGTGGAGGCGGCGGTGACGTCCAGGCACTTGCCGAGGGCGCGCACGGTGCCGTCGCCGTTGCGGGTCCACTGCTGCGCCGAGCTGCCGTTGCAGTCGTACAGCTGGATGGGGGTGCCGTTGGCGCTGTTGGCCGCGGCGACGTCGACGCACTTGCCGCCGATGCCGGTGATCTGCCCGGTGGCGGCGGCGGCCGGCGACGCGGTCGTCACGCCGGCGAGGGCGAGGACGACGACGGTGAACATCCCGCCGAGGGTGGTGGGGAGCGACATGCGACGGCGCCGGCGAGGCGACTGTCCGGTGTCCATGCGCGGACTTCCTTCCGTCTTGGGGAGGCGACGCACGGGTGCCGCCACGCCCAGGGGGACGCGGCGCGCGTGACGTCACGACCCGGAGCAGGGGGTGACATGCGGGTGGTGCCGGACGCGGCGGACGTGTTTCACGCGAGCGGCCGCACGGTGGCCCGGGGGGTGGGCCCGCCTCGCGGCGGCACGCGCTGCTCGGCGCGTCCTGGGCCCTGCCGCGACGGATACGGCAGGGAGAACGGGGGTTTCACGGGCGGAGGGCGGCCAGCGCGTCCCGCGCTCGTGACGGGGTGTGGTCGGGGCGGTGGGGCGAGCGCGATCATCACGCCCTCCGCCGGCCGGTGTCAGGGGAGGCGAGTCATGGGGGGTCCCTTCACGGCGAGGTCTCGCTTGCCCGGGACCCTAGGCCAGCCTTCATTCTCAAGTCAATACAAGCAGTAAAAAAAGCGGCACGCCTCTGGGTTCCGGTTCGCGGAAAATGCTGTGGATCGGTGGGAAAAAGGAAAGTTTACTAACGGTAGAAGCCCTGACGGGAACGTTCCATGAGGGGGTGCTGTCAGGATCTCGTGTCAGAAAATCCCGGGGCGGTGGAGGGGGAGCCACGTGCGGCGCGGCGCGGCGCTGTACTGTGTCCGGCCCGGCGCGGTGCGTGCCGCGCCCGGTCGCGGCACCGTACGCTCCGTTGCCGTGTGTGTGAGTGTGTGCGCGGCATCGCACGCTTCGTGCCGGGTACGCGAGCGTGGTGCCGTACAGCTCCGTAACGCGTGCGTGTGTGTGCGTGTGCGCGAGTGTGCGTGGTGCCGTACGCTCCGCGCCGCGCGGGCCCGCGGCCGGTGGAGGGATGCCGTCCAGATCATCCGCGGCGTGGCGTTATTCAGTGTCGTTCCCGACTTTTCGTGTGGTGTGATGTCCGATAGGTGGCGAGCCCTCGCGCGCCGCCAGGCGATCGACAGTGGGGTTCAGCTCATGCTTCGTGGAGACAGGGTCCTGCTCAGGGCCATCACCAAGGAGGACCTGGTCCCGCTCCACCGGTTGAACGACGACGTGGAGACGGCGGCCGGAGCCACGACGACGCCCTGGGTCCCCGAGACGATCGACCAGATGATCGCCCACTACGAGCGGCGCAAGCCCGACCCGGCCAACGTCGACTTCGCCATCCAGTCCCTCTCCGGGGATCTGCTCGGGTCCTGCAACGTCTGGGGGATCGACACCCTCAACCGCAACGGGCACCTGGGCATCTCGCTGCTCCCCGAGGCACGCGGCCACGGTTACGCCCCCGACGCGCTGAGACTGCTGTGCGACTACGCCTTCCGCATCCGCGGCCTGAACCGGCTGGGCCTGGAGACGCTCGCGACCAACAGCGCGATGATCGCCGCCGCCGAGAAGGCCGGCTTCCAGCGCGAGGGCACGCTCCGCAGGCACGCCTGGGTGGCCGGGTCCTTCGTCGACGAGGCGCTGTTCGGCCTCCTCGCCTCCGAGTTCCGCGACCCGCGCACCACGAAGGATCAGTGAGCGATGAAGACCTGGCTTCCGATCGGCCTCGGCGTCCTGCTCGTCCTGGCGGGCGGCCTCTGGGCGCTCCAGGGGCTCGGCTACGTGGGTGGCAGCTCCATGAGCGGGGCGCGGGAGTGGTTCTGGATCGGCCTGGCCACCCTCGCCGTCGGCCTCGTCCTCGCCGTCTCCGCCTTCCGACGGGGTCGCCGCCCCCGGTGAACGGAGCCGGTGCCGCCGGCCGCGCCCACCGGGGGCGGCGACCCCGGCCGCCGCTCTCGCGTCGGCAACACGGCGTCGCGTGCCGGTGACCGGCGGGAACGTGCCGGTCACCGGCGGGGCGTGCGGTGACCGGCGTGCCGGTGGCCTGCGGGGGCTTCACCCGCCTCACGCCCGTACGAGAGTGACCGGCTCAGGTGAACCCGGCCAGTTTGTAGAGGACCAGCGATCCGGCGACGGCCACGTTGAGGCTGGCTCCCGTGCCGATCATCGGGATCTCCACCGCGGTGTCGAGCAGGTCGAGAGCCTCCGGCGGGATGCCGTCACGCTCGTGGCCGAGGACGGCGACCGTGGGGCGGCGGGCCATGGGCAGGTCCGCGAGGCGGACGGCCTCCTCCGCCAGTTCCACGCCGAGGACGTGGTGTCCGGTGGAGCGCCGGTCGGCGAGCCAGGTCAACGGGTCGCGAACCCAGTGCACGCAGGCCGGTCGGCGCAGGGTGTTGCCCCGGTCCAGGGCCTCGGGGACCCAGGAAAGGCGGGGGACGGCCATGCACGCGCCGACCGCGTCACAGGTTCGCAGCAGGGTGCCGAGGTTGATCCCGTGCAGCGGCCACAGCGGGGCGACGTACAGGTGGCCGAGACAGCGGGAGGGGCGCGGGCGGCGTGTCGCTCGCAGGTCCTTGGGGGTGCGGACCCGGATGGCGGGGCCGGTCATGCCCGGTCGCGGAGGACCTCCGCGCGGGTGGCAGGAATCATGGTGGTGAACGCTTCAGCGGTGCGTCCGGACCATCGACGGCGTTATCTCGCCCTCAGGGTAACGGTAGGGCCGCCGCCGCGTGAAGGCGGCGACGGTACCGTTCCCCGCCGCCGCCCGGGTTGTGGCGGTCGTCGCGACAACCTGATCCGCGCGGGGGCGCGACCTCTCCGGCGTCACGTCCCCGGACGTGCTCGGCGCCGGCCGCCTCCGCCCGCCTCCGCCCGCCTCCGGGCGGCGCCGGAGCCGTCGAGTCCCGCGCGGCGCAGGTGGTGTGTCCGCGCGGGGTGCCTGGCGTTCGTCACTGGAGCCGTCGAGTCCCGCGAGGCGCGGGGTGCCTCGCGGGGTGCCTAGCGTTTGCCGCCGGAGCCGTCGAGTCCGGCGCGGCGCAGCGCGTCGGCCATCGCGCCGCTCGGCGCGTTGCGCTGCCGGCCGCCGCCCTCCTGACGCTGCCGGTCGCCGCGCCCCTGCCCGCCGCCCTGCCCGCCGCGCCTGCCGCCGCCGTCGCCCTGGCGCTGCCCGCCACCGCCCTGCTGGTCGCGCTGCTCGCGCGGCCCTCGGGGACCCGAGGGCTTGACGTCGTCCTCCAGCCGGAGGGTGAGCGAGATGCGCTTGCGCGGGATGTCGACGTCGAGCACCTTCACCCGGACGATGTCGCCGGGCTTGACCACCTCGCGCGGGTCCTTGACGAAGTTGTGCGACAGCGCCGACACGTGGACCAGGCCGTCCTGGTGCACGCCGACGTCGACGAACGCGCCGAAGGCGGCGACGTTGGTGACCACGCCCTCCAGCAGCATGCCGGGCGTGAGGTCGGAGAGCTTCTCCACGCCCTCCTTGAAGGTCGCGGTCTTGAAGGCGGGACGCGGGTCGCGGCCCGGCTTCTCCAGCTCGGCGAGGATGTCGGTGACGGTCGGCAGGCCGAAGGTGTCGTCCACGAACTCCTGCGGGCGCAGGGCCCGCAGCGCCGTGCCGTTGCCGATCAGGGACGCGAGGTCGCCGCCGGTGCTCTTCAGGATGCGCCGCACCACCGGGTACGACTCCGGGTGCACGCTGGAGGTGTCGAGCGGGTCGTCGCCGTCGCGGATGCGCAGGAAGCCCGCGCACTGCTCGAAGGCCTTCGGGCCGAGCCTGGGCACCTCCTTCAGCGCCTTGCGGGAGCGGAACGGGCCGTTGGCGTCGCGGTGCTGGACGATGTTCTCCGCGAGCCCGGAGCCGATGCCGGAGACCCGGGTGAGCAGCGGCGCGGAAGCGGTGTTGACGTCGACGCCGACCGCGTTCACGCAGTCTTCCACCACGGCGTCGAGCGAGCGGGAGAGCTTGGTCTCGGCGAGGTCGTGCTGGTACTGGCCGACGCCGATCGACTTGGGATCGATCTTGACCAGCTCGGCCAGCGGGTCCTGCAGCCGCCTGGCGATCGACACGGCGCCGCGCAGCGACACGTCCATGCCGGGCAGCTCCTGGGCGGCGAACGCGGAGGCGGAGTAGACCGAGGCCCCGGCCTCCGACACCACGATCTTGGTCAGCCCGGGGACCAGCTTCACCAGCTCGCCCGCGAGCTTGTCGGTCTCGCGCGAGGCGGTGCCGTTGCCGATGGAGACGAGTTCCACGTCGTACTTCTTGGCCAGCGCGGCGAGGGTGGCCAGCGACTGGTCCCACTGGCGGCGCGGTTCGTGGGGGTAGACGGTGTCGGTGGCGAGCACCTTGCCGGTCGCGTCGACCACGGCGACCTTCACGCCGGTGCGCAGCCCGGGGTCCAGCCCCATGGTCGCGCGGCTCCCGGCGGGCGCGGCGAGCAGCAGGTCGCGCAGGTTCGCGGCGAACACGCGCACCGCCTCCTCCTCGGCGGCCTGCCACATGCGCATCCGCAGGTCGATGCCGAGGTGGACGAGGACGCGGGTGCGCCAGGCCCAGCGGACGGTGTCGGCGAGCCACGCGTCGGCGGGCCGTCCCTGGTCGGAGATGCCGAAGTGGTGGGCGATGCGGCCCTCGTAGGTGCCGGTGGGCTCCTGCTCGGGCTCCAGGGTGAGGGTGAGGATCTCCTCCTTCTCCCCGCGGAACATCGCCAGGATCCGGTGGGAGGGCAGCTTGGTGAACGGCTCGGCGAAGTCGAAGTAGTCGGAGAACTTGGCGCCCTCCGCCTCCTTGCCCTCGCGGACCGCGGCGACGAGGCGGCCCTTCGTCCACATCCGCTCGCGCAGCTCGCCGACCAGGTCGGCGTCCTCGCCGAACCGCTCGACCAGGATCGCGCGGGCACCGTCGAGCGCGGCGGCCGCGTCGGCGACCCCCTCACCGACGAACGCCTCGGCCGCGGCCCGGGGATCGACCGACGGGTCCGCCAGCAGGCCGTCGGCGAGCGGTTCGAGCCCCGCCTCCCTGGCGATCTGCGCCTTGGTCCGCCGCTTGGGCTTGTACGGAAGGTAGATGTCCTCCAGGCGGGCCTTGGAGTCGGCCGCCAGGATCTGCGCCCGCAGGGTGTCGTCGAGCTTGCCCTGGCCCTGGATCGACTCCAGGATCGCGGTGCGTCGCTCCTCCAGCTCCCGCAGGTAGCGCAGCCGCTCCTCCAGCGTGCGCAGCTGCGTGTCGTCGAGCATCTCGGTGGCTTCCTTGCGGTAGCGGGCGATGAACGGCACGGTCGCCCCGCCGTCGAGCAGGTCCACCGCCGCACTCACCTGTCGCTCGCGCACACCCAGCTCTTCGGCGATCCGCTGATGAATAGACGTGGTCACGATCTCTCTTCCTCTGTGATGACGGTCTCCAAGCTACCGCCTCACCCCCGTGGAGGACCGGAGAGCCGGAGGGACGAATCACCCGAGAGCAGGAAAAGAAGAGTGCGGTCGTGCGGGGGCGGGAAAGTCAGGGCAGCACCCCGAGGGTGGGGGTGAGCCGGGTCCACTCGACGGTCGCCCCGGCCGCGTTGCCGCCGGGGGTGCCGGTCACCCAGTGCGTGAGCTGGGGAGTCTCCCTGCTGTCCTGGATCACCCAGGTCGCCCCGGTGTCGGCGCCGTCCCTGAACAGGCGGGCCGTCCCCGCGCTGTCCACCCGTACCCTCCAGGTCGCCGTCCGTCCGGCCGCGTCCAGCGAGTGGACCTTCTCCCAGACGGCGGAGCCCTTGCGCATCGTCCAGACCCCGCCGCGCTGCACGGTCAGCATGAGCCGCCTGGCGCCGTTGGCCACCTTCGCGCCGAGACAGACACCGTTGCCGGTACGCGGGTCGAGCGCGCTGTCGTCGTCCACCCGGCCGCGGAACTCCAGGGTGAAGTCGCATCCTTTGGAGGCGTCGAGGGGGAAGGACGCCCGGCACGCCGAGGTGCCGGTGCTCGCGAGCCGGAGCCCGCCCCCGGCGCCACCGGCGACCCGCGCGCCGCCGCTCAGCGTCCAGCCCCTCGCGTTCGCGCCGGTGGTCCAGTCGCCCGCGGCGAGGGGCTCGACGGAGACGGGACGGGAGATGTCGAGCCTGGCGACCTTGATGTTGGTCTGGTTGTGCTCCCACACGACGAAGAACCGGCCGGGTTCGTACTCGTCGGCGCTCGGGTAGACGTCCCAGCCCCGGGCCGCGCCGCTCGTCAGCCGGGGGCCGTCGGCGAGGAGCCGCGCCGGCTCCCAGGGCTCGCCCGGCCGCCTGACCTTGTAGTAGAGCACCTCGCGATACTGGTCGGGCCTGCTCGCCGAGGAGCCGGTGAACGGCCCGGCCAGCGTGTTGAAGACGGCCAGCTGGCGACCCGCCGAGTCACGGGTGAAGAACGTCTTGACGTAGTAGTTGGGCAGGTCCGCGTCCAGCCTCAGCGGCGACCACGTCAGCCCGCCGTCGGCGCTGGTCGCCGTGGCGCTGTGCGCCGCGCCCGTGCGGTAGCGGGCGTCGCGCGCCGCCGCCGAGGTGCCGCTCCTCAGGTCCAGGGCGCGGGTCACCATCACGAGCGTCCCGGGGTCGTCGTGGGAGAGCGCGATCTGCGGCTCCTCGATCGCCACCCCCGGCGGGTTCTCCGCGAGCGCGCCGGAGGTCCAGGTCACCAGGTCGGCCGAGCGCAGCACGCCCGCCCTGTTCGTGCCGCCCGAGTGCCGCCAGTACGGCACCAGCCACACGCCACCGAACCGCAGCGGCTTGCCCGCGACGACCACGCCCCTGCCGTTGTCCGGCACGTCGACGGTGACGGGGAAGGCGGTCCACGTACGGCCGCCGTCGGTGCTCCTCCTGACGGTGAGCGAGGTGGGGAAGCCGTCGACCTCGCCCTCCCGGTCGCGGTCGCGCTCGACGGAGATCAGGCCGAGCAGCGCGTACAGCGTGCCCGCGTCGTTGAGGAAGATCACATAGTGGTAGCGGGTCGTGGCGGTGGCGGCGGCGAGCGTTCCCACCGTCCAGGTCAGGCCGCCGTCCTGCGAGCGGGCGTACATGATGGAGCCCTGGTCGGTCGGTGCCGGGTCCCGCGCGTCCCGGACCCCGGCCCGCCAGGCGACCACCAGCCGCCGCGGGTCCAGGGCGACGATGTCGGGAACCCGGTTGCCCTCGTGGGCGAGCTCCCCGCCGGGCCCCCTGTCCACCGTGCCGTACACGGTGACGGGAGGGCTGACGTCCGATCCGACGATCTCGGTTTCCGGCCAGGGCATGGATCACAGCGAACAGGGGGCGGGTGGACGGGAGGTGGCCGGGGGGTGAAGCCTGCCCGGCCGTCGTCCTTTCCCCGGTGCCGCCCGCCGTCCCCGCCGCCCCGGAACCACCGGCGGCCGGTTCCGCCCGACAGGTGTCTCCGGGAGGGAATGTCTCGCGAATGAAAACCGTTATCACCGGCATCGTGCGATCCGACAACCCGAGAGGAGCCGACCGTGGCCAGGAACGAGGTGCGCTCAGTGATCAAGCTGAGGTCGACCGCGGGCACCGGTTTCACCTACGTGACCCGCAAGAACCGGCGCAACGACCCCGACCGGCTCACCCTCGTCAAGTACGACCCGATCGTCCGCCAGCACGTCCCGTTCCGAGAGGACAGATAGCCATGAAGAAGGGCCTCCACCCCGACTACCGCCCGGTCGTCTTCCGCGACCCGAGTGCCGGTTTCGCCTTCCTGACCCGTTCGACCGTCGGCAGCCGCAAGACCGTCGAGTGGGAGGACGGCAACGTCTATCCGCTGGTCGACGTCGACGTCTCCTCGGCGAGCCACCCCTTCTACACCGGGCGCGGCCGGGTCCTCGACACGGCCGGGCGCGTCGAGCGCTTCAAGCAGCGCTACGGGAAGCGCTGACGCCGGACCGATCCCGGCCGGCCCGGCCGGCCGGGGCCGCGTCTCGCGTCCGCCCTCCACCGGGACGCGCGACGGCGGCAGGAGCGACGCGTAAGGTCTGAAGTTCCGCGTACGGTCTGAGCAGGTGGGAGCCCGGGTGGGGCCGCCGGGTCCGTCAGCCGCAGGTGATCTCGGTGAAGGTCGGGGGAGTGTCGGCGGTTCCCACGAAGCCGATGTCGGAGACGGTCTCCCCCGGCGGCAGCGACGGCTTCTCCAGAGGGGCGTGGATCATCGCGACCGGACCGCTCTGCATGTGGGTGCCGTTCCAGGACTGCCTGAAGGTCGCCTCGCGCGGCTGCATCCACTGGATGTACCAGTCGCGCATCGGCTGGTCGGTGGTGTTGCTGATCGTCGCGGCACCCCGGTAGCCACCCGGCCACGACTCCACCAGGGTGACCGTCGCCCGGCACCTCGAGGAGGCCTTGGCCGGGGTGCCCCGCTTGGCGGTTCTGTGGACGGGCGTGGGAGACGAGGACGCCGAGGTCTCTTCGCGGACGGACGGGGACGCCGGGGTGTTTTCGTGGACGGACGGGGACGCCGGGGTGTTTTCGTGGACGGACGGGGACACCGGAGCGGCGCCCTGGGAGGGCGGGGAGGGCGGGTGCGCCACGGCGTGCCCGCCCTCCGGTGTCCGGCCGGCGCAGGCCGCCACGACCAGGGCCACCGCCGCTCCGAGCGAGACGAGACCCAGCAGTGGGGCGATCTTCGTGGTGGGCGGCACGGGACTCCCTTCCGCCCTTTCACGAGGGCGCGGCGGCCGTGGGGGGCGCGGTCCGCCGGTCTTGTCGGTCTGCCGGTCTTCTCGTTTCGCCGGGCCGGCCGAACGGAGCGGGGGCGGGCGCGGGTCGGTCCCCGCCGGTGCTCACCGGCGGGGACCGCGTCCCGCTAGGGGCTGGTACAGGTGACGGAGGGGGAGCCGCTGGTTCCCGTTCCGGTGAATCCGAAGGTGGTCGAGCCGCCGGCCGGCACCGTCCGGTTCCAGTCGGCGTTCTTCGCCGTGACTGTGGACCCCGACGTGGTGTGCGTGCCGTTCCACAGGCTGTTCACCGCGCTGCCGCTGTTGAGCGTCCAGCGCGCGGTCCAGCCGTTGAAGGCGGCCGTGCCCGTGTTCCTCACGGTCACCTCGGCCTGGAAACCGCCCGACCAGTTGCTGATGACCTGGTAGGTGGCGGCGCACGCGCCGGTTCCGGGCGTCGGTGTCGTACCGGGGGTCGGCGTCGTACCGGGCGTCGGCGTCACGGTGGGGGTGGGCGTCGGGGTCGGGGTCGGGTTGGTGCCCGTCCGGCCGACACCGGTCACCTCGCCGTTGCCGCCGTCGAAGACGACGTCGGAGCAGTTGTAGAACGTCTCCGCGCTGTCGGAGCGCTTCCACACCGAGTAGATGATGTGACGGCCCGACTTGCCCGACGGGAGCTTGGCGTTCCAGTAGTAGTTGGCGTCGTTGGTGCCCGGCGAGCCGACGCTCTGCGGGTGGTCGGCCGTGTGGAAGGGCTCACTCTCCAGGTCGTCCCAGGTCAGCGCCCGGTTGGGGTTCCAGCCGTCCTTGGTGATGTAGAGGTAGAACCAGCCGGGGTGCGCGGCCCACTTGTTGTACTTGAACTGGATGGTCGCGCCCGAGGTCAGGTGCGTCACCGGCCAGTTGGCACTCGGGAGGTCGTACCCGCTGTAGCCGGGGTTGCCGCCGCTGCACGCCTGGCCGTCGGGGATGAACCCGCGGGTTCGCCCGGCCCCGTCGGACCGCAGCAGGCTGAACCAGTTGTACAGGGAGTTGGCCCCGCTCTGGGCCACCGCAGCCGAGCACGCCTGGTTGATGGGCACGATGTTCCCCTGCGGGGAGAGACCGTCCTGCCAGCAGAAGTAGGTCCGGCTACCGGGCGTCATCATGGCGCCGTGCGCCGAGGCCGACTGCGGAATGAGGACGACGGCAAGAAGCGCGGTCATGAACGTGACCACACCGGCGACAGCCATACTTCGCCATTTACTCACAGAATTACCCTCCCTTTCGAGGGGTGACGAGTCGCTGATCAATGGCGGTGAGGCGCTCACGCGAGACGGACTCTAGGTCGCCGATCCCGGGGTGTAAACGGAGCGCCTTTCCCGCGGCGCGGTAACGGCTCGTCGTACCAGTTCAGGGAGGGGGCGCGGGGGTTGCGCGAGATGAAAGGTTCACGGCCTCGGCCGTGTCAAGGCGGGTTTTTCACGCGCGGGCTTCCTGGAAGGTGAGGGGACGCCACGCGACGGGGCGGAAGACCGGCGGGAAGGGCGTTCCGGCCGGCCCTCGCCGTGCGGGCCCGGGACGGAATCCCTGTTCGTCCCTGTTCGACCGTGGGTTTCGGCACGGCCGCCGCGTCTTTCCCCGCCGGTACGGCTACCGCGTGCTCTCCGCCGCCACCTTCTCCAGCGCGGGGCCGGAGAGCCGGTACCTGTCCCATTCGCCGAGCGGTTCCGCGCCGATCGCCCGGTAGAAGTCGATGGTCGGGGTGTTCCAGTCGAGCACCGACCATTCGAAGCGGCCGTAGCCGCGCTCCACGCAGATGCCCGCCAGTGTGGCGAGCAGCTTCTTGCCGTACCCGCCGCCCCGGTGCTCGGGGTGGACGAAGAGGTCCTCCAGGTAGATCCCGTGGGTGCCGAGCCAGGTCGAGTAGGAGACGAACCAGATCGCGAACCCGGCGATCCTCTCTCCGTCGACGGCGATGTGGCAGAACACGCTGGGGGAGGGGCCGAAGAGCGTCTCGTGGAGCATTTCGGGGGTGTTCCGGACCTCGTCCAGCGCTCTCTCGTACTCCGCGAGTCCGCGGATCATGTCGATGATCGCCGGGACGTCGTCCGGCGTTGCGGGGCGAATCATGCCCGAAGTCTAGGTGGGGGCCGAGGACCCGCTGATGCTAAAAAGGGATTTTTGGTGGTAAAGGGTGTTATATGGGGTCGCTTGGTTGGACAGGAGGCTCCTCCCGTAAGTTGTCTGCTGATCGAAGTGCGGGTCGTTGAGAGAGGTGGGTCACCATGTCGACAGAGCCCAACGGGGAGCGGCTGGCGGAGCTCAGGCAGGCGTTCGCGGCCATCGACACCGATGGCGACGGATTCATCACGGAGCGGGAGTTCGGTGAGCACTTCCCCGCGCTGCCCGCCGAGGCCATCGGGTCGCTGAACCAGAACGGTGACTCCGACGGCGACGGCCGGTTCTCGTTCGAGGAGTTCGTCCGCCTGGTCGCCCGAGACTGATCCGCCTCTCGCTCCCGGAAGTGGCCCCCTCGCCCGCCGCCGGAACCGGCGGCCCCTTCCGGGAGCGGATGCCGTCCCCGTCCGGGCCCTCCGCTGACGGGAGGTCCACGCAAGATCGACGGAAGGTCCGCGGAAGGTCCACGGAAACGAGGTGGGAGCGAGGCGGGGTCAGCGCGAGACGGGAACGATCCCGTCGGAGACCTCGCGCAGTGACTCCTCGATGCTGGAGTCGATGGGGAACGCCTCCCGCAGCCTGGTCAGGTCGAGCAGGCGGCCGAGGAATCCGTGCACGCCGACGAGGCGCAGCCAGCCCTTCCGCTCGTAGGCGCGCCGCAGGCTCGTCAGCAGCACCCAGATGCCCGTGGAGTCGCAGAATCCCAGCTCCGTCGTGTCGACGACCAGGCAGACGTGGCCGCGTCTCATGAACTCCGCGAGCCTCTCCTCAAGCAGGGGCGCCGAGGACTTGTCCAGATCGCCGATCAGAGTCACCACGGAGAAATGTGGGTGCGCGTCCACAGTGACGGATAGTCGAGTCATATCGCCCCGCTGTCTACGGCAGTTGGAGACAGCGCCCTGTCGGGAGCCGTACGAAGGACGGGTGCCATTGGCCCCACCGTACGCCCGTGACTCATGACAGTTCAACAAGTGATTGTGAAACGTCGACGGTCAGGAAGCTCGTCGACCGGACGCCGCGACCTGTTCCGGCCATCCGGTCGGGGATGTCGTCACCCCAGGTCGTCGCGGTCGAACGGACCTCGGCGGAGGCCCCCGGACGCCCGCCCGGAGGGGCGAAAGAGGGATCCGCGACGGGGTGCCGTTTGTCCCATGCGCCCCCGGGCACGCCAGGAGGATGGGAACCACTGATCCGGCGGTGCTCACCGTCAACGCGGGATCGTCGAGCCTCCAGCTCCACCTCGTCCGGGACGGCGAGGTCCTGCGCACCAAGCACAGCGAGCAGAGCCCCGACCCCGAGACCGCCGAACGGGCGATCGCGGACTTCCTCGACGCCGCCCCCGGCACGGGCCTCGCCGCGGTCGGCCACCGCCTCGTCCACGGGGGCGAGGCCGTACGGGAGCCGACGGTCGTGGACGACGGCGTGCTGGAGGCGGTACGGGAGTACGCCGACCTCGCCCCGCTGCACGTGCCACCCGCCCTCGCGCTCGTCGAGGCCGCCCGGCGCAGGCTGCCCGGCGTCCCGCACGTGCTCTGCCCCGACACCGCCTTCCACGCCGCGCTTCCCGACGCCGCCGCCACCTACGCGCTGCCCGCGGAGTGGAGGAGCCGCTACGGCCTGCGCCGCTACGGCTTCCACGGCCTGTCGTACGCCTGGGCGCTGGGGCGGGCCGCGGAACTGCTCGGCCGGCCCGCGGGAACCCTCCAGGTGGTCCTGGCCCATCTCGGCGGAGGCTCCTCGGTGTGCGCCGTCCGCGAGGGCCGCAGCATGGACACCTCGATGGGGTTCACCCCGCTGGAGGGGGTCCCGATGAGCAAGCGGTCGGGGAGCGTCGATCCCGGCATGCTGCTGTGGTTGCTGTCCGGTTCCCGGCTCACGCTCGACGAGCTGCGCGACGGCCTGGAACACGGGTCGGGGCTGCTCGGGCTCTCGAACGGGAAGTCGGGCGACACCCGGGAACTGGTCGCTTCAGAGGATCCCGCCGCCGCGCTGGCCCTGGAGGTGTTCGAGCACCGGGTGAGCCGGGAGATCGCCGCCGCCGCGACGAGCCTGGACCGGCTCGACGCGCTCGTGTTCACCGGCGAGATCGGGTGGGACCAGCCGGAGGTCCGCGAGGCCGTCTGCCGCAGGCTCTCGCTGCTCGGCGTCGAGCCGCCCTCCCGTACCGCTCCCGACGCCGACACCGAGGCCGACGGTACGGTCAGCGCGCCCGGCGCGTCCGTACCCGTGCTGGTGGTCCGGCCGAGAGAGGAACTGCAACTCGCCCGCGACACCCTCGGCGCGCTCGGCTGACGTCCGGCGCGGCTGACATCGGGCGCGGCTGACATCGGTGAGGGGCAGGCGCGGGGTCCGGTCACGGTTCAGGGAGAGGAACCGTTCGTCGTTGTCACGATCGTTGCTGCTGTCGCTGTCGCTGTCGCTGTCGCTGTCGCTGTCGCCGTCGCCGTCGATCCGGCGAGTCCAGGGGGCGGCGGGTTCGTCTGCGGGCTCTCGCGGGGCGGCCCGCCCCTTCCGTGTCCCCGCAGGGAGGGGAGGGGCGGGCCGCCACACTGATCGCGGAGACGGGGGAACGGTCTGCCCCGCGAAGGGGGCCCGTCCTACGAGTTGGTCACCGAGATACTAGGAGGCGGCCACCGAGGCCGTGACCGGCTGTCCGGCCGAGAGCGTCTGCCGCATCGGCTTGCCGACGTTACGCGCCGCGTTGGGGCCTTCCGGCGCCTCCTGGACGTCCGCGGGATTGATCCGGCCGCCGTGCTCGTCGTGGTGGTCCGCGTCCGCGTCGTCGAACCACACTCCGCCGTCCGCGAGATAGCGGAAGCGGATGGGCTGCCGGGCGGGGACCATCAGGCTCACCTGGTAGGTGCCGTCCTCCCGGCGTTGCATGGGATGGGCGTAGGGGTCCCAGCCGTTGAAGTCGCCGACCAGCGAGACCCCTCCGAGGGTCGGGCTCTCCGCTATGCTGAAAGTCAGCTTGACCTGGCCGTTCTTGGTCGGCTTACCGCGCTTGATCACTGAATTCCTCCTGACATCGCTGTCTCCGTGCGTAACGTGCCGTGATCTTGGTTGCGGAAAGACGTGAAGATCACGCCAACTACCGGATCGCGCCGACATGGATGTGACGCGACCAGGAGGCCGACGCCCAGTCACGGCCGAACCGTCGATCCATATGGATCGTTACCGCCCGTAGCGGCAGGACAACCCGGACAGACCGATATTTGATCGGCATCACGTCCGACTTTGACCGGGTCATGATGGTTGACCGGCCCCGGCCGGAGGCGGGCGCGCGTCGGCCAGGATGGTGGGGTGAACATACGGCCGATCTCCCCGTCGTCACTGGTGGAGGAACTCGCTGACCGGGTGGCCGCGGAGCCCCGCGACTCCTGGGTGCGCGTCGCGCTCGACGGTGCTCCGGCGGCGCGGCCGGAGAGCCTCGCCGACGCGCTCACCGAACCGCTCCGGCTCCGTGGCAGGGAGGTGCTCCGCGTCTCCACCGCAGACTTCCTGCGCCCGGCCTCGCTCCGCTTCGAGTACGGCCGGACCGACCCCGACTCCTTCTACGCCGACTGGTTCGACTACGGGGGGCTGGCCAGAGAGGTCCTGGGGCCGCTCGATCCCGGCCGGTCGGGGAAGGTGCTGCCCACGCTGTGGGACAGCACCGTCGACAGGGCCACCCGCGCGCCCTACGTCACGGTTCCCCCGGGCGGGGTGCTGCTGCTGGCCGGACCCCTGCTGCTGGGCAGGGGACTGCCGTTCGAGCTGACCGTGCACCTGCGGCTCTCACCGGGCGCGCTCGCCCGGCGCACCCCGGACGAGCAGCGCTGGACGCTGCCCGCCTACGTGCGCTACGAGGAGGAGGTGGCTCCGGCGGAGGCCGCGGACGTGGTCGTCCGCGTCGACGACCCGAGGCATCCGGCCCTGGTCACCTGGTCATGACCCGCCTCCGGGCGGACCGGGACACGAGACCGGGACGGGAACGGGACAAGGGGAGCCGGACAAGAGACCGGGACGTGGCGGACTTCGCTGGAGGTGGGAGCCCGTGGGAGCCAGGGAAGCCTGGGCGGGAACAGGGGCAGGCGGGAGACAGGCTGGACGGGCGGCGCGGGAACCCGGACGAGGGCGACGAGGGGAGCGAGGGGGCGACCACAAGGGCGGGAGGGGACGCGGAGGCGGGGCGCGTCCCCCGGGACGCGCCCCGCCTCCGATCGTCCGGCGGTGGCGCTACACGCCCGCGCGTGAGGGCACCCTGCCCTCGGAGTCGGAGTACGAGCCGCGGAGCGAATCCCGCTCGATGGAGGACCCCAGCTCCTCGCGGGTCTCCTCCATGCGCAGCGCGATTCCCATCGCGAAGAAGGTCGGCGCCCACTCGCCGATGAAGATGCCCCACCGGTCCGCCCGGTCGACCCCGGCGCGCTCCTGCGAGTGCGACGTGAACCACACCGCGACCGACGCGCCGATCGAGGCGAGCCCGGCGACGTACATCATGCTGGACTTTATGCCCATCTTGTGAAGCGTATTGATCATTTCATCCCCCTGATGATGGTTCGCTCTTATGGTTACCCCGGGACATCACGGATAACCGAATGCGACGAACCGCAGGTGGTGGCTCCTCCTGGCGGGCGGGCCCAGTCGCCCTACGTCGTCCCGCGCGGTTGCGCGTGGTCGTGCTCGCCCCCTCCACCGAGGCGTTTGAGGAGGTCCTCGCGCCTGGCTTCGAGCTCGCCGACAAGGATCTCCTGCTCGTCGGCCTGATTGATCATCATCGACCGCTCGGTGGGGTCGGTGGGGCCGACCTCCCCGACCTGCCTCCGCATATCGGCGACCTCGGCACGCAGCCTCTCCAGGTCCTCTTCGACTTGCCGCAGTTCTTCCTGAAGGCTCATTCGCTGTCCATACCCCTGAGTTCGGCTTCGACTCCACGGCCCCGGCCGTATCGCCCGATCACCCGATCCCCCGGGTTCCGCTCGCCGGTCCCGCGACCTCGGTGGCGGGAACCCGGCGGGCCCGGCCGGTGTACCTCCCGCATGAGACGAATCCTTCTCCTCCTGGCGTTCATCGTCCCCCTGCTGGCCCTCGGTGCCCCGGCGCGGGCGGGAGGCTGGGCGCTCACCGTGATGGACCCGGTCCCGGTGACGAGCCCGGACACGACGTACACCCTCGGCTTCTGGTTGCTCCAGCACGGCACCCACCCGTACGAGGGCGGCGACCTGGGTGAGGTCGCGCTGAAGTTCACCGACGGCAAGCGGACCTTCCAGTTCTCCGGCGTGGCGCTGAAGGAGCCCGCCCACTACGCCGCCGCGGTCTCCCTGCCCAAGGGAACCTGGGAGGTGGAGGGGATCCAGGGCTGGTTCGCGCCCTACCCGATCGGCACCCTGACCGTGCCCGGCCGGCTGAAGGTCGCCCCGGTTCCCAAGGAGTTCAGGGAGTCGATCGCCGCCCAGTCGCCGCGGCGGGACTACTGGGGCGTGATCCGCCCGCCGGGCGTTCCCGCGGGCGACGTCGCCACCGCCCCTCCCACTCCCACTCCCACGTCCACGCCCGTCGCCGCTCCGGCGGCGGCGCCCGCCGGAGGCTCACCGGAGGAGACGACCGCCGTCGCGATCGTGGAGCAGGGATCCTGGTGGCGGCCCTCGTACGTGGTGGTGGCGCTCCTGGGGGTCGCCGCTCTCACGGTTCTCGCCTACCGGGTACGGCGGCGTTGACCGCCGGAGGAGCGTGGCGGTCCTGACGGCCGAGGGCAGGCCCGTGACGGTTCGCCCACGGCTCGGGGTGGTGGGGCTTCACCACGGTTCGGGCCGGTGAAGCCCCGCTCACGGGGCGGGTCGTGGCGGTGGGGTCTCGCTCACGGGTCGGGGGGGCGGTGGAACCCCGCTCACGGGTCGGGGCGGCGGTCTCGCCCACGGTTCGGGTCAGCGGAGCAGGGATCTCGCCGTCGGCGTCAGGTTCAGCCGTTCGGGAGGAGAGACCAGGCGAGCGGACAACTCGGGAAGGACCTCCCGTGCCCACCTCTCCGAACGCGCGAGCCGTGCGGCGTGCTCGTCGTGCCGTTCCCGGCTCGCGAAGGCGGAGAACCACACGAAGACGTCCTCGCCGGTCCGTACCGGCAGGGCCGGGTAGGTGTTCTCGGCGTGTTCGGTCCGCAGGCGGGCCAGTGGGACGGCGCCCGTCTCCGCCAGCAGCGGCGCCACCCGGTCGTCGAAGAACCGGGCGAACTCGTCGCCGGGTATGTCCGGGTGGCAGACGGTGGCGGTGAACCACGACGAGGTCGCCTCGTCGTTCGCCGGGGGACCGGCCGCCGCACCGCCCGCCACGGGGCGGACGGCGCCCGAGAGGTCGAAACCCGCTCCCGGGACCGCCGGGCGGAGCAGCAGGACGTCGTCCGAGTCGATCATCGTCCCGTTGGCCTCGTCGCGGTGGGTCTTCCACACCGGCCCTCCGTAGAAGGCCGCCAGCGCCTCGGCCCGCGACTCCATGTCACGGAACCCGCGCAGCCAGACGAACCTCTCCGGGTCGTCCCGGTCGCGGAACTGGCCGACGACGCGCATGCCCACGGCCTCCTGGGACTCGACGAACTCCCTGTCGAACAGGGTGATGAGGTCGTCCCTCCTGCCGGGGCGCAGCGTGTAGCGCCTCAGTTCGAGGATCGGGCAGCAGGTGTTCTCCGTCTGCTCGCGACGGGCGTGGTTCGTCACCGTGGTCGGTCCTTCCCGGAACTGCTCAGTGGTGCCCGCATGCTAGGAGCAGGTCACTGACACCTTGCGTCAGTGACCTGCTCCCGCGGCCGGGGCCGCCACCGTCGTGTCCAGCCGGTTCGTAGGCCGGTTCAGGGCCGGTTCGGGGGCCGGTCAGGAGGCCGGTCCGAACACGGAGCCCGTGACACGCGAGGTGTCACGGGCTCCTTCCCTGTCAGCTGTTTTCCTGTCAGTCGTCGTCCTGGTCGTCGGTGTCGTCATCGGCGGCGTCGGCGGCCCGCTCCGCGGCGGTCTCGGTCTCCTGGTCCTGCTCCAGGATCGCGCCGCTGGTGGCGTCGATGTCGAACTCGTGCTCGACGTCACCCTCGAGGAGCTCGATCTCCCAGCTGGTGGGAGTGTCGTCGCCGTCGAACTCGGCCTTGACGAGCTTGGCGCCGGGCACCTTGTCCTGAGCGATCTTGATAGCCGCGTCCCGCTTGACCTTGGCCTCCGCCTCGCCGGGTACGGGGGGCGCGGGAGTGGTCTGGGTCCCGGGCGTCTCGTTCACCGGTGCGGGAGTCGTCGCCGTACCGCTGGGGGCCGGGGTGGGCGTCGCGGTTCCGGCGAAGGCTACTGCGCTACCCCCGGAGACGACGGCGAGAAGTCCGGCGGCGGCGATGGTGAGTTTCGTCGTGTTTCGCATGTCCCCAACCTTGCCGGGTCTCCCGTTAGCGGCACGCTGCGGAAACCCTAAAGGCAGGTTAAGACCGTCGAGCGGCTTCGGCCCGCTGTCTCCGTCCCTGCTCAGGCCCCCCGTACTCGCCCCGGTTCGATCCGGCCGCCGGGGTTCTCACGGGAAACCAGGGCCCGGATCCGGGAGATGACCGCGGGAACATCACGAATGGGGTCTTGTCGAAGTGCGATCAGAGGATCACTGTCGAGGCAGGGGGGTTCCAACCCTGGAGGATCGCCATGGCTGAAGTCACCCGGTCCCATCCGCTCGGAGTCAGCCGCCCGGATCTCGCCGTCGCGGACCTGCCCGAACCCGAGGAGGTCTTCGGAGTCTCCCGGCTCGGGAAGAAGGAGCTGTTCAAGTTCGCCGTCGGTCCCAGCCTCATCGCGCTCGGCATCTCCATCGGCAGCGGCGAGTGGCTGCTGGGACCGCAGGCCGTCGGCCAGTACGGGTTCGTCGGGGTGGGCTGGGTCATCCTGGTCTCGGCCATCCTGCAGACCTTCTACAACGTCGAGTGCTCGCGCTACGTCGTGGCCACCGGTGAGGCACCGGTGGTCGGCTGGGGCCGGGTCCCGCCCGGCTTCCGGCTCTGGGTGCCGCTCTCGGTCTTCATCGTGATCTTCGCGTTCATCGCCGGAGGCTGGGCCGCCTCCGCCGGGCAGGGCGTCTACGCGCTCGTCCACGGGGAGGTCGCGCCCGCCGGAGCCGAGGAACCCCGGCTGTGGGCGATCGGCCTGCTCCTGCTCGTCTTCCTCATCACCGCCGCCGCCCGCAGGATCAGCCGGGCCCTGGAACTCGCCAACTGGGGCATGGTCGGCGCGATCCTGGTCGCGCTGCTGGTCGTCGACGTGTTCGTGGTGCCGTTCGAGATCTGGTGGGACGCGATCCGTGGCTTCGTCACCCCCGCCGCGCCGCCGGCGGGGATCACCGCCACCCAGCTCGGCGCGCTGGCCGGGTTCACCGCGCTCGCCTCCGGGCTGAACTGGTACGTCATGGGCCACTACCGCGACAAGGGCTACGGCATGGGCTACCGGACCGGCTTCATCGCCGGGATGCGCGGGCCGAGGAGCGAACTGCTGGCCAGCGGCGTGACCTTCCCGGACGACGAGGCCAACGCGGGGCGCTGGCGCCGCTGGTACCGCCTGCTGCTGGTCGACATGTGGGGCGTCTTCTTCGTCGGGGCCGTTCTCGGGATGCTGCTGCCCACCATCCTGATGTCCAGGGCGGTCGAGTTGTCCGGCGAGCGGCCGACCCAGGAGAACGTCCCGACGTTCGTGGCGAGTGCCCTGGGTGACGAGTACGGCCGGGCCATGTTCGTCGGCGCGCTGATCCTGGGGGTGCTCATCCTCTTCTCCACCCAGCTCGGCATCTTCGAGGCGATGGTCCGGGTGGTGACCGACGCCGCGCACGCCACCAGCCCCCGGCTGAGGGTGCTCATCGAGGGCGATCCTCGCAGGTTCTACTACCCGTTCATGTTCGGGCTGCTGGTGGTCATCGCCGTCGTGCTGCACCTGGCCCTCCCGGTGAGCCTGGTGCAGTGGTCGGCCAACATGTCCAACCTGGGCGCGCTGATCTATCCGTTCCTGCTCATGTACCTCAACGCGAGATTGCCCCGCCCGGCACGTCCCCGCTGGTGGCACTACGTGATCCTGGTGCTGAACTTCCTGTTCTTCGGGTTCTTCTTCGTCAACTTCATCGCCGACTTCGTCGGTGACCCGCTGGTCACCTTCTGATCCCGCCCAACCCTGACCCGGCCCGCCCGAGCCCGGCGGCCTCTGTCCCCGCGGCACCGTGTTCTTGTGTTCCCGCGCCCCCGTGACGGGCTTCCGTCCCGGGGACGCGGTACGACGACGAGAGGGCGGGTGACGCCGGGTGAACCCGGCACGCCGGTCCTGCGTACCTGCCGGTGAAAGCGACCTCGAAACCGGTGGCGCGAGCCGGGACCCGGACCGTGGTACCGGCTCGCGGCCGGGCGCGATCCGCCGTCGTGCCCGTACGCCCTCGATGACGCGGATCTCCACGCTGGAAGGATTGGGATGGACGACATCACGGCCTCCGCCGGGACTCTTCGCCCCCGCTCCGGGACTTCGTGCCCTCCGTGGTGCGAGCGCGAGCACTCCACCACGTACGTCACCCACGCGGCCGACATCGCCGAGGTGCGCAACCCCGACGGGTCCACGGTGACCGTCACCCTCTCCCAGCACGTCCAGCCGGGGTACGTGGGGGAGCAGGTGGTGCGCGTCTACACCTGCCTCGGTGAGGAGACCGGCATCGCGGACCTGTCCCCGGACTCCGCCGAGGCGGTCGGACGCTCGATCGTCTCCTTCTCCCCCGACGGATCCATGCGCGCGTACGGGCTGGCCCTACAGCGGGCCGCCGCCCACCTGCTGTTTCCCGGGCTGGAGGTCTCCCGCGACGGGGAGGACGCGACGAGGCCGGTCAAGATGCCCGGCCGGTCCTCCGCCGAGTCGCCCTCGCAGGAGAAACTGTTCAGGATCGCGTTCCTGTCCGGCTACCTCAACATGACGAGGACGCCGGGACCGTTGAGCGGGGGCGTGGTCGAGCGCCGTCTCAGCCGGGTGCTGTCGCCGAGGGAGACGAGCGAGCTGTGCGACATCGTGCGCGGCATGCTGTCGCGCCGGGCCGCCGCGAGCCGGGGGGCCTTCCGCGGCGACGCGCACGGCGACCTGCGCGACGACACGTACGACCTCGCGTCGGGACTGTGACGCGGGACCGTCGGGGCCGTGACGTGGACGACCTCACGTCGGGATCGTGGCGACGAGTGACCTGGTGTCGGACTGCGGCGCCGAGTGATGTCGCGTCGGGATGGTGGCGCCAAGGGTTTCGGACACGGTCCGCTGAGCGGGAAAGCCGGGAAAAGGGAAATTTGCCGCGATCTGCACTTGCGATTGCAAGTGCAGACGCAAGGGCGCGCGCGACGGAGCTGTGCGAAACGCGATGTATATGTGAAACTGTGGCACCGTAGGAAGGTGCGACAGGGAGCCCACATGGCCAGACAGGCCGCGGAAGACAGCGGCGAGCAAGGCGGCGTTCTCGCGTACGCGGGCGGTGGCGGCCCCACCATCCTGCGGATTCTTCTGGGCGCCCAGCTGCGGAGGCTGCGCGTCGCCAAGGACATCACCCGCGAGCAGGCGGGCTACGCCATCCGCGCCTCCCACGCCAAGATCAGCCGGCTGGAGCTCGGGCGGGTCGGCTTCAAGGAACGTGACGTCGCGGACCTGCTGACGCTGTACGGGGTGACCGATACCGAGGAAAGGGCCCCGCTGCTCACGCTGGCCCGCCAGGCCAGCGCCCCCGGCTGGTGGCACAAGTACGGAGATCTGCTCCCCAACTGGTTCCAGGTCTACGTCGGCCTCGAAGAGGCCGCCTCGATCGTCCGGACCTACGAGGTGCAGTTCATTCCCGGCCTCCTGCAGAGTCCCGAATACGCGCGGGCCGTCATCATGCTCGTGCACGGCGCCGCCGCCGCGGACGAGGTCGACCGCCGCGTCGCGCTCCGCATGGCCCGCCAGGAGCGCCTGAACAGGCCGGACGCCCCGACGCTCTGGGCCGTGATGGACGAGGCCGTGCTGCGGCGGCCCATCGGCGGGCCCCGGGTGCTGCGGGCCCAGATCGACCACCTGCTCGACGCCGTCGAGAGGCCCAACATCAGGCTGCAGATCATGCCGTTCGAACGGGGCGGTCACGCCGCGGCCGGTGGCCCGTTCTCCATCCTGCGCTTCCCCGAGCGGGACCTGCCCGACGTGGTCTACATGGAGCAGCTGACGAGCGCCCTCTATCTGGACAAGCTCGACGAGACCGACCATTACATGCAGGTCATGGACCGTCTGTGCATCCAGGCGTACTCCGTCTCCGAGAGCAAGCGGTTCCTGCGCGACCTCCGCGAGGAGCTCCCGGACTGACCGGGCTTGGCGGGTTTTCGGGGTAATTGCGATGTCTGGTGACTGAGAGCTGTCTTGTCCATCTATCGGGTGAAATATCGGTTCATGATCTAAAGGTGTCGATCGCTCGTCTACCATGCGGGAAAGACGTGGTGAAGGCGAGGACATGACTGAGCACGAGCAGGCTCCCCCGGGAATCGACCCTACGGTCCCGAGTGTGGCTCGTATGTATGACTACTACCTGGGAGGCAAGGACAACTTCGCCTCCGACCGGATCGCCGGTGAGAAGATCGTCGAACTCGTCCCCAACGTCAAGGACGTGGCGCGCTCCAACCGCGCCTTCCTCGGGCGTACCGTGCGGCATCTCGCCGCCGCGGGGATCCGCCAGTTCATCGACATCGGCACGGGTCTGCCGACGCAGGAGAACGTGCACCAGGTCGTCCTGCGCGAGGCGCCGGACTCCCAGATCGTGTACGTCGACAACGACCCCATCGTGCTCGTTCACGCCCGCGCGCTGCTCGCCGACAACGCGCAGACCATCGTGATCCCCGGGGACCTGCGGGAGCCGGGGGCGATCCTCGACCACCCGGACGTCCGCGAGCGCATCGACTTCGACCAGCCGGTCGCCGTCCTCATGGTGTCCATCCTGCACTTCGTCGCCGACGACAAGGAGGTCTCCGGCATCGCCGCCTCCTTCGGGGAGCGGCTGGTCTCCGGCAGCCACGTGGTGATCTCCCACGTCACCTCGGGCGACCTCACCGAGGAGCAGGTCCGCCAGGGCCGCGGCGTCTACGGTACGACCACCGCGGGCGGCATCTTCCCCCGTCCCCTCAGCCAGATCCGCGGCCTGTTCGACGGGCTGGAGATGCTCGAACCCGGCCTGGTGCCCGTCTACGACTGGCGGCCCGACTTCGGCGACGTCGTCATCCCGCCGGGAGCCGGAGCCGTCACGGTGGGAGCCGTCGGGCGCGTCCCGTAGGGACCTTCCCCCCATCTCCGTCCGCGTTCCTCCGGGGAGCGCGGACGGGGATGACCTGGGGCGTGGGATGGGATCCCCTGGGCCGCGGGCCTGGCCCCTGGACCCGGGCCCCTGGACCTCGGGATCGGGTGAGGTCGCCGCCGCCGACGCTCCGAGCCCCTTCAAGTCCGGCTGAGCCCCTTCGAATCCCTCAGCGTCCCTCAGTGTCCCTCAGCGTCCCTCACGTCTCTCGGGCATCCCTCAGTGTCCTGTCGTGTCACCCAGGCGCTCTCGGCCGACACAGGGCCGGAGAACGGTGAACCCGCCGGAGCCGGTGAGCGTATCTGAAGGATGTTGACACATTCGCGCCAGACCGGTGTCGCCAGGAACGCCCGCGTGGTCGCCACGGTGATTCTCGCGCTGTCCTTCTCTCTCGCCTGCAGCGCGGAGCAGCCCACGAGCTCCCCTGCCGCCGCGGCCGGAGCCGCGGCCCCCGCGGGCCCGCCTCCAACCGTCGAGCAGCTCGCCAAGAAGGTCGACTGCAAGCCCAAGATCCAGGTTGACGCCGTCGACATCCGGACGGGAGCCTGCAAGACCTCCGCCGGCCAGTTCTTCATCAGTACCTTCGTCACCCAGTCCGGCAAGGACCAGTGGATGGACCAGGCGCCGGAGTACAACCCCCACCTGGTCGGGGAGCTGTGGACCGTGCTCGGCGCCAGGAAGGTCCTGGACGAGTTGCGCGTGACGCTCGGCGGGGACCTGCACCTGACCGACCACCGGGTGACCCCGACCCCCGCGCCGCCCGCTGGGTGAGCCCGCACGCCACCCGCGGGGTGAGCCCCCGGTGATCCTCCATATCACCCGAGAGGCGAGCCCGCCCGCCACACCGTCCGCGGGGAGAGCCCCCACGCCGTTCGCGCGGTGAGCTCCCACGCCGCCCGCCGGGTGATGAACGCGGTCGGCCCGCGCCAGGCGAACGCGCCTGGCGCGGGCCGGGGCACGCCGGGGCGCGCCGGGGCACACCTGGCCACCCGTCCGCCGGAGCATCGCTTGCCATAGCGGCGCTAGATGTGCGATCGGCGCTATTCCTAGCGGGGATCGGCCTGATAGCGGTGCTAGCATCTGCGGGATGTCCACACATGAGCGCCGCGAGCGCGAGCGAGCGCGACGCCATCGGCTGATCGTGACGGTCGCTCGCGAGCTGGCCGAGGCCGAGGGGTGGGAGGCGGTCACGACGCGCCGTCTCGCCGAGCGTATCGAATACAGCCAGCCGGTCCTCTACAGCCACTTCGCGGGCAAGGACGCCATCGTCGCGGCCGTCGCCCTGGAAGGCTTCGCCGAGCTCACCGCCGAGCTGGGCAAGGCCCGCGCGACGGCCGGTACCCCGCGCGAGGCGCTCGCCGCCCTGGTCCACGCCTACGCAGGCTTCGCCCGCCTGAACCCCTCGCTGTACGACGCCATGCTCACCCTCGCCGTCGACCTGCCCTTCGGCCGCCCCGACACGCCCGCCCCGCTCCAGGCCGCCTTCACCGAGTTCCGTGAGGCGATCGCCGCCTTCGCCGACGGCCGCGACACCGGCGTCCTGGCCGAGGTCGCCTGGGGCTCCGTGCACGGTCTCGTCACCCTCACCCGCAGCGGCCGTCTCCCGGTGGGACACCACGAGCGACGACTGGCGATGCTGATCGACCAGCTCGCCATGTCCGCCGACCGGCGGTAGCCCGTCGGTTTCCTCTCGGTTCCTCCTCACCCCGGTGCCGGTGACCTCGCGCACGTGTTTCCCGCCGGACTCTCGGGTTCTCGGGGAGGGCGAACTTTATCCCTGAATGAAATAGATACGGCATTGCCTGCTGATTCGCCGGTCCGTAGCATCCGTCCCATGTCCATCACACGTGAGTTCGCCTACGCATCGCCCTCGCGTCCCGCTGACGGCGAGTGCGTGTGGTATCGCTCCAAGGGCGATCTCTACGACCTGATTCGTACGGGCAGCAATGGAGATTTCCGCTATCACATCTTCCATGCCCGTGACGGACGCTATCTTCAGGCCTTCGCCTCCTGGCAGGACGGCCTGGAGTGGATCAAGGAGCGTGTCGAGGGCGAGTAGCGCCCTCCACCCTGCGGTCTCGCCTCTCCGGCGTGTGACACGTGGAGTCGCGGCACCGCACCGTACGCGAATCCCGGCGCGCCGCACCCGGAGCCACGAAGCGCCGCACGCGGAACTCCGGCACGTCGCACGTGGAGCTCCGGCGCGGCACCGGGCCCTGGACGCTTCCGGTGGGCCACGGACGACATCCGCGACCGGTCCCCGCGCCGGAGCCGGGGTCAGGGCACCAGGCGCAGCGCCGGGCGCTGGTCGGGCAGGTCGAGCAGCTCGCGCACCCGGGAGACGGGCCAGGCCAGCTGGGCGGCGAGCTGCGGCATGGTGAGGCCGGTGTCGGAGACGGCCAGGTCGAAGGCCCGGCGCAACAGCGCGGGCTGCTCTCCGGGATAGCCGCTGATCGGCTCGGCGGCGAAGCCCGGCTGGTCGCGCAGCGTCTTGAGCCGCTGGTAGGCGCGGCTCGCCGCCGAATCGGAGATCAGACCGACCTCGCGGCAGCGGTACAGCAGGGAGTCGACCGACACCCCCCAGGTGTGCTTGAGCTCGACCAGCCTGCGCAGGTCGAGACGGCCGGGCAGCTCCGGCAGGATGCTGTCGCGCGGGGTGAGGAACTCGGCTGCGAAGACGTCGGCCTCCCGCTCCTGCTGGGTGTCTCCTGACGCGGTGTCGCCGTGCAGCACCAGGTGCCCCAGCTCGTGGGCGGCGGTGAAGCGGTAGCGGTGGATGTCGTCGAACCGGTTGGCGGTCAGCACCACGATCGGACGGGGCAGCTGGGAGGTGGAGAAGGCGTCCACCGTGGTGGCGTCCTCGTCGGGCGGAGGGAAGACCACGACGATCCCGTGGGACTCCATGTGCCGGACGATGTGCGACAGCGGGCCGGTGCCCAGCTCCCAGAGCCGTCGCAGGGCGCGGGCGGCCTGGGCGGGGTCGCTGGGCAGCTCCACGCCGGAGTGGACCTCGCCGCCCGAGAAACCGGGCAGGGCGACGTGCGGCAGCCTGACCCGCCTCTCCAGGGCGTGGGCCAGCTCCCACACCTGCTCGACGAAGGCCGCGGCCTTGGCCCGCTGGTGCGCGCGGGTGGAGCGCAGACTCCTGAAATGCGCCATGGACCCGTCCAGCTTGCCGTGCGGGCGGCCCAGCAGGAAGAACGCCGGTGGTACGCCGAGCGCCTCGGCCAGCCGGGGAACGAGGTCGGGCCGGGGACGGGTCATGCCCGTCTCGTACTGCCCCACCGCGGCGGGAGTGACGCCGATCCGTTCGGCCAGGTCCTTCTTGGTCATCCCCGCGAGCTGTCGCGCCTGGGTCAGCCGCCCCTGGTCGAACGCGTCGGCCACGGCCTGCGGGCTCGGCCCGCCGCTCCCGGGGACGCCGGGAGCGCCGAACAGAGGGGTCTGGTTACGGTTGCTCATTGTCGCCGGTGACCACGGTTTCCTCGGGTGCCTCGCTGCTTACGGGGAAGATCTTGCCACTCTTCCGCTCGGCCGGAGACCTCGTGCTCAACGCGAGGGCGGGGACGAGGCCGTCGTCGAAGCGTGACGCGGCACCGGGCTCCGCCGCCCACAGGCCGCGGACGGCGCCGGAGGAGGCGGCGGGCAGCGGGATCGGCTCGTGGTGCAGCCACCGGATCCTGCCGAACTCGTCGATGAGCTCCGCCTCGCCCCAGTAGAGCCGCAGCAGGCCGGCCTGCGCGTTGCCCGCGTAGGCGACCGGGACCAGCCGGGTGTCGCCGGGCAGCCCGGTGAGGGCGGGGCGCACCGTGGCGGGCCCGTCCGCCCCGGCGGACAGGTCCAGCTCCTCCTGGGTGGCCTGGGAAGACTGGGAGGACTGGGCGGACCGGGCGGGCTCCGTCGCGAGCGCCAGGTCCAGCTCCTCCTGGCGGTAGGAGGTCGCCGGGCCGAACCGGTCGAACAGCTCGCGTACCAGAGAGGAGATCCGGCCGTCGCTGACGCGGGCCTCGGAGATCGGCGTGCGGTCGTCCTCGGCGTAGCGGAAGGGCAGCAGCAGGTTGCCGCCCAGGACCACCAGGTGGTGCGGCGAGCCGTGCGGCCTGACCAGCTGGAAGCCCGGCTCGTCGCGCAGGCCCTCGGCGAGCGCCTCGTAGCGCCTGGCCATCATCGTGAAGCCGTAGGTGTATCGCTTGTCGCTGTGCCCGGAACTCTGCGCGTCCTGCGCGTTGCCCATCGCCTCCAGCAGCGACGCGGCCAGCTGCCGTCGTACGGCGTCGGCGCGGTCGCCGAACCGCTCGCTCGCCCAGCTCGACATCCGGCCCAAGGTCCGGTCCGCCCCCTGGTCCGGCCTCGCCCGGTCCTGCCCTTCCCGGTGCGGCAACGACGACCCCGCGCCCATCGGCGACCTCCGCTCACACTTCGCTCCGCGTCGGGCGACCGTCGCCGACACTTCATTTCCGCGCATCATACTCCCGCGAAGGCTCTAGTTGATGTTGCGCGTCTCTCGTGTCGCGGGCGGTGACGGCGAACCCTCCGGCGCGACCGCGACCGCGACCGGGCGCGGATGCCGGTGTATCCCGTGGTGAGCCTCCAGCCGGAGCCGCTCCGCGCGGGCGGCGTCGGCGCGGTCGGGTCGAGGGCTTCGGCGGCGGGCTCGTCGCCGGGGCCGGGCGGGTCCTGATCGGCCGGGGCGATGGTTAGGGGTGAGGGGTGAAGAGCCAGGGGTAAATGAACTGTGAACTGTCGGTGGGACAGGCGATGATTGGTCCCATCATGGTCATCTCCCCGTCCCTTCCGTTCACTGCCACGACCTCCCCGAGCGGCGACATCGTGGTCTTCTACGTCGGTGCCGAGCCTCGCATGACACCGGAGCAGGCGCTCGCGTTCGCCGACATGCTCCGTGACCTCGCGGCCGGAGCACGACGTCCCGCCCTGGCCGGAACGTCGGCCGGTGCCCCTCAGCTGTCCTGACCGAGCGCTCGCCTGTTCTCGTCCTCGTTGTCGTTGTCGTCCCCGCTCTCCCCGCTCTCCTCGCCGGTCTTCTCCGTCGGGCGGGGGAGAGTTCTCTCGTGTCCGGGATCGGCCCCCCGATCCCGGTCCTCGGCCTGGACCTGGGCCTGCACCCGTTTTCGGGCCGCACTCGTTTTCGGGGCGCACCCGATTTCGGGCCCGCACCGGAATCCGGTCCCCGGCCCCCGCTCCGCACCGGGGCTCTGACCCTGGGCGAACCTGGGCGGCCCTGAGCGGGGCCGGGGTGCGTCACGGGTAACCGGAGTGCGCCACGGGTATTCGTGACAATCCCTTTCACTCTCCGTGGCCATTGCGTAACGTTCTGGCTGGCGAGGCTGCCGGAGGGCAGGCCGTCCCGCCGATCCGCCCACCCGCTACTCCGTCGCGGTCCGGCGTCCGATGCCCAGGGCGTTCCCGAAAGCGTCGAAGTCAGATATGGAAGGACAGAACATGCAACCCTTCGAGCTCCCTGACTTCTATCTGCCGTATCCGGCCAGGCTGAACCCCCATGTGGAGACCGCGCGCGAGCACACCAGGGCCTGGGCGTACGACATGGGCATCCTCGACCCCGACCTCGGCATCTGGGACGAGCACAAGCTCGACGCCATGGACTACGGCCTGCTGTGCGCCTACACCCACCCCGACGCCCCCGCCGCCGAGCTCGACCTCATCACCGACTGGTACGTGTGGGTGTTCTTCTTCGACGACCACTTCCTGGAGGCGTTCAAGCGCAGCGGAGACCTGACCGGGGCCAAGCGGTACCTCGACAGGCTGGCGGCCTTCATGCCGGTGCATCCCACGGGCCCGCCCCCCGAGCCGGAGAACCCGGTGGAGCGTGGCCTCGCCGACCTGTGGGCCCGCACGATCCCGGCCATGTCCGCCGACTGGCGGGCCAGGTTCGTCGAGAGCACGAAGAACCTCCTCGACGAGTCCCTGTGGGAGCTGGCCAACATCAACGAGGGACGCGTCGCCAACCCGATCGAGTACGTCGAGATGCGGCGCAAGGTCGGCGGCGCCCCCTGGTCGGCCAACCTGGTCGAGCACGCGGCGGGCGCCGAGGTCCCGGCCGCCGTCGCCGCGAGCAGGCCGATGCGCGTGCTGAGAGACACCTTCTCCGACGCGGTTCACCTGCGCAACGACCTCTTCTCCTACGAGCGGGAGGTCGGCGACGAGGGTGAGCTCAGCAACGGCGTGCTGGTCTTCGAGCGCTTCCTGGGCTACGACACCCAGCGGGCCGCCGACGCCGTCAACGACCTGATCACCTCCCGGCTGCACCAGTTCGAGAACACCGTCGTCACCGAGTTGCCCCCGCTCTTCGAGGAGCACGGCCTGGACCTGCGGTCCCGCCTCGACGTCCTCGCGTACGTCAAGGGGCTCCAGGACTGGCAGTCGGGCGGTCACGAGTGGCACATGCGCTCCAGCCGCTACATGAACGGCGCCACGCGGGCGACCCCGGTGGCCCCGGCCCTTCTCGGCGGGCCCACCGGCCTGGGTGTCTCGGCGGCGCGCGTCAGGCTGGCACCCGGCATCACGGGCCCGGGGGGCCTCAGGAGCCACACCCACGTCCCCCTGCGGCGGGTGGGGCCGCTGCCGCTGCCCGAGATCTACATGCCGTACACCGCCCGGATGAATCCCAACCTCGACGCCTCCCGCCGCAACGCGGTGAAGTGGGCGCGCGAGATGGGAATGTTCGAGCAGCTCCCCGGTCTCCCCGGCCTGGCGGTCTGGACCGAGCACAAGCTCGACGCCTACGACTTCGCCATCTGCGCCGGGGCCATCAATCCGGACGCCCCCGGCCCCGAGCTGGACATCTCGACGTTCTGGCTCACCTGGGGGACCTACGCCGACGACTACTTCCCGATCGTGTTCGGGTCCCGCCGCGACATGGCCGGCGCGAAGGTGTTCAACGAGCGGCTGCCGGCGTTCATGCCGCTCGACCTCTCCGCCACCCCGCCGCCGGTCAACCCGATCGAGCGGGGCCTGGCCGACCTGTGGTTCCGTACGGCGGCCCCCATGTCGGAGGCCGCGCGCGCCACGTTCCGCCGGGCCGTCGAGGACATGACGGGGAGCTGGCTGTGGGAGCTGGCCAACCACATCCAGAACCGGGTCCCCGACCCGGTCGACTACATCGAGATGCGCCGCAAGACCTTCGGCTCCGACCTCACGATGAGTCTGTCGCGGCTCGCCCACGGCCAGACGGTGCCGCCCGAGATCTACGACACCCGGACGATGCGCGGTCTGGACGACTCGGCCGCCGACTACGCCTGCCTGGTCAACGACCTCTGCTCCTACCAGAAGGAGATCGAGTTCGAGGGCGAGCTGCACAACTGCGTCCTGGTGGTCCAGAACTTCCTCGACTGCGACGCGCGGCAGGCGGCCGACATCGTGAACGACCTGATGACGTCCCGGGTGCGGCAGTTCGAGCACATCGTCGCCACCGAGCTCCCGGCTCTCCTCGACGACTTCGACCTCGACGGGGAGGCGAGGGAGACGCTCAACGGATACGTGACGGAGCTGCAGGACTGGATGGCGGGCGTGCTGCTGTGGCACATGAGGACGCGCCGCTACGACGAGTCCGAGCTGCACCACCCGCCCGCGAGGGTCCGCCCGGTCGGCGGCACCGCGGGTCTCGGCACCGCGGCCGCGCGCGTCGGATCGCGGCTACGGGCGGTGCCGGCTCCGCTCCCCTGAACGCGACAGGGGGGCGGGACCTTCGCCGGTGGGACCTTCGTCGGCGGGACCTTCGTCGGAAGGGCCGGGCGGGGGCGGCTGGGTCGGTGGGGTCGGTGGGCGAGGGGCGGTCACGGCGGCTCGCCGGTCCCCTTCGGCGGTCCTTTTCGCCGGCTCCTCTCGCCGGTCCCCTTCGCTGATCCCTTTCGCCGGGCCCCTGGAAGCTTTCGCCGGGCCCCTGGAAGATCGTCCGCCCTCTGGAAGATCATGCCTGCCCGCCGGGAGGTCAGCGCACCTGCCGCGACCGGAAGTCGTACCTGCGCGGCCTGGCTCGTGGTGGTGTCTGCGCCCGCGGTTCCGCCTCTGTTTCCATCTCCGTCTCCGGTTCCGTCTCCGGTTCGGCCCGCACCGGCGGCTCCGACCTGATCTCGGGGATCGCCGGTGCGGTGACGACCTCCGTGCGCGGCTCGCCGACGGGCCGCCGCGTGGTCAGGTCGATGACCGTGCCGTGACGGCTGGTCGTGGCGTGCGAGGCGGCGAACAGGATGAGCACGTTCACCAGCTTCAGGAACAGCAGCATGCCCACCGCGCCCGCGACGACCTGGTACGCCGGACTCGCCGAGCTGAAGTTGAGATAGACCTGTCCGATCGTCTTCAGCAGTTCCAGCCCGATGGTGATGACCAGAGCCGGTCCGATGACCCGGCGCGGCGACAGGCGCAGCCGAGGGGGCAGCGTCAGCAACGCCGTAGACAGCAGGAGGTTCACGCAGATGCCGAGCACGAAGGCGACCGTGGACAGCGCCCACTGCGCCGGTAGCGCGTCGACCCCGATCGTATGCCCGGCCAGCCAGGTCAGCGCGGCCTGGGCGCCGAAGGACAGGGTCAGCGAGATCGACAACAGCAGCCCGAGGGTGACCAGCACGGACAGGTCGATCAGCCACCGGAGGAAGAAGTTGCCCGGATACTGCTCCAGGCCCCAGACCGCCCGCATGGAGGAGCGCATCGAGTCGATCCAGAACAGGCCGGTCAGCGGAAGACCGAACGAGGCGATCACCCCGGCCGTGTCCCGCGCGTCGCGCAGTGCCTGCACGTCCAGACGCGGGAACGTGTCGCTCAGGTAGCCCTCCACCTGAGCGAGCGCGGCGGGCGTGTCCAGCACGTGACCCATGATCACGAAGGCCAGCAGGGCGAGCGCGAAGATGGCGTAGAACGCGTAGTAGGTCATTCCCGCGGACAGACGGCCCGCGTCGGTGCGGTCGTAGTGGACGGCGGCCCGGACAAGATGGTCGAACCAGCCGCATCGATCCCGTGCCGCGGCCCATGCCCTGACGAAACCGCTGGTCCAGCGGCTCGCCTCGGGGGTGGCCTTCATGACGGCGCACTCTACCCGCAAGCGGGCGTTTCACCGCTTCCGAACCGGTCGAACCCGGTGAAGTCCGAACCGGCGCGGTGTCATCCCCGGAGGGCGGGGCCTTTGGTGCTGGCCCGATCCACAACGAGCCGACAAAGGTGTCGTTCTGCTGTAGCGCGAGACGCGATTAACCGTATAGAAATACGACACCCCTTCGTTTAAGGCTTGACGTAAGCTCGGTGGCGACGAGAGAGCGCTCTCTGGGCATCCCGGTGACGTCGCGCCGCCCGTTCTCGATAGGCAGGTCGAGGAGAAAACAGCTCATGACCAGGATGTACGCGCGACGTCGTCAGTCGTCCCTGACCTGACCCGGCCCATTCGTCCGCGGGCGTGCCCCCGCCCGTGGGCCCGGTGGTGACCGTCCGCCGGACGCCGACCCGGAACCCTCCGGGCCGGCGGGCGGTCACCGCTCCCGCGCCGGCGGCACGTCCACCCTCGGCCCGCGCAGGAGCCACCACAGGAACGACGCCTGGACGAACCCGGCGGCGGTGAGCAACAGCAGAAGCCCGCTGGGAGGAATCACCTCCGCGGGGATCATCATCACCGGCCACGAGAGCGGCAGGGTCACCAGGATCAGCATGACCGCCGACAGGCCCTGGTTGTCCGGCTGGCGTATGCCGACCTCGGCGACGACGTACGCGGCGATGATTAGCAGCACGTAGACGCCGGTGATGACGAGGGCGAGGGTGCCCCGCCTGTACCGGGAGGCGAAACGGACCGCGTCGCGAACTGGTCTCATGCCTCCGATCCTGCCCGCCGGGCCGCGGGTGAGACCTCCGTACGAATACTCGGAAACCGAACCGGCTGCGGCTCGTCGCGGTTCGTGCGGACACGCGGTTCGGCGGGAAAATCACGCGCGCGGTTCGTCGGGGAAACCGGTCCAGCGCAGTTCGGCGGGCAGATGGCCCATGTCGTTGTAGCAGAGGACGCTGGAGAGCAGGCCGGGTGCGTACCGGATCACCGTCAGGGCCGCGTTGCAGTGGTTGAGCCCCAGCCAGCGCCACCGCGGGGCGTCCTGCGCGGCCCTGACGAGCCAGCCGACCAGGAAATTGTGGGTGACGACCAGTTCGTGACGGGTCTCCTCGCCCTCCACCGGACCCGTCAGCCGTTCCAGGACCTCACGGGCCAGCGCCTCGCCGCGCTCGCGCTCCTCCGCCGGGAACAGGGAGAGGAAACGGAGCAGGTAGTCGGCGGACTCCTGCGGTAGTTCCTCCCTTTCCGGGGTGTACGGAATGTAGTCTCCGGCCATTTCCGAGACGCGCACGGGGACGCCGTCCAGCTGCTCGCCGATCAGGCTCGCGGTCTGCGCGGCGCGGGGCAGCGGGCCGTGGTGGATCGCCGAGATGGGGACGCTCCGAAGCCGCCTGCCCAGCAGCACGGCCTGACGACGGCCGTTCTCCGTCAGGCCGCTCCCGTCCGGTGAGGCCTCGCCGTGCCGGGTGACGTACAGATAACGGGGAGAGCGTGACACGGTGCTCCTTTCGCGTCCGGGTCACCCTACCGACGCGGGCGCGGCGGTGGCCGGTGTCTCATGCGGAACGCCTGGAAGATCGCGGCCCCTCGGTTCGCGTGCCGCCTTCCGAGGCGGTGGCCGGTGTCCCGGAGCTCACTCGCTTCCGGGGAGCTCGGCCAGGGCGGCGCGGAGACGGCCGGCGAGGTCGACGGCCTGCCGCACCGACCAGGGGATCACCCCGTTCTCGGTCATCAGGGCGTGATACTGCTGCTGCTCGTACGGGGTGCCGGGTGGTAGCGGGGCGATGTGCCAGTGCAGGTGCGTGTTGCCCTGCTGACTGCCCAGGGAGAGCACGTAGGTGCGTTCGGAGGGGACGACCGCCTCGACGGCGAGGGCGATCCGGCGGACCGTTCGCATCAGCCGCGAGTAGGCGTCCTCGTCGAGGTCGCGGACGACGTGCTCGACGTGCGCCCTGGGCGCCACCAGCACCTTGCCCGGCACCGTGGGGTAACGGTCCAGGAAGGCGATGTGGTGCTCGTCCTCGAAGACGACCTGTTCGAAGTCGTAGCCGGTGGGGTCGGCGAGGAGCGCGCAGATGAAGCACGCTCCACCCCTGGCGCGCCGAACGTAGCCTTCGAGGTCGAAGGTCTCCTTCTCCAGCTGAGAAGGCTCGTCGGGTCGCTTCCCCCGGTGGGTCGGCTCGTCCAGTTGTTCCTCCCGACGGATCGGTTCGTCCGGTCGTGTGGCTCGTACGCTCATCATCCCCCCGACGGGAACGGACAGATCAGGGACCGTCCTGAGAGGACATCACGCGCGGGGGCACTTGGGCGAGGAGGGCGCGGACCGTCTCCGCTCCTCTCGACGTCTTTCCGCTCGGGCCAACGCGTCCTCGGTCTGCACGGGCCATCATCACCCCTTGTCGGTTCTTCAAGGATCAAAGGGGTGAACCAACCACCGACGTCCTGATTTCCGCGGCGGATGACGCCTGCCGAGCCGGCCGTGACCAACACGGCGCGCCCGTGCGACGACTTCACCGGCCCGTGGCCACCACGAAGAATTTCGGCCCGGCGCGGTAAGTACAGGTGACCTCATACGCCAGGAAAGGCCAACATGTATGACAATCTCCCGCGAAGTCATCGAGGTCGATGACGCGACCATCATCGAGAGGTCGCTGAACGAGCCCGAGGTCTTCGCCGTCCTGTTCGACCGGCACGCACCGCTCCTGCATCGCTACGTGACCAGGCGACTGGGACCCGGCGAGGCGGAGGACGTCGTGGCCGACACCTTTCTGGCCGCCTTCCAGCGTCGGGGCGATTACGACCGGGGCCGCTCCGACGCCCGCCCGTGGCTGTACGGCATCGCCTCCAACGTGATCGGCAAGCGGCGGCGCACCGAGACGAACCTCTACCGCGCGTACATCCGCAGCGGCGTGCATCCGGCGGAGATACCAGGTCTCCAGGTAGAGGACGGAATCAACACCCTGGCCGTCAACCGGCCGCTGGCACGGGCCCTGCTGGGGCTCAAACGGGCCGATCGCGACGTCCTGCTGCTCGTCGCGTGGGCCGAACTGAGCTACCAGGAGGTCGCCGACGCGCTCGCCATCCCACCCGGGACCGTCGCCTCGCGACTCAACCGAGCCCGTCTCCAGATCCGCCAAGTCCTGAACCAGGAAGAACGAGGAGAATGACGATGGACGCGCTGAAGACCATGTGGGAGACCATTCCCGCGGCCACCCCGGGGGAACTCGCCGGAGCACGGCGGCGGCTGCTCAGCGGGATGCACTCCCGGCGGCGCCTCGTCACCACCCCCCGGCTGCTGGTCGCGGCGAGCGCCGCGGCGACGGCCGTCGCCGCGGCGCTCGCCATCGGGAGCGGCGCCCCCGCCTACGCGGTGGCCGAGAGCCCGGACGGCACGCTCACGGTGACCGTCAACGAACTCCACGACCCCGAAGGGCTGGAGGCCAAGCTGGGCGCGGCCGGTGTCAAGGCGGATGTGACGTTCCTGGCCCCGGGCACGCGGTGCGCGGCCCCTCGGTTCGCCGGGGTGGATTCGGCCTACGGCGGGCCGCCCGCCGCAGGACCTGGGAAACTGCGCTCACTCGTGAACGAATCGCGTTCGCTCAAGGCCACCACGGTGACCTCCATACGGACGATCCGGATCTCCCCCGAGCACATCAGGCCGGGCGAGACGCTCGTGATGGAGTTCCGCGACAACGCGAACGCGCAGGTGCCCTGGCGACTCGGCAGCTGGCTGGCCCAGGCCGACACTCCCGTGCAACCGTGCACAACCGTCGCGGACGCCGGCTGAGGACCTCCTGCCGAACACGGCCCCACCGGGCATGGCACACGCCCGGTGGGGCTCATGCGTGCCGCCTGGGCTCTCTGTGGTGCCTGGGCTTCTTCTTGGAAGCCGGTTGACCTGCGTGGATCGGCGTGGTTTGAGGCCATGGACATGTTCGGCAGGAGGTCCCGCAGGGTGTCGATCACGGCGAGTTCGGCGGCGACGCCGCAAGAAATCCCATAGGCGCCGTCGGCCGATCTGGGTGGTGGACAGCGAGACGGCAGGTTGATCACGAATGTGGATCGGAGCGAACAGCACCTGATCTCTCCTCATCTCCTTGGGTATGAGGAATTCGGCTCTGGCCTGGATCGGCCACCCCCTGACTGTGATCGCCGTGGTGGTCCTGCTGCTCAACGACCACCTCTTCAAGCCGCTGTGGCCCGGTGCGGTGACCGGGAAGCTCAGTGACGTCGCCGGGCTGATCGTCGCGCCGCCCCTGCTCAACCTGTTCATTCGCCGCCCCCGCGCGTCCGTCCTGCTCACCGGCGTGGTCTTCGGCCTGGTCAAGACCACCGCTGTCGGCGCCGCCCTCGCCTCGCAAGCGTGGACCCTCGTCTGGGGTCCCTCCCGGGTCCTGGCCGATCCCGTCGACCTCATCGCCCTGCCCGCCCTGTGTCTCGCCTGGTGGATCTGGAAGCATCCCGACGCGCGAGCCGTACGGCTCGCACGGGCCGTGGTCGTCATTCCCGTCACCGTGCTGGCCGTGGCCGCGACCGGCCAGACGAGTGTCTTCAAGCCGTACAGCGCCTACGCGGTCGACGTGACCGACGGCATGATCGTCGTCGCGACCCGCGGGGGCCTGTCACCCGGCCCATTCGTCGGGGCGGGCCTCGCCTCCGCCGACGCCGGGAATTCGTGGTCGAGCTGGGACGGTCCGGTGCCTGCCGTTCCGAGGACGTCGGCCTGCGTGCCCGGGAACCCGGACCGCTGTTACCGGATCGTCCCCGCCAGGCTCAAGGTCGAGGAGTCCAGGAACGGCCGGTGGGTGACGGCGTGGGAGATCTCTCCCGGCGACCAGGACCGGCTGGCGAGAGCTTACGCGTCCGAGTACCCCGAGCACACCGAGGCCGTCGCGTCGCTGGGGATCGCGGTCGAGAAGCTCTCCGATGGATACGTCGTGGTCGTCGCCAACGGCGCGGACGGGATCGCCCTGCGAGACGTCTCGGGTGTCTGGCACCGCCTGGGCTGGACGGGAGAGGGGTTCGACTCCTCCAGCACGGTTCCACTGACAGCGCCGGGAAGATACCCGGACTCCGTCCCCGCCGTGGCGCTGCTGGCCGCCCTCGCGGCGGGATTGGTGACGCTCGGATGCGGTGTGCGGAGGTCTGACTTCGCCAAGGCCGCGCTGGCGCTATGGGTGGGAGTCTGGGCGTTTCACTCGGGGACGAACACGCCGATCCTGTTCAACCCGTTCGCCGTGCTCCTCGCCGCGGTGCTGGTGCCCGCCGGCGCGACTGTCATGATCATGAGCTCGGTGCGGGACGGAACACGGCTTCGAGTGTGGGCGATCGGTACGCTCACCGCAACCGTCGTCTATTACGCGGTCATGACGCCCTTCTACGTGTGGAGCGCCGGAGGACTGGAGTACTACGCATCGGCACCCAGCCTGGCCATCGCCCTGGGAATCGCGACGGTCTGCACAGGCGTCCTCGCGGCCGTCAAACAGAGAGGTCCGCGAAGAGACGTTTGCTCGGTCCCGGCCCATGACCATCAAGATCGCGAGACCAGTACGTAGGCCGGCGACTCCGTGACCGTATCGCGCTGTCGGCCGTGGGCGAACGGTCGTTCATCGGAAGCATGACTCCATGCCCGTGCCCCCGGGAGTGCGACTCGCGTTCGCATCCCGGCCACACCGGCGAGCCCGGCAGCGCCGGACCTGTGCCCGAGTTCCGGCCGCCTCCGGCGCCCACCGGGCCGAACCGATGCGGTCGAATCAGTCGGACACCGCCAGGCCGGTCATGCCGGTCCGGGCCGTTTCCCAGGTCTTCGCCGAATTCATCCGCGAGCCGATCGTGATACGGGTGGAAAAACCCGGATGTTTTGATCCTGCTGTTATGGATGCACGCCCCGGGTGCCACACCCCGTGACACTTGCTTGACCTGTAACCTCCTCACGGGTCGCACCATCACTCCTCCGTGAGGGGGTCACGCCCTGGTGCCCAGACCACAGCCCGGATGATCGGCACCGAGGGTCGCGTCCTCGGAGCGGTGTAAAAGGCTCGACGAGGTAGGTGCCGCGGGCTGATCTTAGGCGGCTGCCGTTTCGGGCGTCGAGTCGGTGGCCGG
>NZ_JBHMBS010000039.1:0-57181 GCF_042428775.1 Streptosporangium vulgare | reverse complement strand
CCACGATCGGACGACTGCGCGAACGCTACGGGGTGCGCTGGCTCTTCGTCGACGAGCGCCGCACCGGCCGGACCTCCAGGATCGGGGACTTCGCCGAACTCCGGTTCCGCTCCGGCGACTGCGCCGTCTACCGAATCCCGGAGCACGAGGTCTCCTCAAGTGCCGCCGGCGACCCGCCAGGCGACGACGCGTCGGCCCGGTCGAGCCGGGCCGGAAGAACACTGAGCCCATCAGGGAGGTTGACATGAGGATTCTCCACATCGGATACCGACTTCCCCCCGAGCCGGGGGGAAAGGAGCGCTATATCGAGCGCCTCAGCCACGAGCAGATGCTGCGTGGACACGAGGTGGTCGTCGCCCACCGACTGGGCGACATCCCCGGTGGCGCGAGGGCGCTTCCGCTGACACGGACCGCTGCCAGCCACGCCGTCTCCGGGAGGTCGGATGTGATCGCCTTCGCCATGGAATGCGCGCGGACGCTCCGCCGGGCGCACCGGATCGACATCGTGCACGCGCACGGCGACCATCGCGAGGCGCTCGGCCTCGGCTCCGCCGCGCGGCGGGCGGGGATTCCCCTCCTGCTCCATGTCCACGGCGCCCTCACGACGCGTCACCGGCGGATCATGCCGTGGGCCTTCCGCCACACCGACGGATTCATCGTGGCCGGAGAACGGCCGCGGGAGGACCTGCTGGCGGTCGGCGTACCGGAGCGGCGGATGCGGATCATACCCGGCGGCCTGAACCTCGATCACCTCGCTCGATTCCGGGAGAGACATCCGGTCGAACCGGGATTGATCGTCAGTGTGGGCTCGCTGGTGGAGGTGAAGAACCACGCGCTGACCATTCAGGCCTTCCACCGGCTACGGACCGACCACCCCGGCGCGCGCCTCGTCATCGCGGGTGACGGCCCGGAGCGCGCCCGGCTTGAGCGGCTCGCCGGGACGGGCCGGGGAATCGAGTTCACCGGGCACCTCCCCGCCGACGACGTGTACTCGCTGGTAAGCCGGGCCCAGGTGCTCGTGCATGCCTCCCGGCGGCTTCCCACCATCGGCGAGGGCATTCCCTTCGCCCTTCTGGAGGCCCTCGCGCTGGGCACCGCCGTCATCGTCTCGTCCGACGCCTCGCTCGGCGTGGCCGTGACGGACCGCTCCGCCTACCTCGTCTTCCAGTCGGGATCCGCGCAGGACCTGGTGACGCACCTGCGATCGGTCCTCGACGACGAGGCGCTGTGCCTTCAGATGATCGAACGCGGGGTGCGGGCCGTGTCGAACCTCGACTGGCGGATGGTGGGCGAGCGCATCGGGGAATGGTACGAGACGCTCATCACCGACCGGCCCCTCAGCCCGGTGAGCGTGTCATGAGCGGCCTGCACGTCTGTGAGGTGATCAAGACGCTGGACGTGGGCGGCGCGGAGGTCCTGCTCGTCGAGAGGCTGCTCGCCGCCCCCCCGACGGGCAAGCGCTACACCGTCGTATGCCTGCGGGCCTCCACCCACGAGCTGAGCGGACGGCTGCGATCGGCGGGCATCCGGGTCGTCGACCTCACCGCGTGCCCGCGCTGGCTCCGCCTGGCCCGCCTCGCGTGCGTGGTGCGGAGGTTGGAACCCGACGTTCTCAACATCCACTCCCCCCTTCCCGCGTCGCTCCTGCGGCCCGTGTCCCAGCTGCTGAGTCCTCGCCCGGCCCTGGTCTCGACGGTGCACAACGTGCGCTACCGCCTGCCGACGATGTTGCTCGACCGGGCGACGGGATGGCTGGACACCCGGACCGTGGCCGTCTCCCCGCAGGTCGCCAGCGCTTGCACCAGCAGGCGCTCGCGGGGCCTGTCCGTTCGCGTGCACGGCGTCCACCTCGCGGAACAACGCCACTGGGCGGCTCGATCGGAACAGACGAGGCGAGAGTGGAACGTTTCCCCGGACGCCTTCCTGATCGTGCACGTCGCCAACTTCCGTGCGCAGAAGAACCACGAGCTACTCGTCGAAGCCGCGGCGAGGGTCGGTGAACAAGATCCCCGTCCGGTGTTCCTGCTCGCCGGATCAGGTCCCCTGCACGCGCGGGTGGCCCGCCAGGTCGAGGATCTCGGCCTGGGCAACGTGCGCCTGCTCGGTCACGTGCCCGACGCCGACCGGCTCATCGCCTCCTCCGACCTGCTCGTGCTCAGTTCCTCGTACGAGGGGTTGCCCGTGGTCGTCATGGAGGCTCTCGCCGCGGGCGTGCCCGTCGTGTCCACCGCCGTAGGCGGAGTGCCCCATCTGATCGAGGACCGCGGGAACGGCATCCTCGTCAGGCCGGGGGACCCCGCCGCCCTCGCCGAGGGCATCCTGCGGGCGACGCGCCCGGAGATCCACGCGCGCCTTCGAGAAGGGGCGCGGGCAAGCGCGGAACTCGTGGACATCAGCCGGACGGCCGCCTGGTTCGACAAGCTGTACGACGAAGTCTGCTCGTAGGACATGGTCAACACTCTCGGACGCGCCGTCCACCGGATGCGCCCTCCTGTCAGGCGCCATCTGCGAACCTTCACATCGCTGACCGCCGCCGGTCTGGGCGAGGCGGTTCTTCCCACTCTCAGCCTGATCGCTCTGGTACGCCTGACGGGAACCGAGACATCCGGGCAGGTCATCTTCGCCCAGTCTGCGGCGACCGTCTGGTTCCTCCTGTGCGACCCCTGCCTGGAGAACGCCGCCCAGCGATTCGTCCCCATCGAACAGCAGCGGAGCGGGCGGGGCTCCTCGCTGTTCATGCGCCTGATCCGCTGGGATGTGGCGATCGGCGTGGCCGCGGCCTGTGTCGGTCTCGTGGCGGTGCTGGCCGCGCGCCTGCTGGGCTCCCTGTCGGACGAGTTCGCGTTCATGCTCGCTCTCGCGATCGTCACACGCGGGGCCATGTCGTCGTACGGCACGGCGGGCGCGGCCTTCGCACTGACAGACCGGCTGCGCGCTCTGGGCGCGCTCAGGACGCGGTGCGCGGTCCTGTCGTTCGGGCTCTCCCTCGGCGGGTTGTTCCTCGGAGGCCCCCTCCTCTACCTGGTGGGCCAGGCCGCGGGTGCGCTGGTGATGGCGGCGGTGTTCTACCTGCTGGCGACCCGAGAGCTCCTCACGGAGCTGGGACCGGCCGTCGCACGGGTCCGGTTGCCCCCGGGCATGATCGCCTTTGCCGTGAAGACGTCCATGGGAACCAGCGTGGCCGGGATCTCCGACTCCGGCATCCTCGCCCTCGCGGGCCTGCTGGGCGGTCCGACCCTCGTCACCATCCTCAAGATCGCATCAGCTCCCGGCCGCTTCTACGCCAACCTCGCGATCCCGGTGGCCGCGATGCTCTATCCCCGGATCATCCGGACGGCCACGACGGGAGCGGGAAGGGCACCCATCATCCGGGACATCACGCGCACCACCCTGCTGCTCGCCGCGACCGGAGCGGCGACCGTCGCCGTCGCGCTCCCGGTGACCGACGCCGTCATCGGCCTGGCCTACGGCCCCCACTACGCCCACCTCGGCGTGGTCGCCGTGGTGCTCCTGGGCGCCGCCTGTGTGAAGGGAACGGTCTGCTGGTCCAACGTGCTTCCCCTCGCCCTCGGCAGGCCCGGCCGGCGGCTCGCGTACCTCCTGGCGGAGGCCGGCATGCTCCTGGGCGTGCTCCTCTTCGGCAGCTGGACCGCCTCGGGCCCGTTCCAGGCGTCGCTCTGCTTCGCGTGGGGAACGCTGGCCGTCGCCACGCTCGGCACGGGTTTTTGGATCGCGTCGTTGCGGCGCGTCACCGACCTCGGTTGTCCAGACCGCGAGTGATCTTCCAGCATCGAAACGCAAGCAATACAAAAGGGCTAATTCATCATATTCCCTGCACGGCCACTCACAAAGCCATCGGACCCGATGGGGATCACCGGGCGGACTGCGAACACTTGGGGCGACCCAGCTAGATCATGCCTAGGTAGGGAATAGGAAAAACATCGTGCCACCGCCGTGATGGTGTCGGCGAACAACTCAAAGAGCGAACTAGTTTCTCCAACGTGAGCCAGGCCTGTCACCAAGGAGCCCGCATGAAGCCGGACGGCCGGATTCGTGTAATGGAAATCATCGCTCGAATGAACGTCGGCGGCCCCGCCACGCAGGTATCGGGGTTGTCGGAGGGATTGGATCCGAAGGAGTTCGACCACCGCCTTTACACCGGCTATGTAGACGACCACGAGTGCGACCACCTCCGACTGCACGGTATGGAAAGTCAGGTCCGGCGGGTCCCCGGCCTCGGCAGGTCGGTCAGACTCGGAGACGACTACCGCGCGCTCTTCTGGCTGATCAGCGCCATGCGGACGTTCCGCCCGCACATCGTCCACACCCGCACGGCCAAGGCGGGCGCCCTGGGCCGGGTGGCCGCCCGCCTGGCCGGCGTCGGCTCGGCCCGGGTGCACACCTTCCACGGGCATCTCCTGCACGGCTACTTCTCCCCGGCCAGGCGGGCGCTCTACGTGCGGTCGGAACGGCTCCTGGCATCCATGTCGGACCGGCTGGTGACGGTGGGGTCCCAGGTCAGGGATGATCTTCTCCAGGCCGGGATCGGACGCCCCTCGCAGTACGTGGTGATCCCTCCGGGTGTCCGGCTGAGACCGGTCCCCGACCGCGGGACGGCGCGCGCCGCGCTGGGACTACCACCGGACGCGCCCGTCGTGGCGTACGTGGGCCGCCTCACCCCGGTGAAGCGGCCCGACCGGTTCCTCGCCGTGGCCGACGCCGTATCCAGGCAGATTCCCGGCTGCCGCTTCGTCGTATGCGGGGGCGGCGGCCTGGAGTGGCAGGTCGCGCGGGACGTCGAGCCCGTCCACGACTCCTTCCACCTGCTCGGCTGGAGGAAGGACGTGGAGACCGTCTACGCCGCCGCCGACGTGGTCGTGCTGACCTCCGACAACGAGGGAACCCCGCTCACCCTCATCGAGGCGGGCATGGCGGGCACGCCGGTCGTCTCCACCCGGGTGGGAAGCGTCGCCGAGGTCGTCAAGGATGAGCACACCGGTCTGCTGGCGTCGACCGACCCTGCCGAACTGGCGGCGCACACCGTCCGCCTGCTCTGCGATCGGAGCCTGGCCCGCCAGATGGGCGAGGCGGCCCGCGACTGGACAAGATACGCGTTCGGCGTGGGGCGCCTCGTCTCCGACACCGAGCACCTCTATCGGTCGCTGTGCGGGAAGGCCGACCGGCGGCTCGTGGCGGAAGAGAGCACCCGATGAGAGTGCTGGTGACGGGCGGCGCCGGTTTCATCGGCGCGCACATGTGCCGGGCGCTGGCCGCCAGGCCCGAGGTCGGGCACATCACGGTGCTGGACGACCTGAGCAGCGGGGATCTCACCAACCTCGACGGCGTCGAGGCCACGGTGGTGACGGGCAGCATTCTGGACCGAGACCTGCTGACGGACCTGGTGGCCGGTGCCACGCACGTGATCCACCTCGCCGCCCGGCCGTCGGTGCCCCGTTCCCTCGCCGACCCGCTGGCCTCGCACGCCGTCAACGCGACCGGCACCCTGCACGTGCTGGAAGCGTGCCGCGCGAGCAGACCACACGTGATCCTCGCCTCCTCGTCCTCGGTGTACGGCGACAGTTCCGCACCCCGCAAGCACGAGGACCTGCCCACCAGGCCGCTCAGCCCCTACGGGGCCGGCAAGCTCGCCGCGGAGGCGTACGCGCTGGCCTACGCGCACAGCTACGGCCTGCCGGTTCTGCCGTTCCGCTTCTTCAACGTCTACGGCCCGCTGCAGAGCGCCAGGCACGCGTACGCCGCCGTGATCCCGGCGTTCGTCTCCGCGGCGCTGCGGGGCGAGCCGGTTCCGCTGCACGGCGACGGCCTTCAGTCACGGGACTTCACCTACGTGGACTCGGTGACCCGGGTCCTCGCCGAGGCGGCCGCGCATCGGATGACCAGCGCGAAGCCGGTGAACCTGGCATTCGGCACCCTCGTCTCCCTCCGGCACCTGATGGGCGTCCTCGCCGAGATCCTCGGCCGCCCCGTCGAGGAGACCTGCCTGCCGCCACGACCGGGCGACATCCGGCATTCCCAGGCCTCTCCCCATCTGCTGCGCGAACTGTTCCCCGACGTGCGTCCCGTTCCGCTTGAGGACGGGCTACGCACAACGGTGGCCTGGTTCGAGAGAACGCAGGTCCCGGGCATCAAGGCGAAGGTCGGCGGCTACGCGTGATCCACCGCTTCCTCCCGCCAACAGAGATCTCTCTCCAAGCATGTGACGAGGAGAACCCCATGCTTACGACATCAGGCACCAAATATCTGATAACAGGTGGTAGCGGATTTATCGGATCACATCTGGCTGACGCGCTGCTCGCGCGTGGTGACTCCGTCATCGCCCTGGACAACCTCTCGACGGGACGGCTGGAAAACCTGCGCCCCCACCCGAGCCTGCGTTTCGTGCACGGTTCGGTCCTGGACGAACTCATGGTCGACGAGTTGGTCCATCGGTGCGACGTCGTCGTCCACCTGGCGGCGGCGGTCGGCGTCAAGCTGATCGTCGAGCAACCGCTGCGGTCGCTGACGACCAACATCCGCGGTTCGGAGATCGTCATCGAGGCCGCGCACCGGTACCGGAAGAAGATCCTGATCACCAGCACGAGCGAGATCTACGGCAAGAACTCCTCCGGCGCGCTGCGCGAGGACGCCGACCGCATCCTCGGCAGCCCCGCGGTGGTCCGATGGGCCTACAGCACCGCCAAGGCCGTCGACGAGATCCTCGCCAACGCCTATCACAAGGAGCGCGACCTGCCGACGATCGTCGTCCGGCTGTTCAACACCGTCGGCCCGCGCCAGAGCCCGACCTACGGAATGGTGATCCCGAGCCTCGTCCGGCAGGCTCTGTCGGCCATGCCCCTGACGGTCTTCGGCGACGGGACCCAGACTCGCTGTTTCGCACACGTCGCGGACGTCGTCGACGCGCTGCTCCGGTTGCTCGACGAGGACGCGGCCGTCGGCGAGACCTTCAACATCGGCTCCTCCGACGAGGTGAGCATCTTGGAGCTGGCGAAACTCATCATCGAGTTCACCGGGTCCACCTCCGGGGTCGAGCTCATCCCCTACTCCCAGGCCTACGAGCGGGGGTTCGAGGACATGACCCGCAGGGTTCCGGACACCACGAAGCTCCGCGCGCTCACAGGCTGGGCTCCCCGGCGCACTCTCGACAAGATCCTCGCCGAGATCATCAGGGAGGCCTCCGGCGACCCGACGGCGATCCCCCGGTGAGCGGGACGATCGCCCTCACCGCGGGAGCGGCCTGCCTGCTCAGCGTGACGGCCGCCGTGCCGCTGAGGCGTCTGGCGCTGCGATGGAATCTCACCGACCACCCCGGCGGGCACAAGGCCCACACCCACCCGACCCCGTACCTCGGCGGTATCGCGATCACGGTGGGCACGACCGTGCCCACCGTGATCGCGCTCGGCTTCGCCGATCTGCAGATCATCGCGATCCTCCTCGCCGCCGCCGCGGTTTCCGTCCTCGGCCTGATCGACGACATGGCGCCCCTGCCCGCGGCCACCAGGTTGATCGTGGAGACCGTGGCGGCGATCGGGGTGGTGCTGTCCGGCGTCCAGGCGACCGTCACCGGGACGTGGCTGGACAGCTCCCTGACCGTGGTGTGGATCGTCGTGATGACGAACTCCTTCAACCTGCTGGACAACATGGACGGCGCGCTGGGAACCGTCACCACCGTGACCGCCGGTCTTCTCGCGGCCACCGCCCTGCTCCAGGGCCACACCTCGCTCGCGGTGCTTCTGTGCGCGCTCGCCTGCGCGTGCCTGGGCTTCCTGCCGCACAACTGGGCGCCCGCGAGAATGTTCATGGGGGACTCCGGATCGCTGTTCCTCGGATTCACGATCGCCTGCTCGGCGACCGTCCTGGTCATGGGCCGGTCCCCAGACGCGGCGATCGCCGGACTGTTCCTGCCGACGTTCATGGCGACCGTCGACACCTGCGTCATCCTGTTCTCCCGCATCCTGGCGAACCGCCCACCGTTGCAGGGCGGTACCGACCATGTGTCGCACCGGCTGCGCCGTATGGGCCTGGAAACCCGCGCGGTCGCCATGACGCTGGGCGCGATCACGGCGATCACCGGCGCTCTCTGCCTGATGACGGTCTCGGACCTGCTGTCACCACTCGTCGCGATGGTCGTGGCGGGCGCGATCGCCGTCGCTCTCGTCAGCCTGCTGCGGGGCACGAACGCCCAACCGCCGGCCCAGCGCCACCAGATCCCGCAGAAAGCTCACGAAAGGCGACGTTGATCCCATGGATCTGCTCTACTACGCACGGCTGGCGCGCAGGAACTGGCTGATCATCCTCCTCTCATTGATCCTGGCGGTGGGTGCGGCGCTCGTCATCACGGTGAACATGCCGCCGAAATACGTCTCGACGATTTCCATGCTGGTGTCGGGCCACGACGAGAAGGGCAGCCTCTCCACCGCCTACCAGGCGGGCATGCTGTCGGCCCAGCGGGTGCAGTCCTACGCCAACCTGCTGTCCAGCCGCCGGGTGGTCGGCCAGATCGTCGAGGGCGAGGACATCCCGCGCCTGCAGGGGAACATCAGTGCCGAGGCCGTCCCCGGCACCGTGCTCCTGCGCGCCACGGTCACCGACACCGCCCCCGAGCGAGCCTCCCTGCTGGCCAACGCCCTGGGAGCACGCTTCTCGGAGCTGATCGACCAGATCGAGCGGCCCACTCCGAACAGCCGCCCCACCATCAAGATCACGATAGTGGACAAGGCGGACGTCCCACGGGAACCGGTCAGCCCCAGGCCACTGGTCAACCTGGTGGTCGCCGTGCTGATCGCGCTGCTCGCCAGTATGGCCGTGATCGTCCTCCGCGACCATCTGGACACGACCCTCAAGTCCTCCGAGGCGCTGCGGGAGGCCTCGCGCAGCGCGGTCCTCGGGATCATCGGCTACGAGCGGGACGCTCGGCACCACCCCCTGATCCTGCGCAACCGTGGCCGGTCGTCTCGATCCGAGGCGTTCCGCGCGCTCCGAACCAACCTGCAGTTCATCGGCGTCGACCGGCAGCCGAAGTCACTCGTGGTCACCAGTTGCCTGCCCGGCGAGGGGAAGTCCTCGACCTCCACCAACCTCGCGATCACACTGGCCCAGGCGGGCTGGCGGGTCATCCTGGTCGACGGCGACCTGCGCTGCCCCAGCGTTCCCTCCTACCTCGGCATCGAGGGGACAGTGGGCCTGACGGACGTACTGATCAACAAAGTGAGCCTGAACGAGGTCATCCAGGTCTGGGGGGAGCCTGGCATGTCCGTTCTGCCAAGCGGGCAGATTCCACCGAACCCGAGCGAACTACTCGGCTCGGGCGGGATGCGCGAGATATTGGCCCGGCTGGTCGGCACCTACGACATGGTGATCATCGATGCGCCACCGCTGCTGCCGGTGGCCGACGCCATGACGCTCAGCGCGTTCTGCGACGGCACCCTTCTCGTCACCCGTTACGGCAAGACCCGGTACGAGCACGTGGCCCGTGCCGTGGAGTTGCTGGAGTCGATCAACGCCCGCGTGGTGGGAACCGTCCTGAACTTCTTCCCGCCGGGGAACGAGGCGTACTTCGGATACGGCTACGGCCACGGCTACGGGTCGAACCACGAGGTCGAGGTCAAGCATCCGGTGAGTGTGTGAGAAGCCGGAGCGGGGTGGCGAGCGACCTCGCGATGCTCCGTCCCATCGCGCGGTAGCGCAGCCAGGAGCCTCCGTAGGGGTCGATGATGTCGGACTCGTCCACCGGCACCACCCCGCGCAGCGCCCGCGCCTCGTCGACCAGGGCGCGGGCCCGCCGCGCGGGGTCGCGGTGCCGGATGACCTTCGAGGGGCGCACGGCCTCCGTCAGCACGCCGAACTCGGCGATGGTGAAGGTCCTTGGGGCCGCCGCGAGGTGCATGGCCACCGACTCCGCCCGGTGCCCGCGGGTGGCCGTCAGCACCAGGTCCGCGTCGGCGACGAGCGCCGAGGTCAGGCGGCGGGAGCCGAAGTCCTCGGGGTCCCCGCCGAGGCGCACCAGCGCCCGCATGGCACGCCGGTCCATCTCCAGGCCCGGCCAGGCGCGCGTGCCCGCGCTGGCCACCTGGATCGCCGGGCAGTCTCCCAGGGCCGAGCGGGTCAGCCGTTCGGCCAGCGGGGAACGGCAGATGTTGCCGGTGCACACGAAAAGGATGCGAAAGCGGGCACCGTCCCGCGGCTCCCACGCCTCCCGGACATCCCGCCAGCAGCGTTGCCCGCAGCCCTCGTGCCCGGCGGGGACGCCCTCACCCAGCGCCGCGGCGCTCTCCGTGGCCGCGGGATCCTGCGCGGTCCCACCGGTCCGCAGTGAAGCCTTCATGGCGCGAGAGTAGATCGCCCCCGATACGCCGCCACCCGTGGCACGCGGTTCTTTGCTCTTTTCTGCCGATATGAACAGGCGATGCGGCGCGGGAGTGCACCGGGTGGCGGCCCCGGCCCTTTACCGGAAGGTTCGGCGTCAGGGCGGGCAACCTCTTGAGTCCTGGGTGACGCGAGTCCGCTGGGGACGGACAAGCGGCTGCACCGGAACCTGCGGCGGCTCGCCGGAGGCGACTTCGGTGAAGTCGAACTCCAGTCTCCTGGACTGCCCGGGGGCGAACTCCACAAGGACCGAGTAGACGGGGTGGGAGCGTTCGTTCTCCCTGATGACCGCCACCCGGTCGCCGTCGAGGCGGGCCTCGGCCATCCTCGCGCCGAGTCCGCCGTACAGCGACACCCAGAGCAGGTTGGAACCGGGGACGTGACGGTGCCCCGGGTCGTCGAGCCGACCGGTGACGTAGGAGGGCAGCGCCCGCTGCGGGACGTCGTTGGTGAGCCCGATCCGCACCGTCGAGGAACGCAGCCCGCCCCGGCAGGGGCCAAGCTCGTAGTCGAGGGCGCGCTCCAGGTAGTAGTCAAGCTTGCCACCGGCGGAGTTGTTGACCACCAGGCCCGCGAACGGTCCAGGCCGCGACGGCAGCACGCCGCTGACCGGTGTGCCCGACAGGCGCCGCTGCTCCGCCTCGTGGCGGCTCCAGACCTGGATCCGCCGCTCGCTCACCATGTCGGACAGCACCGGCAGCAACCTGGCGGGGGTGGGAAGGGAAGCGGGCAGCACCTCGCCGACGGCATCGGCGATCTCGATGAGGAACCGCTTGCGCGCCGAGGGGTCGGGGTAGCGGGCGTAGGCCTTCCGCTCGGTGAGGTCGACGACGTTCCCCGCGGTGACCCTCTGCCCTCCGGGCAGGGGGACCGGCCCGATCAACCGCAGCAGGTGGGCGAGGCCCACCGGGTCGATGGCGACGGCGCCGTCCAGCCGCCTTCGGCTCTGCCGCTCCCAAAGCCCCGTCCAGGTGGCCGCGGCGTACGGGAAGTGCGGGGAGAGGTTCGAGACGGAGAGCATTCTGGTCGCACCCGCTCCGTAGCGCCCGAGGAAGTCCCGGCCGTGCTCGGCGACGGGGACGGGACTCGTGGCCAGCCCCGTGTTGGCGGAGAGGTGTTCGACGGCGACCCTGCCGCGGTCGGCCTTCAGGATGCCGAAGGCCCCGACCAGCCCTCCGGTGCCTCGCGCCTCGGCATTGGTCTGGAAGGCCAGGAAGTAGTGGCGGGGGCCGTCGCGGCCGAGCATCGGGGGCAGCAGGGTGGCGGCGTCCGCGGCGTCGCCGAGCAGGCCGCGCAGCCGGCCGATCTCGGCCAGCGCCGTGCCACGCGCCTCGTCCAGCCGGTCCAGGCCGGTACCGCCGGGGGTGGCCGCCAAGTGTGAGAGCGCCCGTCCGAGACGGGAGACGCCGTCGTCCAGGACCGGTGCTGCGGCGTCGAGCGCGGCCAGCCGGTGACGCAGGTCGTCCGGGGAGTGCGATCCGATCGTCAGGAGGGGGGTGGCGATCTCCCGCACGCCGGCGAGAACGTCGGTCAGCTCGGCGGCGGCCTCGGCGAGCCCGCGCACGGTCGTCGCGGCGTTCCCCACGATCGGAGCGTGGGCGATCGTCCACCACTCCGGCCCCCCGGTGAGCCGCCGGGCCTCGGCCGCGTGCCACCGGGCCTCGGCCAGCGCCGTGGCCGCCGGGTGCTGATCGTCCACACCCGCCACCGCACGCAGCCGGACCAGTGCGGCCCCGGTGGCCTCCAGGTGGTCGCGGACGCGCATACCGAGATGGGCCGACCAGCCCCCCGCCAGTACCAGGGCCGCGAAGGCAGGCAGGCCCACCACCACTACTACTCGGCGTCGTCTCCTATTCGGCACTGGCGGATCGGCGGCGCCGTACCGAGATCAGCGTGACGACGGCTCCGGCGGCCAGCAGCCCGCCGCCGAGCAGGGCCACCGTCGCCACGGGCGTTCCCGTGAACGGCAGCTTCGCCACCGGGTCCGCCCGGCAGCCCTCTCCGCAGCCGTCGGAGCAGTCCCCCTCACAGCCGTCCGAGAAGCCGCCGTTGCCCTCCCTGTCCCTCCGGTGGTTGTTCTCCCTGTCCCTCAGATTGATGTTGTTGGCGGTATCGTTCTCCTGCTTGATGCTGCTGACGTCCTCGTTGGGGCTCGGCGGGTACGGCACCTGCTCGGCCGCCGACGTTGGCAGGCCGGTCGCGGCGGAAGCCGTCGCGGAGGCCGCGAGGGGCATTGCGGCCCCGACGCTCATCGCCAAAACGATAGATATCAAATAATTTTTTGCCATTTAAAACTCCCGGCGACAGCATTTCAGGCTACAGAAATAGCGCCCATGATTCGGGCAACATGTCCACGGAATCCGTTATATGCACCATCGCCGGGAACGATGGTGCCGCCTCGCGACGCTTGCCGAACAATCACCGATTTTTCTCCCCCCCGTGACGAGCCGACACGACCTCCGGCGGCGACCACCGCACACCCCCGGCCGCCCATCGCGGCGGGCGGAGCCGGAGGTCGCGTCGGGATCGACCCGCCCCTCCCGAGGCGAACGTCCGGGGAGAGGGTTCTAGCCGGCGCCCGGCTCCAGGCGGTAGACGGGTCCCGACAGGCTGAGCGCGTACAACTCGCCGTCGCGGTCCTGGCCGAAGGACGACAGCTGCTCCACCGTGCCCAGGTCGTCGCCCCGGCCCTTCCCGCCGGGGGGCGCGGCCTTGACCCAGCCCGCGCAGAAGTCGCCGTAGACGAACCGTCCCTCCAGGCCGGGGATCTTCTCGCCTCGATAGACGTATCCGGCGATGACCGAGCAGTTGCCGCCCTCGCCCAGCGGATAATCGATGACCGGGTCCACCGTGCCGTCGCCGTCGCCGCCCTCGAAGGGGTGGGCGCCCTCCCTGCGGTTCCAGCCGTAGTTGCGGCCCCCCTCGCCCTTCGGCTCGAAGTCGACCTCCTCCCAGGCGTTCTGGCCGACGTCGCCGATCCACATGTCGCCGGTCTTCGCGTCGAAGGTGAACCGCCAGGGGTTGCGCAGGCCGTACGACCAGATCTCCGGCCTGGCGCCCTGCCTGCCGACGAACGGGTTGTCGCGGGGAACCTTGTACGGGGTGCCGCGCGGGTCGATCCTGAGGATCTTGCCGAGCCAGGTGTCCAGCTTCTGGCCGTTGCCCTGCGGGTCTCCCCCGCTGCCGCCGTCGCCGAAGGCGATGTAGAGGTAACCGTCGGGCCCGAAGGCGAGCTGCCCGCCGTTGTGGTTGGCGTACGGCTGCCGCTGGGTCAGCACGTCCCTGCGGCCGGTCGCCTTTCCGCCGGAGAAGGCCCATTCGGTGAGGTGGGTGTGCCCTTCGCGGTCGGTCCAGTCGAGATAGAGGAAGTCACCGTCCGGGTGGAAGGCCACCCCGAGCAGCCCCTGCTCGTTGCCCTTGCTGATCTCTCCGGAGAGGTCGACGACGGGCTCCTCGGCGACCTTCCCGTCCTTCACCGCGCGCAGCCGTCCCGTCTGCTCGGCGATGTAGAGCGTCGGATCGCCCTTGCGCACGGCCATCGCCACCGGCATGTCGAGCCGGGCGAACTCGGTGAAGCGGACCTTCGGGGCGGTCTCCGCACCCGTCCCCCCATCGGACTCCCCCGGCGAGGCCGTGACAGCGGGCGAGGCGGCGGGAGGGGCGGATCCGGAGTCGGCGACCCCGGCTGACCCGGCGGTCTCGGCGGAGGAGCAGGCGACCAGCGCCGCGCTCAGCAGGGCCAGGCCCCATCCTGTCCGGCGTCCTGTCCGGCGGGAGATCGGCACGGTTCTCAGCCTCCTGTGGTTCGTCGCCTGCATCAGATGATCACCTGTACGCGCCCCGCACCGCGAAGGTTCCGGCCGCGCCGGGCGATTCCTTTACGTCCCCGCCCTCCCCCTGTCGCGTACCACCATTCTCCCCGGCCGGAGCAGGAGGCTTCACCCCGCGCGCTCGCCCAGTGAGACGGCATCCGGCGGACGGCCGGCCGCGAGGCCGGACGACAGGACTCAGTCGAGCACCGCGGCGGCGACCGTGTCGACGTACCAACGTTCGAGGCGTTGCACCGGCCGGCCGCGTTCGCGGACCAGCCAGTCGTAGTCGCGGAGGTCCATGGCGAGCCAGAGCACGTCGGCGACGCCGTCGGCGTCGTGGTCGGCGCGCACGGCACCGGTTTCGACCGGTCCGGCGGCGACGGCGGCCAGCGTGGTGGCGGGGTACCCCGATCGAACGAACAGCCGGTCGGCCGCCTCGAGGATCACGCGCCTGGTCTGGTGCGCCTGCTGCTGTCGTCGTTTCGACTCGTAACGCCTCTTGACAACCATCACCTCATTGCAATGCTCTATTGGATAGAGTTAAACTCTATTGAAAGGATGTGATCACATGCCGTTCGGTGTGCTCCAGGAGATGCCCGGTGTCAGCGAGTCGGAATATCGCCTGGTCGAGCAGCACCTCGGTCCGGACCGCCCGCCTGGCCTGCTCGCCCACGTGGCGGGGCCGGTCGAGGGCGGTTGGCGGATCATCAACGTCTGGCAGGACGAGGCGGCGTTCCGGCGCTTTCAGTCGGAGCGGCTGATGAGGGCGGCGGGGCTGGCCGCTCAGGCGGAGGGGTTCGACGCCGGCAAGAGCGCCGGATTCAGGTCCATCACGGTCGACGGCACCGAAATGCCGTTCCCATGAGCGATGTCGGCACGCTACGCGCCCGCAACGTCGCGTTCTGGACACAGGCCGCGCCGGGATGGGTCCGCCATGCGCAGCGTCAGGACGAGTACGGCGAACCGCTCGGCGCCGTGGCGATGGACCGGCTCACGCTCCGCCCCGGGGAGAGCGTCCTTGACGTCGGGTGCGGATGCGGCGGCACCACCGCCGAGGTGGCGCTCGCCGTCGGCCCGGCGGGCACGGCCGTCGGCGTGGACCTGGCGGAGTCGATGGTGAGCGCCGCCGCGGCGCGCTTTCCCGCGGACCGGCATCCGGGCCTGAACTTCGTGACCGCCGACATCGAGACCGTCGCGCACATCCCGGGAGCACCGTTCGACGCGGCTTTCTCCCGGATGACGTTGATGCTGCTGGCAGACCCGGTGGCCGGCTGCACCACGATCCGGCGGGCGCTGCGCCCCGGCGGCCGGTTGGCGGCGACCGTGTTCCGCGACGGCGGCGCCAACCCGTGGCTGACGCTCGCGGTGCTCGGCACGGCACCGCACGTGGGCTCGCTACCGCCACTGCCGGTAGGCGACGAACCGGGTCCGTTCGCCTTCGCCGAACCGGCCCGCGCGACCCGGATTCTCGCGGCCGCCGGTTTCACGGAGATCGATTTCGCACCGCACGACGTGGTCATGTCCACACCCGACGAACCCGGACCGGTGGCCGAGTGGCTCATCGAGATCGGCCCCGCCGGAGCCGCCTACCGCGCCGCCTCCGCGGAAAAGCAGGCGGCCGCGCGCGCGGCGACGGCCAAGCTGCTCGAGCGGTTCCGCGAACAACCCGGCGGATACCGGATCCCGGCCGGCATCTGGCTCGTCACGGCACTTCGGGCGCCGTGAAGCCACGCCGACCGAACCTCGACGACCCTCGACCTTTCAGAACGGCGTCAATGTGTTGACAGGAAGAACGAAGTCGCTTCTGACGGTGACGATGCTGGGCGGCGTGCTGCTCCTGTCCGGCTGCGGCGGCGATGGCGATGGCGATGGCGACAATCCGGCTCCGCCGCCGGTCGGCGCGACGACACAGGCGCCCGAACCCTCCGGCGCCACCTGCGACCAGGCCGCAGACACGGTCAAGAACCACCTGAACAGCCCTGACGTCACCTCGGTCACCGTCGTGGGCCAGTGCACTCTGGTCGTGGTGGAGACCACACTCGGCGACGACGACACCGCCGTCGCCGCCGCACGGCAGCTGTGCGAGCGTGCGGGCGAGGTCGCGTACACCGGGGACATCAACGGGATCTCGGTGAAATCCCGCTCGGACGCGGAACTCTCCAACGGCATCACCGGCATGAAGTGCCTCCCCTGAACCACGATCGGTGACGCGGTCTCGCATCTCGATGCGAGACCGCGTCCCCTTCAGGCCGCCGGGATGGTACGCACCGAGCGGGTGGCGATGACCGCCTCGCCCGCCTCGCCCGCGTCGTCCCTAGACTGCTGGCATGCCAACCGCACTGATCACGGGGGCGACGGCCGGCATCGGTGCCGCCTTCGCCCGCCGCCTGGCCGCCGACGGGTTCTCACTCGTCCTGGTCGCCCGCGACGAGAAGCGCCTCGTCTCCGTCGCCGAGGAACTGCGCCTGCGGTACGGGGTGAGCAGCGAGGTGCTCGCCGCCGACCTGGTGACCGACGAGGGCCTGGAGGCGGTGGAGCGGCGGCTCGGGGAGGGGGTGGATCTGCTGGTCAACAACGCGGGCTTCGGCCACCAGGGACACTTCCTCGACGTGCCCGCCGAGGAGGAGCTGCGGATGCTCAAGCTGCACTGCGAGGCGGTGCTGCGGCTGACGCTGGCCGCGCTGCCGGGGATGAGGGCCCGCGACCGGGGCGCGGTGATCAATGTCGCGTCGGTGGCGGCGTTCTTCACCCGGGGTTCCTACAGCGCGTCCAAGGCGTGGGTGGTGAACTTCAGCGAGTCCACGGCCATCGAGATGGCCGGGACCCGCGTGCGGGTCATGGCCCTGTGCCCGGGGTTCGTGCACACCGAGTTCCACGAGCGCGCCTCGATGGACAAGTCGGGCATCCCCGAGTTCTTCTGGCTGTCGGCGGACAACGTCGTCCGCGAGGCGATGCGCGACCTGGCCCGGGGCGTGCGGGTGAGCATCCCCGACCTGCGCTACAAGGTCATCGTCAGGGTCGGCAGGCTGCTCCCCCTCGGCTTGATCGGCCAGTTCTCACGCCGCCTCGCCCGCCGCTGAGGAAAGGCCACCGGAGAAGGACCACCGGAGAGAGACCGGCAGCAGGAGACCGGTAGCGGAGAGCACCGGTTTCCCGTCAGCCGGGGTCTCCCGCCGGCAGACCCCGGCTGACGGGAACCGGCCGACAGGTCCCGGCTGACGGGAAACCGTCGGCGGAGACGAAAGGGCCCGCGCCACGGGAGGGGGTCGTGGCGCGGGCCCTTTCGGCCTGCGGTGGTGGTCGGGACGCGCCTCGCGGCCCGGCGCGGTGGATCAGACGCGGGCGTTGGCCTCGTGACCGATCGCCAGGCCCGAGACCGGGTCGAAGAAGTGCAGGTTGTGGGTGTCCACGATCAGCTCGATGTTCTGGCCGGGACGGACGTGGCTGCGGGAGTTGACGCGGGCGGTCCACAGCGACTTGTCGCCCACCAGCGGCAGCGTCGCGTCCTCCTCGCCGTCGTCGGCGGCGGCGGCCACGGTGTCCTGGTGCTGGACCGGCGGGGCGTCGATCAGGAACAGCACGTTGATCTCCGAGCCCAGCTCCTCGGTGACCTCGGCGCGGACCGGCAGGCGGACCCAGCCGGAGGAGGAGCCGTTGGCGGCGATCGAGTCGTCGAAGTCGGAGGGGCGGATGCCCAGGATGATCTTCTTGCCGAAGTACTGGTCGAGGCCGCGCTTCTCGGCGAGGGTCTCGGCGGGCACCGGGAGCTTGAAGCCCGCGAACGCGACGGCGGCGCCGCCCTCACCGCGCACCAGCTCGGCGTTGACGAAGTTCATCGACGGGGAGCCCATGAAGCCCGCGACGAAGAGGTTGACCGGCTTGTCGAAGAGGTTCTGCGGGGTGTCGACCTGCTGGAGCAGGCCGTCGCGCAGCACGCAGACGCGGTCGCCGAGGGTCATCGCCTCGACCTGGTCGTGGGTGACGTAGACGGTCGTCACGCCCAGGCGCTCGTGCAGGGTGTTGAGGGAGGCCCGCATGGAGACGCGGAGCTTGGCGTCCAGGTTGGACAGCGGCTCGTCCATGAGGAAGGCCTGCGGCTCACGCACGATCGCGCGGCCCATGGCGACACGCTGGCGCTGGCCACCGGAGAGGGCGGCGGGCTTGCGCTTGAGGTACTGGTCCAGGCCGAGCATCTTGGCGGCCTCGCCGACGCGCTTGGCGATCTCCGCCTTGGGCATCTTGCGGAGCTTCAGACCGAAGGCGAGGTTCTCCTCGACGGTCATGTGCGGGTAGAGCGCGTAGTTCTGGAAGACCATGGCGATGTCGCGGTCCTTCGGGGGCAGGTGGTTGACCACCCGGTCGCCGATGGCGATCTCGCCGCCGCTGATGTCCTCAAGCCCGGCGATCATCCGCAGGGCGGTGGACTTGCCACATCCGGACGGCCCGACCAGCACCATGAACTCCCCGTCCTTGATCTCAAGGTCGAGGCCGTTCACGGCTTTGACGCCGCCCGCGTAGATCTTGTCGACTTTGCTGAGAACAATGGATGCCATTGAAGTCCTTGTCGCCTCGGGCCAACCCCGCGTTCACCCGATATTGGATACGTTTTCATGCATCTCATCGGAAACGGACATCCGTGTCAAGAGTCTTCTCGGTTCTGGCCTGTCAGCAGGATGGTTGTCGCCGCTTCGCACTGGATCCGGCACGGAAATCATGATGGAATCGTTTCCATGAACATGCGTCGTACGACGATCAAGGACGTCGCCGGGGCGGCCGGGGTGGGGGTCGCCACGGTGTCCCGGGTTCTGTCGGGCGGGTCGGCCAGCCCGGAGACCAGGGAGCGGGTGCTGACCGTCGCCGCCCAGCTCGACTACCGGCCCAGCGCGCTCGGGCGCAACCTGCGCCAGCGGCGCTCGGGCGGGATCGGGCTGCTGCTGCCCGACATCACCGACACCTTCTACGCCCGGGTGGCCGACGGCGTGCTCGCCTGCGCGCGCTCGGCGGGCGAGCCGGTGATCGTGGGCGCGACCGGCGACGACCCCGAGCGCGAGGCCGAGCTGATCGGCATGCTGCTGGAGCAGGGCGTGGACCGGGTGATCGCGATCCCCTCGGGTGACGGCGACAGCTGGGCGCCGACCCTGCGGGCCGGAGTGATCACGGTGTTCGCGCACCGGCTCTCGGCCGGGCGCGACGACATCCCCGCGGTGGTGGCCGACGACCGCGCGGGGGTCGGGACCGCGGTCGACTACCTGACGGGGCTGGGACACCGGCGCATCGCCTATCTGGGCGGCCCGGGTCAGGCGCAGCGCCTGTCGGTCTTCAGGCAGGCGCTGGGGCCCCTCGTCGACGAGGAGCTGATCGTCGTCGCCCGGGGCAGCCGCGACTCCGCGTACGCCGCCGCCGCCGGGCTCTTCCAGCACCGGCCGGACCTGACCGCCGTACTGGCCGGGGGCAACCTGCTGGGCGAGGCGGCCGTGCTGGCGGCGCGGGAGCTGGACCTGCGCATCCCCAGGGACCTGTCCCTGATCATGTTCGACGACGTGCCCTGGGCCGAGCTGTGCTCACCGCCGCTGACGGTGATCGCCCAGCCGGCCAGGGACATCGGCTACCGCGCCGCCGAGCTGGTGCTGCGCGGCGGCGCCAGGAGGCCGCGGGGCGTGCTGCTGCCCACCGAGCTGATCGTCAGGGGCAGCTGCGCGGCTAGAGGGACTTCTCGATCGCCGCGATGAGGGCGGGGTCGCCGGGCTCGACGTTCGGCCGGAACCTGCCCAGCACCTCCCCGTCCCGCGAGACGAGGAACTTCTCGAAGTTCCACTTGACGTCACCGGCCTCGCCCCCGGCGTCGGGGGTGGCGGTCAGCGCGTCGTAGAGGGGATGTCTGCCGTCGCCGTTGACCTCGGTCTTGGCCAGCAGCGGGAAGTCGACACCGTAGGTGGTCGAGCAGAACTCCTGGATCTCCTCGGCGGTGCCCGGCTCCTGGCCGTAGAACTGGTTGCACGGCACGCCGACGACGGTGAAGCCCCGGTCGCCGTAGGTCCGCTGGAGGTCGACGAGACCCGCGTACTGGGGGGTGAGGCCGCATTTGGAGGCGACGTTCACGACGAGGACGGCCTTGTCCCCGGCGAGCTCGGCCAGGGTGGTGGGCGCGTCGGACAGGGTGCGGAGCGAGATATCACGGATTCCCATGAGCCGCACCCTAATCCCCTTGTCACATTTGAGAGTTATGCCGTCCAAAAAGTGAAATGTGACTGACGCCACAGATGAGACGGCGCCCGCCTCACCAATGCTTTGATCATTCTCTTACCGATCTTTGACAGGACTCCTGACAGGCGCTGTCGGCTGGCCCGCCGACGAAACGCCGGGCATCGTGTCGGCCGTCCCCCGTACCCGAAGCACAGGGAGTCCCATGTCGACGCTACGCCGTACCGGTGTGCTGGTGATCACCTCGGTGCTCGCCCTCGGCACCACCACCACGGTCGCCCAGGCGTCCTCGGCAAGACCGGGCAACCAGGCCGTCGCCAGGCCCATGGTGTCCGCCCACGGCTGGAACAGCAGTCAGTTCAACTGCCTCAGCAGGCTCTGGACCAGGGAGAGCAACTGGAACCACCGCGCCCACAACCGCTCGTCGGGCGCGTACGGCATCCCGCAGGCGCTGCCCGGCGGCAAGATGGCCAGCGCCGGACGCGACTGGCGCACCAACCCCAGGACACAGATCCGGTGGGGGCTCGGCTACATCAAACAGCGCTACGGCTCGCCGTGCCGGGCGTGGACGCACTTCACCACGCGGGGCTGGTACTGATCAGGGAGCGGTGACCTGAAACCCCATGGCAGGGTGATTTTCACACCGTCTCCCAGCATGGGTGATTCGCCGGTCGTAATCGCCCCTTCGCCGAATCACCCGTAAATCCCGAAGATCGGGCAAACACCTTTCCTTCGCGTGTCCCATCCGGCGCCCGGCGCGCTCTCGCGTACTAGAAAGCCGCCTAGAGAGATCGCCGCGGCGTCTCATGCCGGAAACAGGCCGGAGAGACCACGCGGACGTTCCCCGTCCGAGCCACGGGCGCCGGATCGTCGGACGCGGGAGGGCAGCACGTGCCCTCCCGCGCCTTCCGCACGCGGCCCGAGGACAAGGATCCATGTGAACAGCTACCGCGTTCTGCGCAACACCGTCATGACCGTGCTCACCGCCTCGGCGATGGTCGGTCCACCGGCGACGGGGCAGGCTGACAGCGCCTCCGAGACGTCCAGGAAAGGGACGGCGAGGACGGTGTACCGCCTCACCTGGGCCACCCAGGTGAAGCCAAGGGTGAAAGCGGTCGCGAGGACCGCCAAGGGCAGGAACAAGACGATCGCCTATCGTCTCGTGTCCCGCCGAGCGTGGCCGCACAGCCAGTTCCGCTGCCTGGACAGTCTCTGGACCAGGGAGAGCAACTGGAACCACCGCGCGTACAACCACTCATCGGGTGCGTACGGCATCCCGCAGGCGCTGCCCGGCTCGAAGATGGGCGGCAGCGGCAGGGACTGGCGCTACAACCCGATCACGCAGATCCACTGGGGTCTGAACTACATCAAGAGCCGCTACGGGTCACCGTGCGGCGCGTGGGGTCACTTCCGGTCGAGCAACTGGTACTGACCCGCACGGAGAGTGTCCAGGGGAAGGGAACACTCTCCTGACGCCCGGGGCTCCAGAGCCCCGGGCGTCACCTCCCGGGCCACACGCCCAGACCACACGGCCAGACCACACGGCCAGACCACACGGCCAGATCGCGCGGTCGCCGCGCCAGAGCAGCCCATGACTGCCCATAGCCGCCCAGAGCCGCCCACAGCCGCCCACAGCCGCTCAGGCCGCCTCCAGAAACCGCCCCGCGCGCCCAGCGCCCCCGGCGACCCGTCCCAAGCCCCTGAGGCCCCAGAGCCTCAGGGCAGGTCGAGGGCGCTCAGGCCCAGCAGGAAGGCCTGCCGGTCACGGGTGGTCAGGCTCGCGTACGGCCGCGCGGCGCGGCGGTTCGTCTGCGCCTCGATCCGGTCGCGGACGGCCCCCGGGGGCAGGGCGATGACCTGGGCCGCGCTGAGACCCGCCCGCGCCCAGGCGTCGGCGTGCGCGTCGGCGCGGTGGTAGCGCAGCACGGCGAGCCGGTTGAACAGCAGCACGCCCGGCGGGGTCCCCGCCGGCTCGTGGGGCGGTGCGGCCTGGGCGAAGGCCGCGCCCCCACCGGCGACGGCACCGGCCTCCACGAGCCGGCCGGCGAGATCCGCGAGCTCGGGCAGCCGGTCGGCCCGGGCGGCCCACAGCTCGCCGGTCACCGCCGCGTGCGCCTCGTACAGGGAGGCGATGAAGGAGAGCGCGGTCGCGGTGGCGCGCAGCACGCCGCCGTCCTCGACGAGGGTGCCCTGGGCGATCTGTACGTCGATCTCCGACCGGTCGAAAGGGTTGTAGCGGTAGAGGGCGGCCAGCCCCACGGCGGTGAGCGGCCTGGCGGGGAGCACGAATCGGAGATCGACCAGCAGGTCCGTCTGGAGGCCGGAACGCTCGGTGAGCTCCCGGCTGAGGGGCCTGCTCGCGATGTGAACGCCAAGGTTGACCGCGTCGATCAGCGGAGCGATCGACGCCGCGTAACCAGGCAGATCATCGAAGCGTGACATGCTGCGATATCTTGCCGCATTTTTTACCCCCCGAACCTTTCCAGAACGAAGGCGACGGCTCCCGCCACGGCGGCGAGGGTACCGATCCAGGCGATGAGGGCGTCGGCCCGGTTGTCGAGGGGGCGGCTCCCGTGCAGGGCCTCCTGGGCGCGCCGGTAGCGGATGCCCGTGTGGGTCAGCAGCAGGACGGCGCAGAACACGGCCGGGACGAAGGGGATGACGGCCACCGCGGGCGTGCCGGCGCGCAGGGCGACACCCGCGCCGGCCAGGCTGGTGACGGCCAGCACGGCGGTGGTGCGGACCCAGGCGAGGCGGGTCCGCTCGCTCTGCAGACCCGCGTCCCACGGCCTGTTCACCGGAAGCTCACCGCGACAGCAGGATGAGGATCAGGGCGAGCACGGCGACCGTCGCCACGCCGTACCCGAACAGGGGCGCGAGGGCGGGGGGCGGGAGCGGGGCGGAGCTGCGCAGGGCTCGCTGGACGCGGCGCCAGCGAGGGTAGGCCATCGCGGCCGCCAGGGCGGACAGCGACACCAGGACCACCGCGAGCAGGGTGCGCATCCACGGGACGAAGACGTCGGCGGAGACGGCGGCCATGGCCACTCCGCCCGCGCTCAGCGCGAGCGACGTGCTCAACCAGGTCAGGTACGTGCGCTCGTTGGCGAGAGTGAACCGGGGATCCGGCTCGTGGTCCGGAGAGGTCATGAACTGTCCTGGGTCTTCATAAGAATGACGGTATTTCAACCACATTCCCCCTAGAGAACCCGGGATTTCCGGAGGTGCCCGCGGGCACCTCCGGGGCCGGCGCGGTAGCCGCGCCACACCGAGGCGGCGGGGACTATCCGCAGGCGTTGGTCAGCTGCTGGACCCACTGCACCGAGTCGGTGGCCACCTTCTGGGCGGCGTCGACGGCGCTGTTGGCGTCGGTGACGGTGAAGCCCTCCAGGGTGCTGGAGACGCCCTCGGCGGCCTCCTTCAACGAGGTGTTGGCCGCCTTGTCGGCCAGGTCGCCCAGCTTGGCGCCACCGTCGTTCAGCGCCTTCTCCATCGCGGCGGGGTCGTCGAGCAGCCCGGAGACCTTGGCGGCGGTCTCGGTGACGATGCCCGCGGCCTGCACGCACTGCTGCGCCTTGTCGATGCCCTGGCTCACCTCCTGGATCTCGGAGCAACCGGTGGTGATGAGGGCGGCGGCCAGCGCAGAGGCGGCGAGGACGGGGATTCGTCGCTGAAGGGGTCGCATGTCCCGACCCTACCCAACGGGCCGCCACGGCAGGCGGTACCGTACCGGCTCGTTACCGACCGGCTTGATCGCGATCCGGGACGCGAAGGAGGCCGGAACCGGGACGCGAAGGGGGGCTGAGTCCGGAACGCCCCGGTGGTCGTACGATCATCTGTAGTCACACGAGGGGGAGACCATGACGACCTGTGAGCACATCCTGCAAGCCCAGGACCCGCCGCCGCGCACACCCGAGGGGTGCGAGGAGTGCCTGGCCGAGGGCGGCCGCTGGGTCCACCTGCGCAGGTGCCTGTCCTGCGGGCACATCGGCTGCTGCGACTCGTCGCCCGGCAAGCACGCCACCGCCCACTTCCACCAGACCTCCGACCCGGTCGTCGCCTCGTTCGAGCCGGGCGAGGACTGGCGCTGGTGCTACGTGGACAACGTCATCGGCTGACGCATCGCCCTTCCTTGCCGGAAATTTCACTATTCCTGTCGTCCCTGGAGCCATTGCGGCGGGACACGTACCCACTGCGGGTACGTGACGCGGCATCGCATCGGAAAAGCCTCTGAAGCGCGCACGTCCAAGAGGTTCGCGCGCCCTGCGGGGGCTTCCGCTCCGTGCCTGCGTTGTCATCTCTCCCGCTGATTCCTCGGCGAACGTCCCGTGTCGTCACCCCGGGACGATCGGCTCGCCCTGGCCCGAGCCCACCTCTCCGCCGACCGGATGGCGCCGGGCTGACCCCGAAAGGCGTCCCGCCGCCCCATGGCGGGAAAAGACGCGGTCATCGAGGGGCTCCGAGTCCGGCCAGCTCGAATTTCACGGTCCCGGCGGGTGCGCGAGTGTCACACCGACACCCTGACGTGTCCCCGCGAAAACCAGGACACATCCACTGGCCGGGGAATACCGATCGGGAAACTCGCGCATTCCCTCCGTGGACGCAACCCTGTCTTTTTCGCACAGGTCGGCCCACCAAAGCGATCCTCACCCTTCGAACATGTAAGAGACGATGCCGAGCAGGTGATTGAATCACCTGCCCGGCATCTCATTTTTTCTGGAAGGGCGGTGCGTGTTGGATCACAAGCGGTGGCCACCGTTGCTGGATATCGAAAACCTGAGTTACTCCACTCCGGACACAGAAATCTTCACCGGGCTCGACCTGAGTGTCCACACGGGTGAGTCGGTGGTTCTCTGCGGGCCGAGCGGAACCGGGAAGACCACTTTGTTGACATGCGTTCTGGGCCTCACAAAGCCCAAGAGCGGACGTATCCGGATAGCCGGAGAAGACGTCACCGGACTGTCACGGAAACAGCTGGCCCTCTATCGTAGAAAACACATGGGGATGGTCTTCCAGTTCGGTGAGCTTCTTCCCGAGCTCTCCCCTGTCGAGAACGTGGCGCTCGCCGCCCTTCTCGCGGGGGTTGATCGCGGCTCGGCGTACGACTCGGCTCGAGCCCTCCTTTCCGATCTCGGCGTTCCCCCGGGCCAGACGCCGACCGCCTACCTTTCCGGCGGTGAGAGACAGCGAACGGCCGTGGCCCGGGCACTGATCACCGGTGCGCCGCTCATTCTCGCCGACGAGCCCACGGGCGCGCTGGACCGGGAAAGCAGAGATTCCGTTGCCGATCTTCTCTTCGAGTTGCCCAGACGACGGCGATGCGCACTGCTGATCGTGACCCACGACCAGGCCGTCGCGGGTCGAGCGGATCGCAGGTTCGACTTGGTAGCCGGTCGCCTTGTCGGAGACCGCGCATGAGGCGGCGCACACTGTGGCACCACCTGCTCCGGATGGGGCTCACCGCGGGGATCCGTTCACCGGGCGGCCGGTTGCGATTCGCCGCCCTTGTCACCGCCACGGCTGTCCTGACCCTGGTCTTCGTGTCCGGCCTCGCGGTCGTCGCGACATATGACGGCTGGGACCGACGTGATACGGCGCGCGGCGCGGAGGTGGCGAGGGGCGGAAACAGTCCCGTGATCGCCCTTTACAGGCGAGGCAGCGACTCCATCGGGACGACCCCTCATCAGGTCATGTACGTGGAGCCGCGATCATCCGGGGTCTCCCCGCCCCCGGGGCTGCCTCGCTGGCCGGAGCCGGGCGAGGCGTTCCTCTCGCCGGAACTGGTACGCGCCGGCGCGGTGGAGGGCATCACCCACCGGTACGGGAGGTTCGCGGGGACAATTCACCCCAGTGGTCTCTCCACCCCTTCGGAGCGGCTCGCCTACGTGCGCCCCACCGGCACCGGCCATCAGGGCTGGCTCAAGATCACCAAGATCGGCTCAGCGGAATCCACGCCCATGGGAGACTCTCTCAACCGCGTGCCCGTCGGCCAGCTCCTCGGCACGATCGGTCTCACCCTCGGCGGCGCGGCCATCGTGCTGCTCGTCATCGCGGCGCGTTGCGGATCGACCGCCAGAGACAGACGCATCCAGTTGCTGACGACACTCGGCGGAGGCCGCGGTCACCAGGCGACGGTCAACCTTGGCGAAGCCCTCGTTCCCGTCGTCATCGGCACGGTTCTGGGGGCATTACCGTACACGGTCATGTCGGTGGAGAACGTACGCATACCCATGATCGACCAGGTCGTCGACTCCACAGATCTGCGCGCATGGGCCTGGGCGCTACCACTCGTGGCGTTCGCCGCATGTGTGTTGGCGTTGTCGACGGTCGTGGGGCTCCATCGGGCCACAGGCGACGGCAGGAGCACCCGCCCCCGGACTTTCGCCGACACGATCCCCCGCTGGCGGCTCTATGCCGGCCTCCTGGGCCTGGTCGCGATCATCAGTACTCCCTACCTTTCCAAAGCGGCGAGTTTCCTCGCCTACATCGGTGGTACGGCCCTGCTCTGGGGCATGCTGCCCTCTGCCGCCGGTGTGGTGATCCGGCGCTGGGGGCAGTCCGCCGCCTCCTTCGGAACACGGACGGGTCGCGGTGACGCGCTGGTCGCGGGCCGTTGGACGCACGCCCGCCCCGGGGTCGTCGTCCGGCTCGTGGCAGTGATCGTCATTGGGCTTGGCGTGATCACCCAAGCTCAGGTCTGGTCAAGCCGCCTGGGTGAATCAAGCCAGAACGCCCAGGTCATGAAAGAACAGCTCCACGACTCGGTGTTGGTCGTCACTCCTCGGTCGATGGCCCCCGGGACGGTGAACGCCTTCCGGCACTCCCTCCCAAGGACGGCGAACCTGTTCCTGGTGACCAGCGCGAAGGGGCCTGCGGACGCGGCCGTGCTTCACGGATCATGCGCGGCGATCCGATCACTCGGCATCACGTGTCCCGCACCTTCGTTCCGTATAGCGGATGGCGATGTCCGCGCCGTCGTCCTGGGACAGTTCGTCGGCCACAGCGGCAGCACCGAGTTGCGGGAGGGAAACGTCCCCGGCGCCACGAGAACGGCCGACAGCCTCGCCGTGGTCTCTCCCGTGGAATCGGCGAACATGGCCGCGCAGGTGAAGGAGACGGCACACCGGGCCTTCGGAATGGCCGAAGTGAGACGGCCCTATGACAGCTGGCTCCTCGGCGCCGATCGGCTGGCCGCCATGGCCAACTGGGTGAAACTGCTCACCGTCCTCATGCTGGCGGTCCTGTCTCTCGCCGTGGCCTTCAGCTCGGCCGCCGAGTTCCTCGTCTTCACGACCGCGGTCGCGCCGCTGGCGATCCTCAGCGAACGGCGGAGATTCCTGCTGGGAGTCGCGCTCTGGAACCTGACCCTACCCACAATGATCGCCGTCGTCTTCGGGGTGTGCGTGGCCGCCTGGCAGGGGACGTTCTTCGTCGCCATGACAGAGGCCGGAGTGTTCTCCTGGAACCTGCTCGCGGCGAGCGCGGCAGGGGCCGGGACGCTCGCCGTCGCCGTCGGTATCGTCAGTGGCGCCGGGGCGGTGCGAGCCGGCGCCCGATGGCGCCCGGCGGCGGACTGACCAACCGTTCCGGCGGGCGGTGGGCGATGCCGCGATCAGACAACCCGGCGAAGTCTCCGAGGGGACATCGCCACGCCTCGCCCTGTCAGCCGTGGAGCCTCCGGGCCGTTCCTAGTCGCGCTCCAGGGTGGCCTCTTCGAAGTCGATCTCGTGGAGGACCCGGCGGAGCACCTCGTCGTCGATGCGCCGCTCGTCGCGGAGGCGGACGAACACGTCGCGCTCCACCGTCAGCATCTCCCGGCGGAGCCGCCGGTAGACGTTGCTCGGCGTCTCCGCCCCCTCCTGCCCCGTGCCGCCGCCCAGGCGCTCCCAGGCGGTGAGGGTACGGCGCTCGGCGCGGGACCTGAGCTGGTCGACGACCTCCCGGTGGACCTCGTCGACGCCCTCCGCCACCAGCTCGTCCAGCCGGGCCAGCGAGGCCGAGGCGGCCGCCTGCTGCGCGGCCGCCTCCGCGAGGTTGTCGGTGTAGGTCTCCCGCTCGTTGGAGACCTTCAGCCTGCGGATCAGCGCCGGGAACGTCAGCCCCTGGACGAGGAGGGTGCCGATCACCACCGAGAAGGTGAGGAAGAGGAGCAGGTCGCGGCCGGGGAAGGTCTGCGGGATGGCGAAGGCCGCGGCCAGGGAGACCACGCCGCGCATGCCCGCCCAGCTCACGATGGTCACGTTCTGCCAGGTCGGCGCGTGGGTCTCGGTCCTGCGGACCTTCTTCGACAGCATCCGGGGCAGGTAGATGCTGGGCACGACCCAGACCACCCTGGCGACCACCGCGGCGGCGAAGACGGCGAGCGCCATCCCGGCGAGCTTCCACCCGTCGCCCCACTCCAGCCCCCGCATGATCGGCCACATCTGCAGGCCGATCAGCGCGAAGACGACCGTCTCCAGGAAGAAGTCGAGGACCCGCCAGACCGCGTCGGACAGCAGCCGGGTGCCGAAAGCCGCCCTGGGCATGCGGTGGCCGATGTAGAGGCCGACGATCACCACGACGATCACGCCGGAGACGTGCACGCTCTCGGCCGCCAGGTAGACGGCGAACGGGATGAGCAGCATGACGGTGTTCTCGACGAGCGCGTCGCGCACCCGGACCAGCACCCAGGTCAGCACCCAGGCGAGCGCGAGGCCCATCACCACGCCGCCCGCCGCGGAGCGGGCGAAGTCGAGGGCGGCGTCCTGCCAGGTGATGCCCTGCCCGACCGCGGCCGCGATGGCCACCCGGTAGGCGGTGAGCGCGGTGGCGTCGTTGAACAGGCTCTCCCCCACCAGGATGGTGACCACCTTGCGGGGCAGCCCGAGCCTGCGGGCCACGGCGACGGCGGCGACCGCGTCGGGCGGGGCCACGATCGCGCCCAGCGCGAACGCGGCGGCGAGCGGCAGCTCGGGCAGGAGCAGGTGGGTGACCCACCCGATGACCAGCGTGGTGAACAGCACCAGGCCGACCGAGAGCAGCGCGACCGGCCTGCGGAAGTCCTTGAGCCTGAGGTAGGAGCTGTCGATCGCCGCCGAGTAGAGCAGCGGGGGCAGGAAGACCAGCAGGACCAGCTGGGGGTCGAGCTCGTAGGTGGGGACGAACGGCGACAGCACCACCCCGGCGAGCACCAGCAGCAGCGGCGCCGGCCATCCCCTGCGCCGGGCCACCGCGGCCACGGCGATCCCGACGACCGAAACGGCCAGCATCTGCAGCACCGTCGACTCGTCCACGCCACCCCGCCCGATAGGGATCGATCAGCCTACGTGCCCCGGCGCGCCTCGCGAACCGCCCGGGACGGCCGAGACCGCCACACGGCGCCGGACCACGTATCCGGCGGACGCCACACGCTATCTTCTCCGGCGGCGAGCTCGCGACCGGGGTCCGGCGACGCCGGGCCCCGCGGGTAGGTCACCGGTCAGATCACCAGTCGCGGTCGCCCCTGTCGTCGCGACGGCGGCCCTCACGGCGCCCGCCCTCGTACTGGCGCCCCTCGTCGTACTGACGGTCGTCGCGGCGGCGGTCGTCGTACCGCTCGTCGTAGTGCTGCTCGGGACGGAGCCTCTCGCCGGTGGAGTGCGGCGGCGGATCCTGGACGTAGGGGCGGGGCAGCCTCTGGTCGGGCGCCGCGGGCGCGGCCTGGCCGAGCAGGCCCAGCGGGTCGGACGGGTCGACGTCCTGCTGCGGGTACGAGGGCGGTGAGCCGTACAGGTCGCGCAGGTCGGCCGGGTGACCGGCCTGCTGGGGCGGCCGGCCGCCGAACGCGTAGGGATCGGGCTGCGCGGGGGGCGGGTAGCCGCCGCCGTACTGGTCGGCCTGCGCGTTGCCGTAGGCGGACTGCTGCTGGGCGGCGAACCCGAAGGGGTCGGTCGAGTTCTGCTGTCCCTGCCCGTAGGGGTCGGGCTCGGGCCGCTGCGCGGACTCGGCGAACTGGCCGAAGAACTGGTCGGGGCGCGGCGTGAACGGGGCGGCCGGCTTCTGCCGGCTCTCCGGGGGCGCGAACGGGTCGACGGGCCGGGGCTGGGGCGGCACGCCGTACGGGTCGGGGCCCTGCCCGCCGAACCGGTCGGCGGGCCCGGCGTAGGAGTCGGGCCGCTGCGGGACGGGCGGGGCGGCGTAGGGGTCGGGCTGCGGGACGGGCGGGGCGTACGAATCGGGGTGGACCGGCGCGGCGTACGGGTCGGGCTGCTGGGTGCCGTACGGGGGCTGCGCGGGCGGGTAGCGGTCGCCGGGCAGCTGGTAGGGGGACTCGCCGGGGACGGGACCGGCACCGAGCGGCTCGACGGGCTGCGGCTGCCCGTAGGGCAGGGAGTCGTTCACGATCATGTTCTCGCGCGGCACGGCGTCGGAGGAGCCGTACCCGGGAGGCATCCGGTCCTGGGGCCGGTCGGATCGGTCCAGCGGGGGCACCACGCCCCGCGCGACGAGCACGTCGTTCGGGCCTAGGGCGGCGACCTGGCGGGGCTCGTCCAGCGGCGAGGGGACGTGGCCGGCCGGGTCGGGGTACTGCTGCGGCTGGGCGTAGTCCTCGGGCCGGGGCCGGGCGTACTGGCCGGTGCCCGGATACTCGCCGTAGGCCTGCGGCTCGGCCTGCGGGGGCTGCTCGGCGCGGGCGGGCTCGCCCACCTCGTCGGGATACTGCCCCCCGGCCTCGACGAATCCCTCGTCAAGGGTGTCGACCAGGCGCCCCACGTCGCTCATGGGCATGCGGAAACTCGCGGTGCACATCTCGCCGCGCCACAGGCTCAGCACCAACGTGCCTTCGTGCCAGGTGACCCGGAGCACCCGCTCCTGGCCACGCTCGTCAAAGAACACCTCGCCGAACGACGGCAACGGGACAACTTCCGACATGGAAGACATGTTGCTTTAACCAGCCTTTATTCGTCCACTCGACCTCGGGAAACCCTACCGAACCAGTCTTTCCGTCCCCATCTTCCGCCTCAGCGGCACCAGAGCGGTAGCCCTTCCCTTGACCTTACGAGGATTGGTGAGCCGGGTGATCCCGCCAGTTTGCCATGCGACGTGAACCCCGGGTCCCGGAATACGGGTATGCGTCCACGCCGCGACTCGCCGGAGCAGCCGCGACTGTCGGGCCGAACGGGTACGGTTGGCTGTCGTGCCGACCGACTCCATCGCCCCATCCGAAGACGTCTCCTCAAAGGTGGATATTCCCCCGGTTGAGGATTTGCTGAGCACCGCCGTCGAGGCGGTGGGCGGGGTCGAGCGCCCCGGCCAGATCACCATGGTGAGGGCGGTGCAGCGCGCGATCGAGTCGGGCGACCACCTGGCCGTGCAGGCGGGCACGGGCACCGGCAAGTCGCTCGCCTACCTGATCCCCTCGATCAGGCACGCGATGACCTCCAAGGGCGCCGTGGTCGTCTCCACCGCCACCATCGCGCTCCAGCGCCAGCTCGTCGACCGCGACCTGCCCCGCCTCGCCAAGGCGCTCGCCCCGCAGCTGCCGCACGAGCCGTCGTTCGCGATCCTCAAGGGCCGCCGTAACTACCTGTGCCGCTACAAGGCGAGCGCGGGGTGGCCCGACGAGGAGCAGGAGCAGCTCTTCGACCCCCGGGAGGTCAACGCGACGGGCCGGATGGTCCAGCGCATCCAGGAGTGGGCGAACGAGACTGAAACCGGCGACCGCGACGAGCTCGTCCCCGGCGTCAACGAGCAGGCCTGGCGGCAGTTCTCGGTCAGCGCCAGGGAGTGCCTGGGCGCCACGCGCTGCCCGAGCGGCATGGAGTGCTTCGCCGAGCTGGCCCGCGCCCGCGCCGGCGAGTCCGACGTGGTCGTGACCAACCACGCGCTGCTCGCGATCGACGCGATGGAGGACTTCCCGCTCCTGCCCGAGCACGAGGTGGTCGTGGTCGACGAGGCCCACGAGCTGGTCGACCGCGTCACCTCCGTGGTCAGCGGCGAGCTGTCGGAGACCATGGTCTCGGTGGCCGCGCGGCGGGTCGGCAAGCTCATCGAGCAGCACCTCGCCGACCGGCTCATGGAGAGCGGCGAGGACCTCAAGGCCCTGCTCGCCGCCGCCCCCGCCGGGCGCCTCGACGAGCTCCCCCAGGTGCTCGGGATGACGCTCGCCCTGATCCGCGACGCGGCGTGGGCGTGCATCACCGCCCTCGGCCCGCGCAACGGCGACAAGGACGACCCCGAGGGCGCGGGGCTGCGCAGGGCGGCCTTCACCTCGCTCGACGAGGTCCACGACACCGCGCAGCGCATGCTCGACGCCTTCGGCCACGCCGAGGAGGTCGACCGCGCCGAGGTGGTCTGGCTGGAGGCGGGCACCGACCGGCGCCCGCCCCTGCTGCGGGTGGCGCCGCTGACGGTGGCGGGCATGCTCCGCGACAAGCTCTTCGGCGACCGTACGGTCATCCTGACCTCGGCGACGCTCGCCCTGGGCGGCGCCTTCGACGGCCTGGCCCGCCAGTGGGGCCTGGGCGGCGGCAGGGGCGCCGCGCCGGTGGCCTCGGAGACCTCAGAGACCTCGGGGGGCGAGAAGAAGGGGAAGGAGGGCAGGAGCGGCAAGGGCGGCAAGGGCGGGGCCGGGTGGGAGGGCATCGACGTCGGCTCCCCCTTCGACCACCCGCGCAGCGGCATCCTCTACGTCGCCAAGCACCTGCCTCAGCCGGGCCGCGACGGCCTGCCCGAGGCCTATCTGGAGGAGATCACCGAGCTGATCGAGGCCGCGGGAGGCCGCACGCTCGGCCTGTTCTCCTCGATGCGCGCCGCCAAGGCGGCCACCGAGGCGTTGCGCGACCGGTTGAGCGTGCCGCTGCTCTGCCAGGGTGACGACTCCACGATGCTGCTGGTCAAGCAGTTCGCCGAGGACGAGCCGACCTGCCTGTTCGGCACGCTGTCGCTCTGGCAGGGGGTCGACGTCCCCGGTCCCTCCCTGCGCCTGGTCATCATCGACCGCATCCCCTTCCCCCGCCCGGACGACCCGCTCAGCTCCGCCCGGCAGCGCCACGTCGCCGCCAAGGGCGGCAACGGGTTCATGTCGGTCGCCGCCACCCACGCCGCGCTGCTCCTCGCCCAGGGCGCGGGCCGCCTGCTGCGCAGCCAGCACGACAAGGGCGTGGTCGCGGTGCTCGACCCCCGGCTGGCGACGGCCCGCTACGCCGGCTTCCTGCGCGACTCCCTGCCGCCCTTCTGGCCCACCAACGACCCGGCGAAGGTCCGCAGCGCCCTCAAGCGCCTCAGCGACTCCTGAGACCGCCGGCCTCCTGGCCCGCGCGGGTCAGGAGGCGGTCTCGGCGATGGCCCGCAGGGCCAGCACGTACGACCCCAGGCCGAAGCCCGCGATGGTGCCGGTCGCCACGGCGGCGACCACCGAGGTGTGCCGGAACTCCTCGCGGGCGGCCGGGTTGCTGATGTGCACCTCGACCAGGGGCGCGGTGCGCTGGGCGATGGCGTCGCGCAGCGCGTAGGAGTAATGGGTGAACGCCGCCGGGTTCAGCACCACGGGGATCCGGCCGTCGGCCGCCTCGTGCAGCCAGCTCAGCATCTCGGCCTCGTCGTCGGTCTGCCGCACGTCGACCGACAGGCCGAGCTCCCTGCCGGTCTCCCGGCAGAGCGCGGCCAGGTCCGCGAAGGTCTCCGCGCCGTAGACGTCCGGCTCGCGGGTGCCGAGCCGCCCCAGGTTGGGGCCGTTGAGCACGTAGACGGGTCTCATCGGGTCACTCACCGCTCCTTGATGACCGCGCGCCTGCCGCGCGGCCGACGTCACTCATCCGGCGCGCCACCCGGTACCGCCCCGCCGCACCTCGCCGTGGCCCCGGCCCCGCGGACATCCCCGGGCCACCGGGCACGCCCGTCCTTCCCGAGGCGTACGGGCCCGGGGACGCGAGACTCACCGGGCGACCTCGTGGTAGGCGGCCTCGAGGAGCTCCTCCGGCGGGTCGACCAGCGGGGACACCTTCGCCAGGTCGTCCAGGAGGACGAAGCGCAGCTTGGCGCCGCGGCTCTTCTTGTCGAGGCGCATGTGGTCGCGCAGCTCGGGCCATGCCTCGCGGCGGTAGGCGGTCGGCAGCCCGACAGAGGTCAGGATGGACCTGGTCCGCTCCACGACGTCGATCCGGCCGTCCAGGCGGGACAGCTCGGCCGCGTAGACCATGCCGATCGCGACGGCCTCGCCGTGGCGCATCCGGTACTCCTCGGCGCGTTCGATGGCGTGCGCGAGCGTGTGGCCGTAGTTGAGGATCTCCCGCAGGCCGCCCTCGCGCAGGTCGGCGCCGACGACGGTGGCCTTGATCCGGATCTTCCGCTCGATCAGCTCCCGGGTGTGCCGCCCCTCGGGGAGCCTGGCGCCCTCCGGGTCGTCCTCGATGAGCGTGAGGATCTCCGGGTCGGCGATGAAACCACCCTTGATGATCTCCGCGAGGCCGCCCACGTAGTCGGCGCGGGGCACCGAGACCAGCGTCGCCAGGTCGCACAGCACCCCGGCCGGCGGGTGGAAGGACCCGACCAGGTTCTTGCCCTCGGGGGTGTTGATGCCGGTCTTGCCGCCCACCGCCGCGTCGACCATGCCGAGCAGGGTCGTCGGCACCTGCACGACCTTGACGCCGCGCAGCCAGGTGGCGGCGGCGAACCCCGCCAGGTCGGTGGTCGCTCCCCCGCCGACGCCGACCACGGCGTCGGAGCGGGTGAGGCCCGCGCGGCCGAAGGCCGACCACAACCCCGCGGCCACCTCGACCGTCTTGGCGCGCTCGGCGTCGGGCACCGGCAGCGCGACGACCTCGTACCCGGCCGCCTCGATCGCGCCGCAGACCGGGCGGGCGATCTCCGGCAGGCTCTCCGGGTGGACCACCGCGACGGTGCTCACCCCCGCGCCGAGCAGGCCGGGCAGCTCGCCGAGCACCCCGGTGCCGACCACCACGTCGTACGGGCTCTCGCCGGGGACCTCGATCCGGGAGATCGTCACGGCTTCAGGCCCTCCACGATCTCGTCGACGATCTGGCCGGGATCACGCTCGTCGGTCGTCACGACGATCGTGGCCAGCCCCTCGTAGAGGGGACGGCGGGCGTCCATCAGCTTCTTCAGCTGGCTGCGCGGGTTCAGTACGAGCAGCGGCCGCGCCGAGGCGAGGCCGACCCGCTGGACGGCGTTGGAGAGGCCGACCTCCAGGTAGACCACCGGATGACCGGCCAGCAGCTCGCGGGTGGCCTCGGCGAGGATCGCGCCGCCGCCAAGGGAGAGGACGCCGTCGTGCTCGGCCAGCGCCCGCCGTACGGCGTCGGCCTCCAGCTCGCGGAAGCGCTCCTCGCCGTCCTCGATGAAGACGTCGCTCACCGGCTTGCCCGCCGTGCGCTCCACGTCGGCGTCGGTGTCGCGGAAGGCGACCCCGAGCCGCTCGGCCAGGAGCTGCCCGACGGTCGACTTGCCCGATCCCGGAGGACCGATCAGCACTGCTCGGGGACTCATCCGATCTCCTTCGACGCCGGCCCGCTCACCGGGGAACCGGGAGCGCCCTCGCCGGGACGCCCGCTCACTTGATCACCAACGAGGAGAGGTAGCCGGACAGGTTGCGGGCAACCTCCTCGACGGAGTCGCCACCGAACTTCTCGATCGCCGCGTCGGCCAGGATCAGCGCGACCATCGCCTCGGCGACGATCGCGGCCGCCGGGACCGCGCACACGTCGGAGCGCTCGTGGTGGGCCTTGGCGGCCTCGCCGGTCAGCACGTCGATGGTGGCGAGCGCCCGGGGGACGGTGGAGATCGGCTTCATCGCCGCGCTGACGCGCAGCGGCTCGCCGTTGGTCATGCCGCCCTCGACGCCACCGGCCCGGTTAGTCATCCGGCGTACGCCGTCGGCGGTGTTCTCGATCTCGTCGTGGGCGAGGGAGCCGGGGCGGCGGGCCGTCTCGAACCCGTCGCCGACGCCGACGCCCTTGATCGCCTGGATGCCCATCAGGCCGGCCGCGAGACGGGCGTCGAGACGGCGGTCCCAGTGGGTGTAGCTGCCCAGGCCCGGCGGCAGGCCGTAGGCGATCACCTCGACGACGCCGCCCAGGGTGTCGCCGTCCTTGTGGGCCCTGTCGATCTCGGCGACCATGGCCGCGCTGCCGGCGGGGTCGGCGCAGCGCACCGGGTCGGCGTCGATCGCCTCCAGGTCGCCGGGACCGGGGACCACGCCCGGGGTGGTCGCGGCCCCGCCGATCGAGACGACGTGGCTCACGATCTCGACACCGAGGGCCTGCCGCAGGAAGCTCCGCGCCACCTGGCCGAGCGCGACGCGGGCGGCGGTCTCGCGGGCGCTGGCCCGGTCGAGCACCGGGCGGGCGTCGTCGAAGCCGTACTTCTGCATCCCGGCGAGGTCGGCGTGGCCGGGGCGGGGGCGGGAGCGCGGCGCGTTGCGCGCCTGGCCCTCCAGCACGGCCGGGTCGACGGGGTCGGCGGCCATGACCGTCTCCCACTTGGGCCACTCGGTGTTGCCCACCCGGATGGCCACGGGGCTGCCGAGCGTCCGGCCGTGGCGGACCCCGCCCGCGATGGTCACGACGTCCTGCTCGAACTTCATCCGCGCCCCGCGGCCGTAGCCGAGGCGGCGACGGCGCAGCGCCTCGTCCAGCTGTGCCGTGGTCACCTCCACCCCGGCGGGCAGTCCTTCCAGGATCGCGACGAGCTCGGGGCCGTGGGACTCTCCGGCGGTCAACCAGCGCAACATGGTGACAAGTCTTCCACGTGTCGCCCACTGGAATGGCCTTCGTTCACTGGTTGAGACATCCGGCGGTGAACGTCACCCCGGAGGCCGGAACGGGAGGAGGGTGATCCAGGGGCACGGACCGCGCATGGGGCGAGCGGACCGTTCATGGGGCGGACGGCCCAAGGGGCGAACGGTCGAGGAGGTTCACCGTCCGAGCGGCGGACCGTCCGGGGAGTGAGCGGTCACGAGGATGGTCCTGTCAAAGGGCGGTGAGGACGGCGGCCAGGGCGCCGACGGCCATGAAGGGGCCGAAGGGGATCTCGCTCTTGCGGCCCGCGCGGCGCGCGGCCATCAGGACGGCCCCGTAGAGCCCTCCGGCCAGGAGGCCGAGGAAGGCCCCGGCGACCAGGGTGTCCCAGCCCAGCCAGCCGAGGGCGGTGCCCAGGCTCGCCGCGAACTTGACGTCGCCGAACCCCATGCCCGCCGGGTTGACCAGGAACAGCACCAGGTAGAAGCCCGCCAGGGCGAGGCCGCCCAGCCCGGCGGCGAGCAGGTCGCCGAGGCGGCCGTCGGCGAGGGCCGGTACGGCCAGCGGGACGGCCGTCCCCAGGTAGGCGGCGAGGGTGAGCCTGTCGGGCAGCCGGTGGACGGCGACGTCGACGAAGGAGAGGGTGACGGCGACCACCGCGAGCCAGCCGAAGGCGAGCAGTTCCGCCACCCTCCCGACCGGCGTGCCCCCCGCCCCAGGTGCTCCCGCCGCGTCCGGCCACAGCGCCCGCAGCGCGAGAGCGGCGAGCACCACCGCGGTGACCCCCTCCACCGCCCCGGGCGGGGGCCGGTGACCGCGCCGCCGCCCTCCGCCCTCCTCGCCCCTCTCGCCCTCCTCGACCCTCTCAACCCTCTCGGGCCTCTCGCCCTCCTCGACCCTCTCAACCCTCTCGGGCCTCTCGCCCTCCTCGACCCTCTCAGCCCCTTCGGCCCCTTCGGCCCCCGAGTGGCGGGCCACCACGCGGCGTGTCCAGAAACCGATCGCCACCCCCGCCAGGGCCGCCAGGGCGGGAAGGACCAGGAGGGTCATCGGGGGGCTCATGGAGCCGACCATAATCCGCGAACCCCCGCCACGCCGGGGATCCGGTCACTCCGGCCGGTGGGCCGAAGTGACCTCGGAGGTCATTGACGGGAACCGCGATGATCACGGAGGCTGGAGACATTCCTACCCCCGGAGGGCCGGACCGCGTGGACACGGATCGCTTCAGCAAGCTGCCCGCGGTCATCGCGTCGCTCGTCCTCCTGCCGGTGCTGCTCGAACTCCTCGCGTGGTACATCGAGGGCGAGGAGTACGACGTGGCCCGCGCGGTCACCGTGGTCCTGGTGATCGTGGCGCTCGCCCTCATCACCACCGTGCTCGGCCGGATCAGGGCGCGGCTGCCGGTGCTGCTGGTGGTCGCGCTCACGGTCACCGCGGCGGGCGAGGCGGTGCTGGGGTTCGTGGCGGCGTTCGGCCCGGTGCTCTGGCGGGGCGGGGTGCCCGGCGAGCTCCACGGGCTGATCACCGCGGGGGTGAGCGCGTTCGCCGTCGCCACCGGCGTCTACCTGCTCGTCCAGTACCACCGGGGCCTCTACCTCCCGTACCTGGAGGCCGGGATGGGCCCGCTGCCCACCGTCACCAAGCGCAGGGTGATCGGCGAGTCGGAGATCCTGATCCGCACCATGCCGGACATCGGCCCCTCGGTGGAGAAGGCGCTGGCCAGTTGCGTCGCCATGGTCGACCAGGACGACCTGCACTTCGTGGCCTACTTCGGCGACCAGAGGTGCCGCTTCTACACCGACGTGCTGGAGGACGGCGACCTGGCCCACTTCTTCCACGAGACCGACCAGGAGGAACGCAGGACGATCTATCTCAGGGCGGGCAACCAGCTCAACTGGCTCACCCAGCGGCTCAACCGGCAGCTGCGCAGGCTGGAGGGCGGCGTCCTCATCCGCACGGTCCTCGACGTGGAGCGCGGGGCCATGTTCTTCTACTGGATCGACGAGACCCGATACCTCATCGGGGTGACGCTGGACCAGCGCAAGGTCGACGTCTCCGACGACAAGATGGCCAGGCTCGTGGACACGATCCGCGGGCACTTCACCCTTCCTCCGATCAACCAGCGGGAACGCGCCCCGAAACCCCAGGGACACCTGCGATCCATCCCAAGGAGTGAGCGGTGGCCCGAATCGGGCTCTTGATCGTCGTCGTCGGCTTCGGCTGGCTCGCCGCCGACCTGGGCGGCCTGCGCAATCTGGAACACTCGGGCGCGTACGTGCTGTTCAGCAGCCTGCTGCTCGCGATCGGCCTGTACGGCAGCACGCACGGGATCGACCGCGCCGAGGCGAGGGAGCACTCCCGGCTGATCGTGCTCGCGGTCACCGTCGGGGTGCTGCTCAAGACCGCGTTCATCGCCGGGGTCGTCTATCTCGTCTCCGGCGACCCCCGGGCACTGATCATGGCGGTGGTGGTCGCCCAGATCGACCCGCTCTCGGTCGCCGGGGTGATGCGGGACAGCCGTCTCTCGAACCAGGCGAAGACGATCCTCGGGGCGTGGTCCTCCTTCGACGACCCGGTGACGATCATCCTTGCCGTCTACGCGGCGGCGCTGGTGAGCGGCGCGGGGGGCGGCGGGCTGTCGGCCTCGTACTTCGCCGACCTGGGGTTGAACGTGCTGTTCGCGGTCGCGGTCTACCTGCTGTGGCGGCTGGTCAGGAACGCCTCGCCGGTGCTGACCTACGTGACGGCGACCGGGGCGGTCGTGTCGGCCGCGTGGACCTCCCTCATGCTCGGCCTGGCGACCGCCGGGCTCTATCTGCGCCTGCCCGACGCGCGCTGGCTGGGCCGGGCGGTGAGCGCGGCGTTCGTGCTGTCGGCGTTCCTGATGGGCCTGCTGCTCGTCGGCGGGACGAACATGGGCATGGGCGTGCTGCTCGGGCTGGCCGCGTACGCCGCGCAGATGGTCGCCGCGCTGGTGCTCACCCACGGCCTGCCGATGATCGACCGGGTGCACCTGGGGCTGGCCCAGCAGAACGGGGTGACGGCGGTGATCCTCGCCCTGGTCTTCGAGCGTGACTTCGGCGGGTTCGTCGCCGTGATCGCCCCGGCGATCCTGACGGTCAACCTCGTCCACGCGGCGGCCAACCGAACCGCCGACGCCTGGGAGGCTCGGCGATCTCTTCCATCCGCGCCACGGTGACGTCGGGGGCCTCGGCCCCCAGCCGGTCGAGGGTGCCGGACTCGACCGCGGCGAGCGCCTTCAGCAGGCCGCCCTCGATCACGAAGGGCACCGGGCCCGCGACGTCCATCACCACGGCGGCGGTGCCCTCGTGCGCCGCCGCCTGGCAGACCTGGAGGAGCGTGGCCTGGATGGGCCTGGCGTCGGGACGCCAGCGCCGCAGCGGCTCCGCCCCGGTGAAGGCGAGCACCGCCTCGCGGCCGTCCGCGCCGACGAGCTTCGGGAGGGCCATCTCGCTCTCCTTCTCCTGCCGCAGCCCGTGCTCGCCGATCTCCGACTCCTTGAGCAGGGCGACCACCGGCACGAGCAGCCGGGCGCCGCTCAGCGCGGCGACGACCTCGCCGGCCTGCGCCCTTCCCTCGGCGAAGGCCGCGAGCGCGGATGTCACGGCGGCGTCGGCGGCGCCGTCGTCGCCGGGGACCAGGGGCTGCGGAATGCTCGGCACGAACCGGGAGCCTACCCGCGGCCGGGCGGGGAGGACGACCGCCCCGCCCGGCGGGCGCCCGGCCCTTGCCGGGTGCGGCATGGGCCTGGCGTGGCACGAGCCTGGGCGGGGCGCGGGGTTGGGTGGGCACGAGCCTGGGCAGGGCACGAGCCTGGGCAGGGCGCGTGCCGGGGCGTGGCACGTGCCGGGGCAGTGCCTGTGTGTGGCGCGGGCCGGGGGGTGCGAGCCGGGGGCGGGCGTCAGCCGAGGTCGGCGATGGCGGCCACCGGCCCCCCGCCGCTCGGTCCCTGGTGGACCGCCGCGACCGAGACGAACACGGCCGGGTCTCCGGTGACGCTGGCCGCGACGCCGCCCACGGTGGCCTTGATCTGGCGGTGCCAGTGCACGTCGGAGTCGTCGAGCATGATGTTGCGGCGGCCCCGCACGCTGCCCGACGGGTCGGCCTCGCACTTCATGAAGACGTTGACGAGCCGGTCGCCCAGGTCGGAGGGGTGGGGGCGCTCGGGCAGCTCGATGCCGCTGGAGCGGATCGCCTCCCAGATGCCGTCGGCGTCCAGCGCGTCCTTCATGACCGAGTGGCCGATCCGGTACCGGCCGCCGATGCCCCGTACGTTGCCGACGACCACGATCTGGGCCCGGTCCAGCTCGACGCCCGAGGAGCACGACGCGACGGAGGAGTAGAGCGACAGGTCGCGGTGGATCTGGTCGGCGGTGGGCATCTCGATCTCGCCGAGGGCGACGGCGATGCCGAGCGCGGTGGTGGAGTTGGAGATGTCCATCGACGGGCCGGTGTCCTCGATGACCACGTCCTTGCCGCGCGACTTGGCGTCGTTGATCGTGGACAGGGTGAGCAGCGGGGTCTTGGTCTGGACGTAGTGGACGTCGGCGGGGTCGTCGATCCCGGCGAGCTTCATGGCCTCGCGGACTCCGGCGGCGACCTTCTCCACCATCGCGGGGCGGCCGATGTCCTCGGGCAGGATCACGTCGCTCATCGCGATGCCGACGCTCACCCTCGGCTCGTCTCCGGGCTCGGCGTGCGCGGTGGTGGCGAAGATCGTGGCGTGCGGGCTGAGCACGCCGTCGGTCCCGCCCGACCACACCAGCGGCACGCTCTCGGGGGACGGGTGCCCCTTGGCCGCGAGCACCCCGCGGAAGGCGGTGTCGGCCAGGATGCGGGTGTAGTCGTTCACCCCGCCGTTGCCCTCGGTCTTGCCGATCACCGCGAGCACCCGGTGCGCCTCGATCACCCCGTCGTCGATGAGACGGGCCAGCCCGGAGGCGTCGGTCACGCTCTCGATGGGGACCTTGCGCACTTCAATGGGTTCGGGCATCCCTGCCACCTTTCGATCGCGTCATGTTCACTTTCGCACCACGGTGCCGGTCTCCCCGGTGAGCGCCGCTCCCATGTCCTCGAGGGAGGTGATCACCGACCGGTCGCCGCCCTGCTCGACGAAGCGCAGCGCGGCCTCGACCTTCGGGCCCATGCTGCCCCCGGCGAAGTGCCCGGCGGCGTGCAACACGCGCAGCTCGGCCGCGGTGACGTGGCCCAGGGGCCGGGCCCGGGGCGTGCCGAACCCGACGACGGCCTGGGGGACGTCGGTCGCGATGACCAGGACCGTGGCCCGCACGGCCCGGGCGAGCACGGCGGCGGCCAGGTCCTTGTCGATCACGGCCTCGACCCCGGCCAGCCGCCCCTCGCCGTCGCGGGTCACGGGCACGCCGCCGCCGCCCGCGGCCACGACGGTGAACCCCGCGGCCACCAGCGCGGCCACCGCGGGCGCGTCGAGGATCTCCAGCGGCTCGGGGGAGGCCACCACGCGGCGCCAGCCCCGCTCGAAGCGGCGCCAGGTCTGGCCGAGCTCCTCGAAACGGCGCGCCTCCGCCTCGCTGAAGTAGCGGCCGATCGGCTTGACCGGGTCACGAAAGGCCGGGTCGGCGGGATCGACGAGCGTACGGGTGACCACGACCGCGGCGCGGCCGTCGAGCGCGTTGAGGATGAGGGTGCCGATGGTGGCCTGCGTCTGCGCCCCGCACCAGTCGAGCGGCACCGGGGGCACGACGTGGGCGGCGAGCTGGTTCTTCAGGATCAGGTTGCCGACCTGGGGGCCGTTGCCGTGGGTGAGGGTGACCTGGTGGCCGTCCTCGATGAGCGCGACGACGTGGCGCACGGCCTGCTCGACCGCGCGGTGCTGGTCGCCCGGCGAGGCGCCGCCGCCGGGCCCTGTCATCGCGTTGCCGCCGAGCGCGATCAGTACTCGTTCACCCACAGGCCGACGCTAACGGCCTCCCCGCCCCACCTCATGGGCACTCATTGCCCAAGGAGCACCCGTCCTTCGACATATCCAGCCAACCGGCCGGCTTCCACGGGCCTCGCGGGGGCGGGCATGACCATAAGGGGTACGGCTCCTACCAACCGGAGCCCGTATCGGGGCGTTCCCCTGTCCCCGTTCGTCCCCGGCGCGAGCGGACCGGGGAGGGCGTTCCCGTGCTCCGTCGCGGGACACCCGTTCCGGGGCCTTGGCGAGCGGCCTCTCGGTTTCGGGGTCCGCGGCGGACGGTCTCCCGTCCCGTTCAGCCCGTGAGCGTCCGGGCCATCTCCTCGACCACCGCCGCGCGCCGCGGCTGCAGGTAGAAGTGGTCGCCGGGGAAGACCGTCAGGGAGAAGTCGGAGCTCGTACGGGCCTCCCACGACTTGGCCTGGACCGGGGTGACCACCGGGTCGGCGTCGCTGACGAAGGCGGAGATCGGGGTGTGCAGCGGAGGCCCGGGGCGGTGGCGGTATGCCTCGACCAGGCGGAAGTCCGCGCGGACGTAGGGCAGGATGATCTCGCGCATCGCCCGGTGGGACAGGACCTCCACCTCGGTGCCACCGAGTCTCGCTATCTCGGCCACGAAGCGGTCGTCGTCGTACTCCGAGATCGAGGGCCTGTCGCGGGGGTCGTGCGGCGCTCTCGCGCCGGACACGAACAGCCGCGCCGGGGCGATCCCCCTGGCCTCCAGGCGGCGCGTGACCTCGTAGGCGAGCGTCGCCCCCATGCTGTGCCCGAACAGCGCGAAACGCCTGTCGAGCAGCGGCAGCATCGAGGCGGTCACCTCGTCGGCCAGCCTGTCCATGTCGTCCGGCAGCGGCTCGTTGAACCGGTCGGCCCTGCCGGGCAGCTGCGTCGCGTGCAGCTCGACGGAGGCGGGCAGCAGCTCGGACCACGCGCGGTAGGCGGTGGCCGACCCTCCCGCGTGCGTGAAGCAGAACAGCCTCGTGGTCGCCCCCGGACGGGGAAAGGCGCAGCGCAGCCAGCTCATGCGACCATGGTCCCACGCCGCGGGCGACCGGGTGATCGCGGATGGCGCCGGCCCCCTCCCGGAGCCGCCCGTCTCCGGGCCGGCCGTCTCAGGGGCGGTCGCCTCCGGGCAGCCGTTTCCGGGACAGCCGTCTCCGGGGCGGGGCCGGTGCCTCACGCGCCGAGGCAGGCCTCGAAGACGGCGGTGAGGCGGGCGACCACGGCCTCGTGGTCGGGGACGTCGGCGGCGTCGGGGCCGTAGAGCTGGCGCATCGTGCCGGTGCCGGTGACGAGCGCGGCGGCGACCGTCGCGCGGAAGGCCGCGTCGGGGCCGGAGAGCCGCGCCGACAGGGGTTCCAGGATCGCCGAGCTGACCCGGTCGCGGATGATCTCGTGGATCTCCGGGGAGCTGGACGACCGGATGAGCGCGGCCAGCACCACGCTCCCCTGGTCGGAGCGGAGCCGGTCGGCGACGTACTCGGCCAGGCGGCGGGGCAGCTCCTCCTCGGGGCCCTCCAGGACGCCGGGGAAGCGCCCCTGCATCGCGAGCACCTCGGCGAACAGCTCCCGCTTGCTGCCGAAGTAGCGGTTGATCAGCGCGATGTTGGCGTCCGCCTCGGCGGCGATCGCCCGCATCGTCACCTGGTCGTACCCGAGGTCGGCGAACAGCCGGCGGGCGGCGTCGAGGATGCGCCGCCTGGTGCCCTCCCTGTCGCGCTGCCGTATCTCATCCACCTACGGGATCCTTCCAGATTTGACGAGTAAACAAGCGTCTACTAACTTCATGTGTACTGTACATGCATTGGGGGAAGGTCATGCTGACCGAACAACAGATCCAGGCCGAGGCCGCACCGAGTTTCACCCACAGACAGGTGCTGGAGATCCTGGCCGGACTGATGCTCGCCATGCTGACGTCGATGATCTCGACGTCCGTGGTGGGGACCGCGCTTCCGACCATCGTCGGCACGCTCGGCGGTCAGGAGCAGCTCGCCTGGGTGGCGAGCGCGACCCTGCTGACCATGACCGCCTCCACCCCGATCTGGGGCAAGCTCTCCGACCTCTACGGCCGCAAGCTCATGTTCCAGGTCGCGCTGGTCGTCTTCGTGCTGTCCTCCATCGCCGCCGGGTTCTCCCAGGACATGGGCCAGCTCATCGCGGCCAGGGCGCTGCAGGGCATCGGCGCGGGCGGCCTCGCCGCGCTGCCGCAGATCATCCTCGGCGACGTGGTCGAGCCCCGCGAGCGCGGGCGCTACTCCGGTTACATCGGCGCGGTCTTCGGCGTCTCGACGGTCGCCGGCCCGCTGCTCGGCGGGTTCATCGTGGACAACATGTCCTGGCGCTGGACCTTCTGGTTCTGCGTGCCGTTGGCCGTGGTCGCGTTCGTCGTCATCCAGAAGGTGCTGAAGCTGCCGCTCGTCCGCCGCGACACGAAGGTCGACTGGTGGGGGGCGACCTTCATCACCGGCGGCACCACCGCGCTGATGCTGCTGCTCTCCCTTGGGGGCAAGGAGTTCGGCTGGAACTCCGCGTGGACCTACGGCCTGGGCGCGCTCAGCCTGGCGCTGTTCGGCCTCACCGTGGTCGCCGAGCGCAGGGCCGCCGACCCGATCCTGCCCCCGCACCTGTTCCGCAACCGCACCTTCGTGCTCACCTCCGTCGCCTCCCTGCTGGTCGGCGCGGCGATGTTCGGCGCGCTGATGTTCCTGCCGCAGTATCTGCAGATCGTCAAGGGCATGAGCCCCACCGGTTCGGGCCTGATGACCCTGCCCCTGGTGCTCGGCCTGCTCACCTCCTCGATCCTGACCGGCCGGTTCGTCAGCCGTACGGGCCGATGGAAGATCTTCCCCGTCGTGGGCATGCTGCTGGTCGCGGTCGGCCTGTTCCTGCTCTCCCGCCTGCACGTCGACAGCTCGCTGGTGCTGGTCGGCTTCGACAACGCGGTGCTCGGCGTCGGGCTCGGCGCCTCCATGCAGATCCTGATCCTGGCCGCCCAGAACGCGGTGACCCGCGCGAACCTCGCCTCGGCGACCTCCGGGGTGTCGTTCTTCCGCTCCCTCGGCGGCGCGGTGGGCGTCGCGGCCTTCGGCGCGATCCTGTCCAACCGGCTCACCGCGGAACTGGTCTCCCTGGCGAAGGCGGCGCGCCTGCCGCTGAGCGGTGGCACGGCCCCCAGCCTCGGCTCCCCCGAGGCCATCCACAACCTCCCCGCGCCGATCCTGGAGATCATCCTGGAGGCCTTCACCCGGGCGATGAGCGCGGTCTTCGTGGTCGGCGTCCCGATCGCCGTCCTGGCCGCGGTGGCCGCCCTGATGCTCAAGGAGATCCCGTTGCGCTCGGCGCGGTCCGCCACCCCGGCGGCCACCGCCGACCCGGCCCTCCCGCCGGTCGCCGCGGACGGCTCCGTCACCCCGCCCGTCGCCACGACCGGCCCTGTCACCCCGCCGGCCGTCACGACCGATCCGGCCACCCCGCCGGTCGGCGCGGGAAGGCCGTAACACCCCCGCGCCGCCCGGGGCCGGCCCGCTCTCCGGCCGGCCCCGGGCCCTCTCACGCCCGCCTCGCGCGAGCCGCCCGCCCCGGGCGGGGGCGATCCTTCCGGCGGATCCTTCCGGTGGATCCTTCCGGTGGATCCTTCCGGCGGATCCTTTCGGCGGTGCCGGAAGGATCGCCCCCCTTCCCCGTCCGGGGTCAGGCCACGGCGCGGGGAAGCGGCGGACACCGCGGACACGGCGGACACGGCGGACACAGCCCGTACCGTCGCCCGCGAGCGGCGGCCGTCAGAGCGTCCATTTCTGGTTGGCCCAGCCGTTGCAGTTCCACAGCTGTACTTTGGTCCCGTTCGCGTTGATGGTCCCCAGGTCCGCGTCCAGGCAGCGCCCGTTGTACATGCTGTAGATCGTGCGGCTCGTCGCGTCGTAGATCCATTTCTGGTTGGCCCAGCCGTTGCAGTCCCAGAGCTGCACCTTGGTCCCGTTCGCGTTGATGGTCCCGAGATCGGCGTCCAGACAGCGGCCGTTCTCCTTGCTGTGGATCGTGTGACTGGACACGTCGTAGCTCCACGACTGGTTGTCCCAGCCGTTGCAGCCCCACAGTTGCACCTTCGTCCCGTTCGGGCCGATGGTGCCGAGGTCGGCGTCCAGACAGCGCCAGTTCTGGTGGCTGCGAATGGGGCCCCAGGCCGCGGACTCCGAACCCGAGGCGGTCGCCGCGCCGGGGACGAACCCCGCGCAACCGAGCGCGACCGCCGCCGCCGACGCCAGCACCCTGAATCTCCGTCGCATCGTCGATGCTCTCCTTCCTGCGAATCACGGCAGTGGAGAGCGGCGCACGCCACCGGGAGGAATCCACCCGGCCCGATCCACCCCGCACCGCGCGTACCGCTCCCGCGAGCACGCCCGGCCATCACTCTCCGCAGCAGAAGGTACACGCAGAGAGATCGGTTCCGGGTCGGCGACACGACGAGATGGCGACCGGCGTTTCACGGGGCGGGGTGTTTCGCGGGGCAGAGCGTCTCGCGGAGCCGGGCGTCTCGCGGGGCGGGGTGTCTCGCGGGCCGCTACCGGGGGCTTTCCCCCACGAGGGAGCCCGTGGCGCGCTCGGCCGCCGTGATCGCGTTGCGGAACAGCATCGCGACCGTGGTGGGCCCGACCCCGCCGACCCTGGGGGTGATGGCCCCGGCCACCCGGGCGCAGGACTCGTCGACGTCGGGCAGCAGGCGCCTGCCCTCGTAGCGCACCCCGCCGCCGATGACGACGGCGCCGGGCTTGACGTGCTCGGGCTGGACGATCCCCGGCACCCCCGCGGCGGCGACCAGGACGTCGGCGCGGCGCGTGTAGCGGGGCCAGTCGCCCACCCCGGTGTGGACGACGGTGACGGCCGCGTTCGCCGTCGGGCGCTTCTGCGCGAGGAGGATCGACAGGGGACGGCCCAGGGTGGCACCGCGCCCGAGGATGACCACCTCCCGGCCCGCCACCGGGATGTCGTAGAACGCGAGCAGCGCCTCGATCCCGGCGGGCGTGCACGGCAGCGGGCCGGGGAGCTCCAGCGCCAGCCGCCCGATGTTGAGCGGGTGCATGCCGTCGACGTCCTTGTCCGGATCCATGACCTGCAGGGCCCGGTCGTAGTCGAGGTGCTTGGGGACGGGGTGCTGCACGAGCAGCCCGTGCACCGCCGGGTCGTCGTTGAAGGCGGTGATGACCGCGTGCAGGTCCGCCTGGGTGGCGCTCGCGGGCAGGTGCTCGTGCGGCGAGGCGAAGCCGAGCTCGGCGGCCTGCCGCTGCTTGATGCGGATGTATCCGGCGCTGGCGTCGTCGTCACCGACCAGGACCGTCGCCAGGCTCGGGGTGACGCCCCCGCGGGTCAGGGCGGCCACCCGCGCGGCCACGTCGGCGAGGATCCTCTCGGCCACCGGGCCACCCGGGAGAAGCCTGGCGGACGGCGCGCTCTCGGACTCGGAGCCGTTCGATGCGGGCTGGGACATGCGCGTCCTCTCGACGTGGGCGCCCAGGCGGTCGACTCCCACGACGGGCTCCCCGATGGTTGATGCCATCCCCTAGCCGCCAGTCGCGTCCTTCCCAGGATGCCCGATCACCCCCCGTCCGGTCGAACCGCCCCCGCCGGCGCGCCCGTACGACCTTCGCCTCTCCGTTCCGTACGATCTTCGCTTCCCGTCGCGTACGACCTTCGTTTCCCCGTTCCGGTACGCCCCTCGTTTCCCGTCGCGTACGACCTCGCACGCGTCCGGCCCGGCGGGAGGGGCGCGCGACCGAGGGAGGGGCGTCTGGTCAGGAGGCGGCGCCTCCGGCCGCGCCGAGACCGGCCAGGCGGCCCACGGCCTCGTCGATGACCTCGTCCCGCTTGCAGAAGGCGAAGCGGACGAAGTGGCTCCCGCGCTCGGGGCGGGCGTAGAAGACCTGGGTCGGGATGGCGACCACGCCCGCCAGCGACGGCAGCTCGCGGGTCAGGGCGAGGCCGTCGGTGAAGCCCAGGGGCCGGATGTCGGTCTGCACGAAGTAGGTGCCCGCGGGGCGGTAGACCTCGAAGCCCGCCGCGGACAGTCCCGCCGTCAGGCGGTCGCGCTTGGACTCCAGGTCCGCCCGCAGGGAGGAGACCCAGTCGAGCTCGTGGCGCAGGCCGTGGGCGACGGCGAGCTGCCAGGGCGCGGCGGCGGTGAAGGTGAGGAACTGCTTCACGGTCTGCGCGGCCCTGACGAGCTCGGGCGGCGCGCAGATCCAGCCCGTCTTCCAGCCGGTGACCGAGAAGGTCTTGCCCGCGGAGGAGATCATCACGGTGCGCTCGCGCATGCCCGGCAGGGTCGCCACCGGCACGTGCTCGACGCCGTCGAAGGTGAGGTGTTCGTAGACCTCGTCGGTGACGGCCACCAGGTCGCGCTCCAGGCACAGCTGAGCGATCTCGTCCAGCTCGGCGCGGGTGAAGACGGTACCGGTGGGGTTGTGCGGGGAGTTGACCAGGACGGCCCGGGTGCGCGGCCCGGCGGCGGCGCGCAGCTCGGCGGGGTCGAAGGTGAAGCGGCCCTCGACCGGGCGCAGGGTGACCGGGCGGAGCACGGCCCCGGCGAGGGCGACGGCCGCGGCATAGGAGTCGTAGTACGGCTCGAAGGCGATCACCTCGTCGCCTGGCTCGCACAGCGCGAGGATCGTCGCGGCGATCGCCTCGGTCGCGCCGACGGTGACGAGGATCTCGCCGTCGGGGTCGTAGTCGAGCCCGTAGTGGTCCTTGCGGTGCTCGGAGACGGCCCGGCGCAGCTCGGGCACCCCCGGCCCCGGCGGGTACTGGTTGGAGCCCTCGCGGATCGCCGACACCGCGCGCTCCAGCATCGCGGCGGGCCCGTCGGTGTCGGGAAAGCCCTGCCCGAGGTTGATCGAGCCGGTCCGCAGGGCCAGCGCCGACATCTCGGCGAAGATGGTCGTGCCGAACTCGCGCATCCGCGCCACCAGAGGATCACTCACGTGCCCCAGCGTAGTCCCGTTCCCCCGGACGCCTCGTGGTCCCGCCCTCTCCTCCCCGTGATCCCGGCCCTGTCCCCTCCCTCCGGCCCCTCCCTCCTGAGAGCATCCGTCCTTCACGGAGTACATCGCGGGCGCGAGCGCGGGCGCGGCAGGAGCCCGCGGGAGGAGGCGTCCGGCGGGAGGAGGCGTCCGGAACTCGTCCGGAAAGCGGTCGGGAACGCGCCCGGTGAATCGGGAAGACCGGAAACGAAAGGCGGGACGTCATCCGATTACCGCTCGCGCCCCCGCGTCATTGTGTGAGAAACCAGGACGGCATTTGTTCGGCGAATCGCTACCGATCGTTCCCTGTCCTTCCCTGTCCTTCCCTGTCGTTCCGGCCGCTCCCGGCTCGGTGAATGTTCTCGGTCGCTCCCGGCCGCCCCGGCCCGGCGAATACGGACGGCCGTAAATATCTCGACGGTGGATCCCCCTCCCGTGGATCACCGAAACCCTCTCTCGGTGGTGAGGGGCGGACGTAGGGTGAACGCGAAGCTCGGGAAGCCGGCGGCGGAGACGACTGACAGATGGTGAACAGCGAGAAGACCACGGAGACCTCGCCTCCCGCGGACACCACAGGTTCGACGGAACGCGCGTGGCAGATGGTGACCGCTTTCTCCAACGCCCTCGTCCAGACGCTGCTGGTGCTTCTCGCCCTCTCCATTTCCACGATCTCGAAAGTGGCCCTGGTCCTCGGGATTCTCGCGCTGACGGCACTGACCATTTTCCCTGGTCACCTGCTGAAAAGCACCGCCTGGCTGCGCCGCGCGGTTCCGGAACGGCTGTACGGCCTTCTCGGGATGTTCTCCCAGTGGGTGCGCCAGGACGTCTGGTGGCTGCTCTCCGCCGGCGTCCTGGTCACCGTCGTCGCCGTCGTCGCCGTCGTTCCCAAGGACGATCCGTGGGGCACCTGCCGGATCCCCGACGAGATCACGTTCCTGGCGTCCGCCGAGACCTCCCCGGCCATCCAGCGGGCGGCCGGGGAGTTCATGGCCAGGAAGGTCGACTGGTGGGGCTGCCGGCAGACGAACATCAACGTCAGCGGGCTGCGCGCCGACGAGGTGCGCGACCGGCTGGGCGACTGGACGTTCCCCGTCCAGCCGGCGACCGGGCGGACGGCGGAGCGGACGGCCGCCAGGCCCCCGGGAGCCCGGCCCGACGGGTGGATCGCCGACTCCCTCCAGGAGATCGACTACCTCGACAGGAGCGCGGACGGCATGCCGGCGTTCGGCGAGCGGACGGTCGTCGCGACCTCGCCCCTGGTCATCGCCGCGCCGGAGAGGCTCGCCGAGGAGCTCACCGAGGCCAACAGGAAACCGGGAGACCGCGACTGGGCCGACCTGCTGCGCGGCAGGCCGGGCGCCCGGCAGCAGGTCGTGCGCACCCACCCGCTCGCCTCCAACGTCGGCCTGATAGCCACGGCCGCCGCTCCCGGCCCCGCGGAGGGGCTGTCCGCGAAGGTGCGGCCGGGCGACAACGTCCGCGACGTGATGTGCCGGTACGCGAGCTCCCTCGACACGTCCGCGATGGTCCTGACCGAGCAGCAGTTCCACGAGCTCAACGTCTCCCTGTCGGGCACCGACCCCGCGCTCCCCTCGTCGGGCGGCTGCGCCGTCCCCGGCACGAGCCCGCCGGGGGCCACCTCCGCGCCGGGGAACGCCGGAGCGAACGCCGGGGAGAGGCCCCCGCGGCTGACCGCCGTCTACCCGAGGGGCGGCCACGCCATGCGGTACGCCTGCGTCTCCAAGCGGTGGCCGGACCTGAGGCGGCCCCCCGCCGTCGAGCGGACGGTCGAGGAGTTCTGCGGCTTCCTGCGGGAGACCCTCCCCCGCTACGGATTCCGTGACGCCGAGGGCCGCCTGGACACCGAGAGACTGCCGGCGAAGGCGCCCTGGCTGAGGGCCGCCGCGCCGGTGGCGGCGAACTGGAAACCGGACATCTCCAAGCTGCTGTACAAGCTGGCGACCCCGCTCGCCGACCACGTCCTCGTCGTGGTCGACGTCTCCGGGTCGATGGCGCGCAACAAGGTGAACGACGGCAGGTCACGGCTGGAGGCGGCGATCCAGGTGGCCCAGGTCGCCGTCACGTCCAAGCGCGGTGAGCGGACCACGGGAATCATGACGTTCTTCCCCGACGACGACCTCGGTGTCCTCCCCGGCCCCGTCGGCGACGAGGGAAAGGCTCTCGCCGACAGGCTCACCGCCGTCCAGAAGGCCTACCGGGACGGTTCGCGCCCCGATCCTCCGATGCGCCCCGTCGTCACGGAGGCGCTCGGCCTGATGGCGAGGACCGGTGCCCCCGGCGACCGCAAGGTCGTGCTCCTGCTCACCGACGGCGGGAACCCCCGCGGGCTGACCGGCGACGACCTCAGGGAGCACGGCGATGTCCGCCTGCTGACGCTCTCCTTCGACCTGCACGGCTGCGGCACGTCCCCGCTGCCCAGGCTCCTGGACGAGGGCCTGATGTCCTGCTACGACGCGAGCACCGACCCCGACCAGAAGCTGGACGACGCGTTCACCGAACTCCGGACGGTCACCGATTGACGTTCTCCCCAGGGCCGAGGCCCGAGGTCTCCACGCTGGAGGTATCCGATGAGCCGCCCCTCGCCGTCCTCTCCGTCCACCCCGGGCGGGACGGGCGGGCAGGGCGCGCCCTCCGGGGCGGAGCCGGTCGGCCACGGGGTGATCCTTCTCCTCGTGCTGCTGGTCTGCCTTCCCTCCCTGACGGCGAGCGCCACGCCCACCCCGCCTCCCGGACCACCCAGGGACGACTGCGTCCTGCGCATCGCCAGCGGCGCCGACGTCTCGGGAGGGGCCCGTGAACGGGCGCTCGGAGCGGTCTGGAACGACATCGAGGGCAGGCCCCGGGCGTGCTTCGTGGCGATCTCCTCGGTCGCCGACGAGCAGCGCAGCGCGATGATCTCGGCCGCCCAGTCGAAGGCCGGGCACTACGACGTGTACAACCTCGACATCCAGTGGATCCCCGAGTTCGCCGAGGGAGGTTACCTGCGCCCGATCGACACCGCCGCGCACGGCGGGACCAACGACTTCCTCTCCCAGATCTGGTCCGCGGGCGCCTGGAACGGCGTCCAGTACGCGGTGCCGTTCAACACCGACGTGGGACTCCTCTACTACCTCGACGACCTGCGGGAACCGAAGGACTGGCGGGACATGACCGCCCTCGCGACGGCGCGTCGCGCCGGGCCCGGCCCCACCGTCCTCGGGCTCACCGGGCAGTTCGCCCCCTACGAGGGGCTCACGGTCAACGCCCTGGAGGCGATCTGGGCCAACGGCGGGGACGTGGTCGACGCGAACGGCCAGGTGGTGATCACCCAGAAGAGGAGCGTGGAGGCCGTCGGGCGGCTCATCGAGACGGTGCGGGCCGGCGTGATCTCCGGGGAGACCCTCGGCAGCACCGAGGCGGAGTCGCTGACCGCCTTCCGCGAGAGGCACGCGCTGTTCCTGCGGCACTGGCCCTACGCCCACGAGGTGCTCTCCGGGGAGTCGAAGTCGAAAGGGGTCGCCTTCCGCGCGGCACCGCTGCCCTGGCAGGGCGTCCTCGGCGGCCAGTACCTCGCCGTCTCCCGGCACACCGTCCGCCGCGACGCCGCGCAGCAGCTGGTGGCGGCGCTGACCGGCGAGAAGGCGGCCAGGCTGCTCTACCACTGCGGCGGGTTCGCCCCGGCCAGGGTCTCCGCCCTCTACGCGAAGGCGGAGCCCGGCTGCGACGGCCCGTCGCCCGCGGCGACCCCGTCCGGCCCCGTCTCCGAGGCCACTTCCAAGCCCGCTGCTTCCAAGGCCGCTTCCAAAGCCGAGCCCGGATCCACGCCCTCCCCCGCCGCCGAGCCCGAGTCCGAGGGAGTGCGGCCCGACACGCTGCTGCGCGCGCTGACGCAGGCCAGGGCGCGCCCGTCCTCCCCGTACTACAGCCAGTTCAGCCGGGTCTTCCGCACGGAGGTCCACGAGCTGCTCGGCTGCTGGTCGCTCGGGCGCAAGGGCTGCGAGGACGCGAAAACGTTCACGGCCGGCCTCGCCCCCAAGCTGAGAAAAGCGCTGGCCGGAGGCTGACCCGGCCGGGCAGGGGCGCCCGCGCGCCCTGCTGTGAGGCACTCGGCCCGATGCGCCTCGGCTGTTACGGTTCTTTGAACGTGAGGAGGGTCGTAAGGGTGCTGGTGGTTCACGGGGCCTGGGTGGACGACAGGCTGGCGCTCTGGGCGGAAGACCCGGCCGCCCCCGCCCCGAGCACCTCACGCGCGAAGGTCCGCCCGCACCCGTTCGCGGCCGGCGACACGGTCGTCCTCGACGGTCTGACGCTCTGGGGAGACGTCGCCGCGGCGGCGGCGGGCAAGGCGGTCACCGACGAACTCGTCCTGCTCCTGCCGAGTTCGGCACGAAGCCCGCTGCCCTCCCCCGAGTCCGGGGCGGAGGTCACCGCGCGGCGGCCGAGGATCGGCTCCTGGCGGGTGCCCGCCCTGCTGGTCGAGCCGGGCGCGGCGCTGGACCTGCTCGACCGCGTCGACGAGATGGCACACCTCCCGGCGGAGGCGTACGAACCCGACGAGATGACCGGGGAGACGCACGGACCCGGTGAGTCGCCCGCAGAGAAGCACGAACCCGGCGAGTCGCCCGGGGAGACGCGCCGGCCGCGCGAGCTCTCCGGCGAGTACCCCGAGAACGCCCGGCGGGTGCCGATCCCGGGAGCCTCCCTGCGGTATCTCGCCGCCGTCGCGGCGTACGCCCGCGCCCTGGTCCGCGGTGGCCGGGTGCTGCCCCAGCTCGTCACCGAGGGCGACGGCCACGCGGCGCGGTGGCGTCCGGTGCCGACCGGCCCGCACGCCGCCCGCTTCCGCGATCTCGCCGCCGCGATGCCCCCCGTCTGCCGGTCGGTCGCCGAGGAACGGCCCTCTGCCCAGGTGCTGAACGAGGCCCTGTCCTGCCTGGCCGACGCGGCGGTACGGCGGGCGCTCCCCGACCGCCTGCTCGGCGGGCGCCGTCCGGGGGCCCGTGGCCCCCTCACGGACCGCTGGCTGGTCGCCCTCACCGGAGAGGACGCCGCCCTCCCCGGCCTGACGCGGGCCGCTGCGGACGAGCTGGCCGGGCCGCTCCAGGAGTGGTTCAGGTCGGCACACCTGCTCGACGCTCCGGTGAGAGTCTGTTTCCGCCTGACCGAACCAGAACCCGAACCCCAGCCCGAACCCGACGCCTGCCCCGGCTCCTTCACCGACACCGAGGCCGAGGCCGCACCGGAAACCGTGCCCGGCCCCGGTCCCGTATCCGGCGCCCAGCACGGCTCCACCTCCGGCTTCGACTCCGACTTCGAAGTACAGCCCGGCCCCGCCCGCACCTCCGATCCCGGTCCCGGTTCCGGTCCCGGATCGGACCTCGGCTCCGGACGACCGAACGGTGACCTTGCCCCGGAGCGCGACGGGCGACGGCGATCCGGCCAACGGGAGGAACGGGAGGACGGCTCCCCCTGGCGGGTGGAGTTCGCCGTCCAGTCGGCGGAGGACCCGAGCCTCTACCTGCCCGCGCCGCTCATCTGGGCCGGTGAGACCGCGCCCGGCCTGCCCGCACGTCCCGAGGAGACGCTGCTCGCGGGGCTCGGCCGGTCGGCACGGCTCTACCCGGAGGTGGAGGAGGCGCTGCGCGGTCCCCGGCCGTCGGAGCTCGTCCTCGACACGGCGGGCGCGTTCGCGTTCCTGCGCCACGCCGCCCCGCTCCTGCGGTCGGCCGGGTTCGGCGTGCAGCTGCCCGCCTGGGCCGGGCGGACGCGGCTGGGGCTCAAGCTCACGGCCCGCTCGCGGAAGACAGGCCCGGGAGCGGCCTCCGACCAGGGGTTCGGGATGCGGCAGCTCGTGGACTTCCGGATGGACCTGGCGATCGGCGACGAGACGATCGGCGAGGAGGAGCTGGCCGAGCTGGCCAGGCTCAAGGTGCCGCTGGTCCGGGTACGGGGCCGATGGGTCGAGCTGGACGACCGGCAGCTGGGCGCGGCGCTGGAGGCGTTCGAGAGGCGCAGGGCGGGTGAGATGACGGTCGGCGAGGTGATCCAGGCGGTCGTCCACGGAGGTGACGACGAGTTGCCGATCGTCGGGGTGGACGCCGACGGCCTCCTCGGCGACCTGCTGTCCGGTGAGGCCGACCGCCGCCTCGAACCGATCCCGACCCCGGCCGGTTTCCACGGCGAGCTCCGGCCGTACCAGGAGCGCGGGCTGTCCTGGCTCGCCTTCATGTCGGAGGTGGGGCTCGGCGGCGTCCTCGCGGACGACATGGGGCTGGGCAAGACCCCGCAGACCCTGTCCCTGCTGCTCAACGAGCGCGCGGCGGGACAAGGGGAACAACAAGGGGAGCAGGGGGAACAGGGAGAGCGGCCGGGAGCGACGCTGCTGGTCTGCCCGATGTCGCTGCTCGGCAACTGGCAGAAGGAGGCCGCCAGGTTCGCCCCCTCCCTGGACCTCTACTCGCACCACGGCGCCACCCGGCTGCGCGGGGAGGAGCTGGCCAGGCGGGTGGAGGAGGCGGATCTCGTGCTCACCACGTACGGCACCGCCCTGCGGGACCGGGAGGCCCTGGCGGAGCTGGTCTGGTCGAGGGTCGTCTGCGACGAGGCGCAGGCCATCAAGAACAGCGCCACCGGGCAGGCGCGGGCCGTACGGTCGATTCCGGCGAGGAGCAGGTTCGCGCTGACGGGCACGCCGGTGGAGAACCACCTGGCGGAACTCTGGTCGATCATGGAGTTCTGCAACCCCGGCCTGCTCGGCCCGGCCGGACGGTTCAGGAAGCGCTACCAGGAGCCGATCGAGCGCGACGGTGACACCGTGGCGACGGCCGCGCTCAGACGCGCCACCGGCCCGTTCGTGCTGCGGCGGCTCAAGACCGACCGTTCGATCATCTCCGACCTGCCGGACAAGATGGAGATGAAGGTCTGGTGCAACCTCACTCCTGAGCAGGCCACCCTCTACCAGGCCGTGGTCGAGGACATGATGGCCAAGATCGCCGACAGCGAGGGCGTCGAGCGGCGTGGCAACGTGCTGGCGACCATGACGAAGCTGAAGCAGGTCTGCAACCATCCGGCCCAGTTGCTGAGGGACGGCTCGCGGCTGGCGGG
>NZ_JBHMBS010000038.1:70743-71647 GCF_042428775.1 Streptosporangium vulgare | reverse complement strand
TGGCCATCATGATCCCGGTCATGGCGATCAACACCGGGAACTTCACCACCGGCGCGTGGATCGGCTGACACCGCCCGCGCCCGGCACTCCGCCCGCGCCCGGCGGTCCACCGGCGGGCGTCAGGGCGGGCGCGGGGCGGCGGGTGCCGCCAGGCCAGGAGGAGTCCTGCTCGGGGTCGCCACCGTCGAACAGCAGCCGGACGTCCGCCTCGACCATCATGGCGACGAGCTCCTCGAACCCCACCGTCGGCTCCCAGCCGAGCTGCACCCTCACCTTCTTCGGGTCGGCGCACAGCAGGTCCACCTCCGCCGGGCGGTGCAGCGACCGGTCGACCACGACGTACCGCTCCCAGTCGAGCTCGGCCGCCTCGAAGGCCGCGACGACCAGCTCGCGCACCGAGCGCGTCTGGCCGGTGCCGATGACGTAGTCCTCGGCGGTCCCTGCCCGCGGCATCAGGCGCATGGCCTTGACGTAGTCGCCGGCGTACCCCCAGTCGCGCCGGGCCTCCAGGTTGCCGAGCCGCAGGTCGGCGGCGAGGCCCAGCTTGATCCTCGCGGCGCCGAGCGTCACCTTGCGGGTGACGAACTCCGCTCCGCGCCGGGGCGACTCGTGGTTGAACAGGATGCCGGACACCGCGAACATCCCGTAGGACTCGCGGTAGTTCTGGGTGAGGAAGTGCCCGTAGGCCTTGGCGACGCCGTACGGGGAGCGCGGGTGGAACGGCGTGGCTCGTTCTGCGGCGTCTCACGCACCTGGCCGAACATCTCCGAGGAGGAGGCCTGGTAGAAGCGGATCTGGCCGGATCCGGTGGCCGCCCGCGAGGAGGTGATCCCCGAGCAGACCCTTTCTCGCCTCGGGCCAGGTCGCCCGGGTCGCCGCCGCCCCCGCCGGGCGCTGGGCGCCC
>NZ_JBHMBS010000038.1:0-70733 GCF_042428775.1 Streptosporangium vulgare | reverse complement strand
CCGCCGCCCTGGCGGGCGCCGACCCGCCGCTTCTGGACGTCGGCGTTCAGGTCTTCCTCACACCGGGGCAGGGCTTGCACCGGGGCAGGGCTCGGACGTGTGTGCAGGAAGCGATCCTTTCGACACCCCCGCGCTCAAGGCCACCCGACTCGTGAACGCCCCACCGGGAGCCGTTCTCGGACCGGCTCAGGAACGGCCGACGAGATCCCGCCCGATCAGGCGATCGGTTCGTGGGCCCGACGGGCGGGCGGGAGGTGTCCGGTCAGCCGAGGTCCGCGTCGTGCACCAGGATCGCCGCCTGCACCCTGTTGGCCACCCCCAGCTTGGCGAGCAGCCGGCTGACGTGCGCCTTCACCGTGGCCTCCGCCAGCCCGAGCTCCCGCCCGATCTCCGCGTTCGACAGGCCACGGGCCAGCACCCTGATCACGTCCTCCTCCCTGGCGGTCAGCGACGCGAGCCGGTTACGCGCGGACTCGGCACGGGAGGGAGCCCTGTCGGCGAACGACGTGATCAATCGCTTGATGACGGTGGGGGACAGCATGGCCTGGCCCGTCGCGACCGTGCGTACGGCGGCGGCCAGCTCCCGGGGCGGGGTGTCCTTGAGCAGAAACCCGACCGCACCCAGCCGGAGCGCCTCGTGGACGTACTCGTCCAGGTCGAAGGTGGTCAGCATGATCAGTTTGGGGGCCTCGGGGGCGGTCAGGACACGTGCCGCGGCGGCCAGGCCGTCGGTGCCGGGCATGCGCACGTCCATCAGCACGACCTGGGGCCTGAGCCTGGTGGTGGCGGCGACCGCCTCGTCGCCGTCGCGGGCCTCGCCGACGACCACCATGTCGCCCGCCGCCTCCAGGATCATCCGCAGCCCGGATCTGACCAGTGCCTCGTCGTCGACGACCAGTACGCGGATCACGCGACCGGGATCCTGGCCATGACCTGGAAACCGTTCCCGTCCTGCGGGCCGGTCTCCAGACTGCCACCGACGAGCTCGACACGTTCGCGCAGGCCGACCAGTCCCCAGCCGGAGCCGGGCAGATCACCGGAGGTGCCGGCGGAGGGCTGGTTGCGCACAAGGATCTCCAACTCGGCGGGACGGTAGCGGACGAACACCTCGGTCCTGGCATCGGCGGCGTGCTTGTGCACGTTGGTCAGCGCCTCCTGGACCACGCGGTAGGCGGTGCGTTCCACCACGGGACCGAGTGGGCGCGCGACCCCCTCGTCGTGACGGTCGACCACGATGCCCAGCGCGCGGGTCTGGTCGAGCAGCTGGTCGAGGTCGGCCAGCGTGGGTTGCGGGCCGCGCACGGGATCCCGCGAGCGCAGCACGCCGAGCACCTCGCGCAGGTTGCCCAGCGCCTCCCTGCCGACACCGCCGATCAGCGCCGCGGCTTCGGCCGTACGCTCGTCGGGGGCGCTGACCTCCAGTGCGCCGGCGTGCAGGACCATCAGCGACACCTGGTGTGCGACCACGTCGTGCATCTCTCGTGCGATGCGTGCTCGTTCCTGGACACGTGCCTGCTCCGCGCGCAGCACCTGCTCGCGCAGCAGCTGTTCCGCCTGCTCGCGCATCGTGGCGAGCACCTGCCGCCTGGCGCGGACCCACAGCCCCGCCACCAGGGGCAGCCCGAGCATCGCGCCGCTCATGAGGATCGCGTTGGCCGGGGTGCCCGCGACCAGTGCCCGGTACCCATTGCTTCGGTGAGAGACGAGAGCGCTGAGCGCGAAGACCGCGACCGCGCCTCCGGCGTAGAGCCACAGGTCGCGGCGGCGCAGGTGCGTGCCCGCGTAGTAGGAGGCCGCGACGGCGGCGGGCCACATCACCAGCCAGGCGTAGGCGACGGCGCCCACCGCGGCGAGCGGCCCCAGCGAGCGTCTGGCGCGGACCGCGGCCACCGCCGACGCGGCGGCGACGGCCACGAGCACGGGCTCGGGCAGCGTCGACCTGACGCCCACCGCACCGGACGCCGAGGCCATGGAGAGAAGGAACACCGCCGCGCCGAGCGCCCACGGCGTGATCCGCTCGGCGATCCCGGCGCCGCCGTCCGTCATGGTCAGAGGTTATAGGGCGACCCGGTCGACGCCCCCCTACGAAAGTCGCGGGTGCCGGGTGACTTTCGCCGGGGACGGTACGGCCTTGCCGTGCCGCATGGTCGGGGACATGAGGAAGACAGCCATCGCGAGCATGCTCGCGTTCACCGCGTTCACCGGTATCGGTGCGGCGGACGCCGCGGCGTCCGCCCCCGCCCCCGCTCTGCCCGCGCCGACGGGCGGCCACGCCGTCGGGCGGTCGGTCATGCACCTGGTCGACTCCAGCCGTCCCGACCCGTGGGTGGCTAGTAGGAAGGTGCGCGAGCTGATGGTCTCGGTCTGGTATCCGGCGCGGAAGGCCGTGGGCCGACCGGCCCGGTACGTCACGCTCCGAGAGTCGGAGTTGATCATCAAGAGCGTGCCGCAGCTGAAGGACGTGCCACCGGGCACGCTCGCCAGGACGAGGACGTACGCCCGCGCCGACGCGCCCCCGCTGAGACGGAAGGAAGGGTGGCCGCTGGTGGTCCTGTCACCGGGCATGACGTTGCCTCGCGCGACCATGACCTCGCTGGCCGAGGAGTTCGCGAGCAGGGGATACCTGGTGGCGGGCATCGAGCACACCTACGAGTCCGTGGCCACCACGTTCCCCGGCGGCAGGACCGTCACGTTCGAGGCGGGCAAGGGCGGCCAGACCCCGGAGCTGGGGGCGAAGGTCGCCCGGGTCAGGGCCGCCGACACGACGTTCGTGCTGGACCGGCTCGAGAAGAGCGCGTACTGGAACCGGCTGATCGACGAGACCAGGATCGCGATGGTGGGGCATTCGGTCGGCGGTCAGAGTGCCGCGCACCTTCTGCCCGTGAGCCAGCGAATCAAGGCCGCGGTCAATCTGGACGGCTCCTACAACCCGCCGACGCCGGCGAAGCCCGTCGAGAAGCCGTTCATGATGATCGGCAACCCCAGGCAGGAGCCGGACGACGGAGAGAAGGGCTCCTGGGACCTGTTCTGGCCGCACGTGACCGGTGACTGGAAGCGCTGGCTGACCGTGACAGGCGCCGAACACATGAGCTTCATCGACTACGCGGTGCTCCAGCCGCAGCTCGGGTTACCGGCGTACCCGATCGACGGCGAGCGCTCCATAAAGATCATCCGCGCGTACGTCACCGCCTTCCTCGACCTGCATCTGAAGAACAGGCGCCAGCCGCTGCTGGACGGGCCGTCCGCGGGCTATCCCGAGGTGAGGTTCTGGTAGACGGCGCGGGCCACGGCCGCCGCGACATCCCCGGCTGGACATCACTCCGATACTCCAGGCCGTTCCCGCCTGCGACGAGCGGCACGACGTTGCGATTTCGGCACACGCCTACGTTACGCCGCCGTACCAACACGGACCGGAGAATCGGAGAGCTCTGCGACGGCACGGAAGCAGCCCCCGGCGTTGCGGGGGGGGGGGCCACTAGACGATCTATTCCAAGGGGTTCAGTGGTTCGCGCGTCGAGCGTGGATACCGCTCACCCACGGTCAGGCGCCGGCCGGTGCTGCGGATGCCAGTCGTGCTGCTGGTGGTAGCGGTGCGTGGTGAGGGCAGGCTTCGAACGCCTGGATCACCAGCCCCGCGAAGCGTCGGGAGGCCATGACCTGGGTGGCGGTAGATGTGGCGTGGATCCCCTTGTTGGCCATGAGGACGAGAATGAGGTCGTCCAGGACGAAGTCGGGCCTCAGGTGCCCCGCGTCCTTGGCTCGCTGGGCCAGTCCGGCGACTTTTTTCACCGTGTACTCGCGTCCCGCGACATCCTGCGCCCCCGGGAGCGTTGACAGGAAGGCTTCGGTGAAGCCCCGATCGCGTGCGTGCAGCTCACAGATCTTCTCGATCACCAGGCGCAGGCCACGCCACGGATCAGGATCCGCGCACCCCTCGTCGACAATGGCGCGACATGCGTGCAACTGGTCCGCGAAGGCTTCGGCGACCAGCATCTGCTTGGTCGGGAAGTGACGGTACAAGGTGGCAGGTCCCACCCCGGCGCGCCTCGCGATCTCCCGCATCGGCACATCCAGGCCGTCGGCGGAGAACAGCGCTCGGGCCGCGTCGAGGATGCGTTCGCGGTTGTCCAGCGCGTCGGAACGCAGCGTATGAGGCAAATGGTCGGTCACCACTCTCACTTTACCTAAGCGGACGGGGGCGTCCGTTACCGTTCGAGACGTAGAAGCTCGCCGAGATCATCGGGGCGCGCAGCACCGGGACCGATCCTCGGCCGCGGTGTGAAGCCCCTTACCGCCGGGCGGCGATCGGTGGCGGGTATGGAGCACGATCGTGCTTGAGCGGTCCAAGAACGTGGAGACGACATTGAAGGCAATCGCGATTCAGACGTACGGAGGTCCTGAAGGTCTGGCTGTTGTCGACCTGCCGGTACCCACACCTGCTGCCAGGCAGGTGCTGATCGCCACCGAGGCGGTGGGCGTCGGTGGTGTCGACACCGTGATCCGAAGCGGGGCGTTGGCCGCCTACGGATTCAAGGAGGGCTTCATCCCGGGCAGCGAGGTGGCGGGCACCGTGACCACGGTCGGTGACGGCGTCGACGCGTCGTGGATCGGCCGGCGGGTGTGGGCCTTCACCGGCACCGGCGGAGGCTATGTCGAACAGGCCGTCGCACCGGTCGAGCAGATCCTTCCCCTGCCCGGTAGCCTGTCCGCCGTCGACGCGGTGACGCTCGGCGGTTCCGGTGCGGTGGCCCACTTCGGGCTTCGCCACGCCCATTTCGTTCCCGGGGAGACGGTCCTGGTGCGTGGCGCGGCCGGCAGCATCGGGATCATGACAGTGCAGCTCGCGGCTCGCGGTGGTGGTGCCGCGGTGGCGGTCACGACATCGTCGGCCGAGCGCGGCGAGCGGCTGCGCCGCCTCGGCGCGACCCACGTGCTGGACCGCTCCGGCGACGGAGGGGAAGAGGCTCCAGCGGGCTATGACGTCATCATCGACATTGTGGCCGGCAAGGACATGCCGTCGTTCTTCGACAGGCTCAACCCGAACGGCCGCATGGTGGCCGTGGGTGCTGTCGCAGGTCAGCCGCCTGCGGACTTCGGCACGAAGATCATGGCGGCGTTCCAGAAGTCGATGTCCTTCGCCACTTTCAGCGCAGCCACCGTCACCCAAGCCGACCTGCGTGCCGTGCGCAGCGAGCAGTTCGCCGCAGCCGGTCGCGGCGAGATCGAAACAGTGGTGCACGACCTGCTGCCACTGGACAAAGCCGTGCTGGCGCACCAGAAGATGGACGCGGGCGAGGTCTTCGGCAGGATCGTGCTGACACCGTAGTCGAAGGTATCCACGGTCGAAGGTATCCACGCCGGGATCGCCACGATCTCCTGCGCAGTCGAGGCGAGGGAGCCCAATGTCGGTGCGTGAAGACAGAATTGGACTCCCTCGCGACCGCGCTCTACATAAAGACCGATGATCTACTGAAAGGTTCGCCGCAGTTCGGGCCATGGCGGCCGGCCGTGGGCATTGCGCCGCAGCTCAGCGATGCCGAGCTGGTGACCCTGGCGATGACGCAGGCCATGCTCGGCTTCACCTCCGAGGCGCGGTGGCTGCGGCACGCTCATGCCCACCTGCGGTACCTGTTCCCCTACCTACCCAAGCAGCCCGGCTACAACAAGCGCCTGCGCAAGTCCGCAGACCTCGTACGCCACGTGATCCGCATACTGGCCCGGGACACCACGCTGTGGAGCGACGACGTATGGGGGTCACGTCCAGCGAAGTGGTGTATGAGTTGACCTTCGCGTGATCCTGTTTCTGCAGGTTAAGCGGTAAGTGTCTGTGAGGGGCCACGGTGTGTCGCCGACGATGATGCGCATCCTGGTCTTGGCCAGGACATCCAGGCCCATGTAGCGGCGGGCCTCGGTCCACTCATCGGTCTGCTCGGCCAAAACCGCACCGACAAGACGGACGATCGAGGGCCGGTCGGGGAAGATCCCGACCGCGTCGGTGCGGCGGCGGATCTCCTGAAACCGCCACATCACCGCATTGAACCGCTGCCGCAGATCTGGGATCGGGCCTCGCTCCCCCAAGGGCAGATGAGGATCGATCAAGGACCATTCCTCGTCAGTGAGATCTCAGCGCGCCATAGCGATGGCCTACCAGGATCGCAGGCCATCGCGCAGACGAATCCCGCTGATCTCAACCCCGTACAGGCCCTAGTGTCCTGCGTCAGAAATTCGTCGGCAATATCGGGCTAAGGATTCGAGGATCTCCTCGGCGGTCTTCTTCCAGACAAACGGGCGCGGGTTGTCGTTCCAGTCGTCGTTCCAGTCGTCGATCCAGGCGCGGATGTCGCTCTCCAGGGCTTGCACGCTTTTGTGCACTCCGCGCCGGATCATCTGGTCGGTCAGGAAGCCGAACCAGCGCTCGACCTGGTTGATCCAGGAGGAGCCGGTCGGGGTGAAATGCATGTGGAAGCGTGGATGACGGGCCAGCCACGCCTTGATCGCCGGGGTCTTGTGGGTGCCGTAGTTGTCGCAGATCAGATGGACGTCCAGTTCGACGGGGACGCTCTTGTCGATCGTGATCAGGAACTTCTTGAACTCGGCGGCGCGGTGCCGGCGGTGCAGTTCCCCGATGACGGTGCCGTCGGCGACGTTGAAGGCGGCGAACAGGCTGGTGATCCCGTTGCGGACGTAGTCATGGGTGCGCCGCTCGGGCATGCCCGGCATCATCGGCAGCACCGGCTGTGAGCGGTCCAGGGCCTGGATCTGGGACTTCTCGTCCACGCACAACACCACGGCCCGCTCGGGCGGGTTGTGATACAGCCCCACGACGTCGACGACCTTCTCCACGAACAACGGATCACTCGACAGCTTGAAAGTGCCGGCCTGGTGGGGCTTGAGACCGAAGTCGCGCCAGATCCGCCCGACCGTGGACTTCGACAGTCCGCTGCGGGCGGCCATCGAGGTCCTCGACCAGTGGGTGGCGTTCTTGGGCAGTTGCTCCAAGGTTGTCACCACGACCTGCTCGACCTGATCCAAGGTGACTGAGGGCGGGCGGCCGGGACGTTGCTCGTCCATCAGCCCCTCCAGTCGCAGCCGGACGAACCGCCGCCGCCATTTGGAGACCGTGTCGCGGTGGATCCGCAGGGCGGCGGCGATCTCGATGTTGTCCAGACCGTCCGCGCACGCCAGCACGATCTTCGACCGCATCGCCAGGACTTGGGAAGACTTCGCATGCCGGGTCCAGCGTTCTAACGTGGCCCGCTCATCAGCGGAAAGCGTCACCGGAGTCTTGGGCCGTCCCGTCCGCGCCATGCGGCCCATTCTAGACTTAGCCGACGAATTTCTGACGCAGGACACTAGCGGGCCTTCACCCCCGGCCTGAAGGCCGGAGCACTGGCCCGCATTCTGGTAGCCGCTCGCGCGATGACCGGGAAGCCGTCCCCGAGGGTGGCTCTCTCTGTCCGGCCGGGACCTCGGCCCTTGAGCAGCAACCGAACGGCCAGTGACGTTAAGGAGCCTGGCTGGCTCGTCTTATCGTCACTGGCCGTTCCGATGCGGAAAGCGACGCGGTCGTCAGGCGGTGAAGATCAGGTCGAGGTGGGCGTAGGACGGCGAGGGCCTCGTCGCCGGTGTAGACGCCGAACAGGAGGGGCCGGCGGAGGCCCTCGACGACCCCGATCAGATGGCGAGCCTCGGTGGTCTGCTTCGACCGCGTTCTGCAGAAGGCGATCAGAACACCATCGTGAGCAGGTCGGCGAACAGCTCCTGTTCGTCGATCTCGAGCCCGCGGTTCGTGAACCACGTGGCCATGTTGTGGCAGTCGCGCATCAGGAAGTCCATGCCCTTCGGGTTGCCCACGATGTCGACGACCTGGGGCAGGTCGATCATCACGATCCGCTCGGCCTGCGCGAGGACGTTGTACGGCGAAAGGTCGCCGTGCGCGAGCCCCGCGCGGGCCAGTTCACGCATGCCGTTGCGGAGCTGCTCGAAGTACACGCCGAGCAGCTCCTTCGACGGCCGGACCTGGGCGAGTCGGGGCGCGGCACCGCCCTCACCGTCGTCGATGAACTCCATCAGCAGCTCGGTGCCGTCCACCTGCACGGGATACGGCACCGGGACGCCGGCCTTCCACAACCGGTTGAGGGCGTCCCATTCGGCGTACGCCCACTGACCGGCCGCGACACTGCGGCCGTGCGAGGACTTCTTCGCCATCGCCCGGCTGTCGCGGCTGTTGCGGGTACGGCGGCCTTCGACGTACGACGTACTGCGGTGGAAGGACCGGTGTTCCTCGGTGCGGTACCGCTTCGCGGCCAGCAGCGAGGACTTCGCCGGGTTGTCGCCGATGGCTTCGACGGCCCGTTCGAGCAGGAAGACGTCGGCTTCCTTACCGGTTTTGAGGACGCCGAGCTCGGTGTCGATCGCAGCCTGTTCCGTCACAACCCACGGGGGGCGTGGTTCCGGGCCGCGAGAACCGCGCTCGACCTCCAGCCAGGTGGACCACCGCTGATCCGGGCCCAGCTCCTCGTCGACCGAATGGAACTCGAAGACGAAGTCGTCGGCCGGATCTGGTTGGGACTCGTCACCGGTGAAATCGGACCAGCGGGAGTCGAGGTCGGAGTAGGAATCAGAGCGTTCGTACTCGGAAGACAACGGGTGTGCTCCTGAACAAAGAGGTGGGACTGATGCGGACATGCCGCAGCACAGTGATGGCCATCCGTCAGCCCTCCTTAGTCCAGGCAGCGTTCGCCGCCGCTCGGTCAACCCAGCTTGCCCGCCCGTTCCGGACCCCGCAACGTATTTACCGGAGCTGGGACCGCCCGGTCGGGCTCAGCCGGAGCTCCTGCATCGGCTTCGCGGATCGGCAGACCAGCTCCGGCAGCGCCTGCTCCCGCCAGACCCGCGACGCGGCGAGCTGCCGGCGGTGTTCGTCGTACGCCGCCGCGCCGGGGAACCGATCAAGGAAGGACACCCGCTCCAGATCAGCCTGCGACGGCGGCCCCGCTGCCGGCCACCGTGCGGCATCTGGAGACCTCGTCGGTCGACGACGCCCTCGACGTGCTGGACCTGCTCATCACCTCGAACCTGCCGGCCCGGGCGGAGCGGGCCGGCAAAGCCGAGCAACTGCGCACGTTCCCCAAGTTGCGCAAGGCGGCGCGCACGATGGCCTCAGCGGTGGAGGTGCTGATGTCGGCGCCGGAGGCGACCGAGGATCGGCTGGTATCGCTGGTGGAGGTGTGGAAGGCGATCGAAGAGGTGGTGCCGCGCGAGAAGCTGGCCTCGGCGGTGGAGACGATCGCGGCCTTTGTGCCCACGACCGACGATGACGCGGCCGCCGAATGGCGAGCCGAGCTGATCAAGCGCTACCGCACGGTGCAGGGCTTCATCGAGCTGCTGCTGGCCACGATTCAGTTCCGTGCGGTCGAGGCCGGTACGGCGGTGCTGGCGATGGTGCACGCTGCGGCGGCGATGGCCAAGACCCGCCGCCGCTACGGCCCTGGTGACATCACCGCGCACGAGGCGCTGATCACCGGCTCTTGGCGGCCACTCATCTACCGCAACCCAGATCTCCCGGAGGGCAGATCGACAAGGCGGCGTTCGTGCTGTGCGCGGTCATGTACCTGCACCACGCACTGCGTCGGCGCGATGTGTTCGCCGAAGGGTCTGAGCGGTGGAGCGCCCCGCGCGCGGCTGCTGGACGGCCAGGCGTGGCAGCAGGCGCAGTCGCGCATCCTCACCTCACTTGAGCTGGAGGTCGAGCCGGCCGGGCATCTGGCCGAGCTCGCCAGCGCGCTGGAAGGCGCCTACACCCGGGTGCTGGATGGGCTTGGGGCGAACACCGCGGCGCAGTTCGTCGGTGGCCGGTTGCAACTAGAGAAGCTCGGCGCGGCTGAAGGAGCTGCGCTCTCTGCTGGATGGCATGCTGCCCCGGCTGGATTTTCCCGAGTTGCTGCTGGAGGTGTTCGACCGTACCGGGCTGCCCGCCGACTTCACCCACATCTCCGGCGCCGACTCACCCATGGAGGACTTCCCGGTCAGCCTGGCCGCGCTGTTCGTGGCCGAGGCGTGCAATGTCGGCCTGGTGCCGATCGAGAAGCCGAACCCCGGGCCCGGCTGCTGCAGGTCGATCAGGGCTACCTGCGCGGCGAGACGATCGCGGCGGCCAACGCCCGCCTGATTGCTGCCCAGGCCGAACTCGACATCGTCAGATGCTGGGGTGGCGGGCACATCGCCTCGGCCGACGGGCTGCGCTTCGTCGTGCCGGTCCAGAACCTGCACACCGGCCACAACCCCGTCTACTTCGGCCGCCAGCGCGGCGCGACCTGGATGAATGTGGTCAACGACCAAGTGGTGGGCATCGGCGGGCTGGTCGTACCCGGCACACTGCGCGACTCGCTGTTCATCCTGGACGCCATCCGCACCCTCGACGGCGGACCCAAGCCCGAGACGGTGGTCACCGACACTGCCAGCTACTCCGACATCGTCTCGGGCCTGTTCGCGATCTGCGGCTACCAGTTCTCCCCGCGCATCGCCGACCTGGGCGGCACCCGGCTGTGGCGCACCAACACCCGCGCCGTCTACGGCCCGCTGGAGCACATGTCCCGCCACACCGTCCGCCTGGACAAGATCCGCGCGCACTGGGGCGACATGGTACGCGTGGCCGGCTCGCTCACTTTGGGCACGGTACGCGCCTACGACCTGATCCGGATGCTGTCGGCCGACGGCCGCACCACCGGCCTGGGCGAGGCGTTCGCCCACTACGGCCGAATCTTCAAGACGCTGCACCTGCTGCAGTACATCGCCGACCAAGGCTACAGGCGGATGATCGGCACCCAGCTGAATGTGCAGGAAGCCCGCCACCGCCTGGCCCGCAAGATCGCCTTCGGCAACCGGGGCCTGCTACGACAGCGCTACCGCGAGGGCCTGGAGGATCAGCTGGGCAGTCTGGGATTGGCGTTGAATGCGGTTATCTGGTGGAACAGCCTGTATCTGGACGCCGCCGTCAAGCACCTGCGCGAGCAAGGGTTCCCGGTCACGGATGAGATGTGTGCGCGGCTGTCGCCGATCCAGTACGACCACATCAACTTCCTGGGCCGCTACGCCTTCTCCCGCGCCGGCGTGGCCGGGGGCTTGCGTCCCTTCCATGACGGTGCTCACGAGAGCGCCTGAGTCCCAGGGCAGGTGAGGTGCCCCGGCACCCGCCGTCGGGGCAGTCAGACACCGACGCCGGGACCGGCATCCTCGGCCAGCACCCGATAGACGCTGGCCAGCGACGGGTGGCGGCCCTTGTTCTTGCCGGTGGGAATGACCAGCTTGGCCGCGATCTCCGGCACAGATACGCCCCGGGCGCGCAGGCTGCGGGCGTAGGCCGCCATGTCGTCGTCGAACACCTTCGGACGGCCGCCGTGGCGTCCGCGCTCGCGTGCCGAGGCCTGGCCCTCCAGCGACTTCTCCCGGATGTACTCGCGTTCGGACTCGGCCATCCCGGCGAAGAACGCGAACAGCGCGGCCCCGTGCCCGCTCGGGTCGTACACGCCCTGCAACGGGCCGGTGAGCAACTCCAGCTGGATATCGGCCCGCCGCAGCTGTTCGGCGATGGTCAGCGGCTCAGCCGCGCCCCGCCCCAGGCGCTTCATCTCATGCACCGTGAAGATCACCCGCTGATGCGGAACCGCCGTCTTGATGGTGCGGGCGAAGTCCATCGCCTTGCTGAACTCCGGCCGCACCTTCACCCGCGTGCTGATCTTCTCATTTCTGCGAATCGCGCACTTTGCGATCCAAGGGATGGGCCGGGCATGAAGGTTGCCAAGACAGGTGGTGACCTTGGAGGCTCTCCTTACCGACGCGTGCGACCTTCCAGGAGTGCCCTGTGATCATCGAGGATCTGTCCGAGCCGGAACTCGCCCTCTGGGAGGCGTTTCCCACAGCGCGTCCTGTGGATCTTCCTGGCACCCCCGTTCGGGCTGCGATCATCGTAAGGATGTTGCTCGGCGCCCGGGAACGCCTTGCAGGGCAGACGCCCGGCATGCACCTGTCCGGCGCCCGGATCACGGGCCGATTGGACCTGTCGTACGCCGAGGTACAACACCCTCTGATCTTGACCAAGTGCGAGTTCGAGGAAGCGCCGGTCTTCACTGGAGCCCGCACCGGCCTGGTGGACCTCGCGGCCTCCCAGGCGCCCGGACTGCAGGCCGTAGACGCTGTGATCGGCGGGGCACTGCGCCTGGAAGGCTGCGAGATGGCCGGCCCGATCCAGCTCGCCGGGGCCCACGTGTCCGGGACACTGAATCTCAGCGGCGCAGCGATCCACGCACTTCAGGCGGTCCATGCCGACGGCCTGATCGTCGACCGTGATCTTCTGTGCGCGAACGCCGTCATCGACGGTGAGTTACGCGTTGTTGGCGCCAGGATCGGCGGGACGATGACCCTCGATGGCGCACGGGTCGGGCGGTCAGGCGGCTTCAGCCTCACCGCCGAGGGGGTCGTCATCGACGGCGGGTTGTCGTGTGCCCGCGGTTTCCGCTCCTGGGGGGAGCTGAGCGTGCAGGACGCCCGGATAGGGCGCCGGTGCGTCTTCAGCGGAGCCCAGCTGTCCAACCCTGACGGCATCGCCCTGAACGCGGAGAGACTCAGTGTCGAGGGCGGACTGCGCATCGATGACGGCTTCTCGACCGAAGGTGAAGTCCTTCTGCGCGGAGCCCGCGTGGCCGGTTCGCTCCGTTTCGCGCAGGCGAGCCTCGCCAATCCGGGAAGACGCGCGCTGAACGCGCCGCTGATGGAGATCGGCAGCGGACTGCGGCTCACACCAGGTTTTGTGGCGAACGGAGAGGTCTTTCTGGACTCCACCCAGGTCCGCGGATCGGTCAACCTCGACGGCGGGACGTTGTCCAACCCGGGTGCGACGGCGCTTTCCCTGCGTCGGCTGGGGGTCACCGGCAGGCTCAGCTGCAGCGAAGGCTTCCGTGCCGACGGGGAGATCGTGCTCATCAACGCCCGAATCGAGGGCAGCTTGGATTTTCACGGTGCCGCCCTCAGTAATCCCGGCGGGCGGGTTCTGTCCCTGTGGGAGGTGATCGCGGGCGGGGGCATCGACTGCTGCGAAGGCTTCGCGGCCACCGGAGACGTCTCGATCAGGAACTCCCAGATCGCCGCCACACTGTGCCTTGCGGAGACCACCATCGACGGTGACCTTCACCTTCGTGGTGTAGATGCGGCTTCGCTGAAGATCGGGCCCCAGACGGAACTGCTGCGGGCCGTCGACCTTCGCCACAGTCGGGTCGGCGTGCTCGATGACGCTCCCAGCCGGTGGCCTGCTCACGTCCTGATGAACGGCTTCACCTATGACAGCCTGGAGGCTCCCCTGCCTGTCCGGGAGCGACTTGACTGGCTGGCCAGGGAGGCCTACCAGCCTCAACCCTATGAGCAGTTGGCCGCCGTCTACCGCCGGCAGGGCCACGATGAGGCTGCTCGCGACGTGCTGCTGGCCAAACAGCGTCGCCGCCGCTCGGGGCAGCGGCTCGGGGCACGGCTGTGGGGATATGTGCAGGACTGGACCGTCGGGTACGGCTACCGACCCTTCCGCGCTGCGCTCTGGCTCGCAGCCCTTCTCCTTATCGGCACGGTCGTTTTCACCGCCCACCAGCCACCGGCCTTCAAGCCAGGCGAGGCTCCCCCCTTCAACGCCTTCCTCTACACCCTGGACCTGCTCCTCCCGATCATCAGCTTCGGACAGGAGAGCTCCTTCGGCCCGCGCGGCGCACAACAGTGGCTCGCCGCGGCGATGATCACTGCAGGGTGGATCCTCGCAACGACCATCCTGGCAGGCCTCACTCGCGCGCTCTCCCGCCAATGACGCGACCAGAAGCGGCCACCTTGACGCCCTCTCAGCAGCCACTGACAGGGTGATCTATCTAGGAGCTGGGGCTACGATCAGCACAGCACCCCCGTCTCTGTCGTCACCCAGAGTTACTTTGCCCCGGGTGACGCGGACCCGAGTGGGAGGCCGCATGAGCAGGCACGCCAGGGCGCTCAACCATGGCAAACAGCCGTCGTCACCGAATCGTCGTCAAGATCGACTCTCTAGCGCCAGAATCCGGTCCGATCCCCCCGGAGGCCAACCGGGCGTGCTCACGGGCGTGACGGGCCGGCTCGGCCGCGCGAGCGGCACGCTACCCCGCGGAGGCCTTGGCGTCCGGGAGCAGCGCCGCGGAACGGGGGAGCCGTACTTCCTCGCGCGCCTGCGCGTAAGGGTGTCGCGAAAGTCGCGAAACACCCCAACCCGCACTAACTCTAAGTGCCTGATTACTCTCGTATCGTCACGAGGTGACGATACCTTAGGGCGTGTATCGGAAGAGACCTTGAGCGTGAGATGATCTTGGTTCGTGGCGCGTGGGGATCTGACGGACGCACAGTGGGCCCGATTGGAGCCGCTGCCGCCCAGGGGCGGGAAGCCGGGCCGGCCGCCGACATGGACAAAGCGGCAGCTGATTGACGGCATACGGCGGCGGACCCGGACCGGGACGCCGTGGCGGGATGTCCCGGAGCGGTATGGGCCGTGGGGCCGGGTGTACGACCTGTTCCGGCGGTGGCAGCGGGACGGCACCTGGAAGCGGATCTTCACCGATCTGCAGGCCCAGGCCGACGCGAAGAACCTGATCACCTGGGACATCAACGTCGACTCCACCGTCTGTCGGGCCCACCAGCACGCCGCCGGGGCGCGGAAAAGGGGGATCTACAGAAGGAGCCGCCCGGCGGCGTCGCCACCGAGCCGGACGACCACGGCCTCGGGCGCTCGCGAGGCGGCCTGACCCCCAAGCTGCATCTGGTCGCCGAGCAGGGACAGAAGCCGATGTCGATCGTCATCGCAGCCGGACGGCGCGGGGACTCCCCGCAGTTCGAGCCCGTCTTGGAGGCGATCTGCGTGCCCCGTATCGGACCGGGCAGGCCCCGCACCCGGCCCGACCGCGTGCGGGCCGACAAGGCGTACGCCTCCTGTAAGAATCGTGCCTACCTGCGCAAGCGCGGGATCCGCTACACCATCCCGGACAAGGCCGACCAGGTCCGCAACCGCAAGAAGCTCGGCTCCCGCGGTGGTCGGCCGCCGAAGTTCGACAAGACCGACTACAAAGAGCGCCACGCGGTGGAGTGCGGGATCAACCGCCTCAAGCGCCACCGCGCGGTCGCCACCCGCTACGAGAAACTCGCCGTCCGCTACGAAGCGACCGTCCTCGTCGCAGCCATCAACGAGTGGCTGTGACGCGGTGTGCCGTGGTTGTAGCGGTCACGCAGGCGCGGCATAGCAGTGCACGGTCACTGTCTGAGCCGGACTCCACCGCTGGTCGACCGTGGCCAGCAAGCGCCAGCCCAGACGTTCGTACAAAGCGGCTGCCGCCGTGTCAGTGGCCACGACGTCGAGAACCGGGTACAGATCACGCTCCTGTGCCTCCCTCACGACCTCGGCCATCAGCAGGGCGCCAATTCCGTATCCACGAGCCGTGGGGGAGACGAACAGACGGCTGACCACCGCAGTGGACTGAATAGGCTTGCCCTCGAGACGGCTCCAGTGGATCGGTGCCACGTCCCCGGCCCCGCCACAGGACAGACCGATGTGTCCGACGACGCGCCCGTCCAGTTCGGCCACCCAGGACGCGAACTGGGAGGGCTCCATCAGCCACTCGCTGGGCCGGTCCGGCCAGTTCACCGGATAGCCGTCACCGTCATGGACTTGAGCGAGCACCCGGACGCACTCATCGATGTCAGACGCATCACGCGGCCTGACAACGCAAGCCGCCGGAGATCCATCAGCCGTGGAAACAGTCAGTCGAATCACCGAAGCATCGAAGCACACACGGGCGCCTGCATTGCCACTCCCGACCAGCACTTCCGATACACGCCCTAGATCGCACCCCGATTTTCGAAACAGAACCTAGCGGTTTGGAGCCTTGGGCAGGAAGGGGCCGTCGGCTCCCTTCAGCTTCGTGGTCACCGTGGCGGCCGCAGGGGCTTTGATGGAGACGTTGCGTCCCCAGCCCGTGTAGCGGATCTCCACACGCTTCTTGTTGCCAAAGGAGCTGTAGGTGGTCAAGCGGTGGGGCAGGCCTGAGGCGCTCACGACCAGCTTCCAGCGCACGACCGCCTTGTCGTTGACGCCCCACCATATGGTGCTGCGTGCCCAGGGCGAGAGCTTGATGAGCTCCTTGAGGGTGATCTCCCCAGCGTAGGTACTGCCGCTGCGCTTGGATTTGGCGAGCATCATCTTCAAGGTGCCCGGGTCGGCGGCGTTGATGAGCTCACCCAGCATGGCCGAGCGGCCAGAGGTCCATCCGGGTGACTGCTTCCACCAGACCTTGCCCTTCGGCATGAGCGTTTCGACGATGAACCCCCGGACGTAGGAGGTCCTGCCGATCCTGATGGTCTGCTCGGGATCCCTCATGAAGGAGAGGTCCTCTTTGTCATCGGTATCGAAGGAGTCTTTGGGAGGTTCGTCCTCGACGTTGAGTCTCGCCGTGATGTCGGAGGCAACGATCCCGCCCCTGCCGTACTGCAGCAGCCCCTTGCGTTCGAAGAACGATTTGTCACCGGCTCGCGTGGCGTCTCGTTCGGTGTAGGAGACACCCCGCCCCTGGGCGAGCTGCTTGGCCAGCGCCTTAACCGGATCCGCGGGGGCGGCCTGAACGGGGGTGGCGGTCATCACGGTAGCGAGCACCGTGGTGAACGCGACCGCAAGCGTTTTCTTCATGTGACGAGATCTTGGTCTACGCCGATCACGCCCATGTTTCGATTCCACACGTGATCAGCCAGAGTCCGGTCGCTGGTCGCCAGTCGGCCTTGGGGGAGAATCGGGGGTTGAGGAACATCGGAACTGTGATTCCTGGCCTGCGGCCCGGTTGGGCCTGCCACGCTCGATGCCGCACTTGGTGTGACCCGTATGAGACAGGGTCTGTGGGGCTGCCGCCCACCGGGGCCAGGGCCTCGGCCGGCGACTCGCGAGGGCCGGACGACACCTCCTCGGCGCCGGGCAGGCGGTGTGGGCACAGATAGCACCCGGCAACGCCGCCAGCGTACGAGCCTTCCTGAGCGCGGGTTTCCTTCCGGCCGGCGCCGAGGCCCTGCTCACCCGTCAACCAACAACGAGCACTTCCCCGGACGCGCCGGACCACCGCGCCGACGGCGTGGCAGGCGGTGCGCTCCGGGCCTGAGCGCGAGCCGTCAGCAGGTGGGTCGAAGGCGCGAGTGCTGCGCCAGGAAGCAGTCGGTGATGATGTCGGTTCCCGTGAAGCGTCCGATCAGAGCCAGGGCCGAGCCGATGCTCTCCCTGCCTCGGGGAACATCGGTACAGCGGTTGGCGCTGAGATTGATCATGGTCGGCTGGCACACCGGCTAGGGGCTCCGCTGGGGTTCGCGGAAAGATCGCCGGGTGGGTCCCGGTACTGGCTACGGTCCGCTCGTGCCGGTGGAGTTTCTGACTGATGAGCGGGCCGAGGCGTACGGGAAGTTCGCCGAGGAGCCGACCCGCCCCGATCTGGAGCGGTTCTTCTTCCTGGACGACGTCGACCGCGATCTGATCGCGCTGCGACGCTCCACGCACCACCAGCTCGGCTTCGCGCTCCGGATGTGCACGGTGCGCTACATCGGCCGGTTCCTCCCGGACGACCCGCTCGACGCGCCGTGGCCGGTGGTCGAGCACCTGGCGGCGCAGCTCGGCATCGAGGACCCGTCGGTGGTGAAGCGGTACACCGAGCGGCCGAAGACGGCGTACGAGCACGCGTGGGAGATCCGGGACGCCTACGAGTACCAGGACGGACCGGATGGCGGCGCTGGCCCGGTACGCGCTGGGGTCGAAGGCGCCGCTGCTGGAGCGGGCGGCGGAGCCCAAGCGCACGGCGATGCTCACTGCGGTGATGCGGCACCTGGAGGCGAAGGCGATCGACGAGGCCCTGGACCTGTTCCAGGTCCTGATGGCCACCCGGCTGCCGAACGCGGCGAAGCGGAAGACGGAGAAGGAGCGGCTGTCCACGCTGCCGCAGTTGGAGAAGGCGTCGCGCACGCTCGCGCGGGCGGCGAAGGTGCTGTTCGAGGAACTGGAGCTGGTCGGGGAGCAGGAGGCGGACCTGGACGTGGCCGCGCTGTGGGCGGCGCTGGAGGAAGTCGCCCCGCGCGCCGCCGTGATGACCGCGGCGGCCACGGTGGTCTCGCTGGTGCCCGAGGACGAGGGATCGGCCGAGATCGCCATGCGGGCCGCGCTCGCGACCCGGTACGCCACGGTCCGTCCGTTCCTGTCGCTGCTGGGTGAGTCGAAGGTCCTGGACGCGGCGAGCGCCGGCAAGCGGGTCCTGGCCGGGGTCCGCGGCCTTCCGGCGCTGGCTCGGCGGAAGGTGGGCGTCAAGCCGCTGCTGCCGCGCGAGGTGGACGACAAGCTCGTGCCGCCCGCGTGGCGCAAGGCGGTGTACGCCAACCCCGACCTGCCGCAGGGCGCGGTGGACCGGGACGCGTACGTGGTGTGCGTGCTGGAGCAGCTGCACCGGGCCCTGAACAACCGGGACGTCTTCGCAGCCCCGTCGCACCGCTGGTCCAACCCGCGGGCCCGCCTGCTGGACGGGCCCGACCGGGACGCGGTCGAGGAGGACGTGCCGGCCGGGCTGAGCCTGGACGTGCCCGTCACCGAGCATCTGGCGGAGCTGGTGCGGGGCCTGGACGCCGGGTGGAAGCAGCTCGCCGAACGCCTGGAGGAGGCGGGGCCGGCGGCGAAGGTCTCCATCGAGGTCCAGGACGACGGGCGGGTGAAGCCGAACGTCGACAAGCTCGGCGCGCTCGGCGAGCCGAAGTCCCTGACCTGGCTGCGTAAGCGGGTCGAGAAGATGCTCCCGAAGATCGACCTGCCGGACCTGCTGTTCGAGGTGAACGCCTGGACCGGGTTCCTTGACGCGTTCGTGCACCTCGGCGACGGCACCACCCGGATGAAGGACCTGTCCACCTCGGTGGTCGCGCTGCTGGTGTCGGAGGCGTGCAACATCGGCCTGGCCCCGGTGGTGAACCCCGGCTACGAGGCCCTGACCCGGGCCCGGCTCGTGCACGTCGACCAGTACTACCTGCGCGCCGACACCATCGCCGCGGCGAACGCGCGGCTGATCGCCGCCCAGGCCGAGGTGCCCATCGTGCGATTCTGGGGCGAGGGGCTGCTCGCCTCGGTGGACGGGCCGCGGTTCGTCGTCCCCGTCCGCACCATCAACCACCATCAACGCGGCGCCGTCGCCGAAGTACTTCGGGTTCAAGCGGGGCATCACATGGCTCAACGCCGTCAACGACCAGGTCGCGGGCATCGGGCAGATGGTGGTCCCCGGCACCCCGCGCGACTCCCTGCACATCCTGGACGCGCTGCTGAACCTGGACGGCGGGGTGAAGCCGGAGATGGTGGCGACCGACAACGCCTCGTACTCCGACATGGTGTTCGGCCTGTTCAAGATCCTCGGCTACAACTTCAGCCCCCGGTCCCGCGACCTGGACGACCAGAGGTTCTGGCGGGCCACCATTGGCGGGGTCACTTGGTTTTGAGGTGCCCCAGCGGGTGGTCCGTGAGGACCGCTCGGGCGTTGTTCCAGTCAGTGTGGTCGATTCCGGTGATGTGACGCAGGTAGGCGAGGGTGACCTGCTGGACGAGGGCGACACGGTCGGGGTTCTCGTCCGTGGTCTCGGCTGCCTGGTAGCCGGAGATGCCGCCGAGGAAGTGCTCGCCGTCGTGGACGGTCAGGAGGCTCTTGTTGCCGCGGCTGAGGGTGTAGGGGTCGGTCGTCCAGGCCGGGCCTCGGGTGGTGAGCGGGAGGTCGTCCTTGTCGCCGGCGACGACGAGGCCGGGGGCGGTGATGTGGGAGAAGTCCTGTTCGCGCAGCCAGGGAAGGTTGTCGCGGGCGAAGGGGGTCAGTTCGTCGCCGCCCTTGCCCGCGGTGGCCAGTTGGATGCTGGCCATGACCCGGGCATCGGACAGGTCCTCGGCGGCGCCGGTGTCCGGGTCCGTGACGCGCAGGCCCACCAGGATGCCGGCGGTCTGGCCGCCGAAGGAGTGCCCGGCCGCAACGATGTGGCTGTGGTCGATGCGGCCTTCCAGCCCCGGCACGCTCGCCTCCAAGGTGGTGAGCTCGTCGAGGATGCGCCGCATGTCCTGGACGCGGTAGCGCCACATCCGGGGTCGGCGGGGGTCGTCGGCGGGGAGGGCGAGCCGCTTGGAGTCCAGGTGGGTGGCCTGGACGACGACGAAGCCGCCGGCGGCCCAGTGATCGACCAGCGGGGCGTAGCCGTCCAGGTTGGAGCCGAAGCCGTGGGCGAAGAGCACGACGGGCAGGCTTGTGCCGGTGGTGGGGGCGGTGACACGGACGTGCAGGTCCTCGCTGCGCCATGGTGCGCTCAGCACGAGCGGCTTGACGGACACCGTCGCGGTGGGGGCAGGGCCGGTGAGGCCGGTGGTGTGGTGCGTGGTCATGCGTGTGTCTGCCTTTCAGGAGGTAGCGGGCCGGGGGAGGCGGAGGATGCGTTCGGCGTTGAGGTGGCCGAGCTTGTCCCGGCCCCGCTCGTCGAGCGGGGCGTGGTCGACGAAGGCGCGGGCGCCGCCCGGCCCGCCGAACGCGCCGCGGGAGTCGACGCCGCCGAGACCCCGGTGCTCTTGGCCGTCGCCTGTTGTGGGGGCGCCGTAGGGGGAGTCGGCTCCGAACATGATCCGGTCGGGGCCCAGCACGTCCACGGCCGCGCTGAGCATGCGGTGGCTGTAGAGGCCGCCGGCGGTGACAGCGAGGTTGCCGGTGATGTAGTCCAGGACGCGGCGCTGCAGGTGCGGGGCAGCGGTGCTGAGCAGATCGGCACGGTCGGCGAAGGGGACGAGCATCTCGCCCCAGTGGCCGAGGATGATCTGCAGGTCCGGGTGCCGGTCCAGGGTCCCGGCGAGGATCAGGCGCAGAGTCGCCAGACCGGCCTCGGAGTGCCATCCCCATCCTCCGGTGGACAGCAGCAGGCCCGTCATCTCGTCGAAGCCGCTGTAGGCGGTGTCGATGAGCTTTCGGGGCGGCATGGCCGGGTGAATGTACAGCGGCACACCGAGGTGGGCGGCGGCTTCGAAGACGGGCCGGAAGCTGGCGTGGTCGAGAAAGATCTCGCCCGTTCGCGGGAACAGCATCGCCCCGACATGTCCCAGGCCGGTGACCGCTCGCTCGAGTTCCGCGGCGGCGGCCTGGGGATCGGACGTGGGCAGCGTGGCGAAAGCCGCGAAACGGTCGGGTCGGCGGCGCACCGCGTCAGCCAGTACGTCATTGGCCTCCCGGGCGAGCGGGACGGCGACCTGCGGCGGCAGGGGCTGGGTCCCGGGCGTCGTGATGGACAGGACCTCCATGGCCACGCCGCTGGCGTCCATGCGGGCCTGGCGTTCCTCGCCGACGTCGAGCAGGCGCAGGTTCACCTCCCCCCGGCTGCTCATCTTGTTGACGGTCGCGTCACCGCCCCACCGTAAAAGGGCGCGGCGCAGTTCCGGGGTCCAGGCGTGCTCCTCGACGCCGATCACCCGCCGGGCCGTTGCGGTGTCCTCACTCATGGATATTCCGTCCGTTCGTCGTTTACCTCATCCCGACAAGGGATCTGACAGGCTCATTCGCCCACTAACGGGCGCATGAGCTACCGTAAAACTTGACGTTGACGTGAAGGGCAAATGCGTGTGACGCAGAACACGCGAGAAGGGGCAGATGTGCGGATCGGGGAACTCGCCCAACGCACGGGAGTCACCACCCGGGCCCTGCGGTACTACGAGGAACAGAACCTGCTCACCGCAGAGCGCAGCGGCAGCGGCCAGCGCCACTACGCGGAAACCGCCGTCGACCGGATACACCTCATCCGCCAGCTGTACGCCGCCGGACTGAGCAGCAAGGCCATCGCCGAGCTGACGCCCTGCGTCATCGACGGCAAGGCCACCCCTGAACTCCTCCAGCGCCTGGCCGCGGAACGCGACCACCTTGACCGGCGCATCGTGGATCTCACCCAGACCCGGGACAGGCTCGACTCCGTCATCGACGGCGCCTCATCCAACATGCACACAGGCGCCCCCTGCTCACGGGAGGCGAGTGCATAGACCTGCGCCAGACCCGTCGGAAAAGGATCGAATGACGACAGGCGCCGCGGACGTCCGATGAACCCGGATGTTCCGGGGCCTGACGACGGCGCAGATCCAATCAGATCCGATGAAAGCTGATGACAGGGTTTGCTGACAGCCAGGGTCGAATGCGATCACCACCACGGGGAGCGGCATGACCAACCTGGTCTACAAGCGGGTGTCGACCGACCAGCAGTCGACTGCCCGTCAGAACCTCGTTCTGGACGAGGCCGGGATCGAGGACCCGGTCGCGTTCGAGGAAGCCACGGGCACCTCCAGCCGCCTCCACCCGCTTCAGCGGCCGAGGTTCGCCGAGCTGCTCGTGTACGCGCGGCCGGGCGACACCGTGCACGTCTCCGAGATGTTCCGCCTGGTGGGTGGCACCGGGCGCATCCTCGATGTGCTCGACGTCCTGCACCAGGGCCGGCTCGCCCTGCGCATCCACGACGGTGCGTTCTCCGCGATGGACCTCACGGCCCGCCACCCGCGCACCGGGGAGCTGCTGTCCACGGTGAAGTTCATGGTCCAGACCCTCGCCGCGGCCGGCGAACTCCAGCGCGATCTTCAACGGGAGCTGACATACGACGGACTGCGGGCCGCCGAGGCGAAGGGCAACAAGGGCGGCCGCCGCCCTTACGTAAAGCCGCACGCCAGGCCTTGACCCCGAGATACAGCAGGTAGCCGGCCCCGACGACCTTGACCACGGTGAACGTCACGGCTGAGGTCGCCAGCAGAGCCGTGATGCCGCTCGCCGTGGCCGGCACCCAGACGAATAGGGGTCCGGGGTGCTGTGTCGAGTGAACGCCCACAGCACGAGCCCGAGGCAGCTGAACGCGGCACCCAGTGCGCATACGGCGCCCCATCCGGCCACCGTGTAGAGGGAGGTCGCGGCGATGGCGCCGGTGGCGCTGCCGATCGAGTAGAAGACCATGTATCCGCCGATCAGCCGGCTGCCCGCGTCCGGGTGCAGCGCGTAGATCAAGGTCTGGTTGGTGACATGGACCGCCTGCACGGCGAGGTCGAGAAGGATCACCCCGACGACCAGGGCCCAGAGCGAGCTGCGGGTGAAGGCCAAAGGTAGCCACGAGGCGGCGAGCAGTGCCAGGGCGATGCCGGTGGTCCGTCGGGAGAGGCCGCGGTCGTTCAGGCGGCCCGCCACGGTCGCGGCCAGGGCGCCGGCGACACCGATCAGCCCCAGCGCCCCGATCGCGCTGTGGGACAGGAAGTACGGGGCCTCGCTGAGCGGCAGCGCGACGCTGCTCCACAGGGTGCTGAAGGCGGCGAAGATCAGCAGACCGAACAGGGCCCGGAGCCGCAGCAGTCGTTCCCGTGCGAACAGGGTGATCGTGGAGCGCAGGAGCTGTCCGTAGCGCAGGGTTGTCGGCGGAGCGTCACTGTGGCGCGGCAGCACTCGGTACATGACCAGGGCGAGCAGAGCGGTGAGCGACGCCGAGGCGAGGTAGGCGGAGCGCCAGCCCGCGAGATCGGCCATGAGGCCGGATGCGGTGCGGGCGAGCAGGATTCCGATGACCACGCCGCTGGTTACCAGACCGACGACCCGTCCGCGCCCGGCGGGAGGGGCCAGTGATGCCGCGAAGGCCACCAGCGTCTGCGTGACGACCGCGAGAAGCCCTATCGCGGCCATGCCCGCGAGCAGGATCGCCGCCGTGTGGGCGGCGGCTACCACGGCCAGCGCCACCACCAGGAGCAGCAACTGGGCCACGATGAGTCGTCTGCGGTCGGCCACGTCGCCCAGCGGCACGAGGAAGAAGAGCCCCAGCCCGTATCCGACATGCGTGAGGGTGACCACGCTGCCGACAAGTGCCGGGCTCATGGCCAGGTCGTGGCCCATGGTTACCAGGAGCGGCTGGGAGAAGTAGACGTTGGCCACCGCGGCCCCGCAGGCGACGGCGAACAGCATGACGACGCCACGGGACAGGACGAACGCGGAACCTTCCCCGCTTCGGGCCTCGGTCCGTCGTGTCACAGCCTCACCGTTGTCGAGCATCGGCGCTCCTCCGCACATCTGGTTTCATCTTGCCACCAATGGTGACGGTAACTTTTTTGGTAGCATGTTGCAACCGCGTGAGAGAGAGGGACGTCATGGTGACCAGGACGCGCTTCGACGACAGCGAATGTCCCGTCGCCCGGTCGGTGGACGCGATCGGCGACTGGTGGTCCCTGCTGATCGTGCGGGACGCCTTCGATGGAAGCCGGCGCTTCGGGGAGTTCCAGCGCAGCCTCGGCGTGGCGAAGAACATCCTCACCGCGCGTCTGCGCGCCCTGGTCGCTGGCGGTGTCCTCGAATCCGTCCCCGCCTCGGACGGCAGCGCCTACCGCGAGTACGTACTGACTCCGAAGGGCAAAGCGCTCTTCCCCGTCATCGTGGCACTGCGGCAGTGGGGCGAACAGAATTTCTTCGCCCCCGGCGAACCACACTCACAGTTGGTCGACCGCCGGCAGGGACATCGCCTCCGCGTACTGGAAGTGCTGTCCGCGGACGGGCGACGGCTGAACCCCGACGACACCACCGTCCACAAGATCTCCACCCAGTGATCTGAGCCGGCGACCCGGTGCCGACACGCCGCTCTGCCGATGATTCCAAGGCCGGGTGGGATGAACGGCACAAAGGGTTGCGGCGCGTGCCGACCATCATTGTCGACGTCATGCCGAAGGCCGAGATCCTCGACCCGCAGGGCAAGGCGGGTCACCGGCGCGCTCGCGCGCCCCGTAGAAGAATCAGCGGGGTGAGACATGTGACACAGAACTTAAATTATCTGTCACACGGGGCTGCTTCGGGTGAAGGCAGACGTGCGAGACCGCAGGCCATCGCCGAGAGGCCCGTCGGTAGGCAGCGGCCGTGGCAGCCGATGCCGTACTGCCGGACAGCCGAGGCGAGGGCGTGGATCAGCTCGGGGTTGTGGCGCCAGCGCCCAACTGCCGCTCGATCTCCGCGGCCGGGAACGGCGTCTGCTTGCTCTCGGTGAACAGACGACGAAAGAAGGAGTCCAGGACGACGGTAGGGCGTGCGTGCCGGTCGATGATGGCCGTGATCTCGGGCGGGATGTCGCCAGGTCGCCGGCCTGCGATCCAGTCGTGCAGGAAGACTTCACGTTCCGTGTCACCGCGCACGCCGTCGAGCAAGTGGTATTGGAGCAGGTGGCTCGCGGTGTAACAGTGGTCGTACGCGAGGTGGTCCGAGAGGAAGTCGGACTCGTCCGCCGAAAGGTCGAAGCGGGAGCTCAGAGCGAGTCCGAAGTCAGCGAAGTAGAGCTGGCGGCCATCGGTCAGGATGTTGGCGAAGTGAGCATCGAAGTGGACGAGTCCGCGAGAACTCATGAAGGCGGCTCCGCTCGTCAGAGCTTCCTCCACCCAGCGGAAGGGCGAGCCGTCCCCGCCTTCCGGTACGGCGGTTTTGCGGTGGTCGGCCAGCCATCCGGCGAGTGTGTGCGGCACGTGCTCCAGAAAGAGCACCAGGCTGCACGAGGACCGGCCGATGGCCTCCAGCCGGTCACGAACGGCGGGTGATCCCTCCCAGTGCGCGACGGCCCCCTCCAGGCCCCCGAACTCGTCGGTGAATCCTTCGGGAGGAGAGTCAGGCAGAACCCGCCAGTGGTACATCAGGGGGAATCCCGCATACTCGTCGCTGAGAACCCAGTTCGTGGTCATGGTGTGCACGGCAAGCTCCCGCCAGGCACCGAACCCGGCCGAGCCCACCCCGTACTGGTAGAACATCGGCAGTCCGAAGACGTTCGCCGTCGACCGCGCGTTCTCCGGGCGTAATTCGGTGTCCGTCAAAGGGATCCGCTTGACGAAGACGCGCGCTCCGTTGATGTCCAGCTCTGCCGACCTGCCGCCGATGCCCGACCCGAGCGGGGTGGCGGCTGCCACGACCTCCCCGAGCCGGTGGTCGCTCAGCAAGGACAGTTGAGTGCTCACGGTCCCGTAACCAGCCAGGCGCGCGGCGCGCAGCAAATCCTGGCCCGGCATCGACGGCTCCTCGGTGCCCGAACCAGGGCTTCGGCAATCCCACGTACGGCATCGACCTTACGCTGAAAAGGTCAGCCACTCTCATAAACGACCCTTTCTCGGAGCAAGACCAAGAACAGTCGGCGGAAGCGGTCCGGGTCGCGGATTCACCGTCACAACTCGTTCTCACTCAAAAGTTGAACCAGGCATGTGCTGGGAAATGTCTGTGACAGCATCCGGGGTCATGACGGGCCCTCAGACCGCACTCACGTCCGAAGCAGACGACGTCGAGCGCCACCCCTGCCCACGCTGTAACGCTCAGCCAGGCTCACCCTGCCGCTCGCGCTCCGGCGCGGGCTTGTGGGCGGTGGCCCAGAATGCCGCTCGCCGCTGCGGGGCCATCACGCTGGTCAGCGCGTCGATGCCCACGTCGCTCAGGTGCAGGCGGTAGCCCTGGCGCCTGATGAGGGGCGACTGGGCCCGCTCGTAGACGGCCACGTCGATCCCGGCCCTGCCCAGCCCGTTGGCCAGGGCCAGCCCGCCGAGGCCGGCCCCGATGACGATCACCTTCATCGCTGCTCGCCGCCGAAGTTCGCGGCGTGCTCGGCGGCCCAGGCCGACAGCGTCGTGGCGGGCGCCCCGGTGATGTCGGGGATCGCGGAGGTGACCTCCGGAAGCGGGGCGGCGGCCATCTTGGCGTAGCCGGCGAGCAACTCCTCGACGAAGCCGTCGGGGAAGTCGGGGTCGGCCAGCAGCCGGGCGCGCTCCTGCTCCAGCGTCAGCTCCTGCCAGCGCAACGGGCGGCCGATGGCCTCGCCGATCAGCCGCACCTGCTCGGCCTGGGGCAGCACCTCGGGCCCGGTGAGCGTGTAGCGGCGGCCTTCGTGCCCGGGTTCGGTCAGCGCGTGGACGGCCACCGCCGCGATGTCGTCCTCGTGGATCGGTGTCATCGCCAGCGAGCCGAAGGACCCGCGGACGATGTCGCCCGCCTTGATCTGGTCGCTCCACCACAGGGTGTTGGTCATGAAGGTGCTGGGGCTCAGCACCGTCCACTCCATGCCGGATTGCTCGATCAGCCGCTCGACGGTGGCGTGCCAGCGGGCGACCGGGTTGGGCTGCTCTTTGGGCGCGACTCCGGGCAGGGCGCCGCCGCCGGTCATGAAGACGACGTGGCGGACGCGGCGCTTGAGCGCGTCGACGATGGGGCGGGCGGGTTCGGCGGAGTGGAAGGGCCACATGAGGAAGGCGGCATCGACGTCGTCGAGGGCGCCGGGCGCGTCGAGGTCCGGGGTGATCACTTCGACGCTGCGGGGCAGCTTCGCGCCCTCAGGGGTGCGGCTCGTCGCTCGTACGGCGGCGCCACTCCAGGCCAGCCGCTCGGCCACCCTTCTGCTCACGTTGCCCGTTGCGCCGAAAACCAGGTAAGTGCTCATGCATCAAGAATCCTGTGGCCCCGGCAGCCACGCACCTCACGTGTCACTTTGTGGCGATAAGTAGCGTGTAATCATGATCCATGGAGAAAACTAGCGTGCTGGATGAAATGGACTACGCCCTCGTGCACGCGCTCCAGATCGACGGCCGCGCCTCCTTCCGGACGATCGCCGACGTCCTCGACGTCTCCGAACACACCGTCGCCCGCCGCTACCGGAAGTTGCGCGCGCAGGGCGTCCTGCGTGTGGTCGGGTGGCTCGACGGCCGGCGCTTCGGCCGAACCTCGTGGTCGGTGCGGCTCGTGTGCACGCCGGACGCGGCCGGCCAGGTGGCCGAGGCCCTCGCCCGCCGCGACGACACCGTCTGGGTCCGTCTGCTGTCCGGCGGCACGGAGATCGCCTGCGGCGTCCAGGCGGGCGGCGACCTGGACGGCGACGCCCTGCTGCTGAAGAAGCTGCCGCGCACCCCGCGCATCGTCGCCATGTCGGCGCACGCGACCCTGCACATGTTCGCCGGCTGGCGCAGCCGGGTCGCGGTGCTCACCGACGAGCAGGCCGAGCGGATCCGGCCCGCCTCGCCGTACGAGAAGCCGCCGGAGGAAAGGGGCGTGTCGCTGAGCGCCCAGGACCACGCGATGCTGCGGGTGCTGACCCAGGACGGGCGGGCCGGGTACGGCGAGCTGGCGGCGGCCAGCGGATGGTCGCACACAACCGTGCGGCGCCGCCTCGACGAGCTGCGCTCCAGCGACACGCTCAGGTTCGACGTCGAAAGCCCCCCACAAGCCCTGGGCTACCACGCCGAGGCCTGGCTGTGGATGAAGGTCGAGCCGTCGGCCCTGGCCTCCGTCGGCGAAGCCATGGCCGCCCATCCAGAGGCCGACGTGGTGGCGGCCACCACCGGCCCCACCAACCTCATGGCCGGGGTGACCTGCCGTGACACCCGCGATCTCTACCGCTATCTCACCGAGCGGGTGGCGCCGCTCCAGGGCGTGCGCGAACTGGAGACCGCGCCCGTGATCCGCACGGTCAAGCGGGTGGGCACCCTCCTGTCCTGAAACTCAGCCCACGCCTGGCCAAATGCCTCACTCGTTGCCGTACGAGCCCCCAGCAGAGCAGATCTTGTACGGAATCGATCGTTCGCGATACACAAAGATCAATCTGGCGTTCCCGCAGGTCGCCGCTGTAACGCATGCCATGTACGCGCCTACGTAACGCGCAGCCCCCTTCGCGTTGCACTTCGATCACGAGAATCGGGGTAGCGCGCGGAGTTCGAGCACGCCCTGATGTCGGAGCGGACGATGGACGGGCTGGAGGCCGTACCGGCGGGCAGAAACCCAAGCTCGGCCCCCGCCAGGTCCGGCTCGCCCGCGAGATGTACGACTCCGGCGACTACACCGTCCAGCAGATCGCCGACGAGTTCGGCGTCACCCGCCCCACCATCTACCGCCACCTCACCGCCACGGCCACCGGCTCGAAATGAGTTGCGGCCAGCGCCGCGGGGAGTGGCCGGGAGACCACCCGGCCGTCTGTGCGCTCACGGGAGCGGCAATCGGGTGCGGTGCCCCGCACTGACCTGGGCTAACGCGCTCGCGTGTACCTGGTGACAGCTTCCTTGTTTCTGTTGCTTGCAACGGTGTTCTCAACGCGCCTGGAGCGAGCACCGACGAGTCCAAGTAGAACCCCACCTCCCGGCCCAAGCACCACTGATACCCCTCAAGCGCCACTCACGCCGATTACTGAGAGTTACTTTGGGGTTCATCGCACCGACCCGAGCAGAGGGCCGGGTACGGGTGGCGAGGTCCAGGCAGAAGGCCCGGGCGAGGGCGTCGAGGTCCGCGCCCTTGATCCAGATGGCGCTGAATCCCAGCTCCCACAGGTCCGGCTCAGCGTCGAGCCCTTCGGTGAAGAGGGTCTCGTGCGGGTAGGCCGGTGACCGCATGGGCGCCTCCGACAGCACCCTGGCTCCGACGCCGTGACACGCTGAACCGCCCGGGTGGGTCAGCGGGCGACGTAGCCGCCGTCGACGGGCAGGGCGACGCCGATGACGAAGCTCGCGCCCGGGCTGCACAGCCACAGGACCGCCTGGGCGATCTCCTCGGCGGTGCCGAGCCGGTTGATGGGCTGGTTGGCCTCGGCCTCCGCCAGATCGAGTTCACCTTTGGCGATCATGTCGGTGACCATCGGGGTGTCGATGGTGCCCGGGCAGACGGCGTTGATGCGCACGCCGCGGGGGCGTATTCGAGGGCGGCGCTGGTGGTCAGGCCGATGACGCCGTGTTTGGAGGCGTGGTAGGAGGCCCGTCCTGGGATGCCGACCAGGCCGCCGAGGGAGGAGCAGTTGACGATGGCGCCGCTGCCCTGGGTGCGCATGTGCCGCAGTTCGTGTTTCATGCTCGCCCAGACGCCGCGCAGGTTGACGGCGTTGACGCGGTCGAAGACCTCGACGGCCTCGTCGGCGGCGTCGCTGGGCGGGATCTGGATGCCGGCGTTGTTGTAGGCCATGTCGAGGCGGCCGAAGATGGCAACGGTGCGGTCGACGGCGGCGGCGACCTGGTTCTCGTCGGTGACGTCGCAGGTGAGGGCGAGGACGTGGTGGCCCGCGTCGGTGAGCTCTTTCGCCGCTGTGTTCAGGGCGGTCTCGTTGACGTCGGTGAGGGCGACGGCGGCCCCGGACTCGGCGAAGGCGCGTGCGGTGGCCAGTCCGGCCCCGGACTCCTGTGACCCCCGCGGCCGGGTCGCGGTCATGACGAGGCCGGTGCCGCCGCACCGGCCGCCAGAGCCGCCTGCACGATGCGGAGCGCTTCGGCCGCGTCGAGGCCGACGCTGGCGATCACGGCGGCGTAGTCGGCGGCGGCCTGGCGGGCCCGTTCCCGGCCTTCCTCGCCGGCGGCCGACACGAACGAGCCCGCCCGCCCGCGCGTCTCGATCAGCCCCGCCTCCTCCAGCTCCCGGTAGGCCCGGCCGACCGTGTTGACGGCCAGACCGAGGTCGGCCGCCAGGTGGCGGATGGTCGGCAACCGGGCGCCCACGGCCAGCGTGCGCTCCTGGATCTGCCGGGCGAGCTGGGAGCGCAGCTGCTCGAACGGCGGTACCGGCGAGGCCGCATCGATGATGATCATCGGACGCTCATGGCCCGCCGGGCCACCGTCGCGCACGACGGCGTCCTGGCCTGGAGCGCGATGAGCGCGGCCAGGCTCAGGACGATGTAGGCGACCGCGGCGGCGCCCCACCAGCCGGGCGCGGTGCCGAACAGCACCACCGGCAGCGACCACTGCACGTTCGGCGTGGTGAGCTCGCGGGCGTCTTCGACGCGCATGATGACGTCGGCGGTCAGCGACTCCTCGTCCTCCGCCACGACCGGGAAGCTGAGCAGGTGGCGTAGCTGCATGGCGGTGATGGCCGTCGCGCCGAGCAGGCCGATCAGCACGACGACGGCGAGCTGCCGCACGACGGGGTCGGGAACGGCCAGGGCGCTTGCGGCCAGCACCGCCGCACCGGCGAACGTGGCGGCCGCGAAGACGGCGTACGGCCGACCGAGCACGGTCCGCCAGCCGGGCTGGATCGGATGGGCGGCCCTGCGCGACAGTGTCGCGCCCGCCCGCTGGTCGACGCGTCGCACCCACCGGGCGAGCAGGGACTGTGCCAGCAGTAGCCCGGCCACCGACGCGGCCAGGGCCAGCAGCGGGCGATACGGCGGGAGGTCGCCGAAAGCGGAAGTGGCGACGAGGGCGCTCACGATGATCAGCGCGGCCAGGATGACGTAGGTGGCCAGGCGGGCGCGTCTGCGGACCGCCAGCCGGCTGGCGAGCAGCGGGGTCGGGTGGGTGTCGGCCAGGTCGTGGTGGGTCAGCCACTCGCCTGCCATGCGCAGATCGGTCGTGCGTGTCGGCGGATCGGTGTCCGGTGACGGTTCGCGGGTCATGGCGCCTCCTTTGTCGCAAGCTTTGTAGCAAGATGATGCGTCATAGGTTGCGACAAAGTCAACGCCCGTGGACCCTCGTCGTTCCGGTGGCGCGAGCCCCGGCGTGGTGGCGGCCGTCGCCGTGGACCGTCAGGCCGGTGTCGGCCCGCCGCCGGTCGCGAGGCGGCCCGTGCGCGATGCCGCCCGCGTGGGTCCAGCGGCGAAGCACCTCCCGCGCCCCGTTCGAAGGCCTGCTGCCGGGGGCGGGCTCCTTGCCGTCGGTGCTCTGCCCCCGCCGTCCCTGGCTGATCTGTGCTGGTCACGTTCGCCGCCGGCTCAGGGATCAGAGTGATTGGGAACGGAATCCGGCGTCAACGATCGCCGTGCCGGTCAGCGCAGTGCGCACACAGTCGGCGGCATGAACGCGTTTACCACCGTAGGAGCACAAAGTCGGTGGACAACGCGTACCCCACGGTCATCGTTGGCGGCATGCAACAGGAGGAGATCTGGGATATCGATGCCGCCCAGCGCTATGACACACCGGGCGAGGGCATGTTCGCGCCCGAGGTCTTAGGGCCAGCCGTGGAGCGCCTCGCAGAGCTCGCTGGCGACGGACAGGTGCTCGAGTTCGCCCTTGGAACCGGCCGCGTGGCCGTGCCGCTCGCCGAGCGGGGGTGCCCGTCGCCGCAACATGGACCAGTACGCCATCGCGCCGGAAGCCGTCGCCCGCGCCGTCGCCTTCGCCATCGAACAGCCGCGTGACGTGGAGATCGGCGAGATCGTCATCCGCCCGGCGACCCAGAACTGAGCCGGTCACCCGCGTCCGGGGCGACGCCCTCCGATACGCGCCCCGGCCAGACGCCGCGCAAGCCCGCCTCCCGCGCGCCCGCGCTGTCCGTGGGCGGGTTGCCGCCCATCATCCAGCCGCCCTCGTCCGGGCCGGGCCCGCACCACCGGGCCGCGATGACGAACGGCTCCGCCGCTTGCGCACCCTCTCGGCCCCAAGTTGAACACGTCGTTGCCCTCATCGGCGCGGTCGACCAGGATCGCCCAGGCCCGCCAGGCGTCGGCGTAGAAGGCCAGGCGGCACTCGGCGCACCGCCAGGCGGCCACGGGGAGCTCCAGGCGCTCGGAGGTGGTGCGGCGGCAGGAGGCCCTCCCCTCCTACGGGAGGGGATCCACGGGGGAACGTCCCCGGCGCCGATGGTCATGGGGTCTGGGTCTCCTCGTGGCGTTGTCGGGCGGCCATCAGCTCGACCGGCCGGGCACGGTCGGCGGTGTAGTCGATGTCGGGCAGGTGCTCGGGCTCGGGCTCGCTGGCCCAGCGCGCAGGAGCCGGGACGGGCAGGGCGTGGCGGTCCAGGACCTCGCGCCGGAAGATCTCCTCCGGCTCGACCAGCACGGGCGATGGCGGCTGAGCGGCGATCTGCCCGCCCGGGATCCCAGCCCCACCCGTCGCTGCAGGCGCTTCACGGCGTTCTGGGAGCCCCGGGCTTGAGAGGCGTCGACCGGGAGGTGCGTCATGGTGGCTACGGCTGCGCGGCTCCTCGGCGCAGCGCCCACCCTGCGGCGCAGGTCGCGTGACGCCTTCGCGGCCGGTGGGACGACCGCGGGCAACCCGGCCAGGGCACCGGTCATCTGTCCCAGACAAGCCGGTAGCCGACTTCCGGAAACAGGCACATCGCCAGCAGGAAATAGCCCCCGCCCCGGAAGGGAAGCTCCCGGAGCCGCCGCTGGACCCGGCCCGTCTCCGCCGGCACCGCGTCCACCAACTCGAACGGCACGACCTGCGTGAGCTCTCCCAGATGCCCCGGCGCGAACACCCCCGCGGCCACCCGCACCACCCGGGAGATGACGGAGTGATCCCGCAACGGGACTCCACTCTTCAGATGATCTTCGCCGAACATCCGATCTGCGAGAGGCCCGTTGCCCGTCTCAGCCGGTTGACGAGAACCAAATCCCCTTAACTACCTGGCCTTGATCGATCACGACATCACACAGGCCCTGATGCGGCGTCTCCTACCGGATGAACCGCCAAGTCCCTCCTCCTCACCCGGCCGCCGGCTCGGGCCCCGTGCCGGCGGCGGGAGTCCACTCGGAGTCGACCAGGCGGGGGAGACCGAGCGGATTGAGCTCCCGCAGCGCTGCCGGCAGGACGGCGTCGGGCGTGTTCTGGTACGACACCGGTCGCAGGAATCGACGGATCGCCGCGGGCCCCACCGAGGTGTGGGCGGCCGAACTCGTGGCGGGGTACGGGCCGCCGTGGTGCATGGCCTCGGTCACCGCGACCCCCGTGGGGTAGTCGTTCCAGACGACCCTCCCGGCCCTGTCGGCGGCGAGGGCGACCACAGGGGCGAGGGCGTCCTCCGGTTCGGCGTGGATGGTGAACGTCAGGCTGCCCGGCAGGAGGTCCAACATCGACAGGAGCTCGGCCGGTGCACCGAACCGGACCACGACGGACGCGGGGCCGAAATGCTCCTCCCGGAGGTGCGGACCGGCGAAGAAGGCGTCGGCGTCCGCGATGACCAGGGTGTTCTCCACCTCGACGGCCGACAGCCGGTGGCCCCCGGCCGCGAGACGCACTCCCGGTGTCGCGCACGCCTCCTCGAGCGCGGAGGTCAGCGACCCGGCCATGCCCGCGCTCAGCATCGGCCCGCGGCCGCCGGCGAGCAGCTCCCGGCGGAGCGCGGCCACCAGCGCGTCGCCGGGCTCTCCCTCGGGAACGAAGAGGAGGCCGGGGCTGGTGCACATCTGGCCGGCGCGGGTCAGCAGCGATCCGGCCAGCTCGGTCGCGATCCGCGCGCCGCGAGCCCGCAACGCGGATTCGAAGATCACCAATGGGTTCACGCTGCCCATCTCCGCGTAGACCGGGATCGGTTCCGGGCGGGCCGCGGCGAGGTCGTGGAGCGCCCGGCCGCCGCCCGTCGATCCGGTGAAGCCCACGGCCTTGATCCCCGGCTCGGTGACCAGCCGGCGGGCGACCGCGTGGGAATCTCCCTGGAGCAGGGAGAACGTGCCATGGGGTGCGGCCACATCGCGCAGGGCGGCGTGGACGACCTCCGCGCACAGCGTCGAGGTGACCGGGTGCAGCGGGTGGCCCTTGACGACGACCGGGCACCCGGCGGCCAGAGCCGACGCCGTGTCGCCGCCGGCCACCCCGAAGGCGAGGGGGAAGTTGCTGGCCTCGAACACCGCGACGGGACCGATCGGCACGTTCGTCCGGCGCAGGTCGGGGCGAGGCGGGCGGGCACCGGGATCCGCGTGGTCGATCGTCGCCTCGAGGTGGCGACCGCTGAGCACCAGGCGGGAGAACATCCGGAGCTGGCCGACGGTGCGTACGGACTCTCCCTCCAGGGCGGGCACGGCGAGGCCCGTCTCCAGGTGGGCCGCGGCGACGATCTCCTGGCTCCGGTGCTCGAACGTGTCGGCGACGGCGTCCAGCAGGGCCGCCAGCCGGGACGGCGGCCAGGTCCGCAGGACCCGGTACGCCTCCGTGGCGGCCGTCACGGAGGCCGTGACCTGGGCCGCGGTGGTCTCGGGAATCGAAGGACCCTTCTCGCCCGTGAGGGGAGACGTCGCACGGAAGGTCGTCGGCCCGGCCGTCTGGCCGGGGGCATGAGAAGGCATCGGCGCTGTTTCCTCGGGAGTGCGATTCGGACGAGGCCGCGCGAAGGCGGCCTCGTAGATCTTCAAGAACGCCCTACGACGGGTTCCACGAAGCGGCGGTGTTCAGGGGTCGGCGCCTGGAGGAAGTCGAGATCACATCCTTCGGGCGCCTGGGTCACGTGGTCCTGGTAGAGGCGCGGCCAGCCGCGCAGATGCGGGGTGCGGAAGGGTTCGGCGAGCCGGCGGCGCGCCTCGAACTCCGGCTCGGAGACATCGACCCGGAGCAGGCCGGCCTCCACGTCGAGTTCGATCATGTCCCCGTCCTGGACCAGCCCGAGGGGTCCTCCGGCCGCCGCCTCGGGTGCCACGTGGAGCACGCAGGTCCCGAAACTCGTCCCGCTCATCCGCCCGTCGCTGATCCGCACCATGTCCTTGACCCCGGCCGCCGCCAGGCGCGCGGGAATCGGGATCATCCCCCATTCCGGCATGCCGGGCACGCCCTTGGGGCCGCAACCGGTCAGCACGAGGACGGTGTCCGCGCTGAGCGGCAGGTCGGGGTCGTCCAGCCGTCGCCGCAGATCGTGCCACCCCCGGAAGACGAGGGCGGGGCCACGGTGGCGGAACAGTTCGGGGCTCGCGGCGGAGGTCTTCAGGACGGCCCCGTCCGGGGCGAGGTTGCCCCGCAGCACGGCGATGCCGCCGCGTTCCCGGACCGGGGAGTCCAGGCTTCTGATCGCGCCGCGCGGGGATCCTCCGGTGGCGGCGACGTAGTCGCTCAGCGGGCCTCCGGTGACCGTCGTCGTCCGAAGGTCGAGATGGCCGGCGATCTCGGCGAGCAGGGCGGGCAGCCCGCCGGCCCGGTCGAAGGCGTCCATCAGGTATCGCCCCGACGGCGACACGTCGGCGAGGACGGGTACCCGAAGGCCCAGTTCCTGGAACCGTTCGAGGGGGATTCGCAGTCCCAGCCGGCCGGCAATCGCGCAGAGATGGATGACGGCGTTGGTCGACCCGCCGATCGCGGCGAGCACCGTGACCGCGTTGTCGAAGGCGGCCGAGGTCATGATCGCCGAAGGGCGGAGTCCCTCCTCCACCATGGCCACGACACGGCGACCGGCCTGTTCCGCCCCCACCCGGGCGCGCGGGTCGCCGGTCGGGATCGACGCCGTTCCGGGCAGGGACATGCCGATGGACTCGGCGAGCAGCGCCATCGTCGACGCCGTCCCCATCGTGTTGCAGGCGCCGGGACCGCAACCGAGGCAGCGTTCCAGCGCGGCCCAGTCCTGCGGGCTCAGCAGGCCGTTGCGGTACTCCTCCCAGAGCCGCCACAGGTCCGTCCCCGCGCCGATCTGCCTTCCCCGGAAGGTCGCGACCGGCCGGGACCCGCCGGCGACCTGGATCGCCGGGAGGTCCGCGCTCGCGGCGGCCATGAGCTGGGCAGGGATCGTCTTGTCGCAGTTGCCCAGCAGGACCACCCCGTCGATCGGGTGGGCCCGCAGGGTCTCCTCGACGTCCATGGCCATGAGGTTGCGGTACAGCATGGCGCTGGGCTTCATGAGGTCCTCGCCCAGGCTGATGGTGGGGAACTCCAGGGGAATCCCCCCGGCGGACCGCACCCCTTCCTTCACCGCCTCGGCGAGGTCGCGGAGTCCCTCGTTGCAGGGGTTGAGGTCGCTGACGGACTGCGCGATGCCGATGACCGGCCGGGGGTCGCCGGGCGAGACGGCGATCCCCAGCGACCCGAGGGCGGCCCGGTGCTCGACGGCGACCTCGTCGTCACCCTCGAACCACGCGGCGCTGCGCAATGACGGCGTCACGGCCGGGACCACCGCCTCCGGTCGTCCCGCACCCCTCGTCCACGGTCGGCGCGCACGCTAGACCACCCGGCGGGGAACGCCGAGCCCCGCCGCGTGAGGTCCGGACTGGACCGCGTCGGCACCGGAGCGGGCCAGCCATTCCAGGGCGACCGCCGCCCGATGGACCTTGGCGCGAACGTTGCGGACCGCGTCCTCGAGGACCTGCTCCCCGCACGGGTAGACGTCCCGGGCGTTGCGCAGGCCGAACTTCGCGTACAGCGGTGCCCCGATCGCGACCAGGTCGGCGATCTCATGACCCCGGACGACGCCCCCGAGGCCGTCGGACGACTCGAGATAGAGGTCGAGGGGGAGGTCGGTGACCGCCCGCATCTCGGCCAGGTCGGCGTAGGTCAGGTCCGAGGGGACGTTGACCGTGGACGCCCCGAGGTCCGCGAGCACCCGCAGCGCAGCCGGGTTGGAGGGGGCGAGGGAGACGCTGATCTTCCACACGCACTCCTCGGGGAGCTCACCGGTCCGCTGGAGGTCGCGCAGGGCGACGAGCAGTCCGATGTCGGCGATGAGGAAGCTCCGGATGCCCGCGTCCACGGCGCGGACGACGTCCTCGACCCCGTACATGAGCTGCCGCAGCCCGCGCAGCTGCCCGCCGCGGCCCATCCCCTCGGGGGTGCGCGCGTTGGCGCCGACGTCGAAGGACTCGCGCGGCCCCACGAACAACGACACCTCAAGGCCGTTCTCGGCGCCCATCGCGGCCATGTCGCGCAGCTCGGACACGGTGAGCAGCATGGCTCCCGATCCCTGCGAGACGCGGTTCACCACGACGTCGTGCTCGGCGGCGGCGGACAGGACCGCCTCGAGGACCGCCGGGCCCTCGACGCTGGGTATCTCGATGCGGAAGCCGGCGCCGTCCGGAAAGCGACCACCGCTCGAAGGGACGCCGTGCCGGTACGGCAGTCGGTAGGTCTGGTTCAGTAGCGCTGGCATTTTTCTCCTCGATGAGAACGCCAAGGTTGGGAGGGAAGACGGACGGCCGGTGGGACGGGTCTCACTCGCGCGCGTCGCGCGCGGCCGCCAGGCCGGCCGGTAGGGTGCGGTCGATCGGCGGGTAGTCGGCCCGCAGGCGCTTGAGGCGGTACCACAGTGCCTCGTCCCCCTGCCGGCAGGCCCGCAGGGTGGCGTCGCCGTCGGTGAACCGCCAGTACGTGTGGATCAGGAGGTTTCCACACACGTCGCAGTAGTCGACGGAGGTGTCCTGCCAGCTCTTGGTCAGATCCTGCCAGCTCATGCGGGTGTCCCTTCACGGAGACGGGCGGTGGCCACGGGGTCGACGTCGCCGGCGGCGTCCAGGCGGACCCTGTACACCGACTCCGCGTCCTCGGGGCTCACGTAGCCCTCACGGACGTCCTGTGCGACGAGCTCGGGGAGGCGCTCGGACGCCGGGCCGTAACCGGCGCCCGAGGGGGAGGTCAGGCGTACCCGGTCGCCCCGGTGCAGGCGGACGTTGGTGAACTTGGTCGGGCTCACCAGCCCGAAGTGCTGCTGGAAGCTGACGAACTCGTCGCTTCCCGCCGGGCTGATGTCGATCCTGGTGCGGCTGCCGTCGGACCCGCCGAACAGGCCCCACGGCTCCTGGTTGGCCCGGTCGGACAGCGCGCTCACCGAGATGGTGTCCGCGGCGACCTCCAGCACCCGGACCACACCCGCGCCGCCGCGCAGCCTGCCGGCCCCGACCTCGTCGCGCGCGAGCCGGTAGCTCTCGTGGATCCAGGGCCAGCGCAGCTCGAAGATCTCGACGGGCGTGTTGCGGCAGTTGGCGTGGGGAGGCATGGTCGCGTTGTTGCCGTCGGTGCTCATCCGGCCGCCCCAGCCGGTCGCCTCGAAGTGATAGTGGGCGTAGTAGTCGCCCGTCCGGGGGTCGGTGCCGCCGAACAGGAAGTTGAGCGAGGTGTTGCCGCTGGACGCGGCGGCCCGCTCCGGCAGGAGGGGACCGAGGACCTGACCCATGATCATCTCCATGACCCGGGGCTGGTACTCGGTCTGGCCGCCGACGCAGGCACCCGGCAGCTGGACGCAGCAGATGGTGCCGGGCTTGGTGACGATCCGCACCGGGCGGTTGAGCCCCGCGTTGACCGGCAGGTCGGTTCCGATCATGTACAGGAGCGCGTTCAGCGACGCGGACATGGTCACGACGTAGGGCGCGTTGATGGGCCCGGTCGCCTGGGGATCCGAGCGGGAGTAGTCGAAGACGATCTCGTCACCGTCGACGATCAGGCTGAGGCGGATCGCGTACGGGGTCGCGGTGATGCCGTCGTCGTCGAACCATTCCATCCCGTGGTAGACGCCGTCGGGCAGCGCCCGGATGTTCTCCCGAAGCGCCGCCTCGGTGTAGTCCTGGATGCCGCTGAACACGCCGGTCACCAGATCGGTGCCACGCTCCTCCATCAGTTGCTCCAGGCGCCGCCGGCCCACCTGGAGTGACCCGTACATCGCGTGGAGGTCGCCCCAGGAGTCGTTGGGCGTCCGGTGGTTGGCGAGCATGATCCGCCAGATGTCCCGGACGGGCTCGCCGCCCCGGTAGAACAGGACCGGGGGGAGCCGGAGCCCTTCCTGGTAGACGTCGGTGGCGGTGGCGGCGAAGGACCCGGGCGCCATCCCGCCGATCTCGGCCATGTGGGCGATGTTGCCGATGAAGGCGACGAGCTCTCCGTCGACGAACATCGGCATGACCATCATGTGCTCGGGCATGTGCGACCCGCCCCGGTAGGGGTCGTTGTGGATGTAGACGTCGCCCTCGGCGAAGTTCTCCGCGCCGACCTCTCGCACGATCCAGGTCGCCGCGTACAGTGACGCCCCGAGCATCGAGGGGTTCAGGCCCGCGTTGGCGACGAGGTTGCCGTCCCGGTCGAGGATGAGCGTGGAGAAGTCCAGCCCCTCCGAGAAGATCGGCGAGTAGGCGGTCCTCATCATGGACACGGCCATCTCGTCGCAGGTGTTGACCAGCTGGCGATGGACCAGGGTCAGGGTGATCTTGTCAACGTCCGTGCCCGTCCGTGTGCTCACGTGTCCGCTCCCGTGTCGAGGTTCTCCCCGAGACCCTTGACGGCCTCGATGATCAGGCAGTACGTCCCGTCCACTTCCATGCGGTACCCGGGAGGGACGAAGGTGGTGGAGTTGGGTTCCTCCACGATCGCCGGCCCGTTCAGCGTGTAGCCCGGCTGGAGCTCCTCGCGGTCGACGACCGCGGTGTCGGCCCAGACGCCCTCGCCGACCTGGACCCTCCTGGTGGAGATCCGCGGGTTCGGAGTGGTGCGCGTGTAGGGGACGAACCGCACCTCTCCTCCCGCGAGGAGGGCGGTCGCGCCGACGTAGACGCTCTGGACGGCCTGCTCGGGAAGGTCGTAGCCGTACACGCGGGCGTGCGAGGCGTGGAACATCTCCACCAGGCGCCGGTCCAGATCCGGGTCGTCCGGAGAGGCCGGGAGCAGCGACTCGTAGGAGCGGTCCAGGTGGCCCCGGTAGGTCCGGATCTCCTGCTCGTAGTTCTGCCCCACGTACCGGCAGCTGACGTAGGTGGTGACGACGATGTCGCCGGTCGCGTCTGCGCGGCGCTGCGCGGCCAGTTCCGCGTGCGCCTCGCGCGCGAGGCGGGCGAGGATGCCGGCCAGATCCGTCGCCTCCGGGGCGTCGAGCCGGCGGACGGCGGTCATCCTGCGGTCCACGCGCTGGTCGGAGATGATCGTTCCGAATGCCGACACCAGACCGGGCGTCGGCGGCACGATGACCCGCCGCATCCGCATGTGCCGGGCGATGGCCGCCGCGTGGAGCGGGCCGGCACCGCCGAAGGCGACCAGGTCGAACTCGCGGTAGTCGTGCCCCCGGTCGACGGTGACCAGCCGGACCGCGCCGGCCATGTTCTCCACGGCCAGGGTGAGGACCGCCTCGGCGGCGGCGTCGACTCCCAGCTCCAGGGAGTCCGCCAGTTCGGCGACCGCCGTCCCGGCGCGCTCCGCGTCCAGGGTGAGCTCTCCGCCGAGGAAGTGATCGGGATGCAGCCGTCCCATGACGAGGTTGGCGTCGGTCACCGTCGGCTGGGTGCCGCCCCGGCCGTAGCAGACCGGGCCGGGATCGGCCCCGGCGCTGGCCGGTCCCACGTGCAGCAGTCCGTCGTTGCCCACGTAGGCCAGCGAGCTTCCGCCCGCGCCGATCGTCGAGACGTCGATGATCGGTACGGCGATGGGCACGCCCCACTCCACCTCGAACAGCCCGGTGTACTGGAGCTGGCCGTCCACGACCACTCCGACGTCCGCGCTGGTCCCGCCCATGTCGAGGGTGACGGCCTTCTCCGACCCGACCGCTCGCGCCCAGTAGCCGCCGCCCATCATGCCGCCGGCCAGCCCGGACAGGACGAGCTCGATGGGACGGTCGGCGGAGTGCTCCAGCGGCACCTGGCCGCCGTTGGACTTCATGAGGGCGTGCCATCCGGACATGGCCCGCTCGTTCAGGCCCGTCGCGAGGGTGTGCGCGAACCGCTGGACGATGGGGCTCACGTAGGCGTCCATCGCGGTGGTCGCCGTGCGCTCGTACTCGCGCCACACGGGGGCCACCTCAGCGGACAGCGAGACCGCCACCTGCGGGAACGCCGCACGCAGCTTCGCCGCCAGGGCCCGCTCGTGGTCGGGGTTGAGGTAGCTGTTGAGCAGGGAGACCGCGATGGCGGCGTCCTCGTGCCCGGCCAGCAGGCCGCCGACGGTCTCGATGACCCGGCCGACCTCCTCGTCCGCCAGCGCGAGGCGGACCGTCCCGTCGGCGAGCACCCGCTCCTTGACCCCGACCGTGTTCCGGCGGGAGGCGTAGGGCTCCGCCTTGACCCACTGGAGGTCGTACCGGCCGGGCCGGTCGATGCGCTGGATGTAGAGAACGTCCTCGAAACCGGCCGTGGTCAGCAGGATGACGGGGGCGCCGCGGCGCATGATGACCGCGTTGGTGGCGATCGTGGTGCCGAGGACGAAGTCGTCGAGGTCGCGGGTGAGGTCCAGGCCGGTGCGCTCCAGGGCGGCGAACACGGCGTCCGAGGGGCGCCGCGGAGTGGAGCTGACCTTCCGCAGCAGCAGCTGTCCCTGGTCGGACAGGGCGACGAGGTCGGTGAACGTCCCACCGGTGTCCATCCCGACGCGCCAGCGGGGCGAGGTCGTCACGATGATTTCTCCGTTCTCTCGGACGGGCCGACGAGGGTCGTCAGGCCGGTCGAGGGCTGGTCCTGGGGCGTGTCGACGCCTTCGAGCAGCGCGAGGGCGTGCGCGAAGGCGTCGACGGTGTCGTAGTCGCGGACCGCCAGCTCCTGGACGATCCGGCCGCCTTCCAGGACCATCACCCGGTTGGCGACCTCGAAGACCTCGGGGGCCTCGGTACAGAACACGACGACGGCGCGGCCGTCGGCGGCGAATTCGTTGAGCATGGCGTAGATCTCGGCCTTGCTGCCGATGTCCACGCCGCGGGTGGGTTCCTCGATGACCAGCACGTCGGGCATGGTGGCCATCGCGGCGGCGATGGCCACCTTCTGCTGGTTCCCGCCGCTGAGCGCCGACAGGTTCTGGGCGGGTCCGGAGGTGCGGACCCCGTACCGCTCGATCATCTGACGGGACCGGGACTGGATCTCCCGTCGGCGCAGGCGTGCGAACGGCCCGCAGATCTCGCGCCGTCCGAGACGGAGGACGAGGTTCTCACCCACGGACATGTGCTGGAACAGCATCTCCTGGCGGTCCGCCGAGAGATAGGAGGTCCTCGCCCGCAGGGCCTTGGTGCCGTGCGCGCCGTCCAGGCGTGCCGTGCCGGTCGCGGGACGATGCCCGCCCAGGGAGGCCACCAGCTCACGCCCGCCGGACCCCTCCACACCGACGACCGCCAGCACGTCTCCCCGGCGGAGCGCGAGGTCCAGCGGGCGGAACGACCCGGCCCCGTCACTCCAACCGGTCACGGCCAGCACCTCCGCGGCGGAGGTCTCGCCGTCGCCGGGCCGGGAGGTCGCGCGGCGCTCGGTACGCACCGCCTGGCCTGCGACGAGTTCGACGGCGATCGCGGTCTCCGTGAGCGCGTCCCCGGTCAGGGTCGCCGCGGGCAGGCCGTCCCTGATCACCACGACACGGTCGCAGTGCGCGACCATCTCGGACAGGCGGTGGGAGATGAAGACCACGATGTAGCCCTGGTCCGCCAGGCCGTGCATGAAGGCGAAGAGCGCGTGGGACTCCTCGTCGGTGAGGGCGGAGTTCGGCTCGTCGAAGAGGAAGAACCGGGCCGACCTGACCAGGGCGCGAGCGATCTCCGTCCGCTGCCGCACCGCGAGCGTGCAACGTTCCAGCGGCTGGTCGGCGAGGTGGGCCACGCCGAGCGACCGCAGGATGCGCCGCTGCTCCTCTCCCGCCGCCGGGGCTCGCCAGCGGGAGCCCTCGTTCCCCACGAGCAGGTTCTCCTCAAGGGTGAGGTTGGTCCACACCTGGGGTTCCTGGTGGACGATGGCGATCGGGTCCGAGAGGTCTCCCGGCTGCCAGGGGCGTCCGTCGACGAGGATCTCGCCGGAGTCCATCGACTCCTCCCCGCAGAGGATCTTCGTCAGGGTGCTCTTACCGGCGCCGTTGGGCCCGGCGATGCCGAGGATCTCGCCACCGCGCAGGGTGAGGTCGACTCCGGCCAGCGCCTGCGTGCCTCCGAACCGCTTGCGTACCCCCCGGATCTCCATGGTGGTCACGAGGCCGCCCCCGCAACCGCGAGTCCTCGCCGGCGGCTTCCGAGGTCACTCGTCACCCGGTCGAGGATCACCGCTCCGATGGTCACGAAGCCCACGAAGAGCAACTGGGCGAAGGCTCCGATGCCGAGCAGGGCGAGACCGTTGGCCAGTACGGCGAGCAGCATCGCTCCCAGGAGGGTTCCCCAGATGGTCCCGCGCCCGCCCATGAGGCTCGCGCCGCCGATCACCACGGCCGCGATCACCTGGAGGTTGAGCTGGCCGGCGGAGTTCGGCCCGACCGAGCCGACGTAGGAGAAGTCCAGGATGCCGGCGATGGCCGCCATCAGGGCGCTGATCACGAATACCGCCATCCGGTAGCGCCGGATCGGCAGACGCGCGATCGCCGCGGCCTTGGGGTTGCCCCCGATCGCCAGGAGGCGGAACCCGGCGATGCTCCGGTGGCGGAGGAACCAGAAGACGCCGAAGAAGAGCGCGAGCCACAGCACCTGGATCGGGATGCCGAACGGAAGCCGCGTGCCGCCGAGAGCCTGGAAGAACTGCAGCTCCCATGACGGCGGGGGCGGCGTGTTGTACGCGGGGTTGAAGGTGGAGGCGTTGCTGATCAGCAGTTCCGTGCCGGAGGCGAGGCTGAGCAGCCCGAGGGTCGCGATGAATGAGTGGATCTTGAGGTAGGCGGTCAGGAACCCGCTCAGCGCGCCGGCGAACAGGCCGATGAGCAACGCCCCCGCCAGGGCGGGGAGGAACGGAAGCGTGAAGGGGAGGCTTCCGCCGCCCAGCCACAGCACCGCCAGGGAGGTCGAGACCAGGCCGTAGATCGCGCCCACGGCGAGGTCGATCTCACCCAGCAGGATGACGAGCAGCTGGGCGAAGGCGATGATGCCGAGTGAGGACATCGAGCGCAACAGGGTCAGCAGGTTGTCGCCGCTGAGGAACGTCGACCGTTGTGACTGGAAGAACAGGCAGATCAGAATGATCGCGAGCACCAGCCCGAGGGTTCGCAGGCGCTCCAAGGGCAGCGCCGCGCGTTGGGCGGGCGGGCTAGCGACGTCGGATGTGGCTGACATGTGACACCTCCTGGCACTCGATGCGCATTGGGTGGTTCGTCGGCATGACGACTGTTTCGACGAGACGCACGTCTACGGCGTCGTGGCGTCGGCGAGGCGCTTGCGTGCTTCCGCGGTGGTCATGAGCCCGGAGCCGCCGTCCTTGGTGATCACGATCGGGTCCAGGTACTGCAGGGGCTCCGCGGGCACCTTTCCGCTGGTCAGGTAGTCCACGCACGCCGAGACGGGCGCCTCGGCCTGGTTGTCGAAGCCCTGGTCGATGGTGACCAGCGTCCGGCCCGCGTCGATCGAGTCGAGGATCGGACCGCTGACGTTGAAGCCGGAGGTCCACACCTTGCCTGCCAGGTTCTTGCTCTTGATGATGTCGCCGACTCCCTCGACCCCCTGGTCGGTGTGGAAGAACAGGTTGACGTCGTTGTGGGCCTGCAGGAACGGGCCGACGCTGTTGAGCACTTCCTGGGTGGTGAAGTTGTCGCCGGTGGGGATGCCGCTCTTGGGATCGTTGAAGAAGCGGGTGTCGGGGAAGACCGAGGTGAACCCGGCGACGAAGCCGGTCATGCGGGCCTGTGCCCACGGCCCGGCCGGCTGGCCGCTGCCCAGGGCGACGGTGTCGAGCCGATACCCCTTGGCCTTGACGATGGCGGCGGTGGTCTTGCCGTTGATCTCACCGGACTGCTGCTCGTTCAGGGCGTAGAACGCGAACCGCTTCGAGTTGGGGACGTCGTTGTTCAGGGTGAAGACCGGGACGCCCGCCTGGACGTACTTGTCGATGATGCCCACGTACTGGTCGGGGAGGGGGGACTGAAGGCCCAGGCAGTCCACCTGGTTGCCGCTGAGCAGCGTCTCCAGCTCGGCCAGTTGCGCCGAGGTGTTGGTGGTGACTGGGCCGGTGAGCCGGCACGCGATCCCCAGCCGGGCCTTTTCCTTCTCGCAGCCGCGCTGCATGCCGATGCGCATCTGCGCGCCCTGGATCGGCAGCGCGGTGCCCTGGATGTCGATGACGATGTTCGCCTGCTCGCCCTTCTTGATCTTCTCGGCGATGCGCGGCGCGAGCTTGAACCCACCCCAGGGGAACGTGTGCGACATCGCCTCGGCAGGCACCTCGATCCCCGTGGAGGTCGGCGTTTCCGGGCTCTGACAACCTGCGGTCACGAGGACGGCCGTGAGGCCGGCGACGCCTAACGACCAGGAGCGATAGCGGAGCATACGTTCCACCCTAAATCTTGTTCGGTATCACCAAACGGGGTTATGTGATACGAAACTATGGCATTCGGAAATTACGGACGTCAAGGATGTACATGGCACTTTAGATGAGGAGCTTGACGTCTGCGTTCGGTGATACCGATAATCGTTCGGTGACTCCAAACACCGACAATGCCGACAAGTACCGCGTGAAGAGCCTGGACCACGCCATCGACGTCGTGGAGGCGCTCGCGGACGGCGGGCGCGACGGCCTCGCCGTCACCGAGGTCGCGACCGCCGTCGGCATGTCCAAGAGCAGCGCCTACTCCATCCTGCAGACACTGCTGAGACGCGGATTCGTGGCCAGCCAGGGGAGCGGCCCGACCCGGAGGTACCGCCTCGGCCTGAGTTTCGCCTACCTGGGAGACCGGGTGACCTCCCAGACCGGGCTCCGCGAGGTCGCGATGCCCTATCTGGAGGAGCTGACCCGAACCGCCGGCCTGACCTCACGTCTCGCCATCTTCGATGAGGGGTACGCCGTGGCCATCGGACGGGTCGACGGCCCCGGCACGATCCGCATCGCCCCGTTCCTCGGCCGCCGCGAGCTGCCGCACGCCACCGCGATCGGCAAGGCGATGCTCGCCACCCTCGGCGACGACGAGATCCAGGGGATCATCAAGACGACCGGCCTGCCGGCGCGTGGCCCCAACACCATCGTCGAGGTCGAGACCCTGCTACGAGACCTCCGCCGCACCGCCGAACGGGGCTACGCGGTCGACGACGAGGAGGACACGGCCGGAGTCGTGTGCATCGGTGCGAGCGTGCTCGACCGCACGGGCACCTGCGTCGGCGCGATCAGCGTGACGGCGCTCAAGCACGAGATGCGTGCCGACGCCGTCGCCGAGATCGGCGTCCTCGTCCGCCGCTACGCCGACACCATCACCGCCGAACTGGGGGGCCGCTAGGAGCTGTTCGGGGTTCGGACCAGGTGAGGCCCGGTGGCGGGCCGGCCGCGGCCGGTAGCACTCGGATGCGGCGGCGACTTCGCTCGCGCCAGACATGCGCGACCGCGACCCGTCGCGCCGCGGCTTGCCGACCCCTACCGGCTGATCTGACGTGGAACCGTCAGTGCGAGGAGTTTGTCCGGGTTGCGGATGACGTAGAAGTTGGTGATCCTCCCGTCGCCGACCTCGAACAGGCAGACGCCCACCAGGTGGTCGCCGTCGTAGGCGGCCATCGCGGGCGCGTTGTTGCAGTTGACCGTCTCGATCCGCGAGTCCGGCAGCCGCCCGGCGCGGAGGAGTTCCACGACGAGCACGGCCACCTTCTCCGCGCCCACCACCGGCCGGCGCGCCGCGGTGGCCTTGCCGCCGCTGTCGGCTGTCCAGGTGGCGTCCGGCGCGAGCAACGACAGCAGCCCCACCATGTCACCGGTGGTGGCCGCGGTCATGAACCGCTCGGTGATCCGCGTCGTCGTCGCGGCGTCGGAGGGCTCGAAACGCCTACGCCGCGCCCGGACGTGCCCGCGGGCACGGTGCGCCATCTGGCGCACCGTCACCGCGGACCTGCCCACCGCCGCGGCGATCTCGTCGTAGTCGAACCCGAACACCTCGCGCAGCACGAACACCGCTCGCTCATGGGGGGTCAGCGTCTCGAGCAGCACCAGCATCGCCATCGACACCGACTCGGCGAGCACCACATCGGCCGACGCGTCGTTCTCCTCCAGCAGCAGCGGCTCGGGCAGCCACGAGCCGACGTACTCCTCGCGACGGCGCGTGCTCGCCCGCAAGGCGTTGAGCGCCTGACGGGTCACCAGCCGCGCCAGGTACGACTTGGTGTCGCGCACCGTCGCGAGATCCACCCTGGCCCACCGCAGATAGCTGTCCTGCAGCACGTCGTCGGACTCGCTCGCCGAGCCGAGTATCTCGTACACGATGGTGAACAGCAGAGGCCGCAACACGGTGAACCGCTCGGCGTGCTCGTCGGAGCTCACGGGGAGGTGGCCGCCCGCGCCGAGGAGGACGGCTGTCCGGGGCGCGGCCCGCCCTTGGGCCAGCCCATGGAACCCGGCTTGCCCGCCTCCAGACGGATCCTCCTCGACACCACGAACCTGCAGGTCAATTCCTTGATTATCGCGCCCATGCGGCCGGGAACGTAGATGTTCACCGCGACGTCGTCCTTACCGGCGATCTGCCTGATGCCGGCGTGCCGGCCGAGGCTGACGCACGCGCCCGTGAAGGCCAGGTCGATCACCGCCGGTCCGGTCCCCGCGATGCGGCTCAGCACGGTGTCGGCGGCCCGCGCCCCGAGCGGCCCCGCGGCGTAGCCGCTCATCCGCAGCGGCCGGCCCGACGGTGCGGCGGCGTCGCCGGCCCCGACGACGCGGTCGTCGTCGACGCTGGTCAGCGTCTCGTCGGTGAGCAGCCGGCCGAGCGCGTCGGTGCGCAGCCCGCTCGCCGCCGCCAGCTCCGGCAGGCCGAAACCGGCCGTCCAGATGGTCAGTGCGCTCGGACGCACCACACCGCCGGCGGAACCGTCGGCCAGGACGACCGCATCCGGCCGGACCTCGGTCACCGTGCCGCCCTCGACCACGGCGACACCATGGCGGGTCAGCCATTTGGCGACGTATCGGCGCCCTCCCGCGCTCAGGTAGGGCGCCAGGGCCCGGCCGCACACCAACGTGACCCTGCGCCCTTGTTCGGCCAGTTCGGCGGCCGTCTCGACGCCGGTCAGCCCGCCGCCGACCACGGTGACCGAAGCCTTGAGGGGCAACTCCTCCAGCCTGGCGCGCAGCCGCTGCGCGGACTCCAACTCCGCGATGGGCCAGCCGAATTCGGCCGCGCCCGGCACCGAGGGGACCGCGCCGGTGCTGCCGACGGCGTAGACGACGTAGTCGTAGTCCAGCGCGCGGCCCGACGCCAGCCGCACGACGCGGGCGGCGGCGTCGATGCGCGTCGCGCTGTCGACGACCAGCCGGATCCCCTCGCCCAGCAGCGTGCCGTAGTCGATCGTGGCGTCGCCGGTACGGGCCACGAACTGGTGCAGCCGGATGCGTTCGACGAACTCCGGGCGCGGATTGACCAGGGTGATGTCGACGTCGTCACGCATCCGCAGACGGTTGGCCGCCAGCGTTCCGGCGTAACCGCCACCGATGACCACGACCCTGTGGGATGTGTTGTGTTCGGTCATGCCCTCAGGACACCGGGGATCGCGGAGACGTGACAGGACACGACGTGACGTGCGTCACTCCACCCAAGAGCGCGGAACACGCGCTCGCGGCAGAGCCTTCGGCCCATCCCGGCCGTGACGCAGAACCCAGATCATCTGTCACATGGGCCGCCATCGGGTCGACCCCCTCACCGCGGCCACCACCGGCGTCGGCTGTGCCGGGACCCTCGCCCGGCCGGCCACCGTCACAGGCCCGCGCCGTCCGGTCGCCGCGCCGACCGCCGAGCCGGGGAGATCCTCGCCCTCAACGTCGAGGACCTCGGCCTGCCGCGGTGACCGTCCGGTGATCGGGCGAGTGCAGCCCCGCCAGAAGCAGGTCCAGCAGGGTGCGGATCGCCTCGGGCCGCCGGGTGGCCTGCAGGGGGCGCAGTGAGGAGATCGCCATCAGGACGACGCGGACGTCCGCGAGGGAGGTCTCCGGCCGCAGGACCCGCTGCCGGTGCGCGCGGGCGACGAGTTGTTCCAGTGCCGCGGCGTGGGCCCGCCGGTCGTCGCGGAAGGCGTCGCCCGCCGCGTGTGAGCCCAGCAGGGCCTCGTTGAGGCCGGGGGACCGGATCTGGTGCTCCGCGAACCGGCGGATGACCCCGCTGAGCGCGACCCAGGCGTCCGGCTCCGCCTGCGCGGCCCGCATGTCGGCCCGGCAGGCCGCCACGTGCCCGGCGAGGGCCGCGCCGATCAGGTCCGTACGGGTGGGGAAGTGCCGGTACAGCGTCGCGATGCCCAGACCCGCGCGCCGCGCGATCTCGCGCATGGGGAGGTCCACGCCCTCCGCGGCGAAGGCCTCGCGGGCGGTCGCGACGATGTGCTCATGGTTGCCGGCCGCGTCGGCCCTGGTTTTCCGAGTCACTTCTCTCCGCGCCCCTCTCGTTTTCCGCTGGAGCGGAACAGGTGCTCCGGAACGATGTTTACCTCATTCGAAGCGCCCGGAGACTCCGGGCGGGAGAGGTGACCATGTTCGCCGTGCAATTCGAGCGGTTCGGCCCGCCCGAGGTCCTCACCCTGGGCACCGCGCCCGAGCCTCGTCCCGGCCCTCACCAGGTCCGTATCGCCGTCAAGGCCGCGGCGGTCTCGCCCGTCGATCTCGCCCTGCGCGAAGGCTCGTCCCCGACGGGCGAGAACCTCGCCCTGCCGCACATTCCCGGCGTCGACGCCGCCGGAGTGATCGACGAGATAGGCGACGAGGTGACGGGCTACGCCATCGGCGACGAGGTCTTCGGCGCGGTCGACGTGGCACGGCTGGGCGGTGCGAGCGCGCAGTACGCGGTCCTGGACTTCTGGGCGCGCAAGCCGCACGGCATGACGTGGGCCGAAGCCGGCGCGGCGGGCACCGGCGTCGAGACCGCGACCCGCGCCCTCGACCTGCTCGGCATCCGAGACGGCACGACACTGCTGGTCGACGGCGCGGCCGGCGGCGTCGGCAGCATCGTCGTGCAGCTCGCGGCGGCACGCGGCGCCCGCGTGATCGGCACCGCGCGCCCCGACAGCCACCGGTTCCTCAGGGAACTGGGGGTGGAACCCGTGGACTACGGGCGCGGCCTGCCCGCCCGGGTCCGCGCGCTGAGCGCCACTCCGGTGGACCGGGCACTCGACGTCGCGGGGGCCGGGTCGCTGAGTGAACTGATCGAACTGACCGGCACCGCCGACAGCGTCGTCACCCTGGCCGACTTCGGGGCATCGGCGTACGGGGTCCGGCTGTCCCTGGGCCGCTTCGGCGGCCAGCCCGACGGCGTCCACGGACTCACGTCAGCCGCGGCACTCGCCGACCGGGGCCGATTCCGCGTTCCGGTCCGGGAGATCTACCCGGCCCATCAGGCGGCGCGGGCACACGAGACGGCCGCGCGACCGCCCCGGCGGGGAAAGGTCGTCCTCGACCTGACGCGTACCGGTTAGGGCGCGACCGGCACGACCAGGCGCTCTGGCGGATTCGGAGCGGTGTCGGACCGGATTCGGAGCGGCGTCGGAGCGGTGAACGCCCGCCGCTCAACCGCGCAGCCGCGCGTTGAGCCGTGCGGCCTGCCGCGTGAGGTGGTCGCGTTCGGGGAGGCTGGGCGCCGATCGGGCGGCTTGGCTGTAGAGCCGGGCCGCGGTCACCGGGTCGCCGTCACGCTCGTGCAGGTACGCCGCGACGGCGTCGTGGCGGGGCAGGGCGGGGTCGAGCTCCGCCAGGGCGGCCAGGCCGGCCCGCGGGCCGTCGGCCTCGCCGACCGCGACGGCCCGGTTGAGGCGGGCCACCGGGCTGCCGGTGAGGCGCACCAGTTCGTCGTACCACTCGACGATCTGCACCCAGTCGGTCTCCTCGGTCGTCCGGGCGTCGGCGTGCAGCGCGGCGATGGCGGCCTGGGCCTGGAACTCGCCCAGGCGGTCGCGGATGAGCGCCGCCTGGAGCACCTCTACGCCCTCGGCGATCAGGCGGGTGTCCCACAGGCCGCGGTCCTGCTCGGCGAGAGGCACGAGCCTGCCGCCGGGGCCGGTCCTTGCCGGACGCCGCGCGTGGTGCAGCAGCATGAGCGCGAGCAGGCCCGCGACCTCCTCGTGGTCGGTCGTGGCCGCCACCCGGCGAGTGAGCCGGATCGCCTCGGCGGCGAGGTCGACGTCGCCGGAGTAACCCTCGTTGAAGACCAGGTAGAGGACGCGCAGCACCGTGGCGACGTCACCGGGCTGGTTGAACCGGACGCCCGAGACGGTCCGCTTGGCCCGGCTGATCCGCTGGGCCATGGTCGCCTCCGGCACGAGGTAGGCCCGCGCGATCTGGCGCGTGGTCAGGCCGCCGACCGCGCGCAGCGTGAGCGCGACGGCCGAGGCCGGTGTCAGGGACGGGTGCGCGCACAGGAAGTACAGCTGGAGCGTGTCGTCCACCGCCTTGCCCGGGCCGGGCACGGGCTCGTCCTCGACGCGTACCTCGCGGTGCCGCCGGGAGACGTCGGCGCGGGCGGCGTCGAGGAACTTGCGCCAGGCCACGGTGACCAGCCAGCCCTTGGGGTCGCGCGGCGGGTCGTCCGGCCACACGCGCACGGCCTCGACCAGGGCGTCCTGCACGGCGTCCTCGGCCGCCGCGAAGTCGGCTCCGCGGCGGACGAGGGCACCTATCACCGCGGGCACCAGCTCCCGCAGCAGCGACTCGTTCACTCGGTGGCCGTGGGCTGCTCGGCGTAGAAGGGGCGCACCTCGAGCCACTCGTGGATCGGCTTGCCGCCCGCCCCCGGAGCCGCGGACAGCTCGCCGGCCAGTTCGAGCGCGCGCTCGTAGGTCTCGACGTCGATCACCATCCAGCCGGCGATGAGGTCCTTGGTCTCCGCGAACGGGCCGTCGGTGACCGGCGGCCGCCCCTCTCCGTCGTAGCGGACGAACGTGCCCTCAGGGGAGAGCGCCTGGCCGTCGACGAACTCGCCGGTGCCCTCCAGCCGGGCGGCGAAGTCACGCATGTACTGCACGTGGGCCGAGACCTCCTCCGGCTCCCACTGGTCCATCGGCACGTCGTTGACCGCCGCCGGCGCGCCCCGGTAGTGCTTGAGCAGCAGGTACTTGGCCATCGTGTTCTCCTTGGTGAGGTACGGCCCGCTGTGGCCGTGTTCACCGCGGGGACGGAGCCGTGCGCGGGTTCTCGACATCCCGCCGCGACTTTTTCCGGCGGATTTCGAAGACTCCCCGCGCCGGGCCGCCACAGGTGGGCGCGGGCAGCAGTTTAGCGTCCGAGACGCGGACGACGCGGTGGCGCGGAACGGCGGTGAACGGGGTGGCACCTCTCTCGCGCTCGGCGGTCAGGACGGCTGGACTTCGTCGAAGAGGGCGAGGGCCTCGGAGGGATCCGGGCTCACGAGGCGTTCCAGACCGGCCGTCGTGATCTCCGCCCACCTTCCGGCCCGTGCCCACATCTGTTCCTCGAAGGAGCGGACGGCTTCGTCCAGATCGCCGGGGGTGGCGGCGAAGGCGACGGCCTCGGCGAGTTCGGCGCCCTCCAGCATCGCGAGGTTCGCGCCCACCCCCAGCGGGGGCATCAGGTGGGCGGCGTCGCCCAGTAGCGTCACCCCGGGGACGTGGGCCCAGGTGTGGGACACGGGCAGGACGTGGAGGGGGCGGTGGGCGAAAGAGGTGCCGTGGCGGAGGAGGTCGAGGGCGGGAGCGGCCCAGCCGTCGAACAGAGCCAGCAGACCTGATCGCACGGCCTCGGCGTCGGCCAGGTCCAGGCCCGCGTCCGACTCTGTGTCTGTGCCCGTCTCCAGGCCCGTGTCCACGTCCAGGCCCGTGTCCACGTCCAGGGCCGTGTCCGTGTCCGTGTCCGTGTCCGCGGCCAGGCTCGCGCGCCGGTTCAGGCCCAGATGCCGCTCCAGGTTCGTGTGCCAGTCCAGCGGCGCGCGGAACTGGGCGTACACCTTGACGTGGCCGCCACTGTTGCGCTGGGCGACGAGGGCGCGGTTCACGCCGTACACGGCAACGGAACCGTCGCCGATCAGCCGGGCGAGGTCGGGGTGGCGGGTGTCAACGTCGTCCAGGGAGGTCTCGACCAGGGTGACGCCGGTGTAGTGCGGCGTCGCGGACGAGAGTGCCCGGCGGACCCGGGACCAGGCGCCGTCCGCGCCGATCACGAGGTCGAACGTCTCCTCCCGCCCGTCCGCGAAACGGACCAGCACGCCGTCGCGGGTCCCCGGCACCACCTCCGTCACGCCCCGGCCCCACCGAACGTCGAGGGGGCCGAGCAGCAGGTCACGGAGTTGCCCCCGGTCGATCTCGGGATTGGCCCGGTCGCCCGGACGGGGCCGCCAGTCGCGCAGGACGGTCCCGTCCGTGTCCAGGATGCGCATGGCCTGTCCCTCGGGGCGCGACAGCGCCCGGAAGCCCGCCAGCAGCCCCGCCTTGCCCAGCGCGAGCTGGCCCATCCCCTCGTGCAGGTCGAGCGTGCCGCCCGGGGGACGGGCGTCGGGGGCGGGATCGCGTTCGAGGACGGTGACGGGGTGACCGTGGCGGTGCAGGACGCGGGCGAAGGTGAGGCCCGCGGGGCCGCCCCCGACCACGGCGATACGATGTCTCATGTCGATACACTGTATTTTACTATTACGATGTATCGCAACAGTACGATGTAACCATGACTGTGTGGGACCGGCCGGAGCCGCCGACTCGCCCCGTGCCGCTCGACCGGGAGCGGATCGTCGCCGCCGCCGTCGCGCTGGCCGACGAGGGCGGGCTGGAGGCGGTGTCGTTGCGCAAGGTCGCCGCCCGGCTGGACGCCGGCCCGATGCGGCTGTACGGATACATCTCCACCAAGGAGGAGCTGTTCGACCTCATGGTGGACGAGGTTCACGCCGAGATCCTCCCCGAGGAGCCGCCCGGCGACTGGCGGGAGGCGCTGCGCGTCCTCGCCCACCGCACCAGGCAGGCCACCCTCCGGCACGAATGGCTGGCCGACCTGCTCGGCGGCCGTCCGGCCCTGGGCCCGAACGCCCTCGCCGTGACCGAGACCACGCTGGCCGCCCTCGACGGCCTCGCCGACCTCGACACCGTCGTGCGTGCCGTGGAGACCGTCAGCGCCTACTTCACCGGCGCGATCAGGCGCGAGATCGCGAACCTGCGCGCCGAGCGCGCCACGGGCCTGTCCGAACGCGACTGGCAGCGCGCCTCCGGCCCGCATGTGATGAGGATGCTGGCCACGGGCCGCTTCCCGTCGCTGGCCAAGTTCGTGCACGACGGCACGGAGGTGGACGCCGAGGTGTCCTTCGCGGTCGGCCTGGACTGGGTCCTCGACGCCGTGGCCGCCAAACTCGCCCGGCCCCCGGCGTGACGCCGGGGATTTCCAGGTAACCCCACGACCGGGGCGGCCACCACGCCGCCCATCGGGCGTCCGCCCTCCCCGTCCACGACATCCGCGCGTTCTTCGCGGCCAGGACCCCCGGGGCGCCCGGGTGCGAGGGGACAGCACGTCGTGACCGGACGCGACGGCGTTCCGCGGCCATCGCCGTCTCCCGAGGTGGAGGTGACTCGGCCTCAGGGTTCGCGGGCGTGGAGGTACGCGTCCAGGTCGGCGGCGCCCTTGAGCATGGCGCGGCCCCGGGCGGACAGACGGGCCCGCCAGTCGCGCAGGGTCGACTCCAGCGGGGCGACGCCTCCGGCGGAGCGGACCTGGGCGATCAGCGGGGCGATCTGCTCCAGCAGGTAGCCGCCCCGCCTGAGCTGGTGGGCCAGCCGGACGTCCCGCACGTCGGCCGCGCTGTAGATCCGGTAGCCCGTCCGAGGATCGCGGCGCGGGCGCACCAGCCCGGCGTTCTCCCATTTGCGCAGGGTGGCGGAGCGGATGCCGAGCCTCCTGGCCAGCGGGCCGATGAACGTGTCGCCGCGCTCCTGCGGCACGGGCGCCAGATCGCGGAGCGCGGCCTCGACCGCCTGGAGGGTGCGGCGGTCGTCGAGGAGCTGGCCGTGGCTCTCGTCGATGAGCAGCAGCGCGTCGTCGACGGCGCCCCGGTTGACCGCCCGCATGATCGCCGTGGCCGTGCGGTGACCGTGGCCGGGCACGAGGGCGAGGAACGCGGCCAGGGCCTGCGCGTGCAGCGGCGTGTAGGTGCGGTAGCCGTGGACGGTGCGTTCGGCGGCGGGCAGGATGCCGTCGTCCTCGTAGTTTCTGACCGCCTGGGTGGACAGGCCGTGCTCGCGCGCCAGGTCCACTGGTCTCATGGATGCACCACCGATTGAGGGTTTGTCGCGACGGAAGCGGAAATTTTCCGGGAAAGTTTACACCGAATGTTCAACGATACCGTTGAAGGCATGGATATCAAGGACATGGGCGGGCCGCTCGACGGCGCGGGCATCTCGGCGTTCCTCAGGTCGCTTCCCGCCGAGCCCCTGCTGCTCGGCCTGGGCGAGGCCAGGCACTTCGTGGGGGAGCTGGGCGAGGTGCGCAACGAGATCTTCCGGCATCTGGTCGAGCGGGAGGGCTACCGGGCGTTCGCCATCGAGAGCGACTGTCTCATGGGCCTCGTGGTCGACGACCACGTCACGACGGGCGCGGGCACGCTCGACGACGTCATGGAACGCGGCTTCAGCCACGGCTTCGGCGCGTTCCCGGCCAACCGCGAGCTCGTACGCTGGATGCGGGCGTACAACGAGGAGCATGACGAGAAGATCCGGTTCTTCGGGTTCGACGGCCCCCTGGAGTACTGGGCGGCGAGCCCGCGCCAGGCGCTCACCGCCCTCCACGCCCTCCTCGACGGCCCGCTGCCCTGCACCGGGGAGACCCTCGACACGCTGCTGGGCCCGGACGAGCGGTGGGCGAACGAGGCCGCGGCGATGGATCCGTCCCAGTCGATCGGCCGGTCCGCCGACGCCCAGCGGCTGCGGCTGATCGCCGACGACCTGGTGGCGCTGCTCGACACGCAGGTGCCGCGGCTGAGCGCGGAGGACAGGGAGCGGGCGGCACTGTACGGGCGCACCGCCACCGGCCTGCTCCGCTACCACTACTGGATGGCCGACGCGTCCCCGGCGCGGTGGGCCCGGCTGTCGGCCCTGCGGGACGCGATGATGGCCGCCAACCTGCGTGCCGTCGCCGAGCGCGGCCCGGCCCTGGTCTTCGCCCACAACCTCCACCTGCAGCGGAACAAGAGCCTCATGCCGTTCGGCGACCAGCTGCTGGAGTGGTGGAGCGCGGGGGCGATCGCCGGGGCGCACCTGGGCGACCGGTACGCCTTCCTGGCCTCGGCCCTCGGCACGGTCGGCGACGACACCCCGCCCCCGGACACCGTCGAGGGCATCCTGTCCACGCTCCCGTGGGACCACTCGCTCATCGACACCCGCCGCCTGGCCGAGGCCGTCACGAAGTCCGCCCCGCGCGTCTCCCACGACTTCCGCTATTTCCCGCTTGACCCGGCCCAGCTCGGCACGATCGACGGTCTCGTCTTCCTCGGACAGGCCGTCAGGCTGGACTGACAGGCGCGTGCGTGCCGGGTGTACCGGGTGTGTACCGGCACGCACGCGATCGGCCACGCCCTCCACGCCCGCCCCGCCCCCTGGGTTCTCGCCGCCCGGATCGGCCGGGCCCGGCCACCCGAGCCCATGACACATGCGCACAAGGCTCACGTGTCGGGGTGTCGTCGCGGCTCCGTGTCAGGGCGGGCGAGGACGCAGGACTCGTGGCCCTCCGGATCGGCGAGGCACGTCCACGGGACGTCGCCCTGGCCCACGTCGGCGGGCGTCGCGCCGGGAGCCTTCAGGCGCGCGGCCAGCTCCGCCTGCTGGGCCGCGGAGGTGGTGGCGAGCTCAAAAGGCGCTCCTTGCGCGCAGGTTCCGGCGCACCGCGTCGGCGGCTAGCTCGGCGTCGGCGGCTTCGCTGCGCTGGGGCGCGTTGAGGAAGTCCGTACCGCGCAAGGGGTGGGAGGCGGGGCGGGGGTAGAGCCAGGCGTGGAAGTGCTGGACGCGGTCGCGGGTGGAGACCAGGTGGACGCGCTCGGCGTCGGTGGTGGCCCGCACGGCGGTGTCGAGCGTGTGGAGCAGGCCGCCGAAGGACGCCGCCTCCTCGGGTGTCATCTCGGCGAAGTCGGTGTAGTGTCGCGTGGAGACGATCTTCATGGTTCCCGGTCTGGAGGACTCGGCGGGGCCGTGGTGGACGAGCCAGGAGTCGTCGCGGTAGACCCACCCGCCTGGCGGTTCGTCGGCAGCGGTGCTCAGCCGGCAGTAGGGGCAGGTGGGCGCGGCGTCGTTCATCGGGAAGTCCTTCAGGTCAGCAAGGTATGGGTCAGGCCGATGGCGGCGCCGGCGGCGATGTACCAGGCGTTGTTGAGCCTGGTCTTCCACAACAGCGCCAAAGTGGCTAGGGCGATCGCGGTGGTGAGGGGGTCGACGATCGCGGTTCGACCGAGTTGGAGGGAGACGCCGGCCATGAGGGCCAGGGCGGCGACGTTGAGGCCGTCGAGCAGGGCGGAGGTCCAGGCGCTGGAGCGGAGTTTGTCGGTGAGCTTGGTGAGCAGGCCGACGAAGACGAAGGACGGCAGGAAGATGGCGACGGTGGCCAGGAAAGCTCCGATGGGGCCGGCGACGAGATAGCCGATGAAGGTGGCGGTAGTGAACACCGGGCCCGGGGTGACCTGGCCGATGGAGACGGCGTCGATGAGCTGCGGGTCGGTGATCCAGCCGAGCCGCTCGACGAAGTCGCCGCGCAAAAAGGCCAGCAGGACGTAGCCGCTGCCGTACAGCACCGATCCGATCTTCAGCATGGTGAGGAACAGCTGCGCCAGCTGGCCGCCGGTGGGATCGGGGAGGAGCGGCGAGCCCAGGCCGAGCAACGGTAGCGCGAGCATCCCGTGCGCGGACTCCTGGCGGTGGCGGAACACGCGTGCTGCCGCCGTGAGCAGCGCGCCGGCGGCCATCACGAGCAGCTCGTTGATCCCGATCAGGTAGGCGGCCAGGGCGGCGACGGCCAGCAGCGCGAACCACACGTTCTTGATCACCGTGCCGAGAAGGCCGAGCAAGGCGTGGGCGATGATCGCGATCACCGCCGGGACGATGCCATACAGGAGGCCCGCGACGGCGGGTGTCGTCCCGTAGGTGACATAGGCCCAGGCCAGAGCTGCGACGATCAGTGCGGCCGGGAGGATGAAGCAGAGACCGGCGGCCAGCAGGCCGCGTCGGCGGGCGCGGTCGAAGCCCAGATGAATGGCCAGCTCGGTGGAGTTGGGGCCGGGAATGAGGTTGGTCGCGCCCATCAGGTCGACGAACCGCTCGTCGCTGACCCAGCCGCGGCGGCGTACCAGCTCGTCACGCATCATCGCGGTGTGCGCGGCCGGGCCGCCGAAGGCGATGGTACCGAGCTTGAGGAACAGCAGGGCCACCTCCCGCACCGTGGACCAGGAGGCATTGCCTCCTTCGGGTTCGTCGGCCGGATCGCCGACGGCCTGTTCGTCTGCCACCGTCGCTCTTTCCCCTTGGTCATGCGGATCACCCGGTGGGAGGGCCCCACACCAGGGCCCAGGCGACAGCCCGCAAGCAGGCCGAGCACACCCGCCAAGCCATATGCATCAAATGTATTTGATGTATTATCACAAGGTGATGACACCGGCTCAACCCGTCCCGGCCTTCGTACGGCTGGCCTGTCATCCGCTGCGGTGGCGGCTGCTGACCGAGCTGGCGGCGAGCGACTACCGGGTCCGTGAACTGGTGGTTCTGGTGGATCACCCGCAGAACCTGGTCTCCTACCATCTGCGGTTGCTGCGCGACGGCGGCCTGGTCAGCAGCCGGCGCAGCAGCGCCGACGCCCGCGACAGCTACTACCACCTGGACCTGGACCGCTGCGCCCACGCCCTGGCCGCCACCGGCCTCGCGCTGCACCCCGCGCTCCGCCTCACCCCGGCACCACCCCAGCCACCCCCGGCGCCCGCCCGCCCGCCCGCCGTCCTGTTCACCTGCACCGGCAACAGCGCCCGCTCACCGATCGCCGAAGCCCTGCTGCGCCACCGTGGCGGCGGCCACCTCGAGGTCGCCAGCGCGGGCAGCCACCCCCGGCCACGGCTGCACCCCGACGCCGTCCGGGCCCTGCGCGAGGGCTACGGCATCGACCTCGAGGAGCAGCGCCCCCGGCACCTGGAGACCCTGACCGGGCGTCACTTCGACCACGTCATCAGCCTGTGCGACAAGGTCCGTGAGCTCTGCCCCGACTTCGGCGACCACTCCCGGCGCATCCACTGGAGCATCCCCGACCCAGCCGCCGAGCAAGCCGGATATACCGCCTTCGCTCGCACCGTGGCGGAGATCGACACCCGTGTCCGCTACCTGCTACCTGTCCTCACACCGAGAGAGGCCCAGCCATGACCACACCTGACTCGCTCGCCGCCGTCCGCTACCTCGTCGACGACGTGACCGCGGCCGTCGGCTTCTACACCACCCACCTTGGCTTCACCTTGCGCCTGGACGCCACGCCGGCCTTCGCCGACGTGGTACGCGGACCGCTGCGGCTGCTGCTGTCCGGACCTGCCAGCTCCGGCGCCCGCGCCACACCCCCAGGCACCCCCTCCGGACGCAACCGCATCCACCTCATCGTCGACGACCTTGACGCCGAGATCGACCGGCTCCGTAACGCCGGCCTGTCCTTTCGCGGCGAGGTGGTCGCCGGCCCCGGCGGACGTCAGACTCTGCTCACCGACCCCGCCGGCAACCTCATCGAACTCTTCGAACCCGCCCACACGCCAGCCCGAGCCTGACCGGCGCCCACCGTGACCGCGTCCTGGCCAACAGGCCGGTGAGGAGGATTGGTACAGGAGTTAGCGGTAGCGGACTGAGCCCGGTGCCGGTTCGGTGACGAGCCCGGTCAGGTCGGCTGGTCGGGCAGGAGGCCGGCCAGCGCGGTGCGCACGGCGGCCCGGCTCCCCCGTGGGTGCGAGGGCCGCGATGGGAGGTTGCCTCCTCGTGGAACGCCGTCCGCACATCCTCGCGCCGGGCGCCGTCCAGCGCGGGAGGCCGGCCGCGGTAGCGCCCCTCGGCCTCGGTCGCGGCGACCCCCTCGGCGGTGAGTTCGTTCTGCAGGTCGCGCTGGAACTGGCCGACGGCGGTGAGCACGTTGATGATCAGCGCGGTGGTGGCGTCTGTTCGCGGCGAGGTCGTGGAAATTCGACAGGGGCCCGGACAGGACGCGCAGGGCGATGCCGCGCGCGGCGTACCAGTTGCGGACGTTGTGGATGTCGACGAGGTCGCGGCATCGCCGGAACAGCTCCGAGACCGTCGGCACATCACCCGGGTGCGCCGCGGCGGCGACCTTCGCGAACGCGGGCCGCTCCAGCGCGGGAATCTTCGAGATGGTGGCCGGGTCCTCAAACAGCAGCACCCCGTCGGCCGGACGGAACCCCTTGGCGACACCTCCGGTCCGCACGAGGAGGTCGACCGCGGTGAGGATGTGGCGCTGCTCGGTTTCTTGCGCGGCCAGGTGAGCATTCCAGACCTCTCGCCGCGACGGGCAGCAGGGCCGCAGCGTTGCGCTCAGGGCCGCGTCGGCGTAGTAGCACCGGTTCGTCCACCCCGGCCCGCTCGACGAGCTCAGCCGGCCGTACCCGCGCTTCAGCGAATCCCTGCCCGATATGCCGCATTCGATAGGGATTTCCCTGATTACTCGGGGGTGGGACCAACATCATCGTTGCTCCTGGAAGCGCCCCGGCAGCGGGCCGGGCGCGCCGATCGAGCAACTGGAGGACGACGGATGCGACTCGCATCAGGCGTGAGAACCGGGCGGGCCACAAGCGGTTCCCGGCGCGCCACGCCGCGCACGGCCGCGGCTGGTCTCCTGGTCATCGGGAGCCTGCTGGCTCTGCCGGCACTGCCCGCGCACGCCGACCCGCCCCCCGTCAGTGTCACCCCTGACGTGGCCGCGGAGACCTCCCCACCTGATGACGGCGCCCTCATCACCCCCGAGGAGGCTCTGGAGCGGGATTCCACGGCCGTCGCGGGCCTGGCGAAGGTCTCGGTCTCCGAGGCCAAGCGGCGGCTGGCCATCCAGCAGAGGGTCACGAAACTCGTGGAGTCGCTGCCCGAGGACGTCCGGGCGCAGTCGTACGCCGGAGGTCGGCTCGACTTCACCGCGAGCAGGCCGGCCACCCTCTACTTCAAGGGCAGGGTTCCGGAGTCGGTGCAGGCGGGCGTCATTCCCGAGGTCGAGTTGACCGGCGGGATGAAGTACTCGTTCGACGAGATGGTCGCCCGGCAGAACGCGCTGCACGCGGCGGCCAAAGACCTGGGCTTCACGCAAATCCGCTCGGACTTCGACCTGGTGACGCAGCGCATCGGACTCACACTCGCACTTCAGCGAGAACAGCCGGATCTGCGTGGGCGGACACTGCGCGACAAGCTGACCGCCCGCGTGGCCGGAGGCCGACTCGCCCTGCGGGATTCCGACTTCTCCATCAAGGAACTCGCTTCCGGGACCAGGCTGGCCGTTCCCAGCACCGGGTACGGAGGGTCGATCCTCCGCAGCGGTGGCGCCTACGCGTGCACCTCGGCCTTCGTCGTCCGGCGTACCAGCGACCAGGCCGAGGGCGTGCTCACCGCCGCGCACTGCGAGGGCATCAACCAGATGGATCAGAACAACTCCGCCGGCGGGGTCGTCTCGACCTTCTCCGCGCCGTTCGTCAGTGAGCACATCGGCGCCAACGGAGAGGTGGAGTGGCACACCACCACGGGCCACGACGACGTCCCCGAGTTCTGGGACACCTTCAGCACACGACGCACCGTGACGTCCCGCATCGGCAGTTCCGGTTACATGTCGGGGGCCTACGTCTGCCACTTCGGGCGGACCAGCGGAACCACCTGCGGCGTGATCAACAATCCGAGCGTGAGCATCAACTTCCCGTGGGGCGGCTGCGGGGGCTGCACGAAGACCGCTTCGAACATGGTGCGCGTCTCGGGGGCGGCCAGCCTGCCGGGCGACAGCGGAGGCCCCTGGTACGTGCTCAACCAGGCGTTAGGCGTTCATCACGGGTATGACCCGGTCAGCCTCGACGTGTTCTTCAGCCCGATCGAGCGGGCGGAGAACCAGTTCGGCGTGAAGGTGCAGTTCGGCTAGCCCCAGGTCTCCCGATCCCCTGTGCCGGAGCACTTGTCCGGGCCCGGGGGAGGTCGTGGCCGGAGTTTCCCAAACGGAGGAGACCCCGGCCACGACCGCGTGAACGTCCGCCCACCGCCCCCGGTCTGCTGGGGGAGCATCGGCTCAGCCGGTGCGGGGGCGGTCGGCGGCGGCCTCGGGTCGTATGCCGAGCCCCGCCAGCTCGCTGCGGTTGCGCACGCCGAGCTTGCGGTAGATGCGGGTGAGGTTGGCCTCGACGGTCTTGGCGCTGATGAACATCCGGCCGGCCACCTCACGGTTGGTCAGGCCGGACGCGACCAGCCGGTGGATCTCCTGCTCGGTGGGCGTCAGCTGGCGATCGGGCACCCGGCGCTGCCCGCACCTGCGCAGTTCGGCCGCCGCCTGCGCGGACCACAGCGGCGCACCCAGTTCGTCGAAGGTCTGCTCGGCCTGGGTCAGCACGTCCCTGGCCGGGATCTTCTGCTTGCTCGCCCGCAGGACCTTGCCATACACCAGCAGGGCGCGCCCGCGTTCGAAGGGCATCGGCAGGGCGGCGCATGCGTCCAAGGCCCGCTGCGCGGCGCGGGCCGCCCGGTCCAGGTCGCCCTCGGCCGCGGCGACGACCGCCTCGCTACGGGGCAGGATCGCCAGCAGCCAGGGACGCGGCGCGACCTCGGCCCGGTTCCGCAGCCGCGCGAGCAGCTTGCGCACCCGCGCCGTCCGGCCGGTGGCGGCCGCGACCTCGATCTGGTCGCCGTGGAACATGTAGCGCGCCGGTTCCTTGATCTTCATGGCGCCGACCAGTTCGTCCGCCTGGCTCAGGTGGTGGTCGGCCCGCTCGAGATCCGCCGCGGACAGCGCGGCGAAGCCGAGGACCTGCCGCAGCAGGGCGGCCACGTACGGGTCGCCGGACTCCCCGGCCTGCTCCAACGCGTTCCGGGCGGCGGCCTCGGCCTCGCCGACGCGACCGAGATGCGCGTCGACCAGGGCCAGGGCGTACCGGCCGAAGCCGAGCCAGCGCCGTTGGCCGGTCAGTTCGATCACCTCGATGGACCGCTGCGCCTCCTGACGGGCCCGCGGCCAGTCCCCCAGCCAGCAGTCGATCTCTGCGAGGTGCATCAGCGCGTGCCCGACCGCGGGTTCGTCACCGGACTCGGTGGCCAGGCTGAGCTCGACCGCGAAGCGCTTACGCGCCTCAGACGGGTCCACGCATTTGGCCCAGGCCCCCAGGCTCTGCCGGCTCCACGCCTCGGCCCAGTGCCGCGACGGCTGCGCCGGCAGCAGGCGGGCGGCGCGCTCGAGATCGCGATGGGCGATGCCCAGGCCGTTGGTGAGCCGATACATCGCTCGTACGGACAAGGCGCACGACAGCAACACGGGCTCCGGACACGCCCCCGGCCGCTGAAGCACCTCGACGGCGGCCTCAGCGGCGGCCAGTTGCTCGGCCGCGTCGTGGGTGCTGAACCAGGCCCGGCGTAGGTGCAGCTCCGCCTGCAGGTCCGGGTGGCCGGTCGCGCCGACCAGCGCGCGCCGGCACAGCCGGCCCGCCTCGACCGTGCCGCCCTCGTAGAAGACGACCTCGGCGAGTCGTAGCAGCGCCCGGGACCGCAGTGGGTCCGGCGGCCGGGCCGCCACGACCGCCTCCAGCACGCGACGGGCACGGGCGGCGTCGCCGGCGGCGAGCAGGCACCGCGCCTCGGCGACCGTCCGCCGATGGGCACCGTCCACATCGGCCGGCGGGGTACGGGCCGCCGCCAGGTTCCACAGTTCCGCGGCGGCCGCCGGACTTCCCCGGTGCCAGGCGCCGGCGGCCCCCTGTTCCAGCAGTGCCGCGACCTTCTCGTCCGGCCCGTCTTCGCACAGCGCCAGGTGCCGGCCCTGCTGTTCGACATCGGAGACCACCTCGGCCAGCCGCCGTCGCACCCGCCGGTGACGCTCGGACGAGGTCACCGCGCGGACGGCGGAGGCCAGCAGCGGGTGGGTGAAACCGATCCGGCCCTGCCGGACCTCGATCACGCCGGACTCCTCCGCCACCGTCAGGGAGGACAGCCGCCCTTGCGGCACCCCCATCGCCGCCCGCACCGTCACGACCGTCGGGTGCGCCAGCAGGGCGACATGCAGCAGCACGTCGACGACGGGTTCGCCCAGCGCACGTATCCGCTCACCCATCAGCTTCGCCACCGATTCGGGAACGGGAAGCGGTTCACCGGGCCCGGGGCGGGCGCCGGTGCGGTGAAGGGACCGTACGATCTCCAGGGCGTACAGCGGGTTGCCTCCCGAGGCCTGGTGGAGGCAGCGAAGCGCCGGCATGCTCCACTCCTCACCGGTGTGCCGCAGCAGCATCCGGCGCAGCGTGCCCAGGCCGAGGGATCCCAGCCACATTATGCCGACGCGGGAGGCGGGCAGCGCCTGAGCCAGCCCCAGGGGCGCGGCGGCCGGCGGCCTGGCCCGCATCGCCACGAGCAGGCCCACGGGCTCCTCCGTCAGGCGGCGCGCCACGTAGGCGATCGTCTGTGCGCTGGCCTCGTCCAGCCACTGCACGTCGTCGATCGCCAGCAGCACGGGACCCTTCCGGGCCAGGGCCCGCACCGCCGACAGCGCGGCGGCGCCGAGGGCACGCGCGGCCAGCGGCGGCCCCTCGGCCTCCGTCCGATGGAGGAGCGCCACCTCCAGAGCCTGGGCCTGGAGTGGCGGAAGCATGTCGCCCGCGTCCTCAAGCACGCCATGAAGCAGGTCGGCCAGCGCGCTGAGCGTCAGTGTGGTCTCGGCCTCGGCGGGCCGGCAGGACAGGACGCGGTGACCGAGGGTACCGGCGCGGGTGACGCCATGGTTCCACACCGTGGTCTTGCCGATGCCCGCGTCGCCGGCCAAGACGAGGGCCGCGGCGCCGCCGGGCAGCGAGGTCAGGAAACGGTCGAGGGTGGCCAGTTCGCGGGCGCGGCCTTCCACCTCGGACAGCGCGTACCCCATCATCCCGATCCCCCCGAATGCCTCATGCGATTCCGGCAGGGCCCTGCGAGCCCTTCCGCTTGCACCGTCCGATCCCGGCCGACCGGCCGTGCGGGCCGGAGCGGCGGCCGCCCCGCCGTCACTCGGGCAGGACGTGTCCCCGCGTCATCGCGAGATGTGCGGCTTCGAGCCGCCGACCGGCTTCCACACCGAACTCGTCATCGAGGTGCGCCCTATCCGGGTGTGTGCGTGACGCCGCTGAGAGCCTGACTCGCCTATGACGAAAAACTCGCCGGGCGGTCTCTCTTTTCGTCGACGGTCATCCGGAATTCATGAGTCCCCGGGCCATGGCCGAGGTGGGGAATGTGCAGGACTTGCCGGAGAGCCATGTCACCGCCGGGGTCAGGAGGGCCGACACGCATGACGGCACTTTAACCACGGCCATGCGCCCGCAACTATGACCATGAAGGCATGGAACTCCTATAGCTCCGGTGAGCCGCCACTCAGACTCCTGTCGGCATCGAAGTCGCGCGAGAGGTGATCTCCCAGCACCCCGGCCCTGGAAGGTCGTCTTCCAGGACTCGAATACGGCGGCCGTTGCGTTCTGGCGGCGTGTCGCCACCGAGATCGCCGGTGACGCGTGGACGGAGGAACGCCGGCCAGTCCCGAACCGGCCTGATGTTCCCCCGGATGTGTGGATTTCCTTCGCCACCGCCTGAGTGGGGTATTTAGCAGGAACTCGCCTCGCCCTGCGATCGGCGTTCGGCCTCGTGATGGGTTCCGAGCAGGTCCGGCACGTCCGCGGCCTGCTCACCCGGCCGGAGAGCACCGTCTCCTCCATCGCCTGGTTGCCCGGCGTCAGCTGCTCGGCGGTGGCTTCCGGTGTGCCCATCAGCACTTCCATCCATCTCAGCCGACAACCGCCCCGACAACAGCGCGTGCAGCCGGTCGTTCTCCGCCTTGCGGACCTCGCCGACCAACCGGGGCAGCACGGTGATGCCCGGTAGCAGGATCCGCTCCTTCAGCATGTGCGCCCGCGCCCGATCGAACAGCGCCCGCCGGAGGCCCACACCCGCGCCGCCTGCTCCAGCTCGGCCATCGACGGCTCTGCGGGGAAGCGGCCGTAGCGAGCCACCTGCTCATCGGAGAGGAATTCGAAAGGCATGACCCAGGAACGCAGGGCCCTCGACCAGGCCGAACACCGCTCGTCACCGAACCGAAACGAAGATCAACTATCTAGCGCCGATTCCTGCACTCACCCTCCTCGGAGGCCAGAACCACGGTGCACCAACGGCCCGCGCTCCGACTGCCCGTGATCGGGTGCGGGTGGTGTCCCGTGCTTCACCCTGGCAGGTTGGTTGTCCGCTTTTCATGGCCGCGATGGCATTTTTTACTCCTTTCGCCATCCTTGACTAGATTGACCTTTTATGGTGACAGATGGCAGCTTAAATGGCTCGACATGGACTTCTGGGTAATTCGGTATGTCAATACATGCGCGTTCGCTCGGCGCGAAACCAGAGCCTCCCCACCTCCCTGTCAACCTTCCAGTCAACTCCGGGACCCGCGCTGACCATCGGCCACATCGGAGGAGGAGCGCGGGGTCAGGCTCCTCGCGATCACCACATCGAGTGGCGAGTCATGGCGCCCCATAACAAGTAACAGGACAGACACTTAATCGCTCATCCGGCGACGTACTATGCGTGTTGTAGATCATCTTTCACTAAAGGGGACCTTGGTGATTTACGCCGCTGACGTGGCATGACGGCACGTTCACGCGGGACGGCGGGGCCTGACCCGCCACGGGGGCGGGTGTTCTCACGGGGGTGAGGTGTACGAATGAGCGAGCCCGGTGCGCGGAGCGGTCACGACGCCATCGCGATCATCGGACTTTCCTGCCGGTTCCCCATGGCCGGGAGTCCCGCGGAGTTCTGGACCCTCCTGAAGGACGGCGTGGACGCCGTCACCGGGCCGCCCGACGGCCGCCCCGGTCAGGCCGACCGGCGCGGCGGGTTCATCGAGCGGATCGACCACTTCGACCCGGCCTTCTTCGGCGTCTCGCCGAGGGAGGCGGCCTTCATGGACCCTCGGCAGCGGCTGATGCTGGAGCTCGGCTGGGAGGCGCTGGAGGAGGCCAGGATCGTGCCGGCGAGCCTGCGCGGCAGCCGCACGGGAGTCTTCGCGGGCGCGATCTGGGACGACTACGCGGCCCTCGCGGGCGGGCGGGACGCGTCCGCGCTCACGCCCCACGCCATGACCGGGCTGCATCGCGGTGTCATCGCCAACCGCCTCTCCTACACGCTCGGCCTGCGCGGTCCGAGCCTCACCGTCGACACGGCGCAGTCGTCCTCGCTGGTGGCCGTGCACCTGGCCTGCGAGAGCCTGCTGGCCGGCGAGTCCGTCCTCGCCCTGGCCGGGGGCGTCAACCTGATGGCCGGCCCCGACAGCGCCGAGGTCTCCGCTGCCTTCGGCGGGCTGTCGCCCCGGGGCCGGTGCGCGACCTTCGACGCCCGCGCCGACGGGTACGTGCGCGGCGAGGGCGGTGCCGTCCTCGTGCTCAAACCTCTGGCCGCGGCCCTCGCGGACGGCGACCGGATCCACTGCGTCATCCGCGCCACCGCGACCGGCAACGACGGCGGCGGCCGTACGCTCACCACTCCCGAGGCGGCGGCCCAGGAAGAGGTCGTCCGGCGCGCCCACGCCCGCGCCGGGGTGCGCCCCGAGGAGGTCCAGTACGTCGAGCTGCACGGCAGCGGCACCCCGGTCGGCGACCCGGTCGAGGCACGGGCCCTCGGCGCGGCCTTCGCGGCGGGACCGGGGGTGCCCGGGGCACCGGGAACGCCGGAAACATCGGGACCGCCGGAGACGGCGGGGACGGCGGGGACGGCGGGGACGGCGGGGACGCTGCTGCGGGTCGGCTCGGTGAAGACGAACATCGGTCACCTGGAAGGCGCGGGCGGCATCGCCGGGCTGGTGAAGGCGGCGCTGTGCGTCGCCCACGGCGAGCTGGTGCCGAGCCTGCACTTCGAGACGCCCAACCCGGACATCCCGCTGGAGGAGCTGCGCCTGCGGGTGCAGACCGAGACCGGCCCGTGGCCCGCCCCGGACCGCCCGCGGGTGGCCGGCGTGAGCTCCTTCGGCATGGGCGGCACCAACTGCCACGTCATCCTCGCCGAGGCCCCGCGCCTGGTCTCCGCACGGCCCGCGCCCTCCCCGGCCTCCACCGTCTCGGCGGGCTCCACCGTCTTCCCGGGCTCTGCGGGCTCCGTGGCTTCCACGGACACGGACCCCGTGGACTCCCCGGACTCCGGCACCTCCTCACGCTCCGCCGCTCTTTCGGACACCGCTCTTTCGGACACCGCTCTTTCGGACACCGCTCTTTCGGACACCGCTCTTTCGGACACCGCCGGGTCCTCCGTGAGCCCCACCGGCGCGGAGCCCGCGGTACGCGGGGACCGTCCCGGCGTCTGGCCGGTCTCGGCCCGCGGCGAAGAAGCGCTCCGGGCGCAGGCGGGCCTGCTGCTGGACCGGCTGGAGCGCGACCCGGGACTCGACCTCGCCGACCTCGGACATTCGCTCGCCACCACCAGGACCGCCTTCGAGCGCCGTGCGGCGGTCGTCGCGCCGGACCGCGAGACACTGCTGCGCGCCCTGGCCGGGCTGAGGCGCGGCGAACCCGCGCCCGGCCTCGTCCGGCGGGCCGGTACGGCGGGTGCCGGACGGGTCGCGTTCGTCTTCCCCGGCCAGGGCTCGCAGTGGACCGGGATGGCGGCCCGGCTCATGGAGACCGCCCCGGTTTTCCGGGACCGGCTCGCCGACTGCTCCCGGGCGTTCGCGCCCCACCTGGGCTTCTCCCTCATCGACCGGCTGGCCGACGGCGAGCCCCTGACGGGCGACGACGTCGTCCAGCCCGCGCTGTTCGCCCAGATGGTCTCGCTGGCCGCCCTCTGGCGCTCCCACGGGGTACGGCCCGCCGCCGTCGTGGGCCACAGCCAGGGCGAGGTCGCCGCCGCGTACGTGGCGGGCGCGCTGTCGCTGGACGACGCCGCGCGCCTGGTCGCACTGCGCGGCCGGGCGATGTCCGCGATCGCCGGGCGCGGAGGCATGCTGTCGGTGGCCCTGCCCGCCGACGAGGTCCGGGCACGGCTGGCCCGCGCGTCCGGGCGGCTCGCGGTCGCCGCGGTGAACGGCCCGGCCTCGGTCGTGGTCTCCGGAGACCTGGACGCGCTCGGCGAGCTGCGGGCCGCCTGCGAGGCGGACGGCGTCAGAGCCCGCCGGGTCGCGGTCGACTACGCCTCGCACTGCGAACACGTCGACGCGGTGCGCGAGCGGCTGCTCGGCGAGCTGTCCTACCTCCGGCCGGGAGGGTCGCGCGTCGCGTTCTACTCCACCGTCACGGCCGGGCCGCTGGACACCCACCGGCTGGACGCCTCCTACTGGTACCGCAACCTGCGGCGACAGGTCCGCTTCGAGGAGACGGTCCGCGCCCTGGAGGCCGCGGGCCACGACCTCTTCGTCGAGGTGAGCCCGCACCCGCTGCTCACCGGGGCCGTCCGGGACACCCTCGGGGCCGGGAGCGCGGTCGTCGGCACCCTCCGCCGCGACGAGGGCGGCATGGACCGCTTCCTGACCTCACTCGCCGAGGCACAGGTCGCGGGCGCCTCCGTCGACTGGGAAACGATCTTCCCTGGCGGGCGGCCGGTGGACCTGCCGACGTATCCGTTCGAGCGGCGCCCCTACTGGCTGGACACGCGGACCGGACCGGCACCGTCCCGCGCCGCCACCTTGTCTCTACCGGCCGCCCACGACACTTCCTCCGAGCCGGTACGGGAGGAAACACCGTCGGCCGGACGGGACCTCACGGGCGTGGTGCGCGCGCAGGTGGCCGCGATCATGGGCCACTACACGGCCGACGCCGTGGAGATGGACCGGACCTTCAAGGACCTCGGCTTCGACTCCGCCATGTCGGTCGAGCTGTGCGACCGGCTCGCCGCAGCCACCGGACGGCCGGTGCCGGGCACCGCCGTCTTCGACCACCCCACCCCCTCGGCCCTCACCGCCCACCTGGGCTCGGCACCGGCCGCCCCCACGACCCCGGCCCCGGCCGTCGCGGCGCCCTCCACCGATCCGGTGGTGATCGTGGGGATGGCGTGTCGTTTTCCGGGTGGGGTGGTGTCTCCGGAGGGTTTGTGGGATGTGGTGGTGTCGGGGCGGGATGT